>JAZUJH010000001.1:0-57908 GCA_045642665.1 Treponema sp.
CATTTTGGTTTGTAATCTGTGCAAAGAGCATTACTGAAAACTGTTCCCATGTAGTAAATCCTTTACAATATTTATCAGATTCAGTCTTATTTACCAGTTTATTGAATTCAGATCTGTTAACTAAGGATAGTAATTGTCCCAATAATGTGTTATACTTGTTCATGTCTGTAATTTTCTATGTGATAATGTTTTGAGTGGTTATTGAATATTATCACAAATTACAGACTTTAAAAAGTACCTATCTTATCTTGGACACTAGTGGTAAAAGATATATGCAAACAGGTCTGCTTTCTTAATTTCTTCCGGTCTGGTGCGAAAAAAACGAGGGAATCCTTCTGTATGTCATTGGCTTTCTTCAGTTCAATGATTTCCTTCTGAAGTTTCTTAACAGATTTAGGTTCCGCGGTTGATTTTTCTTTCTCAGTTTTTGTTTTACTTTTTTCCTCCTGTCAATCAATGTCGCATAGTTTATGCCCAGCTGTTGCGCTGCCTTCTTTGGTCCGATCTCATCTGAAAGCGGAATTGCTTTTTCCCTGAATTCTTTGCTGTACCTTTGAATTCGAAATATTTCTGTTTATTTTCGTAAAATTTCAGGTGCTTTTCGGCTGCACTTTTATTGTATCCTTTCAGTCTGCTTTATTCAGTGACGGTTACGTCCCATGATTTTGCAAGGTTACCCTGGTAATAGAGTTCAACCTTGTATTCACCGGCTTCCGTAAAATTCTCTCCGTAGACTGTAAGTGTTGTGGACGATCTGTCGAAGGTATTTTCCTTTCCGTTTACAAGAATCTTGAGTTCACTTTTCTGCGGGAAATAATTTTTTCCTCTGATGTAGAGCCTTCTGTTGTATGAGCTGCTTGATAGGCTCAGCGTTGTGCTGTCCATTGCAGGGTTGATGTCAGATACTGTGACGGTCCAGGTGTAGCCGTGTTTCATTCCGTTAACGTAGAAGCAGAAAGATTTTCTGTAACCGGGATTGTAATTTCTTAATGTCTCCACCGGAATATCAAATGTAACTGTCCTTCCGTCTGCCTGTGCAGGAGAAATTTTCTTTTCGTCGTTCAGCATTATGTATGTGTTATCCGTTGTAAGATTCATACCTTCCAGTGAAAATCTGAAACTGCTTTCAAGTCCGCCGTAGACTGTCCAGTCTGAATCCTTTTCAAAGTTTGTGAAGCGGGGTGCGGACATTTCTTTTTTGAGAACTTCTTCCGTAAGGCTTTCCCTTGAACGGACAATGAGGTATGAGGAACTGAGGTCATTCGGATAGTAGTGGTCAATTAGCGCATATTCACTGGAATCCGGTGTATGGATAATGTCCTTGCTTGTGCCGAGCTTCTGCGCAAGAGAATTTATGTCAGAGTCATAGTAGTAACTCCTATTCTGGTTGAGGCTGTCCCTGTAGAGATAGAGTCCCGGAACAAAGATTTTTTCTGCGGATGAATAGTATCTTTCCCTGTAATCAACTACGGCTCCCCTGAGGAATATATAATCACTGCTTTCTACAGGAACGTATGTTTCTTCAAGCTTTTTGGTAATTTCTATTGCAACTGCTTTTTCAGCAGGACTGTCATAGTTTCTGTAGGCGTAATAATCTGTATCGCTTTCATAAAATGAGCTGCTGTTTTCGCTGTATGAAAGTTCTGTGTTTACTTCAAAAGTCTTTGTCCTGGGATTCGTGAAGCTTATTTCTGAAAGGCTTGTCACAAATTTTCTTGACACCGGATAATTCTCATAATACTCGTAGTTGTATTCTATACGTTTCGCAGACTTCTCTACGTCCGAGTTTGTAGGTTTTCCGTAGGGAAGGTACAGGTTCACTACTTCAACCCTGAATTCTCCGTCGTCAATGCACTGCATGGCATCAGCGTTCACTCCCTTTATAGTTTCCTTGGTGCCAGTTCCGAGCATGTGTCTGGGCTGCAGAGGAATGATTTCGTTTCCGTCAAGGTCAAGGACCCTGTATCTTATGTCGGCAAGCATGAAGTCGATATTCGAGTAGTAATCCTCGCTGTAAAGAGGTTTGTTGCCCGGTTGCAGGCTGTTGTATATGTTATAGTCTGAATAGTAGTTTCCCCGGGCACGGTTATGGGTGCGGCAACCTTCTGATGCAATCCATGATGCTTCGTAGTAGTCACGGTATTCTGTGTTGGGAACATACTTCTTTGTGGTGGAGTTGTAGTCCCTTGAGAAATTCTTGGTACCGTTGTAGGTTGCAATCTTTGTGGCCGCATAAGTGTCAGCCGCACTGTAGCGGTATGATTCGATCGGATAGTTCTTTGGAATGTCCTCCCATTGTGTAACCCATGCTTTTTCAAGTCCCGTGGAGACAGGCTTCATGAGGTCATAGAATTTCTGTGTGCGGGAGTTTACAATTATTTCAACATTATATTCTGCTGTACGTGCCTTGTAGTCAACGCTTCCCTTTGTGAATGTGAAAGCCAGTGTATAAACCTGGTCATAGTTTTCGGTCCAGTATTTATCGCAGTTCCTGATGAGACTTTCGTATCCGTCGTGGAGGGTGAACTGATTGTATTTCTTTTCCTTTCCGGGCCTGCCGTTTTCAAAGACTTCCTTAAGTGACCTGAATCCTGCAAGTGCTTCGGATGCGTTAGCAGGGTCTGCATTCATTGCATCATAATAAGTCGCGAATGCATAGAAGTATTCCTTATTGCTTTCGTAAGCTTTTGCTTTTGCAAGAAGTTCAGTATATTTAGTGCTCTGCGCAAAGGTCATTTGTGCACAGACTGAACAGGCAGCCAGTGCTGTCAAAAATTTTACCAGCTTTCTAAATTTCATAATAAATCTCCGTTTTTAGTTTTTGTAGATATTAATGATATGGTAATCCGTTTTTAAGGGAAAATAAAGATTCGGATAGTGATTTTGTAGAATTTAAATTTGGACTGGCTCCGTTAGGGAATTGAGTTTCTGAAGTTTATGTTATTTTTGGTTCCCCGCTTTAATATCAGGATTATTGTGATAGAATTCGGATAGGAAGGAGGGGCCGTGCCCATGAAATTTTATTCTTCGCTTAAATTCAGGTTCATAGTGATTATCGCTGCACTGATTGTTTCAATAAATGTTATTTTCACTGTATTTTCTGCAAGACATATTCAGAAAACAGGTGAGACAGTTTTTGCAGAGCAGGGAAAGCTTGTTGTTTCAACGGCCATGGAATCCATTGACGCCAAAAGATTTTATGAGCTTTCCAGGACCATGGACAGGAGCGACCCCTATTACCATGAACTTTATGAGAAGCTTTTTGCACTTAAAAAATTTTTTTTCTGCAGATATTTATATACAATGGTGCAGGTAAGCGGAACAGATTTTGCTTATGTTGTTGACGGAAGTTCCACCGAAGATGATGAATCTAATTTTTCTCCCATCGGTACTGTGGAAGATATAGAAAGCTATGGCAATCTTCCTTTTGTTTGTCTTGAGAAAAAAATCATAACCTGCTCAAAAATTGAGGACCAGGAGGACTGGGGTAAAATAGTTTCCGTGTACGCGCCCATTGTCCTTGACGGCAAGTCGGTCGGGCTGGTAGGCTGTGACTTTGATGCAGTAAGTTTGAGTCGTACAATCAACTCTTCCATTCTGAGGATGGTGATGCTGTGTGCCGTATGTCTGTGCGTTTCAGTCTCCGTTGTGTTTGTTTTCATAAGAAACTTCTTTGACAGAATAGGAAAGGTTTCAAAAGCCATGGACGTAATTTCAACTGGAGCAAAGGACCTTACTGCCAGAATAAAGGTTTCTGATGAAAGTGAAATAGGCTGTCTTGCAGGTTCCTGCAACAGGGTTATGGAAAGTCTTCAGGAAATGATCAGAGTTGAAAAGGAGTCAGTTGAAAATCTTGCCCATAATTCCGGGGAACTTCTCAGGCAGAACGAAGAAAATCTGGGCATTATTTCTACGGCGGATAAGTCTGTTGCTGATATTTATTCCCGTGCTAGAATCCAGAATGAACTTTCGGAAAGCGCGATACAGGTTATAGAAGAATTCATTGGTTCGGTAGTTGAACTGGATTCCAAAGCAAAGTCACAGACCGGTGCCATTGAAAAATCCTGTGAGTCTGTGAATAAAATTATGAGCGACATAGTTCTTCTTAATGATTCCCTTGAAAACATTTCACTTGAGTACAGGAAGATTGTAGATGACTCTGCGGTCGGAAAGGAAAAGCAGAATTCCGTTACGGTAAAAGTTTCAGGAATCCAGGAACTGGCAAAGAATCTTAATTCAGCAAACGCTGTAATCACTCATATCTCTTCCCAGACTAATCTTCTTGCAATGTATGCTGCAATTGAGGCAGCACACGCCGGTGAATCCGGTAAAGGTTTTTCAGTAGTCGCAGAGGAAATCCGTAAACTTTCAGAAACTTCGGCAGCCCAGACCAAGTCCATCAAGATTTTGCTTAAGGACATAGAGAATTCAATAAATGATATTGTTGCAGCTTCTTCTAATTCTTCAGAATTCATTAACCAGCTGGGGGACAGAATAAAGTCTCTGGACAAGGCAATCCGTGAAATAAAAATGAAAATAGGCGCCCAGAGTCAGGAAGGACGGCAGATAGATTCCATGATGAAGGTTATTGCCGATGCAGCAAATCAGATTTCCGAAAGCTCAGGTCTCATGAAGGAAAATAATTCCCGTCTTGAGAATCAGATCATGGAGCTTCATTCATCAGCAAATGCTATTCTTGAAAGTTCCGACACGTCAAGGCAGTATCTTATGCAGATGGAGTCCAACGCAAAGAAATCAGCCCGGCAGTCCCAGGAAAATGTTACTCTTTCTTCTGTGGTTCAGGGGCTGGTTAATTCTTATAAGACAGAATAGGGTGTTTTCAAAAGGGGGACTGTGTTTTGGGATGGTTCTCCTTGGTTCCGTCATATTTTTTGTTTGATTTTCACTTCCGTATACACATATTTATTTCACCCTCTTAAATATTGTTAAAGTTTTTACAATATCTATTAAGAATTTATTGACTTATGGTTTAATAAAAGATAAAATGATTTCCAATAAATTGTATAATTATACATGGGAATCTTTAAGGATTGCAATTTTTAGAGGTAAATTTAAGAACTCAATGTTTTAGTCCTTGTAATTTCAGGGATAAAAACTCGCCGGCATATCTGGAAAGCAATTCTTAGAGAAGACCGCATGTTTCTGAATCTATGATGTGAGATTTTCACATGAAAAAAGGTGGAGTAATAGATATGGCAAAAAAATCTGACAATGCTGTGAAGGGAGCTGCACGAGCTCCTCATCGTTCTTTGTTTTATGCAATGGGTTACACTGATGAAGAATTGGAAAAGCCTCTGGTAGGTGTATGCTGCGCTAAAAATGAAATTATTCCTGGTCATATTGAACTTGACCGTATTGCAGAAGCCGTGAAGGCTGGAATCCGTATGGCCGGCGGTACTCCTATTGAATTCCCTGCAATCGGTGTCTGTGACGGTATTGCAATGGGCCATGAAGGTATGAAGTATTCACTGGTTACTCGTGAACTTATTGCTGACAGCGTCGAATGCGTTGCAAAGGCTCACCAGTTTGATGCCCTCGTTATGATTCCTAACTGTGATAAGATTGTTCCTGGCATGCTTATGGCTGCTGCACGTCTTGATCTTCCTACGGTGTTCGTTTCAGGAGGCCCCATGATGCCTGGTCATCTTCCTGGTAATGACTGTTCAAATCCTTATAGCGGAAAAAATCTTTCTCTTACTGACATGTTCGAAGCTGTCGGCGGTCTTGCAGTTGGTAAGGTAACGGAAGAACAGCTTAAGGAAATGGAACATTCAGCTTGTCCGGGGTGCGGAGCCTGTTCCGGTATGTTCACAGCAAATTCCATGAACTGTCTTACAGAAACTTTGGGACTCGGGCTTCCTGGAAACGGTACAATTCCTGCTGTGACTGGTGAACGCATTGCACTTGCAAAGCATGCTGGCATGGCTGTAATGAATCTTTACAACAAGGGAATCACTGCGCGCCAGATGATGACGCACAGGAACTTTGTAAATGCTCTTGCAGCGGATATGGCTCTGGGATGTTCTTCCAATACAATGCTTCATCTTCCTGCCATTGCACATGAAGCAGGTCTTTCCATAGATCTTCATGAAGTCAATGAAATTTCTAACCGTACACCAAATCTCTGTCACCTTGCACCTGCAGGCCACACTTTCATGTGTGAACTTAATGATGCAGGCGGAGTTCAGGCTGTTCTTGCTGAACTTGCGAAGAAGAATCTCATTGATACATCCCTGATTACGGCAACTGGTAAGACTATTGCTGAAAACATTGCAGGAGTCAGAAACCGTAACCCGGAAATTCTTCGTCCTATTGAGAATCCTTATTCTGATAACGGCGGAATTGCAATTCTTTTCGGTAACCTTGCACCCAACGGTACTGTTGTCAAGAGGTCTGCCTGTGCAAAGGAACTTATGCTTCATACAGGACCTGCCCGTGTTTTCAATGATGAAAGCGAAGCAATGGAAGCTGTCCAGAATAAAAAGATCAGGTCGGGTGATGTTGTGGTTATCCGCTATGAAGGTCCTAAGGGTGGGCCTGGAATGAGAGAAATGCTTGCAGTTACTGCAGCTCTTGCAGGCCAGGGACTTGATAAGGAAGTTGCTCTCATTACGGACGGACGCTTCTCAGGTGCAACCCGCGGTGCTTCTCTGGGCCACTGTTCACCGGAAGCTGCTGTAGGCGGACCTATTGCTCTGGTAGAAGAAGGCGATAAGATTACGCTTGACATCAATAATTACAGGATTCATCTTGATGTAAGCGATGAGGAACTTGCCGCAAGAAAAGCAAAGTGGGTTTGCCCGGAACCTAAAGTCAAGACAGGTTATCTTGCACGCTATGCAAAGCTTGTAAGTTCTGCCGACAAGGGTGCAATTCTTCAGTAGGTTTGGTTATTCATTGTTTTCCCTGATGATTGCAGTCCTTGGGGATCAAAATAGGATAGGGAACATTTCATGAAATCGGACTGCATAATTCAAAGGTTCCTTGGATGTTCCCGCATGTTTTTTGTTTCAGGAGTATAAAAGTGAAGATTTCAGGTTCACGTGTCGTTATAGAGTGTCTTATTGAACAGGGGGTGGATACAGTTTTCGGTTATCCGGGCGGAGCGATCTTAAATATTTATGACGAGCTTTACAAGAATTCGGACAGAATAAATCATATTCTCACGGCCCATGAACAGGGTGCGGCTCATGCAGCGGACGGATATGCTCGTGCCACAGGAAAGGTTGGTGTTGTCATGGCAACTTCAGGTCCTGGTGCTACAAATCTTGTAACAGGTATTGCCACAGCTTACATGGATTCATCTCCTGTCGTTGCAATTACCTGTAATGTTCCGACTCCGCTTTTGGGAAAGGATTCCTTTCAGGAAATTGATATTACAGGTATTACTATGCCCGTTACGAAGCATAACTTCATGGTTCATAGCGTAGAGGAACTGGCTGATACAATCCGTCAGGCATTTATCATTGCAAAAAGCGGTCGCCCTGGTCCCGTTCTCATTGATATTCCTAAGGAAGTTACAGCTAATGAAGTTGAATTTGAACCTGTGACAGGTTTGGCTGACAGGAAGAATGATGTTGCAAACGTTCCGTCTGATGAAGAAATCAGGAAGGCTGCAGAACTTATTAACAAGGCTGAGCGTCCTGTAATTTATGCTGGCGGCGGTATCATTATTTCTGAAGCTTCAAAGGCTCTCTATGATTTTGCAAAGAAGGCTGACATTCCTGTTACAGAAAGTATGATGGCCCGTTCAGCTTATCCTAATGATGATGAACTTTGTCTTGGCATGGTAGGTATGCATGGTACAAAGGCAAGCAACATGGCGGTTACAGAAAGTGACCTTCTTTTGGCTATGGGCGCACGCTTCAGTGACCGTGTTATTTCCGATGCAAGCCGTTTTGCACAGAACAGCCAGGTATTCCACATCGACATTGATCCTGCAGAAATTAATAAGAATATTCCTGCAGCAGGTTGTCTTGTTGGCGATGTGAAGGCCATTCTTGAACGTCTTCTTCCTCTCATTGAAAAGAAGGACCATCGCGAATGGAAGTCCCGTATTTCTGAATGGAAGAAGGATGTTCCGAAGATGTATGCAGATGATCCCAAGGATTCAATTAACCCTAAGTTTCTCTGTGAATGTATTCACAGGATTGCAGGTGATGATACCTTCATTACTACTGAAGTTGGTGAACATCAGCTCTGGACAGCACAGCATTATCCGTTCAACAGGCCTAGAAGATTTATCACTTCAGGTGGTCTTGGTACAATGGGATTCGGAACCGGTGCTGCCATGGGTGTACAGTTTGCTCTTCCTGAATCAAGGGTTGTTCATATTGCAGGTGACGGTTCCTTCCGCATGAACTGTAATGAGCTTGCAACAATTCAGCATTATAATCTTCCGATTGTTATTGTCGTTGTAAACAACGGTACTCTTGGTAACGTTAGGCTTTGGCAGAAACTTTTCTACGGAAAGCGATACAGCCAGACAACTTTGGATTTTGGTCCTGACTGGTGTACTCTTGCAAAGGCTTACGGTATTCATGGATTCAGGGCAACAAATGCAAAGGAATTTGAAAAGGTGTTCAGGGAAGCATTTGAAAGCGGAAAGGCTGCGGTAATTGATGCAAAGGTTGACATTGATGAGCTTGTACTTCCTATGGTTCCAGGCGGTAAGCCTATATATAATCAGATAATAAACATGAGTCCGAGTTTCATGTAATAAGCTGGTGAGGCAAAATGATACGCCCCTGCTATCATTTTGGGTTCCAGGCGGTAAGCCTATATATAATCAGATAATAAACATGAGTCCGAGTTTCATGTAATTTTTTGTTTCCGTTAAAATAGGAGAAATTCCTGGAATTACAGTTTTCTGTTTCAGGATTTCCTCCTGCCTTATGATGGTTCATGAAAAATAATGGGCATCTCTAAAAACTGCAGTTCCCTGAGCCTGCCTGATTTATTTTTTGGATTGACCTTGGGCATACTAATATTGAAAGCTCACGCTTTTCATGGTAAAATAATTTCCTAACTTTATTAACAGCGAGGAATTTATGTCTGTAAATGAAACTAAACCGGATATCCATGAATCAGGCGAAGATTACTTGGAGGCAATTCTTCTTCTACAGCAGGAAGATACGGAACATCATATTGCTCGTTCCGTTGATGTTGCAAAGCGTTTGAATGTTTCTAAACCTAGTGTCAGTCGTGCAATGAGTATTCTTGAAGAGAAAGGTTACATTACTGTTGATGACAGAGGTTCTCTTGTTCTTACAGAAAAGGGCAGGGATGTGGCAGACAAGATTTATAACCGGCATGTTCTTCTGACAAACTTTCTGCAGGTCATAACAGGGGTCAGTCATGGTCATGCCGAAGAAACTGCATGCAAGATTGAACATGACATTGATGATGAAGTTGAAAATGGTATCAAGCGCTGGATGGAAAAGAATGCCGGGAATTCTAAATAAAGAATTATAAAACTGAATATAAGGGCATCTCTGAAAATTGAAATTTTTATAGACTCCCATAATGAAGACAGAGGAATTATTTTTATGGCAGACAATAAGCACAGCGCAATAACTGATGACAATCACAAGGCTTTGTGGAGCGGAAGATTTGCAGAAGGTCCTGATGCGGCCGCAGTAGATTTTGAGACATCGATTCATGTTGACGAGAGAATGGCACTGGATGATATTCAGGGGTCCATTGCACATGCCACAATGCTTGGTGAACAGAAAATCATTTCTGCGGAAGAATCAACTCAGATTATTGCGGGGCTTGAATCCATAAAAGATGATCTGTCTTCCGGAAAACTTGATATTGATTACAGTGCAGAAGATATTCATTCTTTTGTTGAGGCAACACTTACAGACCGGGTCGGTGAACCCGGTAAGAAACTTCATACAGGCCGAAGCCGCAATGACCAGATTGCACTTGATGAGCGTCTTTATCTTAATCGTGTGATTCCTTTGCTTCAGAATGAAATCCTTACAACTGTTGACGCTCTTGTACGCATTGCATCAAACCATACGGAAACACTTCTTACAGGTTACACTCACATGCAGCATGCCCAGCCCGGAACTCTTGCACAGCATCTTCTTGCATGGGCCTTCATGCTTAAGCGTGACTGGAGCCGTCTTGAGGACAGCCTTAAAAGAATTTCATTGAGCCCTCTGGGAAGCGGTGCTCTGCAGGGAAGCACTCTACCTTTGAACAGGGAAAGAGTTGCAGAAATACTGGGCTTTGAAGGTGTAACTGAAAATTCTTTGGACACAGTGTCTGACCGTGACTACTGCATAGAGTTTACCTCTGATTTTGCGCTTCTTCAGTCACATCTCAGCCGCATGTGTGAAGAGATTGTCCTGTGGTCGACAACAGAATTTGCTTTCATTGATTTGAGTGAAAAATGGTCAACAGGTTCTTCAATAATGCCTCAGAAAAAAAATCCGGATTTTGCGGAACTTATACGCGGCCGTACGGGAAAGGTTTACGGAGACCTTTTGAATCTTCTCACGATGGTGAAAGGACTTCCACTTGCATACGACCGTGACATGCAGGAAGACAAGGAACCGCTTTTCGATGCCCTTGACTGTGTTGAAGCAAACCTTAAGGTGTTTACTGCTATGATTTCTTCTGCAAGATGGAATACTTCCAACCTTGAAAAAAGCTGTGAAGGAGGATTCGCTAATGCAACGGATGTAGCAGAATATCTTGTTCTCAAGGGGATGCCTTTCAGAACTGCTCATGGAGTTGCTGCCCGTACCGTAAGATGCGCAATGGAGAACGGTCTTGAACGCATTGAAGATTTGCCTATAGAAGAGCTGAAGAAATGTTCCCCTCTGCTTGAGGATGATATATATGAAAAAATTAATCCGCGTGCCTGCATGGAAGGACGCAAGACTACAGGCGCACCTTGTCCGGAAAGTACAAAAAGGCAGATAGAACTTCTTGAATCTTTCTGCAATGCGTCCCGCAAGTAGAATCAGGCTGTATTATTTATGGGGACCCTCAGGATAGGATCCCCTTATTATTTTTAAGGGAATGTAAAGGTGAGCCCTGAGGAGAGCAATTTTTAGAAATGCCCTAAATATATTTGGGGAGTTGCTGCGTCAGACCTGTATTGGGGCCGTCCAATTATGTTAATGGTCCGTTCTATTGTTAAAAGATCAAATATTTTGTATTATGAATCTTATGAAAAAGATATACTCAGTTTTTCTTTCATTGTTTTTAGTGATGGCACTTAATCTCATTTCCTGTTCAGACGGAATTGTTGGTTACAGTGTTGTATTGTGGAATATTCCTGAATATGAAATTGCAGACGGAACAGTTGTACCTGTTTATTTGAAGTCAAATATTACTAAGGTCTACATTATTGGTGATCCTGTTTCCGGAGAAAAGATAGAAGTTCCTCTCTGGAAACTCTCTGATCCTGTTTCCAGGGGCAAGGCTAATAAGGAAGCTGCTGTTCATGCTGATTATGCACACAAGTATGCAAAGTGTGTTCTCGATGGTCTTCCAATCCGTGAGGAAACAAGAAACGGTTCAAAGCAGATTTACCGTTTGCGCCGCGATGAAGTTGTAAGAACTCTTGCAAAGGGTGACGGTGATATTCCTAGAGTCGGCAACAAGTCTCTTGAGGGTGAATGGCTCAGCGTTCTTACTTCAAACGGAACAACGGGCTGGTGCTTCAGTTACAATCTCCGTTTGTTTGACATGAATGCCGACGGCAGCGGCGGTGAAGGTTCCCAGGAAGCGGAACTTGCTGAATCGGATGAAATTCTTGATGCAGTTCTGGCTGCAAAGTGGTATCCTGATTATTATTCATCAATGATCCGCAACAAGGAAATCGATCTTAACTATATGAAGAGTGAATTCGGTTTTGATACAGGAATCGCTTCAGGAACAGTAAGGGTTACTGTGGCAGATCTTAATATCTCTTATCCGTATAATGGTGTCACAAAGATTGCAAAGAATGTTTACACATTCAATGACACACCTCTCCAAATGACTGTACGCAATGAAGGTCTAATTAATGTTCAGTACAAGGATGATACCGGGCTTCCTAAGAGCAATAGTTTTGTAACTCTCGCATCTGATGTGGCCTCCCTTATTTCCGCAGAAAAGAGCCGCCGTTCCAATGTCTACGGAACTTTGCGCAAGTTTGGTCCTGAGTTCAGAAGTTCAAGCTACGGTCATCTTTCTTTTTCAGGAAACAATGCTTTCTCATGGACAGACTTTGATGCACTTGTACCTTCCATTATTTCCTCGGATGCAGGAACAACTGGTACGATGGAAGTTAAATACTTCATTCCAAAGACTCTCGCAGCATCATGGGATGGTGTTCTTACTTTGCACTTCAAGGGCATGGCAAGGGAAGTAAACTTCCTTTACAAGAAAGAAACCAACGGCATCAGGTTCTGTACTGCGAACGTAAGTTCCCAGAAGGATGCATCGTCTACAAGAATGAAGACAACTGTTTCTCAGGCATCCGGTTCCCAGGTTATTTTCTTCAGCAAATAAATAGGATTGCAAATGGCATTCGTTCAGTTTTCAAAGGTGTCTCTGGCATTCGGTGACAGGGATATTTTAAAGGAAGTTTCCGTTAACCTACAGAGCGGTTCAAAGGCGGCATTGACAGGTGCCAACGGAGCTGGAAAATCTACTTTAATTAAAATTATGGCCGGTCTCGTTGAACCTGATTCCGGTCAGCGCATTGCTCAGAAAGACAGCCGCATTGCATATCTTCCTCAGAGCGGACTTGTTCATCACGGTTGTACTCTCAAGGAGGAAGCAGATAAAGCCTTTCTCTGGGGATATGAAATTCAGTCAAAGGCTGATGCTGTAGGTGAGCGTATGGAAGAGCTGCATAATGCAGGCAACTCTGATGCCGCAACAAAACTTGCAGTCGAACACGCAGAATTTCTTCAGAAGCTTGAGGAAAGCGGATGGTACCGAAGGGAAGTCATGGCTGAAAGTGTTTTACTTGGACTCGGATTTTCCCGTGAGGATTTTACAAAACAGACAGATGAATTTTCAGGCGGCTGGCAGATGCGTATTGCACTTGCAAAGGCTCTCATGGCTCATCCGGATATTCTTCTTCTTGACGAACCTACAAACTATCTTGACATTGAAGCAAGGAACTGGCTTGAAAAGTTTTTAAGTGATTTTTCCGGCGGATTTCTGCTTGTAAGTCATGACCGTTACTTTCTTGACCATACAGTCAACGAAGTTTATGAACTTTTTAACGGTGACCTTAAGCGCTATCCTGGAAACTTTACTCACTACGAGGAAGTCAGAAAAGTTGAACTTGAAACACTGATTGCTTCATATGAGCAGCAGCAGCAGGAAATTCATCATCTTGAGGACTTCATTAACCGCTTCGGCTATAAGGCTACAAAGGCTGCCCAGGCTCAGGAGCGTCAGAAGATGCTGGACAAGATTCTGGAAAACAAGATAGAGATTCCTGAAAGTCTTAAGAAGATTCACTTTGCGTTCCCTCCTGCACCTCATTCAGGTCAGCTGGTTCTTACGCTTGAACAGATATGCAAAAGCTACGGGGGGCCTGCCGTTATAAACAAGCTGGACTTTGTTCTTGAAAAGGGAGACAGACTTGTTGTTGCCGGTCGGAACGGTGCCGGTAAGTCTACACTTTTAAGAATCATAGCAGGTGAGGATCCTGATTTTACTGGCAACATAAAACTTGGAAGCGGTGTAAGCATCGGATACTTCTCCCAGGATTCCGCAGAAAAGATAAAGGGGGCCTTGTCCATTCTTGACTACCTTGAGTCAAAGTGCCCGCTTGAACTTGTACCCAAGGCCCGTGATATGCTGGGCGCTTTCCTGTTCCGCGGTGATGATGTTTACAAAAGCATTGACGTACTTTCTGGCGGAGAAAAAAGTCGTATAGCTTTGCTTGAACTTCTGCTCCGTCCTGTGAACCTTCTGATTCTTGATGAACCTACCAATCATCTTGATATGCATTCAAAGGATGTTCTTCTTGATGCTCTCAAGGATTTTGGCGGAACTGTTATATTTGTCAGCCATGACCGCGGATTCATTGAAGACCTGTCTACCCGTGTTCTTGAGCTTAAGCCCGGCGTACATCGAGTTTTCCCTGGCGACTACAAGTATTACATGCAGCGTATTGAAGATGAGGAATCAGGGACCGTTGGTGCAAGCAGCTTTGGCGGTGGAAGCAATGATTCTGCTAAGGTTCAGCCTAAGGCAGCGGAAGTAAAATCTTCAGAACCTGTAAGTGCATCAAAGCTTTCCTGGGAAGAAAAGAAAAAGGCAGAAGCTGAACGCCGCAAAATCCAGAAAGAAGTTGACCGTCTT
This sequence comes from Treponema sp., assembly GCA_045642665.1. Classification (GTDB taxonomy): domain Bacteria; phylum Spirochaetota; class Spirochaetia; order Treponematales; family Treponemataceae; genus Treponema_D. Next base: position 14,353 of record JAZUJH010000001.1, read on the forward strand.
GAAAATGAAATCATGGAGACAGAGGAAAAGAAGTCTGCTCTTGAGGCACAGATGGGTCTTCCTGAAGTTTATTCCAACGGTGAAAAGGCTAAGGCAGTCCAGAAGGAAATTGAACTTCTTTCAAAGAAGCTTGACGAACTTAATGAAGCCTGGGAAACTGCCGCTGAAAAGCTTGACTGATTTTAGCTTGCATCCAAAACTTAATGACCTGTATTTTTGGATGCAGGATCTGTTATTACGGGTCAGCTGAATAAAAAAAACGGAACCAGTTTTTCTGCTGGTTCCGTTTTATTTTATATGGACTGATTTTATTTGCCCTGCTTTTCCTTTGTCTCAAGTTCGAGTGTGCAGGTAACTTTATTGCAGATTTCATCAGGGCCGTAATACTGGATAGGTCCGTTGAAAATATAATTGTCACTTACAGCCCACTGGTCACGAACTTTTGAGAAAGTAAGGAAAGGTTCTCTGTTAAGATCGACAAGACATTTCTTTATGACCCGGGTCCTATAACCCTTACGGATTTCATCTGTCATCATGCTGCTTAAAGGTATGCCCTTGCAAAGCCAGTTCGAAGGTTTGTCTCCAAGGTTCTTGATGCAAGCCATTGTACCTGTTTGTCGGAACGCAATGTTAAGGAATGCTGTTTTTCCTAAGGCATAGCAGTAGTTTGCATCAAAGTTTGAAGGAGGTGTTGAACGTCCTTCGTATCCGTAGAAATTTGTCTGCGAAGAAAATTTTCCCCTGTAGATTCCCTTGCGCTTTAAAGATGCGAGCTCCTTTTTGACAAGTGAAGCAAAAAGTTTTTCCGTGTCAATGAGAGACACAACAAGGTTTCCGTGGGGATCCCTCAAACTTAAAAACTGTTTTGCAATTGCCTTGGGAAGTTCCGTGAATGTTGCATAGGCTTCTGGAGAAATTTTTTCTTTGAGCCATGCACATTTGTCTTCAAAAGTGTCAAGGTCGTACTGGATAATTTCATAAACTTCCCAGACTTTGTCCAGTTCTTTTATGAGATGTTCTGTTTCAGGAATGAATTCAACAATGCCTTCAGGAATAAGAACTATTCCAAAGTTTTTGCCTTCGTTTGCGCGGTGCACAATAGGTTCACAGATTGATTTGACTACGCTGTGGAGGGACATTTTTTTTGCTTTGATTTCTTCACCGATAAGACATACGTTAGGATGTGTTTCCAGTGCACATTCAAGGGCGATGTGACTTGCTGAACGTCCCATGAGCTTAATGAAGTTCCAGTATTTTTTTGAGGAACTCGTGTCGCATGCAACGGAACCTATCATTTCGCTGTAAACTTTTGCAGCCGTATCGAATCCGAAGCTTGCTTCAATGAATTCGTTTTTAAGGTCACCGTCAATTGTCTTCGGAACACCTACAACTGTAGTACTGATGTTCTTCTGTACAAAAATTTCTGAAAGCTTTTGGGCATTTGTATTGGAATCATCTCCTCCAATAATTACAAGGCCGTCAAGCTTCAGTTCAAGAGCATTCCTGCATGCCTTCTGAATTTGTTCTTCATCTTCAATTTTTGTTCTTCCGCTGCCGATCATTGTAAACCCGCCGGTATTTCGGTAGAAATCAATCTTGTCTTTCTGAAGAATCTCGTAGTCAGCATTCAGAAGTCCCTGTACTCCCATGTGGAATCCAAGCAGCTGGGCGTCTGGATTATTCTGTTTGATTGCGTCATAGAGACCTGCAATAACATTATGTCCGCCTGGTGCCTGTCCGCCGGAGAAGATGACTCCAACTCGCTGAACATTCGTCAGTGAAGTTCCTGAAACGGAATTTTCCGTATGTGTAAATGAGATCGTGTTGTCAGCTGATCTTGTGACATGCACACAATCTGTACCAAACTGCAGGACCTGAGGAATTTGAGGCACGTAGTTGCGCCTGTACTCCTGAAGCCGTGAAATTGCAATATTTTCTTGGTTCATGGTTAGGATTATATAAAATTTTTAAAAAAAATACAGTAGATCTGTGAAATTTTTGGGGAAAATAAAGTTGCGTTCCGGTCTGACTGAAAATATTTTCCCCGTCATGTGCTGCTGAATTTTTTTTTCTGAAAACTGGATACCGGGTTCCAGAGGTAATCTCCTTCATAATTATTTGGGATGTTCTTCAGTTTTGCATCTTCTGTTTTTTTGCCGATAATTTTAAAGAGGATGCTATGAAAAAAAAATTATTAAAACTTTTTGTTCTTGCTGCTGTAAGTTCTGGTATTTCTGCAGAGGACTTTAAATTTTCCGTAAAAACTTCTGCCGGAACTTTCGGATATAATTCAAAGGTTGAATATGAGTATGATTCTTTCGGAAATGTTCTGAGTTCTGTTTTCTCTGAGGACAGCCGTATGGATTATTCCTATATCTATGATGACGAGGGACGGATAGTTGCGTTCAAGTTTGTCTACAGGAATGAAGGCTTTGTCAGTGAAGATATGTATACTTATGAATATGATTCAAAAGGAAACAAGGTTTGTGAGAAATCAAATTTCCATAAAGTCTTTTTTGAATATGACGGAAACGGAAATAATGTTAGTGCAAGTGAATATGATTTGTCCGGATCTCTGACAGGTAAAGTTTTTTGTGTTTATGACAGGAATAACCGTGCAGTTTCCCGTGTGTCTGAACTGGGTGGCTCAAAGGTTGAGGAATTTTTTAAGTATGATTCCTGTAAAAACTCTGTGACCAAGACTGTCCAGAATTATTCTGTACAGAAGAAGGGCAAGGGGGAAAAGGTAAAAACCGTTTACAAAAAATCAGGAAAGCCTTTTATTTTTTACTATGAATATGATGAAGCCGGAAATGAAGTTCATTACAGAAACTCAACGGAGGAAGTCTGGAACGAATATGATTCCCATGGAAATCTTGTTTACAGGAAACTTGTCCAGAAAGATTCAGGCCAGGAATTTGTAAGTGAATATAAATATGAGTACGACCTGAATAACAATGAAATAAGGGAAATCTGCTGTGATTCAGATTCCCGCCTCATGTATGATGTTCATTTCTATTATGAATATGTGAATGTGAACGGAAAGGATCTTGTTAAAATTAAGTACGAGCAGTAGCTGTTCCCGGGAAGCTTCAATTAATTTTTTATGTCCGGCTGTTCGGAAACTTCATGAAATAAAATTTATTGTCTCTTTGGAGCGTGTCTGTTACAGAAATCCCATTAACAAAATATGTGAAAAATGTTACACTTTGCTAAACTTTATTTAGGAGTCATTATGTCTGAAGAATTTGAACATCTTAAAAACTATATTGAAGACCATACACATGATATGGTTGAACTTGAATCTTTGCTTGCATCAATTCCTGCTCTCGCTCCGGAAAACGGCGGCGACGGTGAATCAAAAAAGGCTGAGGCTTTGGAAAAATGGCTCATTGCAAACGGAATTACAAACATTGAACATTATGATGCTCCTGATTCCCGTGTAACAGGAGGTCTCCGTCCGAACATTGTTGCAACAGTTCCCGGTGCAAGCGATGATTATTCGATCTGGATTTGCGCACATCTTGATGTCGTTCCTGTAGGAGAAAAATCTTTGTGGAATACAGATCCTTTTTCAGTTGTTGAAAAGGACGGAAAGATTTACGGACGCGGTGTGGAAGATAATCAGCAGGGACTTGTGAGCGGTGTGCTTGCGGCTCTTTCTTTTGTGAAGCAGCAGATTATTCCTGAACATACAATCAAGCTTCTCTTTATGGCAGACGAAGAAGTAGGTTCAGCATACGGTATGAACTATCTTATTGAAAAGCATCTTGATCTTTTCAGGAAGGAAGATTTCATTCTTATTCCTGACGGAGGAGACCCTAAGGGTGAAACTATTGAGGTTGCTGAAAAGAATATTGCCTGGTTCCGTTTTCATACAATGGGAAAACAGGCTCACGGTTCACGTCCTGATCTTGGGTGCAATGCAAAACTTGCTGCAGCATATCTTGCTCTGCGTGTAAATGACATGGAAAACTTCTTCAACGGAAGGAACGAACTTTTTGATCCTCCGTATTCAACTTTCCAGCCGACAATGCAGCTCCAGAATGTTGAGGGCATAAACTTTATTCCAGGTGATGATGTTTTCTGTGCTGACTGCAGAATCAATCCGAATTATTCACTTGCAGAAGTTCGTGAAGAACTTGCCAGACGTGTGAAGGAAACAGAAGAGAAGTATGGTGTAAAGATTGAAGTGTCAGAAGCACAGGCAGAAGAATCTGTTGCAACACCTGTGGATGCTCCGGTTGTTCTGGCACTTTCAGAAGCAATCAGGAATGTTCACGGACTGGAACCAAAAACTGTTGGCATAGGAGGCGGAACTGTAGCAGCAGGGCTCCGTAACAAGGGGCTTAATGCTGTAGTATGGTCAACACTTGATGAGACCTGTCATCAGCCAAATGAATATGCAGTAATCAGGAACATCGGTCTTGATGCTATGACCATTGCCTATATGGCATCCAAATAAAACTGACCCTTAAAATAAAAGGACCTTCATGAAACTTTTGTTCCCGGAAGGTCCTTTTATTTGCATCCCCGGAAATTTTATTCCGGGAGACGGCTTATGTTTATTCGCTGAACTTCTTGATGATGATACAGCCGTTGTGTCCGCCGAAACCTAATGAAGCTGATGCAGCTGCATTAATTTCTGTGCTTATACCTTTGTTAGGTGTATAGTCAAGGTCGCATCCGTTTTCAATGTCCGGGTTTTCCAGATTGATTGTAGGAGGAACGAAGCTGTCATTTATTGCCTTCACACAGAACAGAGCTTCAATTGCACCTGCAGCACCAACAAGGTGACCTGTCATACTTTTTGTTGAAGAGATGTGCAGTTTTTTCGCATGTTCACCGAAAGCAATCTTAAGCATTTTTGTTTCGCCTGAATCATTTGCCTTTGTGGATGTACCGTGTGCATTGTAGTACTGGATATCTTCCGGCTTCATTCCTGCATCTTCCAGAGCGTCTTTTACTGCAAGAGCAGCACCGCTTCCGTCCGGGAGAGGTGCTGTGATATGGTAAGCGTCACAGCTTGAACCATATCCTGCAATTTCTGCATAGATGTGAGCACCGCGGGCCTTTGCATGTTCAAGTTCTTCAAGAATGAATACTGCTGCACCTTCGCCAAGAATGAAGCCGTCTCTGTCCTTGTCAAACGGACGGCTTGCCTTTTCAGGTGTGTCATTGTAAGAAGATGAAAGAGCATGGAGAAGTGTAAAGCTTGCCACACCGAATCCGTCGATTGCTGCTTCAGTACCGCCTGAGACACAGATATCCATGCGGCCGGAGCGGATAGCATCAAGTGCTGAACCAAGAGCATCTGTTCCGGAAGCACATGCCGTACCGATTGTAATACAAGGTCCCTTGATTCCGAACATCATGCTGACGTTGGCTGCAGCTTCGTTTGTAATCATCATCGGTGTTGTAAGAGGCGGCATTCTGAAAGGACCTGCCTTAGGATCAAAGTATTTTTCGTAGCCTGCTTCAATAACATCAAGACCGCCGATGCAGTTACCAATTACGACACCCGCTTTTTCTCCCTGAAATTTTTCCTTTGAATAGCCTGAATCACTTATTGCCTGAGCTGATGCTGCCATAAGGAACTGTGTAAAACGGGCAGCCTTTCTTGTATCGCGCTTTTCAATTCCGTAGCGTGTTACATCAAAATCTTTTACTTCAGCTGCAATTTTTACAGGATAGTTTGATGAATCAAAAAGCGTTATAGGGCCGATTCCGCTTCTTCCTTCCTTTACAGCATTCCAGGCTTCGTCAACTGTGTTTCCAACCGGTGAAACAACTCCAAGTCCTGTAACTACTACACGTCGTCGTGACATATTATTCTCCTTTGGAAAATCTGCATACGGAATTTGAATTTTCTGTACGCGTTAAAATTAATTTATATTGGAGCCCCCAGAAATTTTAATTCCGGGGACAAAGTTAAAAATGCGAATTTTAAGTTCCACCTGTTCGCGTGCTTAAAAATCCGTCGGTCATCTCACTGGGAATTCGTGGAGATGTCTGTAAGAATCATCGGATCTTAAAGAAAACACCGAGCATTGCTGCAGAAATAAGAATCTGCATCATAAGGAATTTTATAAGAACCTGTGTAGGTGACCAGCCCTTGTTTTTTCTCATGTGGTCATGGAGAGGGAATCTGATGTTCCTGAAAATTGTTATGTTGCAGAATCTCTTGAGGGCAACCTTAAGAAGTCCCACGCCTCCGTTAATGAAAATAATTGATGAAGTCACAAGGAACATGAAAGGGTTTCCTGTAAGCATTACACATACACCCATGTAGAATCCCAATGCCCTTGAACCTGCATCTCCCATTAGAACTTTGCTAGGGAAGGCGTTGTGCCAGAGGTATCCCATGAGCACACCTGCAAGACATATTGTAATTACTGCCCATGTCGCACCATCAGAAAGATGAGGTATGAGAAGATATGAGGAAATATCCTTATGTCCTATAATGAGATAGAAAATGGCGGACATAATTCCAAGAGCAAGGAGCACAAGGGAAGAGCTTAATCCGTCTACACCGTCAGTACAGTTTGTTGTATTAACGGAAGTCCACAGAAGTATTGTTGTGATTATGACGTAAAGCCATTTCGGAATTGAAATAGGGTTAGAGAAGAAGGGGAACCAGAAATAAAGTTTTCCGTCCGGGCTGCTCTTTGCAAGCATGTACGCCATGAGAACTGAAGCCGCAACTGTAATGATCAGGTCAAGAAAAGCCTTGATATATTCGCCCCAGCCTTTTTCGCTTCTGTCATCAAGATAACCTGTAAGCATCATGCACCATGTGAGAAAAAGAATTCCTCCCTGAAGAAGGTCCAGGGGTACGATGAGGAATGAAAGGATTACGAATATCGTAATGAAAACAACACCGGAACCTGTAGGTTTTCCCATTGCAGCTTCCTTGCCAGGTGTAAATTCACGGCCTCTGTCTGAAGGCAGGAACCTGTAGAACTTTGGAAGGAGCTTGTATGTAACAAGGAAACCAATATAAAGAGCCAGTATAATTAATACCGTGTAAGACTGAAGAAGACGAGCAGGACCTGTAAGTTTTGCGAGAAGTCCTCCAAGATAGTAAATCATTTTTTTCTCCTATATGAAGTCAGACATTTCTGATTAGGCTAGGCTGCTCAGAAATGTCCGTAACTTTTCCATGATAACAGAATATTTCGATACTATCAAGGTTAAAGTAAACTTAAACCTTCCAGAAATCTGCATGCATCCTAGAATTTTTTGAGCATGCCTGTTTCAAGGTCAGTCTGAGCCCTGAGTTTCATTGCGTAATGCATTTTCTTTCCCGTTGCCGTAAACGGAATTTCCTTTACGAAAGCATAGTAGCGAGGCCTCTTGTATCGTGAAAGCATGGGACTGTTTGTGCAGAATGCTGCCACTTCTTCAAGAGTCAGTTCAGGATCAGAAGGTATGATGTATGCGCAGACTGCCTGCCCTCTCAGTCTGTCGGAAACAGCGGTAACTATGCAGTCTTTTACCTTGGGGTTTTCAATAATGGCTTCCTCAATCTGCGTAGGATAAATATTTTCCCCTGAGACAACCATCATATCGTCTTTCCTTCCGCGGATTGTAACTATCCAGTCCTCATCCCAGGTTCCAGTGTCACCTGTATACATCCAGCCCTTGTAGAATTTTTCTTCGGACATGGCTTCATTTTTATAGTAAGTGAAGGTTGACTTTTCCGGTGCACGGATAATGATTTCCCCTTCCGAAAGTTTGTCGTGTTCAACCATTTCATCAGGTTCAGCTTTCTTGTCATCGTAAATCTTTACCACACGAACTTCATCATCAAGGCAAGAACATCCGACAGAACCTGCTCCGTCAGGAAGGTCATAAGGTCTGAGAAATGAATTCCAGAAAGTTTCAGTGGTTCCGTAACCGTTAAAAATATTTTGGGTAAGAACATTCATGCATCTGATGCATCCTGAACGTGAAAGAGGTGCTCCCATAGTAACGAGTCCCTTGAGAGATGAAATATCCTTGCGAACTTTCTCCTGAAGCCTGCAAAGCATTTCAAGGTTTGCGGGGGCTCCCATCAGAAATGAGATTTTATATTCCTGGATCCATTCCAGTGAAGATTTGGGCTGGAATTTGCGCATAACAACAACAGCTGCTCCTGCATAGAAAGACGGGCACGGACCACCTGAATGGCATCCTCCTCTGTGGAACCATGGGGTCATGTTAAGTGTAACGTCCCTGGAATTGAGAGGGTAGTGCATTATGACGTCATGTGCGGAGAGAACTTCATTGATGTCATTTACCGGAACACTCTTTGGCAGGGCCGTGGTTCCGCTAGTGCAAAGTCTCAGAACCTCATCATAAATGTGGGGGCGGAAATTTATTTCAGGTTCGTCACCGCTTTCTGATTTTATATAATCTTCGTAACTTACATGACCTTCGGGAATTTCTGCTCCTTCAATATTGTCAGCAAGAATGAATCTTGTTATCTTATGCCTTGCAAGTTTCTGGGCCTCGCATACAACGGAAACAATGTTTGCAGAATAGATAAGAACTTTAGGTTCGTTGTGGTCAATTAGAAGAGCCATTTCTCCTGCCGCAAGATTAAAGTTTGCCGCAAGAAATATCGATCCTATTTTTCTGGGCCCTGTATAGCACAGACAGAAAGCCGGACTGTTTCTAAGAGCTCCCATCACTACATCATTTTTTCCGACTCCGTCTTTCTGCAGTGCACGTGCAAATTTGTTTGCTTCACAGTTAAGTTCCCTGTAAGTCCAGGTCTTGTTTGTTTCAGGATCTATAACAGCAGGACGTGTCCAGTATCTTCTTACATTGCGCATAAAGCCGTTGAGCCATGTATATTCGTGCTCAAAAGTATCAATAAACATGGAATCATCATAAGTTCTGTTCATTTGAATCTCCTAAAAATGCAGGTCACCGCCGGAAAATACTTTTTGGAGATGCCTGCGAATTTTAATCCTTGAAATTATAAGGCTCAAAATATCGCGTTTTTTGAAGTTGCCTCTAAAAAATGTAATTTTCAGAGGTTTCCTACACAAATATTTTATATTACAATTTGTTATATTCAGTTAGTCTAATATACACAAAATTCAATGAAATTACAAATCATTTGTGCTATCTAGTGAGAGCGGAAAAGGTGTATAAAAGTTGCATGCAGGACATGGAATTTATAATTTTTTTTTAACATTAAGCCCTATTTACTTTATTTAACTTTTAGTGATACAATTATATTGCTATGAAAAAGATTATAAGCGTTTTATTTACAGGTTTGATGGTGATGGGAGGTCTTTCTGCAAAGGATGTAACAATTCCGTTTAATCCTTCTGAAGGGGACGAGAAATCTTATGAGATGACACTGACATGCAATGTTCCTGATTTTCTTGATTTTACTTACGTTCTTGAAAATGGAATTTCTTGTGCTGAAAAATCAGATGAAGGATTCAAGATTTCGAACAAACAGGCAAAGATTTTAAGTCTAAGAGTGAATCTCGACGGCCAGGAAATTTCTCTTGGAGGTGATGAAATTGAAAATTTTGTTAACCAGTATTCATCTTCTTCAGTTGCAAATTCTTTTGGTGAAGGAACAGCTGCATATGTAGAAGAATACCAGAAGAAATTTAAGGAACTTGCTGCTGATACAAAAACAATTCTTGACCGGAACGGAAACTTCGTGGCTTATTCCAATGAAAAGGAAATTACTTCCGCTGTCATTGAATATATGCACGGTATGCTTGGGCAGGTTGGTGCAAATAATGATCCGTCTGTAGCAATGGTACTTTCATTGATCTTCAATGAAGAAGTTCTGTCAGATTATATAAATACGCTCGGAAAAATTTCCTATGAAGATTACGGAAAAAAAGTTCCTCTCAAGAAGAAGACAGGAAAAGTAATTTCATTTCCTCTTTTTATTGACGGTGTTAACATTTCATTCAAGGGAACACAGAAAGTTTCGCTTGACAAGACAAAGAATTATAACATTGAATCAGAATACAAATTCAATAAGGCTGATTTGATTAAATTCCTGGACAGTGCAATCGAGCCGGTTGTGCGTAACTTTGTTATTCCTGTTGCACTTGCAACAGGTGAAGAGGTTTCAGATGAAGAGGTTGGAGAAGTGATCGGCTACTTGAAATCTGGTATTGAAATGTATGTAGATGAAATTCCAGTATTCGAGATTGTTGCAAAGAGTGTTTCAGTTCTTGATGGTACAACAGGTCTTTTAAACTCGAATGACCTCAGCTTTATAGTTACTTTCAAGGATAAGAATTTTGCTGCTTATAATGGAGCTGGTTTTACACTTAAGCAGATTTCAAAATAATTCTGTCCTGATTTGACCGGTATTTTTATTTAAGCTAAGTCCTGTGTACTTTTAAAAGTGTGCAGGATTTTTTTTATTTCTTCCTGGATATATTTCAGAAAAGAATTTTTGCAGGCCTTCGGGTACTAGAAAAAATGTTTTTTTTTTTGATATTTTTCTGTTGATATGAGAAAGAATATTGTTTGTTTGTTATCAGTTCTTGCAATGTCATTGAGTGCATCTGCGAAGGATGTTGTTATTCCTTTTAATCCTGAAAATGGTGAAACAAAAACTTATGAAGGAACTGTTGCCTGTGAAATGTCTGATTCTGGCGGAGAAATGGTTTCGGGTACTGTGAATTTTTCTGTTGAAGCATCTGTTTCAGAAAATGCTTCAGGAGGTTTTACAGTTAATCCTGTGTTAAAGGGATTTGATGAAATCAGGTTTACAGAAAATTCTGAAGAGATGGTAATTACATCTGAGGAAATCAGGTCTTATATTGACCAGATGTGGTCCAAATTTGATGAATACTTTGCCGGACTGACTTCCGGAGGCGATATTGGATATGCATATGTTTCAGGGTTTGCAGAAAATCTTAAAAAGAAAGTAATGGAGATTTCAGCAGGCGGAATCAATGTAAATTTGAATCCTGCGGGAAGATTCGTTTCCATTACGGAATATGATAATTTTATAGAAGCTTTCGTTGAGTTTTGTGATTATTTATGGACGAATGTGGCTTATGAATATCTTTCTGATATGGCCGGAGACAAGATTTCTTATTTAGATTTTGCTTATGGTTTTGTAAGGGAAGTATTCTTTTCAAGTGAAAATTTCAAAAGAATATATAAGGCCTGGTATTCTCCTTATTTTGATTTTTATGGAAATGAATATGAGCTTAATAAGAGTGTTCCGCATGTAGTTCGCATACCTCTTTTTGCAAAGGAACTTGAAATTTCTTATGCATGCGAAAGAAAAGTTGTTCTGAATATGGATAAAAATATTTGTGTAATAGACAAGTATATTTTTACCAAAGCTGACTTGTTGAATCTTGTAAAAGATATGATGGAAAAGTCTTTTGATTATGTGGTCGGCCTGATGTACAGGGAGGATGTGTATGAATTCTTTGTGCATGTTTCTGGTGAAGATGGCATGGATTACGAAACCTATTGCGAGTTCCTGCAATCGGTTTATGAGGAAGAAAAGGAATCTCTTATTTCTGAGTTCGCTGACTCCGAACAGGATCTTACGGAGTTCTCGGTCTCTGCTGATATTACAAGAATTCTTGATGCAAAAACAGGAAGGCTTCTTGGATTTAAATGTAAAGGCCACGCTGATATTAATGACAGTGAATTCGAAAAAATGGATATTACATTTGAGATAAAAGAAAAATAAAAATCAGCGGACTGATTGTTTTTTGTAGATGGAAATATTTTTAGGGCACCTCTATAAACCCTAATTGAGGTGCACCGTCGAGTTTAAAACCGCTGAATTGACTCGGTTTTAAACATCGTTTTTCTAAAGTTACCTCTAAAAACAGAAGTTTTTAGAGGTTCCCTTTATAAATTATGCTGGTATTTTTTTTCTATGAAAACTAGAAATGGTGTTGGCATTTTTTAGGTTCTGTCTGTCTGAATTCTGCCGGAGAGGAAAACATTAAAGTTCTGTTCATGCCTTCCGCTGATGGGCGGAGGGCTTGCAAAATAAGAATTTATCTGACAACGGGGATTGACTCAGAAGGATGCAGTACGGAATCTTCTGAGAATATTTCTCTGATATATATTCTGCATTGTTCTGTTGAAAAGGGAGTCGCAAAAAAAAGTTGCACCCGTTTTTTCATTTGAGAAATCTTTTTCGGGACTAAAAATTTCTGCTGATGATGCACATGGTTTTGATAAAAATATTCAGGAATATAACCTGGATTATATTGGTAGAAATCATATCAGTGATTACATCAATCTTCGTCAGCTAAGCAGTATTGCGGACGGCCGTTATTCGGAAGGTCCTGGAACGCAGTATTCTTCCTGAGGAAAATATGGTTTCTTTCTGAACTGCAGTCATGTTGTAAAGTTTTGTTTCGGACTATATTTTATCTGAATGTGCACAAATATATGGGCATCTCCAAAAATTACTTTTTAGAGAAGCCGGCGAGTTTTAATCCTTGAAATTGCAAGGGCTGAACATCCTGTTTTTTTAGCTTAGTCTGTCAGGGAATGACCTTGGAAGATTACTGATGATTGCTTCAGGACCTTTTTTACGGAGTATGAAATGAACTTCCGGGAGGAGACAACCATTGAATTCTTCAGAAAAGATGAAGCATCAGCTCTTCTTTGGGATTATTTATATACGGTACGTTTTTATGAAGATTTTCTTCCTGACTTTGACATTGAAATTATTTCTGCATCCCTTATTGATTCAAATCCATGTTCAATGAAAGAGAATTCGTCAGTCCTTAAGCTGGTGACCGGTGATAATGAAAATGCTGTTTCGTTCAGTATGGAGCAGAGATTAAAATAAAATCAGGGACAGGAGATTTCCATCATAGTTTCAATGCCCTTGTGCAGAAGCCTGCAGACAGGGGTGTCAGGAACCTTGTAATAAACTTCCTTGCCTTCACGTCTGCTGACAATAAGTCCGTTTGCCTTGAGCAGCTTAAGATGGTGGCTTACGGCAGGACTTGTCATTTCAACCATTGATGAAATATTTGTAACACATTCTTCGCAGTGGCAGAGGAGCCAGAATATGCGTAACCTTGAGCAGTCGTCCAGCTGTTTGAACATGTCAGCAAGAATCTGAAAATCATCAACCTTATCAAGGGACTCCTTTAAATCTTTTTCTTTCTGGTCACCTGAATGGTGGTGCGGAAGCTCAAACATACTCATGCCGTATAGGATATAGTAAAAGAAAAAAAAATTCAATGTTACTGCGGAAGGGAGCTGGTGAATGCTTTGAAAAAAAACAGAATCATATTGCAAATACTCACTCGCTTATACATGTAGCCCGGCATTGCAGCTTGCTTATAAAATTTTTTGAAGCAAGAATTTGTGTTCTGATGAAACTTGTATTTTCTTTTATTATCTGATAATATCATACCCTATGAAAAAGATTTTCACTTCCTTATTTTTTTTATTTGTCTTCTGTGCAGGTATGTTTGCACGTAACGTAACGGTTCCTTTTAAATTTTCTGCCGGAGAAAAAAGAACTTATGATATTTCATTTTCTCTTAAGTACAACAATGGAGAAGAATCAAGGAAAAACATAAGCGTTCTTTCGGAATGCACTGAAGTTTCAGCTGAGCGTGCCGTGATGAAATACACATTTGTTCTGGATGAAGGTTTCATTGAAGAATTTGAAAGCGGCTTCACCCCATCATTTTCTGATCCGGAATTAGATTCCGAAATGGATATGTCTAAGCTTGATGGTGCAAAAAACTCATTGCTTGCAATGCTTACTGACGGTGTCTGCATTTCTTTTGATGCGGCCGGAAATTATGAAACATTTCTTGCCCTTGAGGAAATAGATTCTGTTGTCATACCTTCGTTCTTCAGCTTCATGACTGACTTTGTAAGGGAAGAAGTTTCTGGAAATCTGGATGCTGATTATTTTATGGAAATTTTTTCTAAAGGGTTTGCTCGTCTTTCGGACAGTTTCTTTGACGGACTGTTTTTTAATTTGTTTTCATGCAGAGGAATTTCTTATAAACTTAAAAAGAAGACTGCCTGTTCGAGGTCCTGTTATTTTATGTTTGAGGATGCTGTCGTGACAATTGACGGTGAAAGGAAAGTTACGCAGGATAAGAGAAAAAATATCTGCATTGAAGAAAATTATTTTTATTCAAGAGAATTCCTGGTTTCCTCGGCAAAAAAATTGGTATCAGTTTTTATGGCAAGGCTGAAGACAAAGGAAGCCTATGATATTTTTCATGGGATGATTGTTTCTGCCAATGGCGGAAAGGAAATAAATTATATTTCATATCTTTCTGCAATGGCCGTTATCAGTAGATATATGGATTCCTATTTAACGGAAGTCATAGAAAATGCTGTAGATAATTCTGAAGCTGCCGGGATGAAGCAAAAGATTAATTATATTTTTGACGGCAGGTCCGGAGTTCTTTTGCGGTTTAATTTTTTGCAGACAAGAAATGTTCCTGAACTTTCTGCAGCTGCACCTGCTGACGTTGAACCGGAGGACGATGATGTATATTACGTTGAAAATGACGTTGAAAAAAAGCTGAAGGAATTTTCTATGGAAATTAAGCTATCTGAATAAAGAAAATATCATGCATTTTTTATTTCATCCTGGGGATTTCTCCGGGATTTTTTATCACATTTCTTTTACCGTAGAATCAAAAATGAAGTTATGTTAGTGCATTGGAATGGAGAAAAATAATATTTAGGGCACCTCCATAAACCCTAATTGAGGTGCACCGTCGAGTATAAAACCGCTGAATTGGTGCGTTTTTAAATATCGCATTTCAAAAGTTACCTCAAAAAAACTGAAGCTTTTAGAGGTTCCCTTTATTTTATTCATAGATGCCGATGAGTTTTGATCCTTGAAATTACAGGCTTATAATATCGTGTTTTTGAAGTTACCTACAAAAATTGCAATTTCTGAAGGTAACCTGAAGGGATTCCTTTTTTGTCTCTTGACAAAATTATTTAACTGCATTACATTTATATTAACAATTAAACGATTGTTTAATTGTTAAATTATTAGGTTTCCGGTATGAGAGGTGTTAATATGAAGAAGACTTATTCCATTGAAGTGGACTGTGCCAACTGTGCTAACAAGGTTGAGGATGCTGTGAAGAAGGTTACCGGCATTCAGGATGTTTCAGTTAATTTCATGACACAGAAAATGACTGTTGATTTTGCTGAGGGTGCGGACGAGAAGAAGGTTATGAAGGAACTTGTAAGGACTGCAAAAAAAATTGAAGACGAATTTGAAGTTGACTTTTAACAAGGGAGCCCGCTGAAGTTTTTTTTCGGATATTTTGTACAGACTGCTTTACGGAGGATAGGATGACCAAAAAACAGAAGAAGGTTCTTAAACGTATTATCATTTCGTCAGTGCTTCTTGTTGTGCTGAACATTGCATCAAAGGTTATTTTGCCTGAAGCCTGGCAGAATACAGTGTCTTTCAGAATTGTGAACATGGCTCTGTATTTTGCTGCATATCTTGTAATAAGTTCTGATATTCTGAAGAAAGCCTTCAGGGGAATCAGGAACGGACAGGTTTTTGATGAAAACTTTCTGATGGCCATAGCAACTGTCGGTGCAATTGCGCTTGCCATTTATGAAAGGAGCAATGATTTTAATGAGGCTGTAGCAGTAATGCTTTTTTATCAGACCGGAGAATTCTTTCAGAGTTATGCCGTGGGTAAAAGCCGCAAGAGTATTTCTTCGTTGATGGATATCCGCCCTGACTATGCAAACATTGAAAGGGACGGATCCGTAGTTAAAGTTAATCCTGATGAGGTTCAGGTTGATGATATAATTATAGTTCAGCCCGGAGAAAAGATTCCTATTGACGGTGTCGTAGTTGAAGGTTCCTCTGCAATAAATGCAAGTGCACTTACAGGTGAAAGTGTTCCCCGTGAAGCTGGTGAAGGCTGTGAAGTCATAAGCGGATGCATTAATTTGACCGGCGTTCTCAGGATCCGCACTACGAAGGAGTTCGGTGAGTCCACTGTATCAAAGATTCTTTCTCTTGTCGAGGATTCCACTTCAAGAAAATCAAGGTCCGAGAATTTTATTTCACGCTTTGCAAAAATTTATACTCCGGCTGTATGTTATTCTTCCCTTGCACTTGCAGTTCTTCCTCCTGCTGCAAATCTTCTGATGCATAATGCTCCTCTCTGGAACGTCTGGATTTATCGTGCACTTACTTTCCTTGTCATAAGCTGTCCCTGTGCTCTTGTTATCAGCATCCCGCTTTCCTTCTTCGGTGGAATAGGCGGTGCAAGCAGGAACGGTATTCTCATAAAGGGGTCGAACTATCTTGAGAATCTTTCAAAGGTAAGGACAGTTGTTTTTGATAAGACAGGAACTTTGACTAAAGGTGTATTTGAAGTTTCAGGAATTCATCACAGTGTGCTGGAAAATGATAGGATCATAGAATATGCGGCTCTTGCTGAATGTGCTTCAAGTCATCCTATAAGCAAGAGTCTTCAGGCAGCTTACGGGAAGCCAATTGACAGGAGACGTGTAAGTTGCATTGAAGAAATTTCCGGTCACGGTCTGACAGCTGAAGTTGACGGTGTGAAAGTTGCCTGCGGTAATGAAAAGCTTATGCAGAAACTCGGTGTCGAATATTCTGTCTGTCACAGTGCGGGAAGTGTCATTCATGTTGCTCTCGGCGGAAAATATGCAGGCCATATTGTAATAAGTGACTCTGTAAAAGAAAATTCCGGTCTGGCAGTTTCAAGCTTGAAGAATCATGGCGTAAAAAAATGTGTAATGCTTACAGGAGATTCGAAAAGTGCTGCCGATAAGATTGGAGCTTCCCTTGGACTTGATGAAATCCATTCGGAACTTCTGCCCCAGGACAAGGTAAGTTGGGTTGAGAAACTGCTTGAGGAGAAGCGAGGAAATGAGAAGCTTGCATTTGTTGGCGACGGTATAAATGTTGCTCCTGTTCTGGGACGCGCGGACATTGGTATTGCCATGGGGGCCATGGGAAGTGATGCTGCGATTGAAGCTGCTGATGTTGTTCTGATGGATGATGATCCTCTTAAGATTGCGAAGGGAATATCGATAAGCAGGAAATGTCTCAGGATTGTTTACGAGAACATTGTATTCGCCCTTGTCATAAAGCTTGCCTGTCTTGCTCTGGGGGCATCCGGTTTTGCTGACATGTGGCTTGCAATCTTTGCGGATGTAGGTGTAATGGTTCTTGCAGTTCTGAATGCAATGAGGGTGCTCATCTGAAAAGTTCCGGCCGTTCCATATGGGACAGTACCTGCTGAAATTTGTTGTATGGTTTCGGCGGGCACTGTTATTTTTGAATCAGCTTTCATAAAACAAAAGTGATTCCTGATTTTTTATTCAACTGGAATAAGTATGCATTCGTAATTATCGCTTGCAGTATTTATTTCATGAAGCTGAGTGGAAGGGTACAGAGGAATAAAGAATTTCCTTGAAAGTTCCGCCTCCTGTCTTGAAATATTTTTCCCGTAGAGAGCAAGCATTGTGTTTGCATCCTTCTGCAGAACCATGTCAGTGATTGTTCTGAGGCAAGTAAATTTATCCGAATTAGAGAACATGAGGTCAGATGAATAGAATCCGTCGTAACATTCTGTTGTTGTGTCTGATTTTCTGATTGTTCCGCATTTATTCTTGTTTACAAAAAGAATCCTGTCATCTGCATTCATCCTGAAGAAATCGAATACTTCATTAAGATTTTTGTCCGGAACAGAATTTTTATGGTCCCCGTCAAAGAGGATGATAATTTTTTTTGCGTTCATATTGGCAAGCGCATTTTCAATTTTGTCCAGATAGATTTTCTCGCCGGAACCGATTTTGCTTTTTGTGAGAGTTGAGCATTCCTGAATGTAATAGTTCCTGTTGCTGTCCACTGTAAAATCAACTACGGTAAAATCCCTGGGATTTTCCAGAACAATATTTTTGTTCAGGTTGTTTATTTTTGCGTTCACCATTGTACCGAATTTTTTGCAGAATTTAAGTGAAAGGAACGGTTTGTCAGTATGCACATGGATGTTCAGGAAATTATTGTTCCATGAAATAAGTTCAACATTTGCCGCTGATTTTAAATGTCTGCTGATTCGGTCTTCCGTCTTTTGTTTGTTTAAGAGTACGTCATCCTTTGCGTCAATGCATATCTGGATGCAGTATATGTTTTTTTCTTCGCTCATAAAAGTGATTTGTCTCCCTGTTACTTGTATTATTGTATGAATATTCAAATAAAAATCAATAGTTTTAAGGAAGTTTTAAGGAATAATTTTAGTTAACTAGTTTCTGTGAATTTTATTTTATTTTTACGTGAAAAATATTATATATTTGAACGTTTTAGATATTTTGTGTTCATATATTTTGCATAAATATGCAGTTATTTTAAATTTTCTATTGTTAAAATGTATAAAAATATGATATTATTTTCCATCATGATAGTTAGAACTAAAAAATCAGTTTTATCAGGTTCCATAACAGTTCCTGGGTCAAAATCACATACAATTCGTGCTCTTGTTCTTGCGACAATGGCTGAAGGGACTTCAAGGATTTCAAACCCCCTTCCCAGTGCAGACTGTCTGAGTACAGCGGCTGCAGTTCCTCTGATCGGTGCAAAAATTAATCTGAATGCAAAGGAAGACGGAACTCCCGGTGATGAATGGATTGTTGAGGGGGCAGGCAAGAATATGCATCTTCCTTCTGATGTTGTTAATGTCGGAAACTCAGGCTCCCTCCTGTATTTCATGGCTCCCGTTGCGGCAACTTTTGAAGGGTGGAGCATTTTTACCGGGGATGCAAGCATCCGTAAGAGACCTGTTGACCATGTTGCCGACGTGATTAATCAGATGGGAGGGGAAGCTCATGTTGCCCGCCCGGGTGAAAAAGGGTGTCCGCTTGTTGTCAGGGGACCTGTGAACTGCAGGAATACGGTAAAGACTTCAGGTTCGATTTCAAGTCAGTACATTACAGGAATGATGATGGCCGCCCTCTTGATGGACGGTACACTTAATATTGAACTTTCAGATCCCAAGGAAACTCCCTATCTTGTCATGACACAGAAATGGCTTGAACACTTCGGTGCAGAAGTCTGTATTTCTGAGGACTTCAAAAAGATTTCCGTTACGCCTCCCAAGGAGTTCAGGGCCTTTGATTCTGTTATTCCGAGCGACTGGGAGGCCGTAGCATTTCCTCTTGTTGCTGCCCTTATTTCTGACAGCGAAATTACTATAGAAAACATTGACGGAAGCGGTACTCAGGGAGATGATGCCATTGTTGAAGTCCTCAGGTCCGTTGGAGGAGATGTTGAATGGGACAAGGAAAATGAGCGTCTTATTGTAAGGGGCGGAAAAAAAGCTTCAAATGGTACGGGCCGTCTTTCTACAGAAAATCTTCCGGGCGGAGAACTTCATGTTGCAATTTCCGGTTACCCTGATGCAATCTGTGCATTATCAGTTGCTGCCTGTTTCATTGAGGGGACAACTGTAATTGAAGATGCAGCAGTCTGCAGAAGAAAGGAAACGGACCGCGTTAAGGTTCTTAAATCTGAACTTGAAAAACTTGGAGCTGAACTTGAGGAAGGTGTGGACTGGCTTAAAATCAGGGGGCATTCTCCATTAAATAAGGACGGAAGCGTGAACAAGGATTTTAAGCTTCATGGCGGCAAAGTTGAAAGCTATGAGGATCACAGAATGGCAATGAGCCTTGCCTGTCTGGGACTTGGGCTTCCTGAATCGGAGACTGTGGAAATAAGTGATGCTGAATGCTGTTCCGTAAGCTTCCCTCATTTTTATGAGACAATGGGAAAGCTTGGGGCCAGGTTTAATTAGAGGGGCGGGGGCTGTGACAGCTTTCTGTTTGTCTTTCACGTATGTCCGGATATTTTATAAATACTAAAGTAAATTTAGTGTAATTTAAGTTGAACAAGTTGAAAAAAAGTGATAGTATTTTGTTCAGGGAATATCCGTAAGCCTGATGGAACAGGTTTTAGGATGTCCCTGCGGATTTTGGGCTTCTGATATGTAATGTCTTAAAATATCGTTTTCTTAAAGAAACCTTCCGGAACATGAGTTTTGGGGGCCCTTCAATAAACATAGGTGTTCCGTATATTCGGTACGTCTTTTTAACGAGGAATCTATATGGCAAAAGAAATTGATTGGGGAAACCTTCCTTTCGGCTACATGGAAACATCAAAGAGTTTTGTAGCCAACTTTAAAAACGGAAAATGGGACGAAGGAACTTTAACTTCTGACCACTCTATTACAATCAGCGAATGTGCCGGAGTTCTTCAATATGCACAGACATGTTTTGAAGGTCTCAAGGCTTATACCACCGGAGACGGAAAAGTGGTGTGCTTCCGTCCGGACCTTAACGCAGACCGCATGGCTGATTCCTGTACACAGCTTGAAATGCCTGTGTTCCCTAAGGAACGCTTCATTCAGGCTGTAATTGATACTGTAAAAGCAAACATTGAATGGGTTCCACCCTTTGGAAGCGGTGCAACACTTTATATTCGTCCATATATGTTCGGTTCAAGCGCTGTAATCGGTGTTAAACCTGCTGACGAATATCAGTTCCGCATTCTTGTGACACCCGTAGGACCATACTTCAAGGGCGGAGTCAAGCCTATCAAGGTTCGTATCTCTGACCGTGACCGTGCGGCTCCTCATGGAACAGGACACATTAAGGCCGGCCTCAACTATGCTATGAGTCTTTATAACATAGTTGACGCTCACAAGGAAGGCTATGCTGAGAACATGTATACTGACCCTGCAAGTCATACATACATAGAGGAAACAGGAGGAGCAAATATTCTCTTTGTTACAAGGGACGGAAAGCTTGTTACTCCAAAGTCGGATTCAATTCTTCCTTCAATTACACGCCGTTCACTTATTCAGGTTGCAAAAGATTATCTGGGTATGACTGTTGAAGAGAGACCTGTAAACAAGAATGAGCTTTCTGATTTCGTTGAATGCGGTCTGTGCGGAACTGCTGCCGTAATCAGCCCTATCGGACAGATTGATGATCACGGTAAGTCTGTAATGCTTCCCAGCGGAATGGATGAAATCGGTCCTGTAATGAAAAAGCTTCGGGAAACTTTGACAGGAATCCAGATGGGAACTGAAAAAGCCCCTGAAGGCTGGATCTGTGAAATAAAATAGTCACTGCGGTGCAGTAATTTTATAAATGGAAAAGGGAATGTCCGTTGCCATAACAAGGCGGGCATTCCTTTTTTTTGTCGATTCTGATATAATTTCTGCCGTTAAAATATCATACGGGAACGTCCGGAAATTTTATGAACTGAAGTTTACGGAGGTTCCTGCGCAGTTTGAGACAGGAGCTAATGATGAAGGAATTTACATTCGAGACAACAGGTACTTGCGCAAAATACATTCATTTTTCAAAAGAAGGAAACAGAATCTATAATATAAGCTTTGAAGGCGGATGCAACGGAAACCTTAAGGCAATCAGCAGACTCTGTGAAGGAATGGATGCAAATGAAATTGTCGGTAAGCTCAGGGGAAATATCTGCGGGTCAAAGAGAACCAGCTGCGCAGACCAGCTGGCACTTGCTCTGCTTAAGGCTCTTGAAACAAACTGATTAAGGATATCCGATGAGAGTTCAGTCAAAATTTTCTCCCTATACAGAAACTTTTCTGCGGAAGTTTTTTAAAATAAGTGACAGCGAAAAAATTGTCAGCGCTGTTTATTTGAAAGGCCGCCGCGGATTTGTGTTTACAGACAAAAGGTTTTACTGGAACCTTGAAACTTATCTTCAGAGACCGGACGGAAATCAGGAGATAAAGATTCCTTCCAGCATTCTGCAGAAGAATTCAAAGTCCCTTCATGTTGAGCTTGCATTCAGGCAGAGACGGATTAACAGAACTGCAGCTGATCTTGGTGACAGTCCGGAAAATGACAGAGCTGAATTTCTGGACCTGAAATCTTCAATAGGTGTGATAAGGATAAAAGTTTATCCTCTTGCTCTTGATGAGGCCCGTTTTCTCAGAAGAATTTTTGTTGAATACATCGCCCGGGGATTTTATTCAGAAGAATTCCTTAAGGAAAATCCTTCTGACATTTTCTCATTCTTCTTTGAATATATAGGAGATTATT
This sequence comes from Treponema sp., assembly GCA_045642665.1. Taxonomy (GTDB): domain Bacteria; phylum Spirochaetota; class Spirochaetia; order Treponematales; family Treponemataceae; genus Treponema_D. Next base: position 36,448 of record JAZUJH010000001.1, read on the forward strand.
TTTCCTGTGCAAAGGAGTCCGTCGGTTCTTTTGTCAAGTCTCAGCTGGAAAAAGTCCGTGAAGCAAAATTCCGTAAGGAAGAAGAGATGCTGATGGAAAGGAACAGGCAGATAGCGGAGGAAGATATTCCTGCTGAGGAAGACTCCTCCCTTCCTGAAGAGGATACGGCTTCTGAACATTCTGAAGGCTCAGGCAGGGAAACTGTTTCTGATGAAAACAGCGGGGAAGAAGTTCAGGGAGAAAGAATCACATCTGCCAGGGAAAGACAGTTTTCTGCGGAAGAAAATATTCAGGATGATCCGGGTGACGGAGTATCTGATGAAGAACCTGTCGGGGATGATGAACGTGAAAATGATGTAATCGATTCCGTTGAAAATCATGTTGAATTTCCGAGCCTCAGAACCAGAAGCGTGTTTGAGTTCATAAATATTTTCTTTGCAGATGTGATTGCTGATTTCTTTCTGATTGCCGCAGCATTTACCGGTGCAAAACCTGTGCTCCATTATAAGTACTGCAGCTTCAATCATTCAAAGTTTTCTGATTTCTTTGCAAAGCTTGGCTCCCTGTTCTTCATAAATGATATCCGCATCCGTCAGGCTTTGTATGACAAAGATTTTAATGACTTCCTGATTAATCTTATCTTCTACAGAAGGAATTATGTTTTCGCTCTTCTTTTAGGCATTTTTTTTGTGGCCAAGTTCTTTGCAGGAACTTTCGGAGCGGGCGGAACCAGAAAGCTTGCGGCCTTCGGCCTTCTGATACTGTCGGTCGCAAATCTGTTTACGCTTTCAATAAGTTTCTGGCTGTATCTTTTCCTGCAGGTCCTTATTTATATTGCGGGGCAGTTTGCCTACAACCTTAAGTGGAATGAGCAGAGATACAAGGTTCTTTTCCTTATGCTCTATATGTTCATGCTCTATTATTTCCTGCACCTGTTCCTGTATCCGGGCTTCATTGAAGTCATGGGAAAAGTTATTGAGATGCTTAAAATAAGATGAGACCTGCATTGCGTCACCGCCGGGATTAAAAAAAACGGACCGTAGGGGTTTCAGTTATTGCACTCCTGAAGTTTCCGGCAGGAACGGAAGTTTTTGGATGTTCCAATAAAAAAATGGATGCCGAACTTAAGTGCATCCATTTTTATTATGTACCGGGGATTTTTGTGCGCTAATCAGACATTGAACTTAAAGAAAAGCACGTCCCCGTCCTGTACAATGTATTCCTTTCCTTCCTGACGATATTTGCCGGCCTCCTTGATTTTAGCTTCGCTTCCGTACTGGCGGAGATCTTCAACAGTGTAAGCTTCGGCCTTGATGAATCCCTTTTCAAAGTCAGTGTGGATAACACCTGCCGCCTGAGGAGCCTTGTCACCTGCATGAATTGTCCAGGCACGGCATTCATCACTTCCGCCTGTAAAGAAGGTTCTGAGTCCCATGAGAGAATAGACGTGCCGTGCAAGAACTGTAAGTCCGCTTTCTGTAAGTCCGACGCTTTCCATGAAATCCTTTCTGTCCTGAGGATCTGTAACATCACTTAAATCGGCCTCGAATTTTCCGCAGATAACGATGACTTCAGACTTTTCTTCTGCTGCAATCTTCTTTACAGTTTCAACATATTTGTTTGTACCTTCAGCGATTGTATCTTCATCAATGTTGCATACAAAAACCTGGGGCTTTATTGTGAGGAGGTGAAGATCATAGAGGGCGGTTCTTTCATCATCCGTAAGTTCAGCCATGCGGGCGCATTTTCCGTCCTGCAAAAGAGGCTTTATCTTTGCCGCTGCGGAATTGAAGTGGGCAAGCATCTTTTCGCCTTCCTTTCCCATCTGTCGCAGTGTTTTTACATTCTTTTCCTCACGCTTGATTATTGTATCAAGGTCAGCCTGGGCAAGTTCGAAGTTGATTGTAAGAATGTCACTCAAAGGGTCGATGGGCGCTTCAGTTTTTGCATCATCCCTGACGTGCTGGATGTCCGGATTGTCAAAGCAGCGTACAACGTGTGCAATTACAGCCGTTTCGCGGATGTTTGCAAGGAATTTGTTTCCGAGACCTTCTCCGTTCGAGGCACCCTTAATGAGACCTGCAATATCAACAAAGTCAACGCTTGCAGGAATCTTCTTTTTAGGCTGGAAAACGCTTGCCATAAAATCAAGGCGTTCATCCGGAAGGTCAACGACACCTACGTTAGGGTCGATTGTACAGAAAGGATAGTTTTCTGCAGAAGCAGGTGTCTTTGTAAGTGCGCTGAAAATTGTGGACTTTCCTACATTAGGAAGTCCTACGATACCACAAGTAAGTTTCATATAATGTTCCTTATAAAAGTAATTTTAAGCGAGAGCCGGTGCAGGAAGTTCCGGAATCAAGAGGAGCTCTTTCCTGGACCTGTCCTGCGGATTTAAAGTAATCAGTATGCAATGACTTTAAATGCTTGTCTCCAGGGAATCTTCCGGAAACTGAAGTCCATGGAAATCTTCTGTAAAACAATATCACAATACCGCTAAAAGGTAAATGGCATATCTGGTTTCCGGGAATTTAAGTTCTGCTGCAGTTTACGGGATGTGGCCTGAAATGAGTTTTTTCTTTGCCCGGCAATACCTTTACTGTATGGAACCCTAAAAATTGCAATTTTCTGAGGTTCCCTGTATAATATTTTCATGCTGAATTTTTTTGCCAGGGACAAGGGGCCCGGATTTAATCCTTCTGAAATAATATTTGCGGTTACGGACAAGTGTAATTTGAAATGCTCCCACTGCTTTGTAAGCCGCAGGAACTGTTCACTGGAAAGCGCTGACGCAATAAAATTTCTTGAATCCTGCAGAAACAGTGAAGTCTGTGCAATTGACAGGGTAGGTTTTTCAGGAGGAGAACCTTTTCTTAATTTGGATTTCGTTCTTGATGTTGCAGGATGGTGCAGGAACAATGATTTTTATTTTGACAGGCTCATGACAAACGGAGTGTGGTGGAATACCGCTGACCAGCTGGAGTCCGCTCTTGCACTTTTAAGCGAAGCCGGATTTGACGGGAAACTTTGCATAAGCTTTGACAGTTTTCACGGCCAGGATGAAGAAAAGCTGGTGCAGTTCGTTAAAAGCGCCTGCAAAATTTTCCGTGGGAACGATATAATTCAGATACAGTCCGTTTCGGATGATGACATGAAAAGCGACTCCCAGTTCCTGTTCAGGCTGCATAATTTTACAAAACTTTTAAAGTGTAATATATCATATAATCTTGATACAAACTTAAAAAGTGGAGAATTTATTATAAGCGGGAAAGATGGACTTTATATTCAGGGAATGAGGACCTGTCTTTCATACAATGATGAAGTATCAGCCTGGAACAGTGACAGATGGTTTCCCGAGGATTTTTGTATTTCATCCGGACAAATTATATATGTTCATGCGGACGGAAGAATTGCTCCGTGCTGCGGATTCGCGAATGAAGAAAAGGAACTGATTATTGGAAATCTTTCAATGACATTTGATGTAATTCTTGATAATGCAAAAAAAAATAAGATGGTGGATATTTGTTACTCAAAGGGTCTTCTGAAGACTGTAAAAAAAATCAGGAAAGATGTAAAAACTTCTGACCCTTGTGCGGCCTGCAAGTGGATGTGCTGTAATCTTGAAAAATTGAAGTAGGAATCAGGAAAAATGAAAGCCGATTTTTCTGTTAAAAAAATATTTTAAATGAATAAAGTTTTAAATAAATGTCACAAAAATTATAAAATTTTGTAATTTTTTTGTTGACAACTGGTAAAAATCGTTTAAAATAGGTATGTATCATAAAATTTGATATACATTGAATAGAAAAATAGAGGTTTTATTATGACTTTTAAACAGCTTAAAGTTGCAGTTTATGCAGACGGCGCAGACAAGGACGCAATGATTGCAGAATATAAGAAGGGATACGTTAGCGGTTTTACAACAAACCCGAGCCTCATGAAGAAGGCTGGCGTTACTGATTATGTAAGTTTTGCAAAGGAAGTTTGCGAAGCAATTCCTGACTTGCCATTAAGCTTTGAAGTTTTCGGTGATGATTTTGAGACAATGGAAAAGGAAGCAAAGGTCATTGCAGCTCTCGGAAAGAACGTTTTCGTAAAGATTCCTATCATGCTCACAGACGGAACATCTACGGCTCCTCTTATCAAGAAGCTTTCCGCTGCAGGAATCCAGCTTAACGTTACAGCAATCTTTACAATCAGCCAGGTTCGCCAGGCAGTTGACGCATTTGCACCTGGAACAAAGAACATTGTTTCTGTATTCGCAGGACGCCTTGCAGACCAGGGAATTGACCCTATTCCTGTAATGAGAAAGACATCAAAGATCTGTAAGTCCAAGCCTGGTACAATGAGCCTCTGGGCATCTACACGCGAACTCTTTAACCTTGTTGAAGCAGACCGCTGCAAGTGTGACATCATCACGGTTCCTAATGCAATTCTTTCAAAGATTCCTGGAATGGGAAAATCACCTTTGGCAGGGTCAAAGGATACGGTCCTTACATTCGCAAAAGATATTAAGGACCTGGGATTCAGCATCCTTAAGTAATTGGAGGCGGAAGCTTTAAGGCTCCCATAATTTTCGGGTCCGCCCTGAAACTTTACAGGCCTTCCGGCACGAATTTATTGGAATGCCGCTGCAGTCACAGTAAAAAAAAAGTAATAAATATACGCCGGCCGTCTGCCTCTGCAGGCGGCCTTTCTTGTTTTTCGGAATATTTGTGTTAAGATTTACGGCAGGAGTATTTATGAAAAAGATTAAGTTTGTATTTGTAAGTCTGTTATGTTTTATTGCATTAATTTCCTGTGATTCAAAGACCTTGAGTTTTTATAAGGACTGTGCCGGAAATAAAGTTGATGCAGTCAGGGAAACGGTTTCAAAGAATCCTGCTCTGGCCATGTCACCTTTGACAGGAAAAGATGTGGAAGCCTTTGCTTCTTATGCATATCTGGAACCAGGTGCATGTAATTTCAGGAGTCCTCTTGAAATTGTTGTTAAACTTGGTCACAAAGATGTAATGAGAATTCTTTATATGGAAATGAGCAGGGCAGGCTATAATTTTTCTGAAGACAAAGCACTTTCAGGAGAGCTGCTGCGTTATGCCGTGAAGGAAAAGGATATCGGCATGCTGAAGGAGCTTCTTTCCATCAGATGTTCCACAGATGCTGAAGCAGGAGACGGCTCCGGTGACAGTATTGTTTCGTATTTGTTTGCCTCCGGAGAATACGATATGGTTGAAGAGTTTTTTAAATCAGGTGCAAGCGTATGGGATGTTTCTGCAAGGAATATATTTGATGCACTTGATATGAGTGACGGCGGAAAAGGACTTTCTCTTCTGGCAAAATATGCGGACTATGCAGGAATGGTTGATGTAAAATTTATGCGAGAAATTAAATTGGACAAGCCGAGGATGAACGGTGATGACGTTAAATTAGTCCAGGAAGTTTTGTGTGATTGCGGATTGCTGGATTATGAGGACATAGACGGATATTTTGGCCCAGTCTCCGAAGGTGCGGTGCAGGCCTTTACGAACTGGTTCGGATTTCCTTTTTCCGGTACGGTTGATGAAGAAATGTTTAAGTTCATGTGCGGTATCCGTGCCGTCAATATGGTGGCACAGAGGATAGATGTAATCAGGTAACCATTTTAAGCACCATGCAAAGAAAATCGGTTTTCTTACATGAACTGACATCTTACGAAGGCCGTCCGGTCTTGGAGGCGGTCTTCTGCTCGGAGCCCTGAATCTCAGAATGTATTCAACTGAAAAGGGGTACATTTTTTAACTGGGTATTATTAAACTCACTTTTTGTCGTACTTTTTTAAAGGTTTTTTTAAAAAGACTTCGCTTAACTGGACTTGATTAAATTCAACTTACATTTAATTTAAACTTGGAATTAATTTACACTTGGATAAAATACAGGACTTGTTTAATTCCGAAGAGAATTTTTGAAAGGAGCTTCAAAAATTATGCCAGGTAATTTCCAAAAAGTATTCTCCGGAGACTACAACCAATTATGATGCCGAATTTCTGTTTTGTCAAATATTTTTGTGATTTTTTTACAGTATTTAGCATGCAAGTCTGGATAAAAAAATTGCCGGGACAGATTTCATTAAATACTTCATCCCGGCTGCGCATGTTCTAAAAAATTTTGAACCGGACTTTTTTTATTTGAGAAGTGAAGTAAGGATAACGTCCTTCTGTCTCCAGTTCTTTACTACTTTCACGTTAAGGTCAAGGTCAACTTTGTAGTCAAAGACTTTGCGGCATTCCATGATTGATGCGATGCGTATTTCCTTGATCTTGCTTGCACTTTTTCCGATTACAATACCTTTCTGGGAATCCCGTTCTACGCACACGGAAGCCCTTACACTCAGAACCGAAGGCTTGGTCATTTTCATGTCTTCTATTTTAATGAAAAGAGCATGAGGAATTTCCTGTTCAAGGCGGTTGATTGCCTGTTCACGGATTATTTCTGAAATTCGGAATTCAACTTCCTGGTCAGTATAGAATTCTTCAGGGTAAAGGTGAGGAGCTACTGGCGAAAGATCATAGAGGGCCTTGAGTACGGCGTTGACGTTAATGTCTTCCTTTGCGCTCATTTCGATGATTCTTTCTTCAGGGAAGTCAGGAAGAAGTCCCGTAATGAATTTCCTTGTTGCTTCAGTCTTGGCATACTTGTCTTCAATTTTGTTTACAGCGATGACAAGCTTGTCTGCATAGGGTTTTGCAAGGTCAACAATAAGTTTTTCTTCTTCTCCGTGATCGCGGGTTGAGTCCATTATGTATAGAAGACAATCGCTTTCCCTTATATTGTCCTGCGCAATCTGGGTGAGGCGAAGGTTCATTTTCTTTTCGCTGAGATGAAGTCCCGGAGTATCTACAAATACAAGCTGTCCGAGAGATGTGTTTACAATTCCTCGTATTGCGTTGCGTGTTGTCTGCGGAATAGAAGATACTATGCTTACCTTTTCTCCGCTTGCAGTGTTAAGGAATGTAGATTTTCCTGCGGAAGGTCGGCCGATGATGGAAACTAAAGCCGTCTTGTCTCCGACCGGAGGAAGTGAATCATTTTTTTCACTATTTAAAGTGATTTGGTTTTCATTGCTCATAAGTGCATTATAATATAATTGTGAAACAATTTATAGTCACAGGCTGATTATTATTCTGTTTTTTTTACTATAAAAATGTATCGTATTTTTGCTTTTTTTGGAAAGGTAAATTTTTTGTATTTTAAATAGTATTATCGTATCATAAAAGTATTACGATATTTTTTGTTAAGTTAAAATTGTCAAAATTCTTATGGATTTAAGATTATTTTAATGGTATTACTAAAATTCATTTGTTATAATGGGATTGTATGGAAAAGTTGTTTACATTACCAGGAAAACCGATGCCTCTTGGGACTGAAATTAGCTCTGACGGAGTAAATTTCAGTGTCTTCAGTCGCAACGGAACCAAAGTGTCTATCCTTTTTTATCATGAGGAAAGTGACTGTGAGCCTTTTTCTGCCGTCGAATTTGATCCAGAACTTAACAGGACGGGCGACGTTTGGCATATATTTGTAAAAGGCGTAAAAGCTGGCGACCTTTATCTTTATCAGGTTGACGGTCCCTTTGAACCTCTTGAGGGACACCGTTTCAATGGGAAGCAGCTTCTTTTTGATCCCTGTGCAAAGGCAATAACTGATGAGTCGGTTTTTGCAAATATTCCCAGCGGATATGTTGTGCCTGTTGATAAGATTGATATTGATCTTTTTGACCGAACTCTTGTCGAAAAGTTCCCGAAATGTGTTGTGGTTGATGATTCATCTTTTGACTGGGAAGGTGATAAACCTATCAACCGACCACTCAAGGACAGCATTATTTACGAGACGCACCTGAAGGGGTTCACGGCTAACAGTAATTCGGGTGTAGAGCATCCCGGAACTTATCTGGGATTTTCTGAAAAGATTCCCTATCTGCAGCAGCTTGGAATAACTGCCGTCGAGTTTTTGCCTCTCTATGAGTTTGACGGAAACGAGAACTGTAACATAAATCCCCGTACAGGAGAGAAGCTCAAGAACTACTGGGGGTACAGTACTGTAAATTTTTATTCCCCAAAAGCTTCCTTCGCATACGACAAGAAGCCCGGCGCCTGTGTCACGGAGTTCAAGATTCTTGTAAAGAACATGCACAGGGCGGGAATAGAGGTGATTCTTGACGTAGTGTTTAATCATACCGCCGAAGGAAATGAGCACGGAATTGCCCTTAACTTCAGGGGCTTTGATAACGCTGTGTACTATCAGCTGGTTCCGACTCACAAGGAGTATTATCTGAACTTTTCGGGATGCGGAAATTCTTTTAACGCCAATAATCCTGTTGTCAGTGACTATATTGTGGAATGTCTGCGCTACTGGGTGCTCAGTTATCATATTGACGGGTTCAGGTTTGACCTTGCTCCTGTTCTTAACAGACTGGACGACGGTTACCTGCAGAAGGTTTCTCCGCTTATAAGACGCATAGCAGAGGATCCTGTTCTTCATGACACTAAGATGATTGCTGAACCTTGGGATGCTGGCGGTGCTTATCAGCTTGGAGAGTTTCCTGGAACCAGATGGGGAGAATGGAATGACCACTTCAGGGATGATATACGCTGTTTCTGGCGGGGTGATGAATTTTGTTCTACAAAGGCTGCAACCCGTATAAGCGGTTCCAGTGATCTGTTCGGATTCAGGAAACCATGGGTAAGCATAAATTATGTGTGCTGCCATGACGGTTTCACCATGAACGACCTTATTTCTTATAACTCCAAGCATAATGAGGAGAACGGTGAAGACAACAGGGATGGTTCTGATAATAATTACAGCTATAACTCAGGTTATGAAGGACCTACTGCTAATCCTCTTATTGAGAGGACAAGGAACAGACAGATGAAGAATTTTATTCTGACTACATTGATTTCACAGGGTACGCCTATGCTGCTTGGCGGTGATGAATTCAGGAGAAGTCAGAAGGGAAATAATAACGCATACTGCCAGGACAGTGAGCTTTCATGGTTCGACTGGAGCTGTGCTGATGCTAACAAAGAGATACTGGAGTTCACGAGAAGAGCCATCGCTTTGAGGAAAGCCCACGGGGTTTTCAGGAGAAGTGATTTCTTTGCGGGAACTTCAAACGGCAGTTCAGATATTCAGTGGTACAGTGAACAGGGAAGAAATCCTGACTGGGGTGAAATCTCAAGGTTCCTTGCCTTTATGCTGAGCGGAAAGGACTGTACGGATTCGGACGGTAATTGTGATGACGATTTCTTTGTTGCTGCAAATACTGATTACCATGATGCAATGGTGAAGCTGCCTACACTTGTAAACGGAAGGCAGTGGTTCAGGGTAGCTGACACTTCAGTCGAATCTGAGGATGCTATTCTTGATCCTTCACATTACGAACAGCTGGTTTCCCAGGGGAGATATACAGTACCGGCAGGTTCGATGATTATATTGGTGGCCAAAAAGATTTAAGGTCCATTAAAAAAGTTCTACAGGAGGAAACTTTTATGAATTTTGATGCTGAGCAGTTTAAGAAGAATCTTGAGTTGCGTCTTCGCCGTCAGTACGGAAAAGATATTTCACAGGCTAACAAGCATGACCTGTTTGATGCTGTAAGTGCAAGCGCTCAGGAAATTATCATGCCTAACTGGATGGAAACCAGACGTACTTATGAAGCGAAACCTGTAAAGCAGCTTTATTATTTGAGCGCCGAATTCCTTATGGGCCGTGCTCTCAGCAACAACCTCATTAATTCCGGAATCAAGGATCAGGTTCTTGAAGTTCTTAAGGGTATGGACATTGAATATGATCTCATTGAAGACGAAGAACCTGATGCAGGTCTTGGTAACGGAGGTCTTGGGCGTCTTGCCGCATGTTTCCTTGACTCTCTTGCTACTCTCCAGTATCCTGGACACGGTTACGGTATCCGCTATGAATATGGTATGTTCGAACAGCATATCATTGACGGTGAACAGGTTGAATTCCCTGACAACTGGCTCAAGCACAGAGACCCGTGGGAAGTAAAGCGATCTGACCTTGCTGTTTCCGTGAAATTCGGAGGACAGATTAAATACGGTAAGACTCCGGACGGACAGGACCGTTTCTATATTGAGAATGCGGAAGAAGTGACCGCAACTCCTTTTGATATGCCTGTCGTTGCTTTCGGAAGCAATACTGTTAATACTCTCCGTCTCTGGCAGGCAACTTCTCCATCAGGATTCGACCTTCAGCTCTTCAATGATATGCAGTATCATCGTGCAGTTGAAAAGCAGAATGATGCGGAGAACATTAGCCGCGTACTTTATCCTAACGACAACGGTCCTATGGGTAAGGAACTCCGTCTCCGCCAGCAGTACTTCTTTACTTCTGCTTCCCTTCAGGATCTTATCCATCACTTTGTTGCTAACTTCGGAACAGATTTCAGCAGGTTCCCTGATTATCATGTCATTCAGCTTAATGACACTCATCCTGTAGTTGCTATTCCTGAAATGATGCGCATTCTTATGGATGAATACAATGTTGGCTGGGATGATGCGTGGAATGTTGTTACAAAGACTTTTGCTTATACGAATCATACAATTCTTGCAGAAGCTTTGGAAAAGTGGCCGATTGATATTTTCCAGCGTCTTCTTCCAAGAATCTATCAGATTGTTGAAGAAATCAACCGCCGTTTCATGATTGAACTCAGGGAAAAATTTCCTAACGACTATGAAACACAGACACACATGGCAATCATCCATGACGGAAAGGTCTACATGGGCTGGCTTGCAATACATTCCTGTTTCAGCGTAAACGGTGTTGCAGAACTTCATACAAAGCTTCTCAGGGAACAGGAATTCAAGACATGGAACCAGATTTATCCTAACAAGTTCAACAACAAGACAAACGGTGTTACACAGCGCCGCTGGCTTTTGAGCTCAAATCCTGAACTTGCTGACTTTATTACAAAGAGAATCGGTCACGGATGGGAAAAGGATCTTAATCTTCTTAAGGGACTTGAAAAGTATGCGGATGATAAGGAATCCTTGAATGAACTTATTTCCATCAAGCGTCATAACAAGGAAGCTCTTGCTGAATATCTTAAGCACACGCAGAATGAATTCCTTGATCCTGATAGCATTTTTGATACCCAGGTCAAGCGTCTCCATGAATACAAGAGACAGCTTCTTAATGTATTCCACATCATGTATCTCTATAACAGAATCATTGAGGACCCGAACTACAGTATGCCTTCACGCACATTCATCTTCGGTGCAAAGGCCGCATCCGGTTACCGCCGTGCAAAGCAGATAATCAAGCTTATCAATACTGTTGCTGAGAAGATAAACAATGACCGCCGCGTTGGTGGAAAACTTCGTGTTGTGTTCGTGGAAAACTATCGCGTTTCTGTAGCGGAAAAAATCATTCCTGCATCAGACGTTTCTGAACAGATTTCAACGGCAGGCTACGAAGCTTCCGGTACATCTAACATGAAGTTCATGATGAACGGGGCCCTTACACTTGGTACACTTGACGGTGCAAACATAGAAATTGTTGAATCAGCTGGAAAGGAAAATTCATTCATCTTTGGTCTTACTGCAGATGAAATCATTAAGATCAATACTGAACACAGCTACAATCCTCAGAAGTATCTTGACCGCAGCCCTGCACTTGAAAAAGTTGTGAACCAGCTTGTTGACGGTACATATGATAAGACCGGTCTTCTGTTCAAGGAACTCTACGATTCTATTGTCTACGGTGTTGAAGGTCAGCGTCCTGACGTATACTTCCTTCTTGCTGACTTTGACTCCTATGTCAAGGCCCAGGAAGCAGTTGCAAAGGCTTACACAGACAGGATGAACTGGGCAAAGATGGCTCTCATCAACATCGCAAACAGCGGTAAGTTCTCCAGTGACCGTACAATCGAAGACTATGTAAAGGACATCTGGCATCTTGAAAGGATTACAGTAAAATAATCCGTTCTTCAGGTTCTGAATGGAATGGCCTGCAGCTTTGAATGCATATTTAAGGTTGCAGGTTTTTTTTGTTGAATATTTTTTGTCTTTTCATAGAATAATATGTATGGACATAAAAAAACAGGAACTTCTTTTTTCTGACAAGGATTTATGGATTCTCATCTGGCCTCTGATTATTGAGCTGCTTCTTCAGATAACTTTGGGGATAGCGGATACTTTCATGGTTTCAAGACTGGGACAGAATGCAGTAAGCGGTGTATCTCTTGTTGACCAGATAAATGTTCTGCTCAGCCAGATTTTTGCGGCCCTAAGTACAGGCGGTGCCGTTGTCTGTTCGCAGTACATCGGAAGAAAGGAACACTCCAATGCTGAAAAGACTGCAAAGCAGCTGCTGTATACTATTCTGTCTGTTTCTGTTGTGCTTATGTTTTTCGGACTTGTCTTCAGGAGAGGAATAATAAGTATTCTCTTCGGCGACATTGAAGAGGATGTCATGGATAACAGCCTCAAATATTTTTTCCTGACACTTTTTGCTCTGCCTTCAATTGCCGTTTACAGTGCGGCTTCGGCTTTGTTCCGTGCCCAGGGAAATTCCCGTTTCAGCATGCTCATTGCTCTTCTGGTTAACATACTGAATATCGGCGGAAATGCTCTTCTTATTTTCGGATTCAGATGGGGAGTTGAAGGGGTCGCAGTTCCTACTCTTGTTTCCAGGACCGTTGCTGCAGCTGTTCTTTTTATCGGATTATACAGGGCAAAGGATTTTAATGGAAACAGGGCTGTTTCAGTTAAGGGAATTACAAAAGTGAAGCTTGATTTTCATCTTATCGGAAAGATTCTGAAAATAGGAGTTCCCAACGGACTTGAAAATTCTTCCTTCCAGATAGGCAAGATTCTTGTGCTTTCTGTTACTGCATCTTTCGGAACTGCAGCCATTGCTGCTAATGCAGTTGCAAATACTATAACTCTTTTTGAAGTGCTTCCCGGAAACGCCTGCAGTCTTGCGATTCTTACCGACTGCGGTCAGTGCATGGGAGCTGGTAAAACTGATCAGGCAGTCCATTACACGAAGAAGCTTATGGGAATATCAATTGTTTCCATGGCCGTCTGCAATATTTTTGTTCTTTCAATAGCGAAATTCATAATCGGCTTTTACAATCTTCCTGCAGAAACTTCACAGCTTGCTTTTATAATGGCATTCGTTCACGGTTTCTTCGGAATATTTATCTGGTCATTCTCATTTACACTGCCGAATGCTCTCCGGGCTGCAAACTATGCTTCCTTTACCATGATAGTCAGCATCATAAGTATGTGGGTGTGCAGAGTAGGTCTGAGCTATGTGTTCAAAAATACCGGAGCCGCAGACCATGTTGTATCAGCGATGAATATGCCTTCAAGTTACGGTGCCCTTAGCATCTGGTTTGCAATGATTGTTGACTGGATTGCACGTTCAGTGGCATTCATTATCAGCTTTGCAAGGGGGAAATGGAAAAAACATAGCCTTGTATAGAAGCGGATTTAATTTGACATCCCTCAAGCTGAATCATAATTAGCGGAAGTTCCGGAAGATTTCATTCCTTCAATGAAGATTTTCTGTTGCAGGAACGGAACAATGATTCACGATTCAAGTATGAGATGTCAACAGATGAAGCATCTGCTGGGCCATGGAATTTTGTCCGGTACACTCAGATTTGCAGATGCCTGGATTATACCGGCTGCCTTGCTGTGCTTCAAATGTTTCAAGGTAACGATTCCTCTGGAACCTGGCATGAGGACAGTCGGATTTTTTTTAATAATCCCTGCTGAAATGGATTCTATTTTTTCAGTCTGCAGGAGATGAGTCTGCACATATTGATGCCGTCCATTGCAGAACTTACGATTCCTCCGCTGTAGCCGGAACCTTCGCCTGCTGGGTAAAGATTTTCAAGACCTTCGCATACTCCTGTCTCCCTGTTCCTTCTGATTCTTACAGGCGTGGAAGTGCGGGTCTCGGTTGCAATGAGAAGTGCCTGGCTTGTAATGTATCCTCTCATAAGTCTTGAGTCGACTTCACGGAAGGAAGCTTCAAGTCTTTTTGAAATGCCGGCAGGAAGCCATCTGTCCAGACGGGAAGGAACAAGTCCCGGTGCGTAGGAGCTTTTTGGGAGGGAATCCGCTTTTGTATCCCTGTGGTTCACGAAGTCAGTTATAAGCTGGCAGGGAGCTTTCTGTCCGTCGCCATTACAGAAGGTTTCTTTTTCAAGCCATGTACGCCAGTAAAGACCTGCAAGGGCTGGGACTTTCTTTTCTTTGGCTTCTTCAATGAACTTTGAAGGAATATCTTCGGGGCGTGTTTCAACAACAACTGCCGCATTGCTCCATGGGCTGTTTCGTTTTGCAGCTGACATTCCGTTTACAACAATCTGTTCCCTGTCTGATGCGCTTGGAACAACGAATCCTCCGGGGCACATGCAGAAGCTGTAAACTCCGCGTCCGTCCTGCTGGGTCGTAAAATTATATTCCGCCGCCCCAAGATTTTTGTTCGGGTCTGAAGCATTTTTCTTGTACTGGATTTTGTCAATAATCTGCCGGGGATGTTCAACTCTTACGCCGACTGCAAAAGTTTTTGCTTCGAGAGAAGAAGGATTTGTTCTTCCCACAAGCTCGTAAATGTCATTTGCGGAATGTCCTGTTGCAAGAAGAACTGCATCTCCAAGAAATTTCTGCTCCTCATTTGTCCTTGCGTCTCTGCATACGACACCTTTTACAGAAATCCTGCCGCCAGCATTTTCTGTAATGAATTCCGTGCATCTTGTGTTGAAGTGCACTTCGCCGCCCAGGGATTTAATTTTTTCGCGCATGTTGTTGATGATTGCAGGAAGCCTGTCTGTTCCTATGTGAGGGTGAGCGTCAGTTGTGATTTTCGGATCCGCTCCGAAGTGCTCGAATATTTTGAGAACCTGGGCAATGTTTCCTCTCTTGTTGCTTCTTGTGTAAAGCTTTCCGTCACTGAAAGTACCGGCACCGCCTTCCCCGAAACAGTAGTTGCTGTCAGGGTCCACAATTCCTTTTGTGCTTATTGCTGCAATGTCTTTTTTGCGGGGAGAAGTTTCGTCACCCCGTTCAATAATTACAGGCCTGATTCCGTCTTCAAGAAGTCTTAGTGCTCCGAAAAGTCCTGCCGGTCCTGCACCGATGATGATAACAGTTTTACTGCCCGATGCATTTTTCCATTCAGGAACTTTTTCTTCCTGAATTTCTTCATTCATGTAGGCCTTATATTTTAAATTGAACTTTACTTTCCCGTGCCGTGCGTCAACAGATTTTTTCTGGAATACAAATTTCGTATCCTCTTGTGCTGCTTCAATTCCCTTTGCATGGAGGGCTTCAAAAAGCAGGGTGCTTATAAGTTTTGTGTCCTTTTCCTGTTCCGGTAAAAGTGTAATAGAAATATCCTGAATCATGGAGCAATTCTACACTTTTTTTTGCGATGTGTGCAAGGGATGACGGAATAAGATTTATGTGAATGTTTGTGACCTTCGTTTTCTGCTGCAAAAATAATTATGACGGATTCAATTTTTTTGCTTTGAATTTATGCGGCCCAGGACATTGCTTTTTTTAGTTGTCCTTAAAAATTGCAATTTTTGGAGCTTGCATATTGAAATGCCAAAAAAAGGAATTACCATATCAGTGTGGAGTACAAACTGACTGTCCGTGACAATGAAACTAAACTTCTTCACTCCAGTATGATTGCCGATTGCTTGGGTTAATGTTGTTTTGCTCTCTTCTCAGTTACATAGCAGGATTATCAGGTCTGCCGTACTTCCCTCTTTATATATTCTTAATTATTTTCTGATCACATTTTTATTTTTCTCATACACAGGAGCCTTGCTGTTCTTTTAAATGCGGCAATGTTTTTTTTCTGGAGGCTGAAAGTGAAGAAAACAGTTTTGATATTTTTTTTAAGTTTAATCTCATTGTAGTGTTTTACAAAAACAGTTCCGGAGCCTGAATGGTTCAGGAACTATAGAAAAAGTTTTCCGAATTCAGAATATCTTGCACAAAGAGGAAGTGGTAATACAGCTGAAGATGCTAAGACAGATGCCGCTTCTCAGCTTGCCCGTTATTTTCAATCTACTGTCAGCTCCAATCTTTCCACAATTATGTCAGCTATTACAGCAGGCTCTTCAATTCAGGAAGAGACACTGGTAATTGATGAAAGAAATGTTGCAAGTGAAGTTGAATTCATTGGGCTGGAATTTACGGAATCTTATTACTACAAACCTGAAGAAAAGTGGTATGCGGTTGCATATATAGTTCGTGAGGACGCATGGATTCAGTACAGACCAAAAATTGAATCGGAGAAAACAAGTTTTCATGCTTTCCTGAAAAAAGCAGAATCGGAAGATGATTCATTTACAAAGATCTGGCTGTATAAAAGTGCATGGAAAGTTTCCGGTGATTTTCTGGAAAGACTTGAATATGGAAGAATTATTAATCCGAAAGAGGAAGATAAATATTCTGAAGACAGAACAAGCATAGCTGAACTTCCTGCAAAAATTGAAGCGGGGCAAAAGAATCTGACAGTCCGTGTACATATTACTGGTGACTATGGAAACATTATAGAGACTGCAGTTGAAACCGCTCTTTCGGATTCCTGCTTCATTGTCGGGCCTGATGGAAATTATACGGCTGATGTGGTTGTTTCATCAAATACGAGCGGAAGCAATCCTTTGACTATTATGCCTTTTGTTTCAGTTTCAGTCAGAAGCATAAGCGGTAAATCTATTTATTCTTTTGAATCAAAACTAACGGAAAAAAACTGTCGCCTATTCATTGGAAAATGCTCAGAAAAAGCATTTCCAAAGCTGGCAGAAAATATAAACAGGGAAATGAATTTTTAATGCTGAAAATCAGCGGGGAGAAAGAAAATGAAAAAGACAAGCTTATTTTTAACAGAAATTTTGGCTGCAGCAATGATCTGTATGAGTGGATGTGCATCAACAAAAGCTGAAGGTGCAACAGTTAATGTAAATGTTGATGAGGATATTGATAAAGTTGTTGCGGTGGACTGGACCGACAGAACATTGGGAGAAAGTTCTGCTCCTGCATGGCTTAAAAATATGCGCCGCGGTAATTCAGACACGTTCAAGGAGATGTGGGGAATTGATGCAAACCGTGTTGTAAAAATCAGTATGGCAACAGGAAAAACAGAAGCAACAGCCCAGGCTCTGAACCGTGCAGGTTTTGCTTATGTGCAGGCAGCAGAATTAAGTCAGAAAGTATTTGGTCGTGTAGGACAAGGGCTTAATGATGTGGGCCAGCTGGAAGCTGTATATGTCTCTGCAAGTGAGACAAAGGCAGATATGTCCGGTCTTAGAGGGGAGACAGGATTTTATCAGAAGGTAAGAACAACAAAGGCCGGAACAAAAGAAGTTTCTGAACAGTATATTTATTACATAGTCTATTCCATGGATAAGTCCACCAGGGAGGCTCTCTGCCACAAATATTTGATGGACCTTATGGGAACTGAGGGTCTTGAAACTGCGACCCAGAAAAAGATAGGTGCATCGTTCAGCGAAATTAAGGAAGATTCTGATAAAAAGGATATGCAGAAACAGGCTGAGGAGCTTGCACTTTACAAGGCTCAGTTAGCACGTCTTGAAGAAGAAAAAGCAAAGTCAAATGCAGAAGCTGCAAAAGCAGCTGTAGAAGCAAAGAAGGTTGATCCTCAGGAAGCTCAGACAAAGGCTGCGGCACAGGAATCTGTGAATCTGGCTGATTTCTTGATGTAGGAGTAACACTATGGATGTTCTATTGGTTGGAGGATTCCCTAATACAGGGAAAACAACAATAATTAAAAAGATTGAACAATACTTGCGAAAGAATGGGTTCAATTCTGTTACAAAAAGAAAAGGAACTACAAGTGATGATTTTGTTGTTGTATATGAGGGAGGTAATCAGAAAAAGAAGTAAATCAGAGTTTTATTAAATTCTGCTTCAGATTCAATTCCAATTATTGATCAATTTTATGATTATTATCAACAGAACATCCCTGTAGATATTTTAATTATCTCAATTCGTGATGGAGGTATTGAACGTAATTATCTTCTAAAAAAGTTTAATTTGTCTGGAGATTTATATATAGAACTACCGCTTGCAAAAATTTATGGAAGACGAAATGATTATCAAGTGGCATTGGATCAATATCAACAAAGGATTATGAAGGTAATAGAGCATATTTTATGTCAGAATCCTTTTGGCTTGTAGGAGGAGGAATATAAATGAAGAAATACTTATCATTATTACTTATAAGCCTGTTTTCAATTTCACTGTTTGCACATACAAATGTTGATGCAAAGAAACTTGGAAAAACGCTGGAGTCAAACAAAGATTCATCCGCAGTATTTACCTGTTATCTAAGTCTTACCGGAATGAAGGTTTCAAGTGATGGAACTGTAACTTTGTCAGCTCTTGCAAAAAACAAGGTAAAGATTGTTTCAGACATGGACATGACAAATATTACAGAACGCATAGCCTATGCCAGAAAAACAACTTATACAGTTATCTTTGAATCCAGGAATGTAAGGGAAAGGATTTATGCCATTACAAATATTGCAGGCATAGAAACTGTTAAGGAATATGAATCAAGAAAAGCGGAGGAAGCCCGCATTGCTGAAGAAAAATGCATAGCGGAAGAGAAAGAAAGATGGGAACGAGATTCTCTTGGAAACTTGACCAGGCATCCTGTTCAGGTTATGAACCTTGAAATTGACAATCCTGGAAAAATAACTACAGCCAGGTTCGCAGTGTTTACAAAGCTTCGTAAGACTGGATCCTGCTACACAATTAGCGTTGACTTCACAGACCTTACAACAGGAGAACAGCTGGCAAGCTGTTCTTATAAAGAGTATTCAAAAGCTGAATATCTTTATGGTCCCACAGGTGCTGTAGACGAACTTACACTTGCACTTGCAAACAAACTTAACATTAAAATCTCTGACCTTAACAAGAATCTCCTTACCTCAGGCTTTGCAAAGTTTACTGTGGATGCTCAGCTTGCCCTTGCTGAACAGAATGAAGAGCAGCATCAGAAAATGATGAAGGACTATGGTGCAGAGCTCTCAAAACTCATGATTTCAAATGACATCAATGCAATTCAGAACAAGAACTGAATTGAAGCAGAAAAGGCTCTTCTTGTTGAAAAGCAGAATGCAGAAAAGAAACGTCGGGAAGAACTTAAGGCTCAGATGGCACATGCGGCAGAAGATAAAAAACTTGAAGCGGAACAATCCATTGAACTTAAACCCCAGCGTGACCAGATGGCAAAGGAGGCTGCAGCAAAAGCCGCAGAAGTCCGTAAGCTCAAGATGGAAAAACAGGGAGTCCTTGGTCAGATTAATGTAATTGGAAGCAAAAAAAAAGCTCTTGTAGAAATCCGTCAGGGAGTAGAGTCTTGTTGTGTAGAATTGTATGACCGGTTTAAAAAAAGACAGAATCACAGAAAATAAGAAGCAGAGCTTTGGGAACTTCAGAAAAAGATGCCAATGGAAATCAGACAGAACAGTC
Organism: Treponema sp.; assembly: GCA_045642665.1. Lineage (GTDB taxonomy): Bacteria > Spirochaetota > Spirochaetia > Treponematales > Treponemataceae > Treponema_D. The sequence continues at coordinate 55,968 of JAZUJH010000001.1, forward strand.
AAAACGGCGTCGTGAAAATCAGGTTATTTCCAGCTATGAAAACTTAACAAATAAATTTTCCACCGATTGTGATGCAGTAAAAAAAGTAACAGCTACACAGGATGGAGCATTACTTACCGAAATAAGAGCTGATCAGAGAGCTCTTTCGACGACATGAACAGTTTCATCAATGGGAGATGAGCTTAAGGTTAGTTACGGTTCTTTTGACGGAAGTAAAAACGGATGGATTTCATACATTTTTATTTATTCAGATGGAATTCAGATTTATACGGACAACTTTGTGGTAAGTTACGATGCTTTAAGTGGTAAAAAAACAGCCAACAGAAGCTGAGCTTGAAAATTTTGCAGTTGCCGACGAATATGACAGAAATATTGACATGTACAACTCTCTTCTTACTCGTGGTGATCCGATTATTTACTTTGAAATTGATTATAACGTAACTGCTGAAAGCGATGACAAGCCAAGTGAGTACAGGTTCAATTTTTCTAAGATTCGTGTAATCAATACAGTAAGTGGTAAAGTTACAAAGACAAGTTCGTTGAATAAAGTGCAGCCATGTACAATGAAGCCGGAATGGGATTTGAGGGAAATCGTAGGTATTGTTGATAAGGAGGAGTCAAATTTTGAGATATTGAAAAAACACATTTCAAAAGAACTTACATTAACAGCCGCAAAAGAAGCAGTTGCAAGAATTGAAAAAGTAAATGCATTATTTGATAGGTGTGGAATAAAAATGGTTGATATTCCGGGAAAAGCATATTCAATGCTTAATACAGAAGTAACACAGAAATTGTATACATCTGTTATGGGAAGTAATCCAAGTTATTTCAATGGTGTCAACAATCCGGTAGAAAATGTTAGCTGGTTTGATGCTGTATATTTCTGTAACAAATTTAGTGAAAAATTCGGTTTCGCACCAGTATATTCAGTAAATGGAACAACAGATGTCAGCGAGCGGGATTATAAACCACATTATGGAAACTCTATTAGAGGAGGAATACTTCAGAATTCCAATGCTAACGGATTCAGACTGCCGACACAAGAAGAATGGGAGTATGCAGCAAAAGGAGGACAGAATTATGAATATTCTGGAAGTGATAATCTTGATGAAGTAAGCTGGTATGGAAGCAATAGTGGAGGTACGACACATCCTGCAGCACAGAAAAAGGCAAATGGTTATGGTTTATATGATATGAGCGGTAACGTTCGGGAGTTGTGCGGGGACGGTTACGATTCATATAGGCATCGTAATTTTGGCGGGGATTTTTACAACTACGCTTATTACTGCATTGTTCACGGCCACTCTGACTACAACTATAATAGCGAAAAAAAACGAAAGTCTGGGTTTTCGTATTGTTTGTTCCGCTTTTAATTATGAAACGAGTAACGCACAAGTCAAAGTAAATTCCATGCTCACAGTTACAGAGAATCTCCGTATTAGAAGTGATGAGACAACATCATCAAAGGTTCTCACTATAATGCAAGCAGGTACAAGGGTAAAGATACTGCAGTTAGGAAAGCAGCAGACAATAGACGGTATAACTTCAAATTGGGTGCTGGTGGAAGTCCTGGGTGGCGGTAAGTCAAAAGATGGTCTTGACATAACAGGTACTGTTGGTAGGTGTTATGGCGGTTACTTGGAATAGGTCAGATTCAGAAGGAATCTGAGTATTGAACGAAAGAGAATATATTAATTTCTTTAGGAGATTTTAGATTATGGAGATGCAAAAGGCAAGTGTTAATGTTGAATGCGAAAATGAAAATTCTAAGAGTATAATAAATGCTTCGATAGAATGCTCAGCTGGTAAAAATGAAGAAAAAAACACTATTTCTAATGGAATAAACATAATGATTCAAAGCTTTAAACAGACTATAGAAGAAAGTGATATTAATTTATTGAAATTGCCAGATATTTTGCCAGTTGAAAAAATAGAAGTTAT
>JAZUJH010000002.1:0-6335 GCA_045642665.1 Treponema sp.
CAAATATATAAAATTCGTAAACGGCTTATATGTTTGTTTATAATAAAATTTGCCTGCACAAAATAGAATATTGTTTCTGTACAGGTAGAGGAGATGATTTTGGATCTTATAAACTGCAATAACCTAACAATAGGTTATGAAAATAAAAAATTAATTTCCGGGCTTTCTTTTAAAATTGAGAAAGGAGATTTCCTTTGCATAACAGGAGAAAACGGAGCAGGGAAGTCTACGCTTTTAAAAACTCTCTTAAAATTCATTCCACAGATTTCTGGAGATATTATTTCAGCTGAAAAAAAAACTTACATAAAAAAAACTGGATACTTGCCTCAGCAAAGCTCTCTTCAGAAAGATTTTCCTGCAAGCGTTTGGGAAATTGTACTTTCGGGAACGATTAATGATTACAATTTTTTTCCTTTCTACACAAAACATCAGAAGAGAATAGCAGAGAAAAATTTAGAAAGAATGGATGTTATGGATTTAAGAAACTGCAGCTTTTCAAAACTTTCTGGAGGTCAGAAACAGAGAGTGCTGCTTGCAAGAGCATTATGTGCTGCATCAGAAATTTTATTTTTGGACGAACCATCAAATGCTCTGGATGTAAATGCCAGAGAAATTCTTTACAGGACGATTATAAATCTTAACAAGAATGAAACAGCTGTTGTAATGGTAACTCATGATCTTGATTTTGCGCTGAAATATTCTAAACACATTCTGAATCTTTGCAGGGACTGTTATTTCTTCGGAAGCCGTGAAGAATTTATAAATCAGAGAGGTTACTGATATGGAAAACATTTTAAGTCAGCTACAGCTATATTTTTCTTTTCCCTTTGTGCGCTATGCATTTATTGTTGGTATTTTAATATCATTATGCTCGTCTCTTCTTGGCGTAATACTGGTTCTTAAAAGGTTCTCCTTCATAGGAGACGGACTTTCTCATGTTGCATTCGGTGCAATAGCTGTTGCCACAATTTTTAAATTTGCAAGTGATACAATATTTGTTATGTCCGTAACTGTTCTATCCGCCATACTTTTACTTAAAGGAAACGTAAAAGGCAGAAGTAAAATAAAGGGTGATGCATCCTTGGCAATGCTTTCAGTAAGTTCTCTTGCACTTGGATATTTGGTATTAAATATTTTTTCTACTTCAGCAAATATTACCGGAGATGTATGCAGCACATTATTCGGATCAACCTCCATTCTTACATTAACCAAAGCTGACGTTTGCCTGTGCATAGTTATGTCGCTGATTGTTGTTGCGGTGTTCATTGTTTTTTACAACAGAATTTTTTCTGTGACATTTGATGAAGAATTTGCAAAATCATCAGGGCTAAGGACAGAGTTCTACAATCTGCTGATTGCTATAATAATTGCAGTAATAATTGTTCTTGCAATGAATCTTGTGGGATCTTTGTTGATTTCTGCATTGATTATTTTTCCTGCATTAAGTGCAATGCGTGTTATGAGTACATTCAAAAGTGTAGTCCTGTATTCAGCATTTCTTTCTGTTGTATGCTCGTTACTTGGAATGCTTATTTCAATTCTGTGTTCCACACCTGTTGGAGCTACGATAGTTGCAGTTAATCTGTGTGCATTTTTTTTTAATGTAATCATATCTTTCTTGCTTAAATTACAATGAAACAAATTAAATAAATATTAGGAGCAGATTTCATGAAAGGGTCCGTGAAAAAAGTTGTTATTTCTCTATTTGCAGTTTTATTTTTGCATTTCTTTGCTTCATGCGGTAAATACAATCAAAGTACATTTATGAAGAATTTGAAGGAACAACATAATCTGCACAGTCAGACAGAAAGTATGAATCAGAATTCAATATCCGAAAACAATACAGAAAATATGTATACCTCTTCGTTGAAAAATTCAAATTCACCTTCAGTTAATCAGATTTCAAAGATGAAGATTGATTATGATCTGACAAAAATGAGCAGGGATATGATTTATGGAATGGTCTTTCAGTTTCTTGTGGAAAGCGAAACATATGTTGGAAAAACTGTGAAAATCTCCGGAAAATATTATAAAGGAAGAAACCCTTACACTGATGAAACTCTTTACTATGTAGTGGTTCAGGACGCATTGGCATGTTGTGCACAGGGAATTGAATTTACTGTGGATAACTTTCTGATAAGTGAAGATGACCTGCCTGCTGATGAAACGGAAATCTCTGTCACAGGTGTCTTTGAAACTTACATTGATAAAGCTGGCTATGAAGGATTTAGATTAAAGGATAGTATTATAGTATATTAAAATTGAGGCATCGCACACATGTGTGGTAGAGACTGTGAAAGTCTTTCTGTAAATTCATAAAATAACAGGACCGTGGTATAATAAACAGGACCCTATTATGGCAAAAGAAATGCACGTACTCCACAAAGGTGTAATGGCAAAAGGCGAAAGAGAAATTATCAGAGGTCTTCTTTCAGAGTATGATATTCAGCCAGTGAAGGACATTCAGAACGCTCTGACAGTGATGATTACCGTAACGGCTATAAAGAGGTGCTTTCTATCACTGCCGGTAACAACGGAAGAGCAAAATACTGGGTGAATGTGTTTTATGAGCTCAAAAACCGATGCGTGAAGCACATTATAATTGACTGTGCCGATGGACTTTCGGGAATCAAGGAGACAATCGCAGCGGCATTCCCTCCGGACGGAATATCAGCGATGTATGGTTCACATGGACCGCAGAACAATGAAGTGTGTGCCTTCAAAAGGCATGAATCCTTTTGCCGCGGATTTGAAAACAATTTACAATGCGGCCTCAGAAGACGAAGGACGCAAAGCTCTGGACTTGGTTAAGGAAAAATGGTCCGGCAAGGCAAATATCCCGGTGCCTTGAAACGCTGGTATGACAACTGCTGCACAGCTCCGGTTCCCAAATTTTTAAAGGACGCCCGAAAAATCATTTACACGACGAACTCCATCGAAAGCCTTGATTTCAGCTACCGGAAACTGAACCGCCGGAGAAGTGTTTTTACGAATGACCGGAATCTTATGAAGGTCCTTTGTCTTGCAACCTTTGAGACAACAAGAAAATGGACTGTGCCAGTTCGTAACTGGGGGTCGGCTTACGGCGAAATGTGAATCATGTACGGAGGACGTCTGCCTGACTGATCCTCATAAAAAAAGACGGCCTGCTTTTACGGGCTGGCTGTCTTTAAGTCATTTGATGCTTGAAAGAAATCAAAACATATTTTATATCTGAAGAATGAACAGTAGCTGTCAGCTGTAAGAGAGGAACTCGCATTAATCTTTTTTACCGCAGCCTACTGAATTTACATAAAAGATTTCAAACACTCCAGCATCGTTGCCGCTTATTTTTTTTGACGAAAGGAATGATTCCTGAAAATTACAGAAGGTTCACGGGATCAACATCGACTTCAATGTAGACATTCTTGGGAGCAGTGTAGCCGTTTATCAAAGTGTCCGCCATTTTCTGCAGGGAAGATATTTTGTTTCCTCTGAGGATTATCTGCCATCTGTAGTTTCCGCTTATCATTTCCAGCGGACATTCTGAAGGTCCGAGAATGTCTGCATCACTTGCGCATATGTTACGTAATATTTCTGCAGCACCGACAGCAGCGTTCTGTGAAGCTCCTGGGACTGATGAGCGGAATACAAATCTCAGAAGACGTGAAAATGGAGGAAAGCCGAGTATTTCTCTTTGATTTAATTCCATTCTGTAGAAGTCTTCAATTTTTGCTTTGACAGCAAAATCAATGGGCTCCCTGTCAGGACTGAAACTCTGTACAATAACTTTTCCGTCCGGGAAAAATCTTCCGGCTCTTCCTGCTACCTGGGTGATAAGTGAAAATGTTTTTTCGGCAGCCCTGAAGTCTGGTAAGTGAAGGGCAGTGTCCGCAAGAACGACTCCGACTAGCTTAAGGTTCGGAAAATTAAGTCCTTTTGCAACCATCTGGGTTCCAAGAAGAATGTCATATTTTCCGGCAGCGAAATCATCAATCTTTTCTTTGAGCTCTCCCTTGTGAGATACGCTGTCTGTGTCAACCCTCACAATATTTGCTTTGGGAAATTTTGCTTTGACCTCGTTTTCAATGTATTCTGTTCCGAATCCTGAATAGCCTACATCAAGTGATCCGCATTCTGGGCACTGGGTTGGCGGCTGCACAGAATATCCGCAGTAATGACAGCGCAGCCTGTTTTCTTTTTTATGGTATGTAAGAGAGACGGAACAGTTTCTGCATTTAAGCTCAAAGCCGCAGGAACTGCATCGGAAGAAGTGGGTGAAGCCTCTTCGGTTCAAAAATAAAATTGTCTGTCTCCTGGCCTTTAATGTTTCCTTAATTTCCTGGACGAGTTCCTTTGAGAGGCAGGAATTCGATGACCCGGAAATGCTGAGGTTGACGCATTTAATTTCTGGTTTCATGCCGCCCGCAAGTCTTTTTGTTAGGGTATGTTTTTTTATCTGCTGAGTTTTCATTGAATGCCAGGCTTCGGCAGATGGAGTAGCGGAACCCATTACAAGAATAGCTTTTAGTTTTGTGCAGCGGTACATTGCAACCTGTCTGGCATGGTAGCGAGGAGAGTTGCCGCTTTTATATGAACCGTCATGCTCTTCATCAATTATTACCATCCCTAAATCCGGTACAGGTGCAAATATTGCACTCCTTGCACCCACCACGATTCTTGCTTCCCTGTGTAGAATTCTTTTCCACTCATTGAGTTTCTGGCTTGGCGTCAGTCCCGAATGAATTACAGCAACGGAGTTTCCGAATCTTTTTACAACGGCCTCCACAACTTGCGGAGTCAGACCTATTTCCGGTACAAGATATATTACACCTTTTCCCCTTTCAATAATTTTTTCTGCGCAGGTCAAAAAGACTTCAGTCTTTCCGCTTCCTGTCATTCCGTAAAGATAATGAAATGTATTTTTGTCCGAGGCTTCAAGAATTCCTTTTACTGCAGTTTCCTGTTCTCCGCTTAAAGTTTTTCTGGAGAAGCTTGATGCGTCTTCAACAAAAGAAAATCCTTGGCTATCAGTTTCTCTTCTTCCTGAAGGGACCATTGCATTCACACATTCTCCTATCGGGCAAAGATAGTAACGGCTCATCCATTTTGCAAGTTCATAAAGTTCTGCAGGAAGAACAGATTCTTTGTCCACAAATTTTGTTGCGGGTCGGACTTTTGAAACATCAACGCCGCAGGTTGCGGGTAAGGTTTCTGAAACTTTTATAATGAACCCGGTCATTTTTCTGTTTCCGAATCTGACTTCAACTCTTCGTCCGAAAAGTTCTTCAGGTGGAAGAGCTTCTTCTGTCTGGGGTTCATAATATGTGAAGGCCTGGTTGAGCGGTACGTTTAAAACTACATCAATGAATCTGGGCATATACTATCGGTTTCCTTCATATCCCGGTGCAAATTCAAGAAGCTTCAGTCTGAATGCCTTAAGATCGTTCCATGCTTCACGCTTCAGGTCCGGACGGCGCAGCAGGTCGTAGGCGCTGAAGGTTGGGAGAACTGGTATTCCGTAATAATCGTAGAACTGTCTGCGAAGAACGTTCAGTCCGTCATTTGTTTTGAGTATTGTCTGTATAGCAGTCTGCCCCATGCAGAGAATCATTCTGGGCTTCAGAATATGAATCTGGTTTTGCAGCCATCCGTAGCAGGCTTCCGCTTCCTGAACATAGGCAGGCCTTGCATTAGGGGTATGGCATTTGATTATATTCGTGATATAGCAGTTGGTGTTTTTGTTAAGGCTGATTGCGGAAAGCATTTTTGTAAGAAGTTCTTCCTGCGGACCTGAAAAAGGTTTTCCGATTTGCTCTTCCGCTTCACCAGGTTTGTCGCCTATGACAAGAACCAAAGGTTGGGTTACGCCTTCTCCTGTTACAGGTGTTCTTCTTGTCTGCCAGAGAGGACAGAAATTGCAGCTGGAAAGTCTGTTTGCAAGATTCTGAAGTTTTGTCTGAGGTGTGACAGGTGCCTGCTGAGAATTTGTTTGGGCAGGAGAAGCGGAGTTTGTTTCGGACCGGACAATAGGCTTAAAATTTTTCTGCTGAATGTTTTTGTCCGGAGACTGAATTTTGTTTAGGCTTTCTGAAGATGCCGGACTGTTTTCTGCATATTTTTTTTTCTGAGGAATTTTTGAGGCAGTTTTTTGTGGTTCAGTATTCTTGTTTCCTGAGTCCTGGATTATTTTTTCCGGTTTAACAAGATACTCCCTTACAACTTCTACGTCGTCTTCAAATTCAACGTCGGAAAAAAAGTATGATGGGGTGTAACCTGTGCAGCATGATGAAAATGTTTTCAGGAGATTATATATTTCAAGCTTGTCGTCTTTTGTCAAGGTTTTCATAGCAGTG
>JAZUJH010000003.1:0-72152 GCA_045642665.1 Treponema sp.
ATCGAACCCATGTTGTCGGGATGAAAACCCGATGTCCTAACCCCTAGACGAAGGAGACATATCGTTATTTGACGATATGATTACTATATCAGAAATATATAATCCTGTCAACAGCATAAGATATTTTTCCGTTGCAACCGCATGTAAACAATCTTCCGTAACACTCAGAGAAAGTTTTGAAAAAAATAAGATTGTTTTTAAACTGACTGCCGTAACCGGCGATTTTCACGAAACCAGACTTTTCTCTTGTGCCTAGATTATCCTATTTTTTATTTCCTGTTTTTCCAGCAGCCCTTGGAAGGTCTACTGCAATGCGGCTGACTGTCACATTCCCCGGTGGCATCGAACCGCTTTCTTTTCGGTTTCAGTTTTCCAGCTACGTTAAACGGTACGTTCTTCCTTTGCCATCACAGCTGACCCTAATCACGGTCATTGATGTCTGCTGTCCAGACATGTCAGATCTGTGCAGATAAAATACTGCCTGTTCTCAAAGCGTCCGCGGCCAGGATTGTATCACCTATCCATTTTTACAGTGCCAATCAGCCCGTGCACTTATAATACTAATTCCATTTACTCCGGAAACTTTGTTCGAACCTTGCAATATATTTCCGTCAACCGCCGCGAAAGTTTTTCCGGACCCGATTTTCAGATCCGCATAGATTCCAGGCACCTGACTCAGGAAAGTTTCCACTATTCCGTCTGACTCTATGCTCCGGAAAACACGGAGTATCAAACTTCACGAGCACCCTGATGGATTACCCCGCATTCTCTGCCCATTCTGCCGTGCAATCAATGTCATTGTACCAGTTCAAAATAAGGGACACAGCAGAACCATATCCGCCGGTTCAAAATCCCCGCATAGTTTTACTCTGAAACCTTCGATTTCTTCCGTTCAATCTCTTAAAAGCATATATCCCAAAAGAAAATTTTACCTTATCTTGCAAATTTTAAATAGCGGGTCCTGATTTTTAAGCAAAAAATTATTACATGAGGTCGACCGATGCTTTTCCAAAAAATTTATAAAAAAATCAGACAAGATTCCTTAAAAAAAACGGAGCAACCCTTAAAAAAAAGTCACCCCGCCATGTAAAAATAATCAGAAATTATTCAGCAAAACCGTCAACAATTTCTTTACCTGCAGATGCACCAATACGGCTTGCTCCTGCCTTGATCATGTCAAGAGCTTCCTGTGTATTGTGAACACCTCCGCTTGCCTTGACACCCATTTCTGAACCAACTGTATTTCGCATAAGTTCGACTGCATGAACTGTAGCTCCGTTAGGTTTGAGCTTTCCGTCCTTGTCCTTGACAATTGCGAAACCTGTTGATGTCTTAACAAAGTCGAATCCGGCCTTCTTTGCACACTTACATGAATTTACAATCTCGTCGTCATCAAGAAGACATGTTTCAAGTATAAGCTTTTCAACAGTCTCCTTCTTTACCTTGCGTACAGCATTTGTAACTTCTGTAAGCTGATTTTCAAGGGCATCCCAATTGTGAGCTTTCACCAGCCCCAAATCAACAACAAAGTCAATTTCATCAGCTCCGCTTGCAATTGTCTCAAGAGCCTGATTTATTTTACCTTGTGTACCTCCGGCTCCCAGAGGGAAGTCAATAACCGTACAAACCAAAGTCTTTGTTCCTTCAAGAGCCTTATGAGCAAGAGGAACATAAACCGGATTCACGCAAACAGATGCGAAACCATAAGTTCCTGCTTCCCTACAAAATTTTTCAACTTCATCTGCTGTTGCTGTTGCAGAAAGAAGTGTCTGGTCAATCATTTGTGCAAGTTCATTCTTATTCATAGTGAAAAATATATCACATTGTATTGCAAAAATGCAATAAGTATTTTATTCTGATTGCAATATGAAAATAATTTCTTGGAACGTAAACGGTATAAGGGCCGTAGAAAAAAAAGATTTTGTCGGATGGCTTCTGAATTCTGAAGCAGATGTAGTTTGTATACAGGAAACAAAGGCAAATCCTTCCCAGCTAAGCAAGAATTTACTTGCACCGGGCTCCTGCCAGGAAGAAAATGAAGACGAACCTCTTTTTGCCCGGGCCCTCGGACCTTCTGCAGGGGCTGCAAAGAAATACAGTTCATTCTTCTCTTCCGCCAAAAAAGCAGGATACTCAGGAACCGCCATATATTCACTGAAGGAGCCTGACAAGGTGGAAACATTGGGCGTAGAGGAATTTGACGACGAGGGACGCACGACCTTCGCATACTTCGGCACGACAGTTGTGATCTCTGCATATTTTCCTAACAGCCAGGGAGAAGGTGCCCGTCTTGACTACAAGCTCAGGTTCTGCCAGGCAATATACAAAAAATGTACGGAACTTGTAACCAACGGCTACAACATTGTTCTGTGCGGAGACTACAACATAGCCCACAAACCTATAGACCTTGAACATCCTAAGGCAAACGAAAAAAATGCAGGATACCTTCCGGAAGAGCGCGAATGGATGGATTTCTTCACTGAGAACGGATTCACAGACTCATTCCGAATGTTCTGCCAGGAACCCAGGCAGTATACGTGGTGGAGCTACAGAATGCAGGCAAGAGCAAAGAACGTGGGATGGCGCATAGACTATGCATGCGTAAACAACAGCTTTGCATCAAAAGTAAAATCCGCGGCAATACATAAAGACGTCATGGGAAGCGACCACTGTCCTATAGAAATTATTGTAGAAGAATAATCACGGCTGCAGAATTAAAGTTTTTATAAAAACCTTGATTTTTTATACATGCTGTGGTAAATTAAGTTAATCCATATATATAATTTTTGAGGTAATTTATGGCTTACAAAATTAATGCAGACAGTTGTATCAACTGTGGTGCTTGCGAAGGCGAATGTCCTTCAGGAGCAATCAGCGAAGCAGACGGAAAGCGCACAATCAATGAAAATGAATGCGTAAGCTGCGGTGCTTGTGCAGGTACATGTCCTGTAGAAGCAATTTCAGAATAATTTTCGATGCTTCATGCATTAACAGGTTCTGTAATCTTTATTTTGCAGGACCTGTTTTATTTTGTGAAAACATTAATGGTTAATCCTGAAAATTATAATTTTTAGGATTAACTTTGAAAATGCGATGTTTTAAGCCTTGTAGTTTCAAGAATCAAAAAATCGCAGGCATCTCTGGAAAGTATTTTTCAAAGATATACTAATCCTATGGCAAGAAAACGTAAACGGTAACAGAAAATGAAAAAAGTTATTTCAGGCGTCAAAAAAAGACTATTAGCGGCGTCTCTTGTAATCTGTCTAATACTTCTGTGCGGACTTGTAGGTTGTGCAATTGTTTTTCCACTATGGAAATGGGCTTCAGTTTCCCCGAATTCTTATACCATTGCTGTCTTTGCAGTTTTTCTGATTTTTATTGCATACATTCTATTCCGATCCGCAAAAAGAAGAGGAATTACTGCATTCCTGTTCAGGGCAGGTGAAGTTCTGTCAGCGGGGTGCGGAATTTTTTTCTCAATATATTCGGTACAGAAGGAACAAAAATCTCTAGCACTGCTTATCCTTGTACTGGCAGCAGGACTCTTTACAGTCCTTTCGGTTCTCAGCAAAAAAACTGCACGAAAAAATGAAAGCAAGAGCAAATAGAAGAATATTTTTTTTACTGGCGTGGATTTTCTCGGCACTGTTTGCGGCACATGACTTGTCTGCGCAGGAAAAATTTATACCCTACCCTGAAATTTCGGACCTGAATTCAAAGAACGTTGTTTTCAAGCAGTACCAGGAACAAATTGAAGCCGCCAACAAGGCTTTATTTCTTGAACGGAACATTGAATCCCACATTGCGTTTTACTATTACGAAGCAAACAGAAGTGACACTGTAATGACCGTATATTCCCGCTGTGCAATAAGATACGATACCCTGGTCACGCTGAACAGAATTGAAAGCAAGGATGCGTCACTTGAAGGAAGAACGATGATACTTCCTACAGTGAACGGACTGTACATACCTGAAAAACCTGCAAACAACATTGAAATCCTTCTTTCGGAAGAATATGCATCAAAAATTGAATCAGGGGAAACTCTGAAGCTTTCAATAAACAATCAGAATTTTTATTTCCTGCCTAATGAAAAATTTTCACCTACGGACCGGGCTTTTTACCTTGAACCGGAACTAAGGCTTCCACTTGACAAAAGCGTGCTCACTTCAGAATTCGGAATGAGAATAAGCCCGATAAGCGGAAAATGGCTTTTCCACAAGGGAATTGATATGGCAGCACCACAGGGGACTCCGATATTCGCATGCAAAAGCGGAACCGTAACTCATGTAGGCGTAATGGATCCGACCTACGGAAACTATATCATAATTGACCACGGCAAAGGCATGACAAGTTTCTATGCACACATGAAGGAAACACTTGTAAACAAGAACTCGACTGTCCTGTGCGGTGAAAAAATCGGCCTTGTAGGAGTCACGGGAATGGTTACCGGACCCCACCTTCATTTTGAAATACGCATAAACGGCGAAGCCCAGGACCCACAGAAGTATTTGAACAAACTTTGAAAACAGCTGAAACTATTATCTTTATTTTCAGACCGGAATTTGATGAAGCCAAATTTAACGACATGTTTTTGCATGCAAATTAGCATTTACTGCAAAGAAAAATGAATTTATTATTTTACAGGAATTCGGTAAATTAAATTCAAGAAATACCTATGAACACCGATAAAATAACTACCGGACGTACAAATTATCCCCTCCCACCCATTTTACGGACGGTTGCCTTTTATAGGCAGGGCCGGCCTTTGGCCGGTCTTTTTTTTTAAGCATAAACTTTTCTAAACATATACATTTTCAAGAAAACATTTAACTACGTTGACAAATGGTATATTTTTTTCTAAAATAAAAGAATGAGTAAAATGAAAATTTGGCCTTTCATTTTAATTGCCCTTCTCCTTTTAAGTGCTGCACTTTTCGGGGGACTTCTGGGAAAAGGCCTTGCACAGACAATCAACACAATTAATACTGAAAATTTTACAGAATTTGAAACTGCATTACCAACCAAACTTCTTGATATAAACGGTGAAGTAATTACGGAACTTGCAAGCAGTGAAAACCGTGAGCTAATTGCTTTCCAGCATCTTCCGCAGCAGGTAATTGATGCTCTTCTTACACGAGAAGACCGCATCTTCTATGACCATCCAGGATTCAGCATGAAGGCTCTTTTCCGTGCTGTAATAGGTGTTGCAACCCATAAGTCTCTTGGAGGAGGTTCCACACTTTCCCAGCAGATTGCGGGTACGCTTTACTGTGATCGCCGCGAAAAATCTGTAAACAGAAAACTGAAGGAACTCTGGTGGGCCATACAGATGGAACGCCGCTATTCAAAGGACGAAATCCTCGAGCTCTATCTGAACAAGATTTACTTTGGTGGCGGAACCTATGGTGTAAATGCGGCCTGTAAATATTACTTCGGACACGACGCGACAGATGTTTCTTATGCAGAAGCAGCTCTCCTTGTTATCCAGCTTTCAAACCCTGCATACATGAATCCTTTTGACTATCCGAACAGGGCACAGGATCGCCAGAAATCAGTTCTTGACAACATGGTTGACGCAGGCTACATAACTAAAGAGGAAGCCGAATACCAGTTTGATGAATACTGGGGTAACTTTGACTATAACAGAACGAACGCTTCAGCATACACAATGCGCTCGGACAAAGCACCTTGGTTCAGTGAGTACGTTACACGACAGCTTAAGGGTATGATGTACGGAAATGAAGACATCTACTCAGACGGATTCACAGTTAACACAACGCTTAACCTGAGCCACCAGGCCGCTGCAGATGAAATTATGGCAGACTACCTTGCATACGGCAACGATGTTTACAAGTCCGGGCTTTCCGACAGCAGACGAGCCTATTTTGCAACATACGTTCCTTTCACAGAACTTGCAACACTTGTATTCAACCTGCCAGGACTCAAGGTTAGCGATGAAAGAGTTAAGGTTCTCTCGGAAAATGAATTTGTTTCAGACGTTAATCCTGTAATGGACATCGTTGCAATGATGTCCGGCATTGAATCACTCAAGACAGAATTTGTTTCGAAAGGCAACGAACTTGGACGCAAAAAGAATGAGACAGCAACTGTTGAAGCAACAATGGTTTCCGTGGAAAATTCTACCGGCTATATTAATGCAATCGTCGGCGGTTCTAAATATGATGCAGCAAACCAGTTCATCCGTGCGGTGCAGGCAAAGATTCAGCCCGGATCATCATTCAAGCCTCTGTACTACTCTGCAGCAATTGATGCACGTACAATTACAACAACAACAATCATAAGCGATACTCCTCAAGTATTCATAAACGGCGACGGCACGCCTTATGTTCCTCAGAACTATGCAGGTGGATGGCATGGAGATGTTCTTGTAAACAATGCCCTAGCCCTTTCACTTAACATTCCTGCCCTTAAAGTTCTACAGAGCATCGGGTTTGATGCAGCAATTGAACGTTCAACAGCTCTTCTTGGTATTCCGGTTGAAGAATATCAGGCACGTGCGTTCGAACCTGTTTACGCACTGGGTCTTGGTATTTGTTCTGTTTCACCGCTTGAACTCTGTAAAGCTTTCGCAACATTTGCGAATAACGGTAAGGAAGTTATTCCAATTTCAATCCGTACAGTTCTTGACAAAAACGGAAACATCATTGCAAATCCTGAAAAAGATATTAAGAATACTGAAGCCGCGAACGGTGGAAAAAAGCAGATTGTTTCTGTCCAGAACGCATATATCATGCAGGAAATGCTCAAGAAAACAGTCACGGCAGGAACTCTCTTTAATGGTTCAAGATGGGATTCCACTCTCAAGAAGATTCACAAGGATAAGGGCACGGGCTCTAAGTTCAAATTCTACAACACAAACGGTGATGCATTCATGATGCCTGTTGCAGGCAAGACCGGAACAACACAGAACTGGGCTGACGCATGGGCTGTAGGTTTCACACCATATTATACATCTGTATTCTGGTTCGGATTTGACAGACCGGGACAGTCGCTTGGTCTGTCTCTTACAGGTTCATCTATCGCAGCACCTGCATGGGGTGACTTTATGCATGAAATTCATATCGGAAAATCCTATAAGCCATTCTTTGATAAGACACCGAGCAACATTACATCTGCTACAGTCTGTAAAAAGACAGGCGATTTATGGACAAAGGAATGTGGAAATGACATGAAATATGTAGGTGTCTATTACTCAGGTACAGAACCACAGAATTCATGTACATTCCACAAATATAATTCGAGTGAATCACATTCAACTTATACACTCCAGCTGGAACAAATTTACACGGGATTCGGCTGGAACGGCTTCATAAACGATTCTCCGCTTACAGCTGACCTTGACTTCTTAAACGAAGACAGCTATGTAAGTACAAGTGACAATCCCGAAGACCAGTTCAAGAACCTGTTTGGAATAGACGAATCAAATGAAAATTCATCATCGGCAGGATCTTTGGAGACAGACTCCAGTGATGATGAAGATGAAGACCTTGGAAACTGGTTCCTCCAGTAAAAAATGAATGTTTTATAAGTTCAATTAAATTGCATTTTATTGAACTTCTCGTTATAATTAAGGGATAGGAATCTCTTGCAGATTCCTGTCCCTTTTTATTTTATAAAGTTATTGTTTCATTAATTCGGAGAATAACAGATGATAGTTAAAATTGCAGACATAAAGGTAAAAAATAGAGTCCGAAAAGATTTAGGCAATCTTGAAGATTTGAAAAACAGTTTACGAACTTACGGGCTCTTAAATCCGATAACACTTACACAAGAATATATCCTTGTTGCCGGTGAACGTCGTCTCGAAGCAGCAAAAGCAATTGGCTGGGAATCTATTAATGCGGTTATTCTTAACAGAGAAGTAGATGATGTATGCAAGCTTGAAATGGAACTGGAAGAAAATAACCAGCGAAAAGAGTTTACAGAAGAGGAACTTCTGAAAGGTTACCACAGGCTTGAACGTCTTAGAAACCCTTCTGCCTTTGCAAAAATCATTAAATTCTTTGGCAATCTCTTCAATAAAATTGGAAACTTCTTCAAAAGTCTCTTCAGAAAAAAGAAAAAAGCTTGATAAAAAAATCCCTAACCGGAAAAATGTTCAGGGATTTTGTTTTCAGCTGAAATTTCTTGAAAATATAAAGCTCATGTAAAATATATGCAGCCAAAACTTGGTGACTGCATATATTCCAGATTCTATTTTAGAACTACACGAACAATCTTCTTTTTTCCTGCCTTAACTACAAGCTCTCCATCTTCATCAAGATCCGAAACTGAAATAACAGCCTTAACATCTGTAACTTGCTTTCCGTTAATGTTTGCACCACCCTGCTGCACGAGACGACGGGCATCAGACTTTGAACCGCAAAGCTTTGCATTAAAATAAAGATCACAAATATTAACGCCTGATTCAAAATCAGCTTTTGCAAATTCAACCGCTGGCATACAAGATTTATCACCTGATCCGCTAAATGCTGCCTGAGCACCTGCTACAGCTCTATCCGCTTCCTCGGCACCATGAAGATCCTTGACAACTTCATAAGCCAAAGTCTTCTGTGCAATACGAGTTTCAGGAGCAGCGACCTGCTTTTCATAAACAGATTCAATTTCTTCACGGCTAAGGAATGTAAAAACCTTAAGATATTCCAAAACCTTTGAATCATCTGTATTGTAAAGATGCTGATAAATTGCATAAGGACTTGTCTTTTCTTTGTCCAGCCATAAAGCATTTCCTTCAGACTTACCAAACTTTTTGCCCGATGAATCAAGAATCAAAGGCATTGTAAATGCGTATGCACTTTTATCAAGAACCTTGCGAATAAGGTCAACACCTGTTGTAATATTACCCCACTGATCACTTCCCGCAACCTGCATGATACACTTCTTTTCCTGGTAAAGGTGAAGGAAGTCGTATCCCTGGAGAAGCATGTAACTGAATTCTGCAAAAGTAATTCCTGTTTCAAGCCGGCGGCGAATTATATCCTTGTCAAGCATATAATTTACATTAATATACTTACCGATGTCACGCAAAAAGTCAAGGAATGAATAATCCTTGGTCCATTCATAATTATCAACCATTTCTGCAGTAGGAACAAGACGGTTAATCTGACTGCGAATACCGTTGATGTTATGATTTACGGCCTCCTCACTGATAATTTCTCTTTCAGCTGTAGGACGAGGATCTCCAATACGTCCTGTAGCACCACCGCAAAGCAATACAGGATGATGTCCTGCATTGGCAAGACGTTTTGCCATACAAAGTGACGAATAATGTCCTAAATGAAGCGAATCAGCAGTAGGGTCTGTTCCCCAGTAAAAAGCAAAAGGTGCTCCGTCAAGAACCTTCTGAAGTTCTGATTCTTCCCCAGCTACATCCTTAATAAGTCCACGCCACTGCAAATCTTCAAACAAAGTCATGTTTTATTTCCTCCAAAAATTATTTTAAAGATATAAAAAAAGAACCCTCCGGCCTGGAAGGTTCTGTAAATGCAATACCAAGAAAGGACCACAAGTTAAAAACTTCCGCCGGCAGGGAGAAAATCATTGTAAGCATAATAAAGGTATGCCAGCATTGGGATGTTGATTTTCTGAGCAAAACTGCTTGTGGTTTCCATAGAAAAAACTTTATCAAACATTGCCGATTGTGTCAAGGTAAAAAAAATTATATAATATTTTACAAGAGGAACACAATGCTTTCATATCAACATGAATATCACGCAGGGAACCACGCGGATATTTTCAAACACATTTGTCTAATTGAAATTCTGCAGGGGCTTTGCAAAAAAGATAAACCTTTCACAGTAATAGATACCCATGCAAGTGCCGGACGATTCGCCATAAAAGATGAAAGGCTTGAAAAAACCCGGGAACTTCATAACGGCTTTGAAAGGCTTTTTGAATTCTATAAATCGAATGAAGATAGATTTCCTGAAGGAGCAAAAAACTATATGGAAGCAGAGATTCCATATTTTGAAAAAGGATTCTATGCAGGAAGTGCTGAACTTGAACGCCTTTTCATGAGAGACCAGGACAAACTTCACCTGACAGAAAAACATCCGACAGCCTTTGAAAGTCTGAATGCAAACTGCTCGAAATTCCTTATCAGAAAGGAAGGTGAAGAAAAAAGTTCTGTCAGGGCGACCATCCATAATGATGACAGTTACAAAATATTAATGGCTCTCACACCTCCTCTCATAAAGCGAGGACTTATAATCTGCGACCCAAGCTTTGAAGACAAGAGCGACTACGAAACGGTTGCAAAAACTTTGTCTGCTGCACATAAAAAATGGAATACAGGAATAATAATGCTCTGGTACCCTTTGATTGCACGAAGAAAAAATGAAACAGCCCAGATGCTGAGCACCATGGAAAACGCAGTTAAAATGGGAACAAACCCATGCACCTGTTTCAGAAGTGAATTTGAACTTCATGACCCCCACAATCTTCCTGAAGAACTTTCAAAGGAAAACGGTAGCCATCTCTACGGAAGCGGCATTTTTATGATAAATCCTCCATGGCAACTGGAAGAAAAATTAAATTCCGTAAGCAGTTTTCTAAAATTCGCACTGAAATAAAACAAAAAAATCCCTGAACCGATGAACGGCTCAGGGACTGCAGGTTCATAATCTAGAATCAGAACCAGAAACGGAATCCGAAGTTGATTGGGAACTTAGCAAGTTCAAAATTTACTCCGCCGTCATGAATATAAACACCTGGCTGCCATGCTGCCTGTGCATAAAGTTCCAAAGGATCAATAACAAACACGTTAACACCCAGAACTGCACGGAAAGCTGCATAAAAACCGATGGCATTAAAATCATACAGACCAACAGATACACCAGGCCCCCAGTAATAATGAACCATTCCAGCAAGCTTTGCATTCTGTGCCCACCAGTCAGCTGTAACACCTACAGAATAAATCTGGCTATTTCCAATTCCCAGGTTAGCAGCAAAAACAGCATCGAGATTGCTTACCTTGAATGTAAGATCAACACCTGCGGAACCACTAG
Source organism: Treponema sp. (assembly GCA_045642665.1). Taxonomy (GTDB): domain Bacteria; phylum Spirochaetota; class Spirochaetia; order Treponematales; family Treponemataceae; genus Treponema_D. The sequence continues at coordinate 11,029 of JAZUJH010000003.1, forward strand.
CACCAGCGTTATAGCCACCCTGAAGACCTACCGCTGCATCAGCTGCTGCAGTACCTACGCAAACAAGCATCAAAGCTGCAATAAGGCCTAAAACCTTCTTCTTCATGATTAACTCCTTAACCGAATTAAATTTTTGAATATACTCATATTTTAAAATAAAATATGACTTTTGTCCATTACATGAAAAAATAATTAGCCTCTTTTAGGAAAAAAGTAATCTCTTTCCGTCAGAGGAAATTCTTACAGTTAAATTTTCACAGTATTCACCGGAAAGCACTTTCCTTGCAAGAGGATTCTCAACATAATTCTGTATTGCACGTTTAACAGGGCGGGCTCCAAAACTAGGATCAAACCCCTCTTCCGCAATATAATCCAAAGCCTTTTCATCAACTTCCAAAGAAATTCTACGCTCGGCTAGACGGTCAACGACCCGCTTAAGCTGAATATTCACAATGCTCTTGACATTTTCCTTACCGAGCTTATTAAACATTACAGTCTCATCAATTCGGTTCAAAAATTCAGGACGGAACGAACTCTTCAGAAGCAAATCAATTTTCTTTCTAAGTTCCTCATCATCCGAAGAAGGGGCATCAAGAATAAAATCTGAACCCAGGTTACTGGTCATAATTATGATAGTATTCTTAAAATCAACAAGCCTTCCCTGGCCGTCAGTCAATCTTCCGTCATCCAGCATCTGCAGAAAAACATTAAAAACATCCGGATGAGCCTTCTCCACCTCATCAAAAAGAATTACGCTGTACGGTCTCCTGCGAACTGCTTCCGTAAGCTGCCCGCCTTCATCATAACCGACATATCCCGGAGGAGCTCCGATAAGACGTGTAACAGAAAACTTTTCCATATACTCGCTCATGTCAAGACGGATAAGGGCTTTCTCATCATTAAACAGAAAATCAGCCAATGTTTTTGCAAGTTCCGTTTTACCAACACCCGTAGGACCAATAAACAGGAAACTTCCCAGAGGCTTGTTAGGATCACTCAGACCCGCCCTGTTACGACGAATCGCATCAGATACAACCTGAACAGCAGATTCCTGTCCTATTACCCTCCTATGAAGAACATTCTCGAGTTCAAGATACTTCTGCTTTTCACTGGTCATCATTTTGCTTAAAGGAATACCGGTCCAGGAACTTACGACACGTGCAATGTCTTCTTCCGTAACTTCCCGTCTCAAAAGACTATTTCTTTCTGATGACGCTGATTTTTCCTGTTCCTCACGAACCTGAGAAAGCTGCTTTTCGAGTTCAGGAATAATACTGTACTTAAGTTCTGCAGCCTTTTCATAATTTCCTTCACGGGTATATTTTTCTTCATCAAAACGTGCTTTTTCCAGATCCTCCTTAAGTTTTCTGTCGCCCTCTATAACTTTCTTTTCGTTTTCCCACTGAAGCTTCATTGCGTCACGCTTTGAAATAAGCTCAGCCATATCCTTTTCAAGCTTTTCAAGACGTTCCAGACTGGCCTTATCATCTTCCTTGCTGAGCGACTGCTTTTCAATGGCATACTGAAGTATTTTTCTTTCCAGCTGATCAAGTTCAACAGGCTGACTTTCAATTTCCATCTTAAGACGGCTTGCAGCTTCATCAACAAGGTCAATGGCCTTGTCCGGAAGAAAACGGTTTGTAATGTAACGGTTACTTAATGCGGCAGCCTCAACAAGAGCTTCATCATTTATTTTTACGCCATGATGAATTTCATACTTATCACGAAGACCGCGGAGAATGGAAACTGTATCTTCAACAGTCGGCTCAGAACAGTAAACCTGCTGGAACCGGCGCTCAAGGGCAGAATCTTTTTCAATATATTTCTGATACTCATTCAAAGTTGTAGCACCGATTACCCTGAGTTCACCGCGCGCAAGAGACGGCTTAAGAAGATTAGATGCATCCATGCTGCCTTCGCTGGCACCAGCGCCGACAATAGTATGAAGTTCGTCAATGAAAAGAATTATTCTCCCCTCTGATTTTGTAACTTCCGTGATTACAGCCTTCAGCCTTTCCTCAAACTCGCCACGGAATTTTGCACCCGCAACAAGCTGTCCCAGATCAAGTGAAAGAATGCGCTTATTTTTAAGACTTTCCGGAACATCACCAGAAGCAACACGACGTGCCAGACCTTCAACGATTGCAGTCTTTCCAACACCAGGCTCCCCTATTAGAACAGGATTATTCTTTGTCCTGCGACTTATTACCTGCATTACACGGCGAATTTCTTCATCACGCCCGATAACAGGATCAATTTTATCCTGCCTTGCTCTCGCTGTTAAGTCAATACAATATTTTTCAAGGGAACGCATCTTTGATTCAGGATCCTGGCTGTCCACAGTCTGATTACCGCGTACAGATTCCAATGCCTCAAGAGATTTCTTATGTGTGCATCCGATTTTGCGTAAAAGATCGCCGGTCCTGCTTTCACTTTCAGTCATCGCAAGAAACAGGTGCTCCGTAGAAAGGAACTGATCTTTCAGGGAAGTCATCTCTTTTTCTGACTTGGCAATTATTTTCTGTGTATCAGCAGAAAAATTAACCTGATTTGAACCTTTCACAACTGGATAATTATTCAGAAGTTCTTTGAGGGAATCAGAAAGATTTTTTACAGGAACACCCATGCTTTCTACAAGAGGTGCAACAATTCCGTCTTTCTGTTCAAGGAGAACAAGAAGCAGATGTTCAGGACCGATTTCACCATGGTCTTTCTGAATGGCAAGTGTATTTGCATCCTGAATAGCTTCCTGTGTTTTTAATGTCATCTGATTGTAATCCATAGCCTTCTTACCTCCAATCTTACATGAATTCAAGGTAATAACGCCCTGGAAAATCGTCAAGTATTTTCAGATATAGCTTCAGTTAACCTGGTTATCAGCTCCGCCGTATTCACAGAGAACATTCGTAATGTTCAGATGCTCTATCATTTCAAGATCCCGTTTGACTCTCTTGTAAAGCCTGAGCTCTCCAGTTCCTGTTCCGCCGCCCAAAATTTTAAGCAACTTTCTGGCACCGGTAGGACATTCGTAATGCCTGATGAAAAGCTCATCAACATTACAGAAAATATCAATGTCAAGATAAGTTGAACGATTATTTACGCTTACACTCCAATGGAAAACCTTACAGTCATCATCATCTGTACTGACTCGGGCACTGTATGTAAGATTATAATTATTCTTTGACGCATCAAATTCATAGCGCTTTCCTTCAATATTGGCAACGACATTCAGATGATTCTTGTCAACAGTGTCTCCCTGAACTGAAAATGCAGAATTTTTAAGATGAGCACCATTTATTGTACTTGTAAAATCACTTCCGCTGATATGGAAGAAAGTTTCATTCAGATTTTTTCCCCAATATTTATCGTAATAGCCGTAAGATTTTTCTGGTTTTACAGTAAACTCCTCACCGTCCATCACAATAACACCCTCATATGCGGTTCTGATACCCAAAGGCTGCCAGTTTGTATTTTTTGAAGTAAACTCCTTTCCTTCAGAGACAACTCTCCTGAATCTGAGGTTCCAAGAAAATTTTCCCGCATTGCAGAGATATTCCGGATAATCCGTTAAATCCTTTGATGTGACAGATACTGAACCGCTTGTATGTTCAGAAGTAATTGTGCAGGCTCCTTTGCTGCTTCCACCGACAGTCAGATTCAGCTCGTCGGAACTTAAATCCAGCTCACCGCAGGGGAAAAATGCATTTACATGTTTTCCATTTTTTCCGTAAACACCAGCCTTTACCATCAAATAAGAGGGACACAAATATTTTTCCGCCTCAAATGATGTCGCAGACTCTGTACCTGCTAAAGCGAACTGCAAATTTTCTGCAGAATATGAATCTATTAAATTTTTAAATCCCAAGATACACTGGTTCGGAGAAATAAGAGGATTAACCATATAAAACTCAAAAAAGAAAACCCTCTCTTCACCAGTAAGAGAACTTATACCGCAAGTGACCATTCTCCAACGGTCAAAACCAGCCTTCCTTAAATTGCCCTTCAACATGCACCGATCAGCACTTTTCTTTGAAGTAATTCCCATTTATTCCACCCAAAAAAATGATATAAAGACTTCCGCCTCAAAAGCGGCTCCCCTATATCATTTTCGGCAGAAAGATTGTTTATTTAAACATTTTCTGAAGAGTCTTTTCCATTCCTTCCTTATCAAGAGGAAAATTTTCATTCAAAAATTCAAAACATTCCTGTGCATCACGCTGAACGTGTTCATACCAGATAGAATATAACTCATTTTCAATTCTATCTCCAGGATAAGGTGCACCCTGTACGTCAGATACAAGCTGCCTTATCATTGCCAAAAACTGTTCTGTCTCATGCTCTTTATCCATAAAAACTTCCTTAAAACAATTATTATTTGACCAAATGATTTTAACTAACTATTTTAGTAAAACATTCTCCGAAATATTTTTTCAAAACAGGATTTCCTTTTAATCCGAATAACCCTGTCCTCTAATATTATAACCCCATTCTTATTATTTTACTAGAGTTGCTTTTAGTTTTTTCTGAAATTAAATCGCTTCCACAGACGACAACAATCTTATTGTTCCTGATATTTTCAGAATACCGAAGTGCAGCTTCGTGCATATCCTTTGGGGTAATCCTGAGCAGAGCTGAAAGACTTTTCCTTTTATCCGCAGCAGTTTCTCCTGCAATCATTCTGACAATTGCTCCTATTCCTTTATCCATAGGAGACTTAGGTGTTATTTCATCAGAATAGCATCCGATTATCGCCTTGTCCACTTCTTCCTGAGTAAATTCCTTCTCCGTTAATTCATTCACAGTACGGACAAATGCCTCTATGGATTCATAGGGTTTCGGGTCCCTGTAGGTTGAAAACTTTGAAATTTCATTCTCTTCACTGGTGCTAACATAAACTCCATAGGCACCACCTTCAGTACGGACTTTCTGCCATAGCTCATTGTTTCCCATATAATGATTGAAAACAGAATCCGCAACACTTTCCCGTGAGCCGTACGGACTTCCTTCAAAACAGAACGAATCAAATGCAACGGTACCGGGAACCTCAATAAGTTCATCTACGGCATATATATTCTTGTTCTTTGTCTTGGAAGAAATTCCACCCTTCATGGAATCAAGCTTGAGAAGCTGATAAAATTCCTTATCCGGAACTAATTTTCTTTCCGCCGGTCCGGAAAGCCCTAAAGTCCCGGCAAGCTCTGAACATTTCTTTGCAGCATCAGCGACACCAGCTTTAGTTCCCACTGCAAAGAACATGACTCCGCCTTCCTTAATTTCCCTGAAAATTCTTCGAAACCTTCTGGCTACCGCGTCAATGTTTTCTGATGCAATCCTGTTAATATAAACACAGGCTGTAAGCCCTTCCCAAAGTTCATGAACCGCGGCATGTCTGTTCAGCATGCAAGAAGACCTGCTTGCCGCATATCCGTAGCCTCCTGAAGCAAATGACGCTGAAGCAGAATTTGAGCAGGAAGTAATAAGATCCCTGATGCGTGCCGTATCAGAAAAATCAATTGATGAAAGCATTTCCGTAAGCAGTAAAAAAACTTCATCAGACTTTTCTTCCAGAAATTTTACACAAATATCAACTCCGTCACGACCGGAATAAATTTTACCCTCAACACGATTCTTTACTGCTTCGGGAACAACATGGGAAGTACAGCAGGCGGAATAGCTTCCTGTAACAGCATCAAGCCTGGAAGTTGCCTTATCCCAGCTGCATCCTTTCCAGCCCACTTCCGTAAGACATTCAGCGAACAAACCTAAATATGGATAATCCTTCGGAGAAAGTACATCAGCCCTGAGAGAAATAATGATATTTGAAATACCGTTAGTCGGCTGTTGGCATGAAATAAACGGAATGTCACCGTTCAAGTATTTTTCCCTGACAGAAACTTTTTCAACATCAACAGTCAGGTCCTTTACATTCAGTCGTGGAATAATATTATCCTCACCGGAATCCTGACTGCTCTGGAATTTATGCATCATCTCAAGTTTCCTGGCATAATTTTCTTTGGAATCAACTTCAAGAAGCCGTTTTATCTGAGCCTTTTCTGTTGCCTGAAATTTTTTGTTCCATGCAGATGAAGGTTCAACCAGCACAAGAGAACGGTTCCCGTTTTCAAGAATATACTTCCTTATGAGAGATGTTATGTAACAGGGGTCCTTCCTTATGTTTTCCTTGACCCTGGCAAAAAGTTTACCGTATTCAACGGTTGACCACTCACATTCACCGTACAGCCATTCCTTTATGGTCCGTCGCATAAGTACAAGAGAGAACGGACCGTAGTAACGCACATTATCACGGTTATGAAAATCAAAGGCCATGCAGGCTCGTTCCACATCTTCCATGGAAATGCCCCTGTCACAAATATCTTTAACGGTATCATCAATAAGTTTCTGGAATTTCTTGTAATTCTTCTTCTCCACACCGCGAACAGCAAAAGAAAAACTCGGATTCTGCTGATTATAATTAACTCCGCCGAAGGGAGCAATGTCTTCGCAGAGTCCGCTGTCAAGCATAGCCTTTGAAACAGGTGCACAGTCGTTTCCAAGAAGAAGTATCTCCAGGAAGGCAAGTTCCATACACTTCAAGCTGAAATCTTTTTTCGGAAGATAAAGCTTGTATACCTGCGCAAGAATATTCTTTTCATTTTCAGAATTCTCATTCGCCGGCCCTGTTGCCCTGACAAAAGGTTTTATCTGACATTTCTTTTCTTTGCCAAGCGATACAGGTTTTCCAAAAGTTTTTGCCCTTGAAATTATATTTACGTCAAGAAAATCCAGGTGATCCTCTGTAGGAATGTTTCCATACAAAAAAACGAAGCAGTTTGAAGTCGTGTAATGTTTTTTATGGAAATCCCTGAATTCCTTGTAGGTCAGTTCAGGAATATGAGACGGGTTTCCACCGAAATCATTCTCCTTTGAAGGAGTCACCGCCTTTTCTATTTCAGAACCTGCAATCCTGTTGAAAGAAGAATAGACACCCTTCATTTCGTTGTATACAACACCCTGAATCCTTGGCTTTTTGTTTTCATCATATTCAAGTCTCCAGCATTCCTGCATGAACACTTCAGGACGGAGGAGCGGAAAAAACACTGCATCAGCATAAACTGACATGAGGTTAAAAAAATCTTCACGGACTGTTGAGCTTGCCGGAAAGCACGTATAATTTTCAGAAGTAAACGCATTCAGATAGGTGTTGATGCTCTGATTGGAAAGACGGATGAACGGATCCTTGAGCGGATATTTTTCAGAACCACAAAGAACACTGTGTTCAAGGACATGCGGACAACCTAAACCGTTATCTACAGGTGTCCTAAAGGTAAAGGAAAAAAGATTTTCATCATCAGTGCAAGAAATATGAAAAACTTCCAACCCGGACTTTTCATGCTTCAGATAAAAGCCCCTGGCATCCAGATCAGTCAGGTCAAGAACATCAAGAACTTCAAAACCCTTATATTTCTGCGATTTTTTCATCATACATAAATCTCCCCATCATCTCGACCCTTAACTATAAGTTCCCCAGACTCCCAGGCGCGTCTCAGATCTGCGTAAAACTGTGAAGTTATGCGCTCGCTTTCTGAACGCAAAATCTCTGTCCTCTGTTCAAGTTCATCAAGTATTGAGTTGGCCCTGTTCTTTGAAACATTAAGCAAAATCTTTTTTGTGAAGGCCGAATTCTTTCCCTTAAGAAGAATTGCAATATCAAGGTCCTCCATTTCATGAAGCTTGTTCTGAATATACCTGTCATCACAGCCAATAACATCTTCTTCCGTGAACAAACGTCTACGTAGATCGGCACCCAATTCCGGATCCTGATCACTGAGCGTAGAAATAATTGCAGACTCTGAAAGAGGGTCCATTTTCTTAAGGATTTCTGCAAGAACTCCACGTCCGTCAAGACTATGAGAATTTTCTGTATTCTGGGTGAGAAGCTTCTCGTGGAGGCTCTTGTCAATCTGACGCAGAACTTCCGGGGAAACGGGCCTAAGTTTTGCAAGACGAACTATAACATTCTTTTTTGCCCTTTCGCCTAAACCATTTATTACTTTTGCAGCCTTCTGAGGTTCAATCTGAGAAAGAACAAGGGCCTGGATGGCATCAGATTCGTCTTCTATTAAAATCCGAACCCTGTCAGGATCAGCTTCATCAAGATACTCAAAAGGCTTTCCATCCGGGAACCTGACAGCTTTATTCAGTAAAATTTCAGCCTTTTCACTTCCGTATGCCTTTGTGAGAATTGTACGGGCTGTATCTACACCACCCTCTTCCCTCGCTTTCATTACAAGGGATTCAAATTCCTTTATAACCTGCTCAGCTTCTTCAGGAGGAACATGTCTTATGGAAGCAATCTCCGGAATAATTTTCTCTGTCTGCTCATCAGATAAATGAGGAATAATCTTTGCAGCTTCATCAACACCGATTACAACTAAAAATTTTGCAACCCTGCGGTAGATGCTTTCCGTTTCACCGGAGCGCTTTTCACTTTCAGGAACCTTTACAAGACCTCCCGAAGTTAAACGTGATGCAGCTTCCTTTACATCATTTGAATCTATAGTCTTCTTGCTGAACCAGGTTCCATTCTTTGCAGCAAATTTAGCCTGGTCAGTGTTCACTTTCTGATTGTACGTCGGAGCAAAACCGCTGTCACTGACTGTCTGAATTCTTGCTCTCTGTGCAGATTCTTCATTTCTTTTTTCTGGAATTACCTGATCCAGCTGCCTGTTTATTTTCTCAAAAACCGGAGACCTGACCAAAGGTTCATGCCCGCCCTGAGAATTTCGCCTTATTTCCTTTGAAACGCTCTTAACGTGTCCCGGTGTCTGTTTTTTTTCTGGCCCCATAGCCTTCTGATATGCATTCAATCTATAGTCATTCAAATTCATAAGCGTTCCAAAACATATATTTTTAAGATTCTCCAACCAAATTATAAAGCATATCAACAAAAAATGCTAACATAAAAAAACAATAGGCACACCGGAATCCCAAAAGAAATTCCAGCATGCCTATAAAATATCTGCTAAAGTTTAATACTTATGCACCATAAGTTGCAATAAATACACCTGCTGCAATAGCTGTACCGATAACACCAGAAACATTTGGTCCCATAGCGTTCATAAGAAGGAAGTTAGTAGGATCCTCTTCCTGACCAACCTTATTTGCAACACGAGCAGCCATCGGAACTGCAGAAACACCAGCTGAACCTATGAGAGGATTAATCTTCTTGTCCCTTGGAAGGAAGCAGTTCATGAGCTTGGCCATAAGAATACCTGTAGCTGTAGCAACACAGAATGCAACAAGTCCAAGAACAATAATACCAAGTGAATTAGGATTGATGATCTTTTCAGGAGTCATCTGGCTTCCGACCCCAAGAGAAAGAAGAATTGAAACAATGTTCATCAATTCATTTTCCATTGTCTTTGAAAGTCTGTCCACAACACCGCACTGTTTTACAAAGTTGCCGAAAGTGAGCATACCAATAAGAGGAGCTGCAGGCGGAAGAAGAAGAATTGTAAGAACAAGAAGCATGAGAGGGAACAAAATACGTTCTGTCCTGCTTACAGGACGAAGCTGGTCCATGCGAATAAGGCGCTCATTCTTTGTTGTAAGAGCACGCATAATAGGTGGCTGAATCATTGGAACCAAGGCCATATACGAATATGCAGCAACAGCAATAACTGCCATAAGTTCAGGAGCAAGCTTTCCGGAAACATAAATTGAGGTCGGACCGTCAGCACCACCGATGATGGCGATTGCACAAGCCTGCATAATGTTGTAGTTGATGCCAGGGATAAGGTTCATAACAGCAACACCGAAAAGTGTAAAGAATACACCAAACTGGGCGGCACCACCGAGAAGCGCTGTCTTAGGATTAGCAATGAGAGGTCCGAAGTCTGTCATGGCACCAATCCCCATGAAGATAAGCATCGGGAAGAATTCATTTCCAACACCAGCGCTGTAAATAATATGAAGCATACCATCAGGACCGCTTCCCATACCGGCACCAGGAATATTTACAAGAATTGTACCGAATCCGATTGGAATAAGAAGAAGAGGTTCAAATCCTTTTGCAGCACCGAGATATACAATAAGAAAACCAACTGCAATCATGAGAACGTACTGCCAGCCAGGAACTTCAGCATCTGCAAAAGGGTCTGCCTTTACAGCTGCTTCATGGGCAAGCTTATCAGCTTCTGCGAGAGCCTTCTCTTCAGCTGTCTGACGATGAATTATCTTATAAATACCAGTCGTCTTTCCGATTCCTGAAATGAACTTCTTAGCATCAATATCCTTGGAACCGTTCCAGTTTTCCGTACCCTTGATTACTCTTGATACACCTGCAGCCTGAGAAGCTGCAGCTGTATCCTGAGCAAAGATATTAGATGTGAAAGACATTACAGATGCAATTGCCATAATGGCAAGCATAATGAATGCAATCTTTGTATTTTTTTCTTTCTTAGAAACAGGCATAAAATTATCCTTTTAAGTTAAATCTACTTGAAGGCACGAGAGCCTACAACACTCATGCCCCAGAAAATTACAGAATTTCTGCTACAACCTGACCGTTTGCAAGCTGTGAACCTACAGAAGCTATGAAGTGAACCTTACCAGCCTTTCCTGCCTTGATTTCAAGTTCCATCTTCATTGATTCAATAACAACAACTGTATCACCAGCATTTACTGAAGTTCCTTCTGCTACAGCTGTACGAAGGAACACACCTGCTACAGGAGCCTTTACCGGTGCACCGCTTCCGCTTGCTGCAGGAACTGCAGGTGCAGTAACAGGTGCAGCAACAGGTGCAGCCTGAACGACTCCGCCGATCGTTGCAAGAACCTGGCCATTTGTAATCTGTGTACCAGGAGCAACAGTATATGTAATTGTACCTGCTTCACCGGCCTTAACTTCAAGTTCCATCTTCATTGATTCAACAATAATAACAGTCTGGCCCTTCTCAACCTTTGTTCCGTTTGTAAAGCACTGCTTAAGGAGAGTACCTGCTACAGGAGCCTTAACATCAGCTCCGCCAACAGCTGCAGGTGCACTTGAGACAGGAGCTGCGGCTGCCATACCCTCACCAACAGAAACATTATATGATGTTCCGTTAACTGTAATAGCACCTGCTCCGTTTGAAGAAACATTGTATGCTGTTCCGTTAACTGTGATTGTATAGTTTCCGCCCTTAGCACTGCCAGCTGCAGGTGCTGAAACTTCTTTCTTTGCAAAAGCTGTAGCTGCATCTACAGGACCGTTTGCACGTGTGCTGAAGAACTTTGTTGCAACCTGAGGGAACATAGCGTACGTGAGAACATCTTCATCACTTCCGTTTCCGCCGGCCTTCTTTGCTTCCTCAACCATCTTATCCCATTCTGGTTCAATCATATCTGCCGGACGACATGTCATTATTTCATCCATCTTGTTCTGTGCAAGTGCCTGCTTAACGACATCGGCGTTTGCAGAAGTCGGAAGAGCACCGAACTTTCCTGTAACAAGGTTAGCGAAGTCTGCAGTCATCTTTTCATAGCGCCCGAAGAGAACGTTGAATACAGCCTGAGTACCAACAATCTGTGAAGTTGGAGTTACGAGAGGAACGTATCCCGCATCCTTATGAACATTAGGAAGTTCTGCAAGAACAGCATCCATCTTGTCCCCGGCCCCCTGCTGCTTAAGCTGGCTTTCGAGGTTAGAAAGCATACCGCCCGGAACCTGCGAAAGAAGAATACGTGTATCAGCTCCAAGGAATGCTGATTCGAGTGAAGAATAGTGTTTACGAACATCGCGGAAATAGGCTGCAATTTCAAGAAGAAGCTTTGTATCGAGATCCGTATCGAATTCTGTCCCCTTAAGCATTTCAACGACAGTTTCTGTTGGCGAGTGAGATGTACCCATGGACATTGAAGAAATTGCTGTGTCTACGATATCTGCACCAGCTTCAATACCCTTAAGAAGTGAAGCAACAGAAAGACCTGTTGTAGCATGCGAATGAATTTCAACAGGAAGGTCACAGGCTTTCTTGATTTTTGTTACGAGATCATAAGCTTCATACGGCTTCAAAAGACCTGACATATCCTTGATACAGATGGAATCCGCACCGAATTCTGCATAAGTCTTTGCAAGTTCTGCATATTTGTCATTTGTATGGAACGGAGTAACTGCATAGGAAATAGCCATCTGAACATCTACACCGGACTTCTTTGCAGCTTTTGTAGCACGTTCCATATTGCGCGGGTCATTACAAGCATCAAATATTCGGAAACATCCGATACCATTCTTTGCAGCTGTTTCTACGAACTTGTCAACAACATCATCAGCATAGTGCTTGTATCCGAGAAGGTTCTGTGCACGAAGAAGCATCATGATTTTATTGTTCGGAAGCGCAGCATGAAGCTTTCTGAGGCGTTCCCAAGGATCTTCATTAAGGAAGCGGATACAAGAGTCATAAGTTGCTCCACCCCATCCTTCGATATATTTGTAACCAACTTTATCAAGCTTATCACAGATAGGAAGCATATCTGCTGTTGTCATACGTGTAGCGTGAAGCGACTGATGTGCATCACGGATTGCAAGTTCTGAAATTCCAACCTTTGCCATTTTATAAACCTCTATAATAAATTAAGCGAATATTCTGTTTAATTAGTTCAGTGATTTCTCATGAACAGCAGCTGCGATTGCTGCAACAATTGCACCATTATCTGCGACAGGAGCTGGGGCAGCAGATACAGGTTCCTTTTCCTGTTTCTTATCCTGATCAAGACGCAATGCATGAACCACGGCGTGAAGCAAATACATGCTAAGAATCAAGATGACAAGGAAAAGAAATACAACACACATTCCAAGCAGGGTCAAAATACCGGCCTGCTTAAGCATTTCAGCGATTGTCATAATTCCTCCAATGACGAGTTTGAGTATAATATCTGATTAATCTTTTTTTGAGAAAGAATTCGTTTTTTATTATAGATGAATATCAATTTTTTTACAATGGTAGATATATTGTTTTTACATAGGGAAACAATAAAAAATTATAGAAATCAAAAAAATCTGCTATCCGACTTCCAAAATTCTTGTGCCCGGCCATATCCATTTTATTATTTAGCCAGACCTTTTCTCTTGTCTTCATCCATACGAGTTTTCAGGGCCGCAGCCTTCTTCTTAAGTTCTTCAGCTTCCTCGATGTCACCCAAAAGAACAGCAATGCGCCTGTTGGCAATCGTAAAATTTATTGCCTTCTGCATGTCCTCAGCACTTCGTGTAGAAATTTCATATTTATCCCTGAAGTCGTCTATGGTTTTGGCTAACAAAGACCGTATGAGCCTTACATATAGAACCGTATTATCATAATCATGGGAGGATATATCAAAGTAATCTTTTGAAGCTTGCTTCATGTCTATCAAATTCTTTGCGACAGTGGCGTAACGTCCGCGAAGTTCCACAAAGGACCACTTCCATTTTGTATTGTCCCCGAAACTATCGAAAAGCATCGTGATGACGAGGCCCAGTTTTCTTACTAGATAAAACCTCTTTTCAATCGGCATATTCGAAATATTTTCAAGGCGGGGAGCAATTTCAGAATACGGACAGTCGACAGTGCTTGAAACAATTTCTTCAAGATAAATTATGGCCTTATATATTGCTTTTCTCGCATCATTCAGTGCATCCTGATTTCTGATTCCCAGAATGGAAACCGAAAGCGTATTTATTGCAATATAAAGAGTCGCTATATAAATCATTTCCTCGGCCAGAAGAATTTTTTTGTACTCCACTCCCGAATTATCATTCTTCATGATCGTAATGATATTCTTTTCCTTATCGAGAGACGCCTTTATTGTTACCTTAATTGCCTTTGATTTCTGAGCAAAATCAGCCTTTGCTTCTGGTGAAACAGCCATCAAATTCCTCCAAATTTATGCAGCATGGAAGCCGCATGTTCAAGAGACTCAGAAGAAGATGTATCTCCGGAAAGCATTCGGGCAATTTCTTTAACACGATCCTGACCGGAAACTTCAAAAACGTTAGTCGTTGTACTGCAACCATCAACACCCTTTTGAATCTTTATCTGATTATCGGCAAAACTTGCTATGCTCGCTAGATGTGTTATACATAAAATTTGTCTGGTTTGAGAAAGTTTTTTCATGTGCTCGCCAAGAGAAACTGCTATTTCACCGCCAATACCGGTATCAATTTCATCAAACACAAGGGTTCCTGCTGTATCCGCCGCACTGAGAATAGTCTTAAGGGCAAGCATTACACGGCTAAGTTCACCGCCGGAAGCAATTCTGGCAAGAGGAAGCAGAGGTGAACCCGGGTTTGCGCTTATAAGAAACTCAATATTGTCCATGCCATAGGGCCCGCATTTCTGGACCATATTGTCTCCGTCCTTTTCCTCAAGGCATACACTGAATTTGGTTTCCTTCATTCCGAGTTTCCTGAGGATTTCTTCAACCGCAAGAGACATTTTATCAGACGCAGCCTTACGTTTAGAACTTATCTGCTTTGCAGCATAATAGAGATTCTTTTCAGCCTCATTGATTTCATTTTCCAGCTGGGACTTGTCCGCAGAGAAATTCATGAGACCTTCAAGCTCCTGCTGTGCTTCCGCAAGATAATCCAGAACGTCAGAAACAGAAGACTGCTGGGAAGACGCATACTTCTTCTTCAACTTGAAAATCAGGTCAAGACGTTCCTGAACCTGTTCAAGCCTGGACGGGTCGAACACAAGCCCATTCAAATAATGCCTGTACTCCTTTGCTATGTCATCTATCTCATAAAAGGCTGACTGTATACGGTTTTCAAGGGTCTCAAGGTCCTTATCAAAACCTGATGAATGAGACGCCAGGGCCTTCAGTTTCTTTAGCATGGAAAGCACAGAATCATGTCCGTCACCTATGCCGTCCAGGAGACCGTTCATCTCTTCAATATCACCGTAAAGCTTTTCAAAAGATGCCAGGCGATTTTCCTCCGCATCAAGTTCATCATCTTCGCCGGCCTTAAGATTTGCTTCCGTAATTTCATTCACGGCAAAAGTCAGCATCTCGATTCTATTTCTTCTGTCGCTCTCATCAGTGTTAAGAGCATTCAGTTTCCTACGTTTTTCCACAAGGTCGGAATACATGAGAGTAAATTTCCGGACTTCTTCTACAATGTCGGCATAAATATCAAGATAACGTCTGTGCTCGGTAATTTTCATTAACGACTGCTGTTCATGCTGACCGTGAATGTCCACCAGATATGAACTGAAAGCAAGAAGATCTGTCTTTGTAACAGGCACACTTCCTATCCATGCGGAAGACTTTCCTGAATCACGTATCACCCTTCTCAAAAGAATACGGTTATCCTCTGCATCAATACCATGTTCTTCCAGCCATGCAAAAGCTTCCTCTTCTTCAAGCAGAAAAGTTCCTGAAACCTGAGCCTCACTAGTTCCGGTACGGATCTGTTCAACTCCGGCCTTTCCTCCCAGCAGAAATGCAAGACTTCCGATGAGAATAGACTTACCGGCTCCAGTTTCACCGCTTAAAACGGTAAACCCCCTGTTAAATTCTATGTGAGCCGTATCAATTAATGCAAAATTCTTTATAAAAAGTTCTTCAAGCACGGGGACCTCCAGACCAGTTCAACTTGTTCTGAAGCGCTGAATAAAATTTTTCCTGCGTAGAACCAATAAGCTGCACTGAATATTCAGGTATTCTTAAAATTATTATATCGTTTGTCTGTAATGCGAAATCTATCTGGCCGTCAGCTGCAAGCCCAACATTTACCCTTGAAGGCAGAACCTTTATAACAATCTCCCCCTTTCCGTCAAAAACAAGAGGACGGGAAGAAAGGCTGAAAGAGCTTACAGGTGTAAGGACAAGGGCCTTAAGAGAAGGATCAATGATAGGTCCGCCAGCAGCAGCTGAATAAGCAGTAGAACCAGTGGCGCTTGCGACGATCAGTCCGTTGGCCTTGAAAGATCCAAGGGCAGCATGATTATAAAACACGTCAAGGTTGACAAGTTTAGAAGAGCCGACACTTGATATTACTACATCATTCAGGGCATCAACCCTGAATACAGTATTCCCTTCTCTCATTACTTCTGCATAAACTAGATTTCTGTTTACAATCCTGCATTTGTTTTCTAAGAAGAGTTCAAGATTCCTTTTCCATTCGTCACACTGAATGGCTGCAAGGAAACCGAACTCCCCCAAATTTATTGCAAAAATTGGAATACTAAGAGGAGCACAGCCTCTGGAAGCAAACAGAACAGTTCCGTCACCGCCCAGAGTTACAACAAAGTCATAGCCTTCGAAATTGACATCCAGCGTTTTTCCCTGAACATTTCTGCCGTCATAGAAGAAATAATCACTTACGATATCATAATCCAAAAGAAATGCCATTATCTCCTTAGCCAAAGGTGAGGCCATTTTTTTAAATGTGTTTGCAATGATCAGACATTTTTTCATATTGAACCTAAAATTTCTTCCGAATTAAGTTACGGCAAAGTTGCAAGGACCTTTACAATAACGGCAGCATCCTTCTGTCCGAGTCTAGGATAAAGCGGGAACATTGCACATCTCAGGAGCAGAGAGTTCGCGCATATACATTTACCTCTAAGCTCTTCCTGTCTAAGGGCAATGACAGAATTCTCGTAGGCAGGTCTAACCTCTATTCCTTTCTTGTGGGCATAAGACTTAACATCCTTGAAACCTGAATTCAATACCAACGGAAATGAATATATTGTTGTGTTCCTGTCATTTCCGCGAGCAAAAGTCTTATGTCTTCCTGCCATTATGGCTCTTGAAAACAAGGCCTGAAGTTCACGCCGTACAGCTTCATTTCTTTCATATTCCTTAAGTTCAACAAAAGCCAGTGCAGCATTCATGTCAGGCATAACATCAATTGAAGGGATTCCATCAGCTATATGCTTAAGCGCAGTCCATTCCTTTCTGCCCGGAGCAATAAGAACTGCACCTCCACCGGCCGTTATTATGTCCCTGTCTTCCATTCCAAGGATTGTGTAGGAACCATACATACCGGCCCGCCTTCCAAGATTCTCGGCAGCAGATTCCGGATTAGCATTCTTGACTGCTTCAACATTTTCATCCGAAAGTTCCTCAGCCGGATAATAAGAAAGAGCTGACTGGGAAATATCTTCTATAACAGGAACGCCCAAAGACAGGAAAGACTTT
Source organism: Treponema sp. (assembly GCA_045642665.1). Classification (GTDB taxonomy): domain Bacteria; phylum Spirochaetota; class Spirochaetia; order Treponematales; family Treponemataceae; genus Treponema_D. The sequence goes on from JAZUJH010000003.1 coordinate 28,195, forward strand.
ATTTCAGGAAGTACACCCATCGACTCTGTAAGAATTACAAGACGTGCACCCTTTTTAACTTCCTCCTCCACAAGTTCGACAGGCATTAAGCCCGTCTGCTCAGTTACATCACAAACCGCAGCCTTGTAGCCTAATTTTTCAAGAGTAATTAACTGCCATGAAGGTGCCAGAGCACTGATAGCAACAGAAGATTCTTTAGGCAGATCCAAAGCTTTCAGTGCATACTCAAGAGCAAGAGCAGGACTTCTCAAAGCAACGGCCCCGTCACAGTGCATCACTTCCTTTACAGTCTGTATGAGGCGCAGATTTGTTTCACCTGGTCCGATTTTTTCATCCACCATGCAAGTAAGAACCGCTTCCATTTCCTTACGCCTGATCGTAGAACTGTAGGTCTGTATCATATTTCAATTATTTCCTTTCTTCAAAAATTGTATACGGCTTATATAATACAAACTTTTATTGTTCTGTGTCAAATGTATCGGTATTTCATGTGGGCATGATTTTTAAATAAAAACAAAAAAATACTGCAAACAGTCTGTAAGCTTGAAACCGCCTGCAGTACACACAATAAAATATCAGGCAGGAATAATCTTCTGAAGTTCCTTTGCACTGAAAAGTCTTCGTGTATTCAGAATAATAAGATATGCCTCACCCTGGCGGACAACTCCTTCAATATATTCAGTACCAATACCGCACAACATCTGAGGAGGAGGCTTAATATCGCCCTTATCAACCTGAACTACATGCGCAATACGGTCAATTATAATGCCAATCTTATTTCCCTCTATATCCAGAATAATAAATCCACCGTCATCTTCATCAAGCTCATCGTCAACCTGAGAAGCATGCTTCTGGATATGGAATCTCTTGTGAAGATTAATAATCGGAATTATTTCGCTACGCAAATTGATAATTCCTTCAACATAATAAGGGGCATTTGGAATAGGACGAACAGCCTGAACCCTGACTATTTCCTTAACATCCATTATGTCAACACCATACAGCTCATCGCCAAGCTGAAAGGTTACCAGCTGATACTGTGTGCTTTCTTCGGCCATATCTTTACTCCCGTATAAATTTTATATTCGCAAGTCCATATTAAATTTACAAACTTTTCTAAATATATTTTCGTAAATTTATTATAGTACATTTACACCCGGTTTTCCAAAAATTCAGCAAAAAAATGCAAAGTTTTCATCAAACGCTCACAACTTCAAATTTAACACACAAAATCAGAAAATTCTTGAATTTACAAATTTTTATATAGCAAAAAAATACTCAATCAACTATCAGGACTGATAAAACAAAGACTCTTTTTACACCCGCAGACTTCAATATTTCTGCACATGATTCAACTGTAACACCCGTTGTAATTATATCATCAACAAGAAACACGTCTTCCGGAAGAGACCTGCACTTCCTTGCCGCCTTAATGTCCAGAACATATATTGAATTCCTTGAATCAATTCTCTTCTGTCGGTTCTTTTTCTTCTGCTGCTCTGCCGAAACACGCCTGAGCAAATGAAACTGCCTGTAACCGTATACAAATTCAAGAACATTACAAAGATCATTTATCTGGTCCCAACCATTCCTGCGTATTTTTCCGGGCCTCGGAGGAACAGGAACGATACAGATTTTCTTAATATCATATTCACTTCGGAGCACTAAAATTTTCTTGTTCAGGGCCTCCGCAAAAAGAGGAGCAAAATTTCTGTATCCTCTAAATTTCCACAGGAACAGAAGATTCTTCAGCCACAGCCTGTATGCATAAAGCGGAACAACCTTGTCAGCATGAAGGATTATAGGTCCATCACGGCAGCCGAAACATAGCCGGAACGAAGACAGCAGCGGCCTGCCGCACATTGCGCATATATTTCCAGGAGCAATAGAAATTTCATGCACAAAAGAGGTCCTGCACTTTCTGCACATGGGCATTCCGTAACACACGGAACCGCATCTTACACAGCGTTCATGAGAAAACAGAAATCCCAGGACCCGATTAAAAAAAAGTCCTGACATCAGCTTCATGGAAAACAAAATCCTTTTAAAAAGAAAAACACAATCCGTCATTACTTGATAATTGTCTCCGGATTGTGTTTTTTCCACAAAAAAATTCACCTATAACAAAAAATTATAAATTTTATTAAAATCAGCGTCCCGAAAGAGTCTTCTTCCACCTGGCAATGGTTTCAAGAGCCTTCATTGGAGTTGTATTATCAGCATCAAAGGAAAGAATCTCATCCAAAATCATTTCCTCGTCACAGAACAATGCTCCCGTAAAGGAAACCTCCTTCTTCTTTTTTCCGGACTCCACTTCAGCATCATGAATTACAGTCTTTTCCGTTTCAACAGCACTTGTAATCTTATTCTCGCCTCCGGACTGAATGCCCTCCAGGATTAAATTGGCTCTCTCTATAACACTACGGGGAATGCCCGCAAGAGAGGCAACATGAATACCATAACTATTTTCACTTGAACCGGAAATTACTTTTCTGAGGAAAGTTATTTTTCCTTCAGAATCGCTTACAGCCATGCACAGTTTTTTCAGAAGAACATGGTCAAGACGAGTAAGCTCATGATAATGGGTTGCAAAAAGTGTCTTACATTTTATGGTATTCAGCAGATACTCGCTGACGGCCCATGCTATGGAAAGTCCGTCCTCAGTACTTGTTCCGCGGCCTACTTCATCCATAATTACAAGGGACTTTTCAGTTGCGGAGCGCAGAATATGAGCCGTCTCAGACATTTCAACCAGAAAAGTTGATTCACCCCTGGCAAGATTATCACTGGCACCCACGCGACAGAAAATTCTGTCAACAATACCAAGTCTTGCATGGCTTGCAGGAACGAAACTGCCTGTCTGGGCAAGAAGAGAAATAAGAGCATTCTGGCGCAGGAAAGTACTTTTACCTGCCATATTAGGTCCCGTAATGAGCGCAAAACTGTTAGGACATTTTCCTGTATAGAGATTCAAATCATTCGGAACGAATTCACCAGAAGGAATATGGTTTTCAACTACAGGATGCTTTCCGTCCCTCACATCAAAGACCAAAGATTCTTCCATTACAGGACGGACCCAGCTATGAACTATCGCGGCATTGGCAAGGCTCTGGCATACATCAGCATAAGAAACTTCACGGGCAGTTTTCTGGAGATACGGCACAAAATCCTTGAGCCTGTTGCGGACTTCAATGAACAGATCCCTCTCAAGCTCAAGAATTCTCGTACTCGATTCACTTAAACTTGATTCAAGTTCCTGAAGCTTTTCTGTTGTATAGCGCTCCGCATTAACCATTGAGCGACGGATCATGAAGTGCTCAGGTACTTTGGAAAGCTTACCCTTTGTGACCTCAATAAAATATCCCATGTTGCCGCTCTTACGTATTTTAAGGTTCTGTATTCCGGTCTTCTGTTTCTCTTCCTCCGTATAGTCTTCAAGAACCTTATTAAAATCATCATGAACCTTTCTCCAGTGATCCAGTTCCTCAGACCACTGAGGCTTAATTATTCCGCCGTCAGTCAAAGAAGTTGACGGGTCATCGAGAATTGAATTCTGGATAATTTCAATAATGTTCCGTGCGGGTTCAGGATTCTGGACCGCAAAATTATTTGTACCAAGAAGTTCCTGGCTCTTGAGCCACTGAACAAGACTATGCTTCAATGCCTGAAGGTCCTTGCCGTGAGCCCTTTCCATTGCAATTCTTCCCGCAAGACGCTCAATATCAAGTATTCCGTCAAGATGTTCGCGGAGTCTTCTCAAAAGACCTCTGTCATTAACGAAATGCTCTATATTATTCTGCCGATTCCCGATGCCAGCTAAATCAGTAAGAGGAAACATGAGCCATTCACGTATAAGACGGCTTCCCATTGCCGTGCAGGTATAGTTCACACACTCGAGCAGTGAAAACTGGCTGCTTCCGTCCCTCAGGTTTGCAGAAACCTCAAGATTACGGCGGGAAGAATCATCTATCACCAGATAATTACAATCGGAATAAACTTCAATTCCGCTTACGTGAGGGGTAACTGTATTTGTTGTCTTCTCAAGGTACTCAAGCAGAAATCCTGCCGGCGGAACTTCAGGAGAATTTTCGTCAAGGGAAAATGAATTCAGGTTTACGGTGTTGAACTGTTTTACAAGTCTTTTATAGGAAAGTTCCGCATTAAAATTCCAATCAGGATACCAGGAAACAGAAAGACTGCTCTGGGTATCAAGATAGTGCATCACGAATTCATTATTCCTGAGACTGTTCGGAAGAATAAATTCCCGCGGGCTGCATCTTCCAAGTTCCTTCGGAAAATTAAGTTCAAGAGAAGCTTCATCAAAACTTGTAGCACGGAATTCTCCTGTAGTTACGTCAATATATGCAAATCCGCAGACTCCCTTTGAAATGAAAAGGGATGCAAGAAAATTATTTACTCCGCCTTCAAGATATTCACTTTCTGTAGCCGTACCAGGTGTAATAACTTCTATTACCTTGCGCTCAGTAAGGCCTTTTCCCTTTGCAATTTCGCCGACCTGTTCAGCAATTGCAATTTTCTTTCCAAGACGCAGAAGACGTGCTATATAAACTTTGGAAGCATGAAAAGGAACACCGCACATATGACGGTCCCCGCGATGAGTCAGGGTTAAATTCAAAAGCCGTGACACTTCATCAGCATCACGGTCAAACATTTCATAGAAATCACCGACCCTAAAGAAGAGTACTTCATTAGGGTGCTGGTCCTTCAGTCCCTGATATTGTATAAAAAGAGGGGTATCGTCGGACATATTATCTTACTTTCAGACCAAGTTCCTGGATTACTTTGTTTGTAATGTCAACAGAAGAGCTGTACCAAAGGATAGACTGGTTCTGCTGAAGACTGAGAACCATTGAATAACCTTCACTTTCTGCAACCTTCTCGATGATTCCGTAGAGTTTCTTGTAGAAGGCATCATTATTCTGCATCGAACGCTTGAGATTTTCAAGTTCTGCCTGCTTTGTTGTTGTATATTCGCTCAAAAAATTCTGCTCCTGAGTAAGTTTATTTGTCAACGATGCTACAAGTTCCTTATTGCCAGCCTTCTGTGCAGCAAGCCTCTGGTTATGAGTATCCTGCATTTCCTTTGTAAGGCGATCAATCTCAGCCTGATAGGCCTTCTTCTTTGTTTCGTAATTACGGACAGTAGTAGAATCCTTGTAAAAAGCCTGATAAATACGAGCTGTGTCAACTACAGCAAATTTTGTAATCTGCTGGGCAAAAACGTTAGAACAGATACCAGCTACAGCCAATACCAATACTGCAAATAATTTCTTGTCAAAATTCATCATAACCTCTACTTTATCACTTATTTTACCCTTTGTCACGAGGCTAACAGTTTTTTCTTATTTTTCTTGACGATTACAAAAAATGTCAGCTAAACCAAAAATCAAAGGTCTTCCATGCATGCAGAAACCTAACAGCGGAGAAGACCCTAAAATTCCGGTCAATCAGATGCCCTCCGCAATATACAATACTGATATTATCTGTTTGTAATATTGACAGAAAGAACCAAATCCCATGAATCCCAGAAGGAATTTGTCTTTGATCCATAGGCATCAACCCAGGAGAATCCTGTATCATCAATCTTAAACTTGCTTGCCACAAGGAACCTGAGAGGGAACTGAGACATTGTAAATCTAATACTCGGACCCCAGCTGAAATACCAGTCATTCATATTTCCGATATCCGTAAACAGTTCGTTCATAGAATCCTTTACAACGGAAGCATCGAAGAACATATCCAGGGAAAGAACATTAGGAACTACAGGTGAACGAAGTTCAATAGTATTGTTAAGCATTGCAAGACCTCGGCCCTCAGGGGTATTGTAAATCTTCCATCCCCTTCCGCTTAACAGACCGTCAAGATAAAGCTGGTTTGACTGCTTAATATATGGAGAAGCAACAGGGAACATCATTGAAAGACCGGAATATCCCATGAGAACAAATTTCAGGTTATACGACTCAGACAAAGGAACATCCATGAGGGTAAAATAAATTTCACCCTTAGAGTCGCTTCTCAAATAGAATTCCGTTTCACCAAAATCTCCTCCGAATATTCCTCTGGGAATGAGTCCGTACCAGGAAAGTCTTTCACTTGCAAACCATCCCTTTGTAGGGTCATAGCTGATATTTCTTCCGTCCATTGAGAAAGCCCCGAAAATATAATTCTTAGGTTCCCACGTATTTGAATAATCCACAATGGAAGAATCAGCAGGAGTATAAAGATCTGAACGATAAACATTATTAATGAGGTTTCCGCTGAGCCCTCCTGTCAAAGACAGAATAGCAAAATCAGGGGTCCAGCGTCTGGAAAAGGCCTCCGTAATACCAAATGTCCATGCATCAAATTCCATATAATAATTGGAAGAATCTACAGAGCCGTCGTCATTTACAAAATTACGCAGGGCATTTTCCTTTGAATGCCTGAATTCAACGGAAGTGCTGTTTCCTATGGGCTTATCAAAAAGCCAGTTCTGTCCGTATGACAGACTGATGGACTGTTCATTGTTTGCATAATTAATTGCCGCGGAAGCAGTTTTTCCTTCTCCAAAGAGATTACTGTCCTGAATCTTTACAAAGCCTGAAACAGGCGTATCTCCTGGATCCGATACTCCGCTGAAAGTAAGCCCCATATCAAGGCTAATTGTATTCTGCTCTTCAACATTAAACACAAGGTCAATAAGATTAGGCTCAGAACCAGGTTCAATTTCAGGATAAACCTGGGAGAAGAACTGTAGGCTGTAGAGATTCCTCATTGCGGAAGTAATCTTTGCGTTGGAAAAAACATCTCCAGGCTGAATGGAGATTTCGCGAAAAATTGTTTCTTCCTTCGTACGCCTGTTCCCCTTTACAGTAATGTTTTCAATATGGCTTCTTGAAGTCTCTGTGATTATAAGCACATAGGCTATAGTTTTTTCAGAAGGATTCTTGTCCATCTGAAGCTGGAAACCGTTAGATGTATACCCGTTCTCATAATACTTATTTCTTATCGCAAAAACAGATTCCTGGAGTTTCTTTTCATTATATACTTTACCGACATCAAGAGTCACAAGACGGCTCAGTTCCTGGACAGAGAAAACATTGTTTCCCCTGAAAGAAATTCCTGCGAACTCATAAAGGGTGCCCTCCGAAATATTAAATTTAATTAAGAGCTCAATACGACCCTTTTCTTCATTAAATTCCTGCTTGACTTCAGTGTTCAGAACCTTTGCATCGACATAACCTTTTTCCCTGTAGAAAGCCTCGATTGTCCGTGAATCCTTTTCAAGCATGGATGACTGGTAGGACCCCTTGTTAATAGGACTTACCTTCTTGAGAGAAATGATTTTGCTGAGATTATTTGCGGACACAGACTTGTTTCCCTCAAAAGAAATTTCAGACACGACAGTCTGTTTGCCCTCATCAATAATAAATGTAAGCACATATCCGTTTTCCGTAAGCTCAGCCTGGGAAGCAACCTTGACATCGGTATAGCCTTTTGAGCGGTAGATTTCAAGAATCGTTATCTCATCTGCATTTCTCTTTTCAAGACTGTAGATTTCCTTTTCCTTGCTTGCAATACCGACTGAAAGTTCAGAATATTTAACCTGCCTGTAGCCTGAGAATTTAATGCGGCAGATTACAGGATATTCTTTTACCTTGAGAGTTATGTGAATGGAACGACAAGTAGCATAGTTTCCGTCAGCAGGCTTTACATAGATATCTTCAATGTCATCAAAATAGTTCAATGAAAATATTCTGTTAACAAGATCCTCATAAACTAAATCAGTAAACTTCTTACCTATGAATCCACTTGTAATTCCTTCAAGGTCCGATGACTTAACGTTCTCAAGTCCTTCAAAATTTACAGACTTGATTGACTTTTCATAATACCATCCGTCAGGTGCTGAAGTCTGACCGAACACAGGTACCGTACTAACAATACAGAATACCAATGCAAAGAATGATGCAAAAACATTACACTTGTTACGCATAATTTTCCTCTTTATTTTTAAAATGCTAATCTCCAGGACAGAGTCACTGATGTTGCCTGAACCCATGAGTCCTCCCAGTTCGTAATATCCGTAGGTGCAAACTGCCAACGGATATTTGCAAAAGGAGCTGTAAATTCTATACCGATTTCCGGATGAAATACAAGACCCGAAGGATTTTCCGCTAATTTCTTTTCATCGAAAGTCCACTGCATCAGCGCATCGGCGTACACAGAGTTACCGAAGTATTTACCTATGTAAACAGTGGAATCATTAAAAAGGTTACCAAAATTGACGTTCTCTGAAACTCCTATCTTGGCTACATTCTTCAAGAATGTAGTACGTAAAGAAAATATATCAAAATTAAGCAAATCACGCAACGATTTTTCAATCGAACGAAGAATCGTACTCTGGACTGCATAATCACCCAGGGAAAGGGCGAAATCCATTGCGGACTTACTGTCACCCATTGCAACCTGTCCAAGTATGGCAAGAATTTCGGTCTCCGACTTGGGCGGACTTGAAGTTAGGGTTGCCTTAAAGTTAGATACATTCTGTCTTATAGCTTCAAGAGAAATTTTCACAGGAGAACCGTCTTCATCGTGCTCGCGGGTTTCCGCATTGAGAGTGACCATCGGATCAAATTTATTCTGGTTCTCATCGAGAATGATTCTTCCTTCCTTCAGATAGAAGTTCCTGTTCAGATAAAATACTTCACCGCCCTTGAGCTCAATATCACCCTGCACTGACCACAAGTTGTTTCTTGTATCTATCTTCAGATTAATCGGAGTTCTAGGTGCAATCATACCTCGCAGAAGCGGATTGATAAGCAGATTTACCTTCTGTTCAATTTCAAGGTTGACATCAAGGTTAATGTTCATCGGAACAGAAGCAATTTCTTCCCCATCCTTTGACTTGTCCTTTGCCGATTTATCAGCATTCCTGTCCCGGTTTCCGAAAATCGAGAAGTCCATTTTGGAAATATCATCCAGAATAGAAATTTCTGCGTCACTGAGATTTATATTACCTGTAACTTTAAGGTCGTTTCCCGCATAATCAATATTTGCGTCTATTGTGGTCCGTCCCTTTACGGTAAGAAAAGGAATATCAACATCAAAAGGAATGCCCTTCTTGTTGTTACTTCTAACCCATACGGATGCATGTGTAAGTGCCCAGGAGTCAAGCAGGGCTTCGGCTCCTGCAGTCAGATTTTCATCTCTTATGCGAATTTCAGTATCACCAAGGAAAATTCTGTCCTGGGAGACATCAATTGACATTTCTTTTGCAACAAAATGATCGGGGATGAACATCGGAAGATTGAAATCCAGGTTCATTACAGAAAATTTTCCATCCAGCAGAAGATCTGACATTGCACCGGTAAGATCCGCATGCCCCTGAACAAGACCGTGATAAACTGAGAACATCTTGGAGAAGCTTGAATTCTTCAGGAAATCAAATTTTGATGCATCAAAGGCAAAATCAGTCAGATGCATGTCAAGCATACTGTTTTTCAGATCCATCGTTCCGTTGAAATTAAAGTGCAGAGGTTTTCTCTCACTTACGCTAGCTTCAATATACCCTATATCTGTATAGTAATACGCAAGCAATCCCAGGTCTGAACTGAGAGCGAACATTCCGGGTGAATGGACGATCGTAAAATGCAAAGGAACTTCCTTGGGGAAGAAGGAAGTCCTGAGACTGTCACAGTCAAGGAACATAGAAAATTCATCAGGAATGAATCCGGTCTTTTCAGATTTTCCGTCCGGATTCACAGGTCCCTGCCTTGTATCATTCTGTATCACGAGATTCACGGGAATATTAACATAATTCTCTCCCATGGTCATGTTAAAGTTTGTATATATGTAGCCTGCAAAATCATTTATATTGAATGACGACTGTATGTCATCGAATTTCATGTTAGAAAATTCTGCTTCAGTTTCATAAATTCCCACATTACCTTCAAGATAATTTACATTACCCCTTACCGCAAGAGCATTATCACCTGCGTGCATGGAAAAATTCTTTAATGCAACATTGGCAAAAGGATTTTCAATTGTTCCTTCCGCCGTGACGATGCAGTCAACCACATCCGTATCTGTCTGTTTTTCAAGGAAACGTCCCATGCGGAGTCCTGAAACATCAGCAAGGGCATTAAATTTGCACTTCGTCTGCAGATTATCCCCTTCAAATGGAAGCTTCTCAGGATTTTCAAAAACACCTTCCAGCTTAACAGATTCTTCAGTACCTTCATTTGAAGCGTCAAGCCGGAAATCAAGCTTCTCAAAGATTCCTCCGTCAAGAATCCAGTTAACCATTCCGTCTCCCATAAGTGCAGCAGTCTTATCAGAATACGAGAAGGAAGTTATATCAAAATGAGTATTATCGAGCTTTCCGGAAAGATTGACCTTAGGATTGAAAGGAATCTTACCGTTCACGTCCTCAATATCAAGCCTTCTGACCTCAACATTAAGGCCGGGCAGACCTGATTCCATATTAGCTAAATCAATTTCAAAATAAGAATCAAGCGAAAGTGACAAAAGGAAATCCTGGATCGAGACAGGGAAGTTTACAAGCTGTATGTTACCTGTCAGGGGATTAGTGAAATTGACGATACAGTCAAGACCGTAACTTCCTGTAAGATGCAGCCACTCTCCGGGCGCGAAGGCTCCCGAAACGGAATAATTTACATTATTGAACGCAAAATCCGTAGAGAAACCTATCTGACTGAAATCATCCATCACATCCACATCTGCGGCGGCATTGATATGCTGGCCTGCATAAAGTGCCTCAAGCTGAGTGATGGATATGTTCTGCTTATTTCCGTACAGGGAAAGCAAAATCATTTCAGAATCTTTCCGGGTGTTCGCAAGAAGGAAGGAAGGAATGTTAAATCCCACATGAAAATCATCTGACATGAAGTCAGGGGCGGCAAAATCAATGGCAACAGAAGCTTCCGTTGAAACAAGGTAAGGCTCTGTAAAACTTATTGCGGAAGCAAGATTTGCCAGAACTTCTTCGCCACCTAAATATCCTCCGACCCTGAGAAGTGTATCAATGAAAAAATATTCAAGGCCAAGTGTCATCTGGACTTCCTGTCTTCGTCCAAAAGAACAGGAGCCTTCAACACTAAGCTTTCCGGTTTTGTCATATTCCGTATGAGAATAGTCATTCATGGAAACAGAGAAACCGAAATCAGGACCGGGAACGCCCTTAGGAAAATCAATCTCCGCTTCAACGGCAGTAAGAGAATTGTCTCCAAGCACCAGCTGAGGAATGAAGGCCATATATCCTGCCGGAGTGGATTCAACAAAAAGATCATCGCAGGCAATGACTGCTCCTGTGGGAAGAACATAATGGTCAAGAGAACCTGCAGCACTTACCTTGAGTCCCGGAATATACAGATTACCGCTCAGGGATGCTCCCACAGTCTGTCCCCATGCCTTGAAATAATCAATGTAAAGGTCCGTATTGTTTCCGCTGACGCTATAAGAAAAATTTTCTGAGGAACCTATTATGCCGGACGGAAGAAACAGGCCTCCCTTCGCCCTGTAATTGTATCTGAGGGTATTAAGATTGAACTTTCCGGAAGCATCCATAGTAAGATTCAACCCGTAAAGCTTCGAGGGGAACCCTTTGAGACGAGGCATCCGGACCAGGACAAAGGGGTCAAGGCCTTTGGTCACAATGTTTCCGCTGATGTCTCCGGCAAGAAGGTTTATGTCAGCCCCAATATTATAAGGGTAAACCTTCTGCGTAGTACGGAATTCAATATTTCCCTCGCTGTATCTCGAGAGCACCTCAACATGTTTCAGAGAAAAATCAGCCTTCTTGTAATCATCAAGCTCAATCTTTGCAGAACTTCCGGAAAGAGACTTCAGCAGCTTGAATTCCCCCCTGAAGTTAACCCCCGCAGTGGAACCTCCAGCGAAAACACCTAAATCGTTGAGAGCAGATATTTCTGCAAAGACGGAACCATTCATCACACCGTCCAGGTTCATGGTCTCCGAATCCTTAACGGCATTCACTTCAGAGACAAGGGCCTTCACATCTGTGCCGGGCATTTTAAAATGGGCGCGGATATTTTTTATTCTAAGGTCACGAGGAACAAAAGAAAGCACATCACCGAGAGCATTCTCAAGGGACTCAATAATTTCTGACGCAGACTTATCAGATTCCCCAGCACCGTCTTCATCCGGTTCTTCAGATTCCTCTTCACCTGACGAAAGTGATGTAATTTTATCTATGACTGAAGCATTCCTGTCCATGTCAAAATCAAAAACAACATCATAAAGGGTAAGCCTCGTGAAGAAACGATTGAAAGCATCCTTCCAGTCCTTGTTCTTCAGCTCCCTTGCATGAAGAAGCTCCCTTACGGAAATCAGTTCTCCTATCTTGTAATTCATTACGATTTTTCTTACAGAAAGGATACGTCTACCGCCTGCCTCATCAAAAACCTGGATATCCTTTATGCCTGCCCCGGAAAAAATTGACGGGGAAAAGGAACCGTATGATATACTGAGCCCCAGTTTCTCTGAAAGGGTATCAACAACATAAGTCCGGTACACATCCTGAATTTTCTGCATTCCCCTTACATAAAATTTCCATGCAGCAAAAAGCATTGCAAAAAGAATAATGAGAAAAATGGAAATGCCTATAGTATTTCGTGCCCAGCGCTTCATTAAATAAAAATCCCACCGCTTCCTAGAAGAATTTATCATTATATCAGATTTCCATAACATACGCAATGTACACAACCCCGCCCCAAGATAAATTAGAACCATGAAATTCCTTGACATATAACAAAATATTTCCATCAGCTCCGGAACCTGACATTAAGAAACTTTAAGCTTATGCTCAGCTTTTTAATTAAATTTCAAGGCCTGTAATGCCGAAAATCACGGTGAAACTGTATACATTTTTACAAACGGAAAAGGCGGAATCATGAAAACGAAACACAAACTTATATCCCTGCTCGCTCTTTTTATCCTGTGCGCAGCAGACGCAAGCGCTTATGTCTGCAAGTACAAGGAAGACTACTACAAGCTCTACCACGTTCATTATACACAGGTTCCGGAACAGTGCCTTGAAAACATCTACTGGCTTGAACAGGCAGTGAAGGCTGACTTTGCGAACCCCTACTACGCCATGGCAAAGATTGAAAATGAAAAGCAGTGGGAAAAATACCGCTACCTCTTTATGATGCACCTGAACCTTAAACTGGTTGAACAGCATCTGAGGCTGGGCCGAATATACGACAAGAAGGTTGCATACTTTTTTGATGCACCATGGAAGGACGAATATTTACGAAACATGGAAACTGCAAAGACATACTATACAGCCGCATACTCTTACTGGGAAGAAGCAAAACTTTGGGCAGAAAAAGCCAATCTTCCTAAATTCAATTTCCTGGTCATGACAGACATACAGAACTGGGAGGACGAAAAGGAACGGATCTGCACAGGAACATTGGATTACCGGAAAATGCTGGACAGAGAAAACAAAAGAGTCCAGAAAGTTATTGATGACCTCGTTGCAATGGAAGACAAAAGTTATTAAAATGTACTTGATATGAAAAAACAGTACACAATTAACTATCCGAAAGATTCAGGCTTCGCTTCATCTGTAATTGATTTTTACAGCGGTGCGCCTTGCGTTGACAAAATATTTTTTGGAGAAAGGAATTCAGAAGGCGGAAGACTTTTTGTTACCGACACAAACATTTCTTCCCTGCCATCAATGAAGGATTTCATTTCCTGTTTCGAACCTGCCGATTTTTCTGAACTTACAGAGAATGCAAAACTCTGCACAAGAAAAAACTCCGCAGACCTTCTTCTTGTCATGGGAAGCGGAGAAGCTTACAAGACTCTTGATTCCGTCATGAACATTGTAAAGTCAGCTCTCAGCAGAAATTTCACAAGAACATGCACCTTCGTGGCTATCGGCGGCGGAGTTATATGTGACATGACGGCTTTTGCGGCTGCAATCTTCAAGCGCGGCGTTGACGTGGAATTTGTACCGACAACGCTTCTTGCAATGGTTGACGCTTCCCTGGGAGGAAAAACAGGCTGTGACTACGAAGGCTACAAGAACATGATAGGCACATTCTGGCCTGCAAAAAAACTTCATGTATGGAGCGACTTCGTGCTTTCACTTCCGGAAGACGAATACATCTCAGGACTGGGAGAAGCTTTGAAAACAGCCCTCCTCTTTTCCGGAGACCTGTGGAAACTTATGGACGACAAGAGGCAGCTTGTACTTGAAAGAAACAGTGAGGTCCTTGAAAAAATAATCAGCGAATGCGTGAAGGCAAAGGCAAAGATCGTTGAGGAGGACCTCAGAGAAAAAGGACGCAGAGCTTTCCTTAACCTGGGACACACTTTCGGCCACGCACTAGAGGCTGCTGCCGGGTTAGGAAAAATTACACACGGCGGTGCAGTTGCATGGGGCATGGGAAGAGCCTATGACCTTAGCGCAAACCTTGGTATATGCACAAGTGAAACGGCCGAAGAGGTAAAGAAAGTTCTTGCAGACTACGGCTACGATATGAATCCGGTTCCGGCCGTCCTTGAAGGAAAAAAGGATGCCTCAAAACTTATTGAGGCCATGTACAAGGACAAGAAAAATCTTGAGAGCACACAGATTCGCTTTATTTTGCAGAAAGGAATCTGCCAGACAGAAATCATTAAGGTAGCGGAAAGAGATATTGCGGAAGTTTTAAGATGATAGAAAGAAAACATTATTTTGACTGGGCGGCAACAGCTCCTGCGGATGCAGACATTCAGAGAAAGGCCCTTGAAATTTCTCTGGAACATTGGGGAAACCCTTCCAGCATACACAAAGCGGGAACGGATGCAAAAAAAATACTTGAGGATGCAAGAAAAAGATGTGCATCAGCTCTGGACGTAAAACCTGAAACAATTTACTTTACTTCCGGCGGTACCGAAGGAGATCACATTCCCCTTCTCTCTGTGCTCACCAAGCCTCAGAAAGGAAGCGTCCTTATAAGCTCAATAGAACATCCTGCAATGAGAGAGATGGCAAAGATGATAAAGAACTGCGGCTGGGAAGTCATTACAGTCAACCCTGACAAAAACGGAATTGTTCATGCCGATGACGTCATCGCTAATCTCCGGAATGATACATATTTTGTTTCAGTGATGGCCGTAAATAATGAGACTGGAGCAATCCAGAACATCTACGAAATTTCTGATGCACTTGTAAAAGCCGGCGAAGGAAAAAGAAAGCCTTTCTTCCATGTTGACTGCGTACAGGCTGCAGGAAAAATTCCTCTTGAACTTTCTCATAAAGGAATTGACTCCGCATCCCTTAGCGCACACAAAATTGGTGGTCCCCGCGGAACAGGTGTGCTGTACCTTTCAAAAGAAATTGTTTCCTTCCTGCGAGGCGGCGGACAGGAAAAGAACATCAGAAGCGGAACTGAAAATCTTTTCGGAGCAGTTTCAATGTCTTTGTGCCTTGAAAAATATTGCATGTCACGTAAAAACATTTATGCATCGGAACGACTTGAAATTCAGAAAAAGCTTACAGATTCTTTCATAGAAAAACTGAAATCAATTCCCGGATGCACAATAATTCCCAAATGCAGAGAAGATTCTTCGACAAGTGAAAACTATTCCCCGTGGGTTGTTCAGGCAGCATTCCCCGGCATTCCGGGTCAGGTAATGGAAAGAGCTCTCAGTGCAGACGGATTCTATATTTCAACAGGAAGCGCCTGCTCTTCGGGACACCATTCAAGACCTGTCCTTGACAGCATGCAGGTAAGTGCAAAGGAAAAGGAAAGCGCTGTAAGATTCAGCTTCGGCTTTGAAACCACCGAAAAAGCAATGGACGAGCTTGCTGAAAAAGTTTCTGAAATAGCACTGCAGTTTGCACACTAAATAAAAAAAATAATCAGGCACGGAAATAAAAAATTATTTTACTACTTGATTATTTTTTTTTAAATTGATATAGTGAACTTGATTTCGGGTTGCAAAAGAAGTTGCAACATCTCTCCGCAACAATTAATATTTTAATCCACTTACATTACTAAGGAAGGACATAATGGGAAACATTCGTAGTGAAATCTACACTAAGGCTATCCAGGTTGAAAGAAAATCTTATTTCTTCAATGTAAAAGAAAACCGTAACGGCGATGTGTTCTTACAGATTGTAGAAAGCAAAGGTATTGACGGCGACCGCCATGACATTGTTATTTTTGCTGAAGATATGCCAGAATTTTTCAAGGGACTTGATGAAACGCTCAAGATTGTAGACAAGGAATGCAAGGACAGAAAGAGAGCAAGACAGGAAAAACGTGCTGAAAGAGATGCAAAGTATTCTCTCGGAAACAAGAACAAGTCTGAAAACACAAAAAAAGTTTACCGCAGAAAAGGTGAAAGCCGTCTTATTTCTCAGCGCCGTCAGGAAGCTCTCATGGAAGAAGAACAGAGAGAAAGAATGGCTGGTCCCATGGCTGATGCAGAAAGAAGGGCATCTGGTGTTGAAAAGACTGACCGCGTAATTCACATTACATCAAAGCGCAATACATCAGACAACTAATATTCCATTCCATCAAGAAAAAAAATCCTGCTGGCATTCGACAGAATAAACGGCAGGATTTCTTATTAGCGGAGCTCCGCTCTACACCTTGAAGGAACACCGCTGAATCGGAGACGGTCCAATTTCACGGCATATTTTCTTGTGCTCAGGAGTCGGATAACCCTTGTGCTTCTTATAATTGTATTCCGGATAAAGCTTGTCCATTTCAATCATGAGATCATCCCTGTAAACTTTTGCAAGAATGCTGGCTGCCATTACGCATGGAAATTTTCCGTCAGCCTTAACTTCTGCACGGACAGGAGATTCTATGTCAGGACAAAAAGTACCGTCAGCAATTGCCTGAACTGATTTTACATCAGGTACATCAAATTTATTTTCCCTGCACCAGTCAGGAATTTTTTTTACCATTTCTTCGTATGCCTTTTTCATTGCAAGAAGACTTGCCTGAAGAATATTAATCTCATCAATTTTTTTATGATCCACTTCGCCAATTCCCCAGCAAGCCTTTTCCCTGATAACCTCATATGCAGCCTTACGTTTTTTTTCCGAAAGCTTCTTGCTGTCATTAAGAAGTTCAAGAGGAAAATCAGGAGGCAGCATTGCACATCCCGCTACAACAGGACCCGCCAAAGGTCCACGTCCCGCTTCATCAAGTCCTATAATAAATTTTTCATCCATATCATTCATATCCTTTAATTTCATTGCCCGAATCTGAAATAATTTCCGTTTCCGAATCCTTCCAGACCGGCTCAATCTTTTTTTTCTCTCCATAAAAATTTCCAGAAAATTCATTCCCGATCAAAACAAGCTGGCATCCTGAAAACTGACCACTGCAAATAAAATTACCGGATACAGAAGCAAAAGAATTTAACAGAGAAAAAGTTCCTTCCGAAACACAAAAACTTACAGAAGATGAAGCAGAGGAACTGACCCTGCAGTTCTCCAAAAACACATCAGACTTCCTGGAATCCAGCACCGAAGAATATGCACTTCCGCTGACAGTCAAGTCGCAGTCAGAAATTCTGACAGCTGAACCGTATGCAGAAACAAGGATTCCTTCTTCTGCAAAATCTGCGAACAGTATACATGATTCTGCAGTGAAAGTACCGTTGTAAAGTTTTATAAATTCTTTTTCCGCTCCGGAAGAATTATTTTTCATCAGAAAACAGGCCTTCACTTTTACTGCCGAATTATAAACTTTAAGGGAAGCATTCCTTGCAAAATTTATTTTTATGTTATCCCCATAAATTTCACAGTCAGAACGGAAATTCAAATTTCCTCGAACATTCACATCACTTAAAACAAAAAGACGACCTCCTCCGTTTCTGTTCAGAACTTTGACGGCCTGGTCAAAACTTGCAAAAGGATTTGCATAGGATCCGTCACAGGAACTTTTTTCACCTTCGGCATAAGTTTTCAGATAATAGTTCTCAGGGGCCACAAGAACTTTATATTCAGAAACATCACTCACGTTACCGTCCGAATCTTCTGCATAAGCCCTTACCATATATTCTGTTTCAGAAACCTGTTCAGAAGAAAATTCCAAAGCCTTTCCGTCATACAGGTGAAAATCTTTTTCCTTATCAGGTTCCAGATAATTTTCTATGTACTCTTCACCAAAATCTTCATCATAATAAAATCCAGAATTCTTTTTTTGAACATTTTCATGGACAAGTTTTGAATCATTTTTCTTGCAGATTTTTTCAACGGAATAAAAAAGCTTTATGTCATCATGCTTCTTTGATGCAGGTCCAGAAAATATATCAACGAGAACCCTGTTCCTGGAAACTGACTTCCCTGTGGATGTCTTAATCAGAGGTGCCGAAGGAGGTTCCCTGTCAGCATAAATATTTGTCAGAACAGAGCCTGAATCCTTTAAATAAAATTCCCCGTCCGAATCGGCACAAGAAATTTTCAGCAAGAAAGATTCGGCAAGATTTTCCCCTTCAAAGGCCTCCGCAACAAACTCCCTGCATCCGTCTATATAAAATATATTATTCTCTGCCCCTGCAGCAGAGACAACAGTTCTTCCGTTTCCGGCATCTACTTTTAGGGAAGGACATGCAGGAAGCAGAAATTCAAGAACCTCATTTCCCGGAACATATTCAATGCTCTGCCACTTGACTTTATGGACAGCAGATGAATCGAGTTCATGAACTTCATTTGCTCCGCACCAGTATTCATCATCAAACTGATAAATATACGAATCGTCGTTCCCCTGAATTTCAGTAAAATTCCTTACACTAAAAGGAGTGTCCTTCTGTACAGGCGCACAGATATTTTTTTTTTGAGGTCTTACATGAATTACAAAACGCCATTCCTCATTTTCAGATTTCCACACACGGCAGGGAACATAACGCTCAAGGCAATTCCTCTCCGATAAAAAAACATCTCTTCCCCTAAGAGATGCATGAGAAAAACAATAAAACATGGAAACAGGAATAGAAATCCTGTCTCCAGAAAAATATTCAACAACAGGATTATTTTCTATGGAACTAATGAAATTACTCTCAGCCGAACTCAGCCTTTGGTTGTTAGCTTTTACAGAATAATTCACGGTAAACGAAGAAGTCTTCCCTGAAAAACCTTCAACAATAAGGCCAAGACTGACTGAACCTCTCCTGTTCAGAAGCACCGGCACGGAATAATCCGTATAATCAGATCCGTTAACAGAATACCGTATCCTGTATTTCTCAGAATCTTTTATAACCAGAGGCTGCAGATTACACCATTCACCTGCAGATGGACTGATAATATTATCCATGGAAAAAGAAACAACATCAGGTCCCTCCGCAGAAGCAAACAATGTCCGGACTGAGAAAATAAGAAGTGTAAGTAAAACTCTTGCTCCCCTGGTCATAAACAGACTTTATTCATCCTTCTTCCCGAAAAGCGGTTCAAGAACCGGACGCAGCTGAGGATAAGGCTTATAAAAATTTTCTTCAAGCTCTTCCTGCGTAAGTCCAACAAGTTCATGGCTGTTGTAGTTAATCCAGCTGTTGTCTTCAGGCTTATAAATATCCAGCTTACGGCACCAGTAGTCAGGAGTTATCGGAAGAATTTCACGGTCATGATAAACCTTGTAATCGTGCACAACAACCTTAATGTCTTCACGCGGCACACCCTTCTCAAGAAGAATCTGAACAAGATAATTCAAAGTACGGCCTGAATCAAAGATGTCATCAACCAGAAGAATCTTGTCACCCATACGAAGATGATCAGGAGAATATGTCCATCCGTCTATGCGAACTGCATCATGCTGTTTTACATCTGAATAACTTCTTGCAACGACTGCAGCATAAAGTACAGGCTTATGAGTATCTTTGAGTGCAACCTTATAGTATTCGCTAATAATATTTGCCATATATGCTCCGCCTCTGAGAGAAGCATAAATAACATCAGGAACGAAATGGTCTTCCTGATAAATTTTGTGGGCGAGACACAAAGTATTGTTTCTCACTGTGTCATACTGCATGAATTCTTTCATACAAATCCTCTCGAAAATAAAAAATTACTCTCCTGCAGATAAACTGCACAAACTTTTTCTTATGAAGACACCCGAAAGCTGAGCTTCAGGAAATGTCTATTAAAATCCGGCCGCCAAAACCAGTTCAACCTGAAGGCTTTGACATGAAAAGACATTTCGGCATGAATCTTCGGGGATGCCTTTTATGAACAAGACCCACTACTGAAGGTCTTCAACAAGTTCCTTGACAAGTTCAGAACGCACAGAAAGTTTCTGCTTTCTGAAATGAACAGTAAGTTCATCCCCGTTACAATCAACAACCACCTGATTACTTGCCCCTCGTTTCCCGCTGAGAAGAAGAACTGAAAGAGGATCCTCTATCTGTCTCTGAATAAGACGGCGCATCGGACGTGCACCCATCGAAGGATCATATCCGTGCTCAACCATATATTCGCGGGCCTTAGGACGAATTACAAGAGCAAGATCCTGTTCAGCAAGTGCATCCCTAAGTTCCTTGAGCTGTATGTCAAGAATCTTTGAAACCTCTTCCTTCCTTAGCGGATTGAACACCAGGACATCATCAATTCTGTTAAGAAGTTCCGGAGCCATTATGCGCTTAAGTTCTTCCATTGCACTTGCACGAATATCTTCATAGGGAAGAATTCCTTCGTCAAGTGAAGAAAAGCCCATGCGGGATTCAGACGTAATCTTTCTTGCACCGGCATTACTTGTCATAATGATCAGCGTATTCCTGAAACTTACCGTACGACCGAAGCTGTCTGCAAGTTCTCCCTCCTCAAGCATCTGCAGAAGAAGATTGAATACATCAGGATGAGCCTTCTCTATTTCATCAAGAAGCACAACTGAATACGGATGCTGCCTGACTTTTTCCGTCAGCATTCCTCCTTCATCGTGACCTATATATCCAGGAGGAGCTCCGACTAAGCGGGAAGCATTATGCTTTTCCATATAATCACTCATGTCCACACGTATAAGAGCTTCCTCTGTTCCGAACAGAAATCTTGCAAGAGCCTTTGCAGCCTGAGTCTTTCCTACACCAGTAGGTCCCAGAAAAATAAATGACCCGACAGGCCTCTTATGCGATGAAATTCCTGAGCGACTTCTGCGAACGGCACTGCTTATTACTTTTATAGCATCCTCCTGTCCGATGACCTCTTCATGAAGAATCTTTTCCATTTTAAGAAGTCTTCCGGTTTCTCCGTCATCAAGTTTGTCAACAGGAATACCTGTCATTCTGCTGACTACAGTAAAAACATCTTCCTTTGTAATATGCTTGAGAGTCTTCCATTTTGCATTGCATTCATCCAGCTGATGACGGAGATCAATAATCTTGTCACGTGCAGGAATTGCATTTTCAAAATCCTTCTGGGCAACATAGAAGCTCTTCTCCTCAGAAAGCTTCTTTATGGACTGCTCTATCTGAAGAATCTCTTCAGGACGTTCATCCTCCCGTATCTTCTTTGCAGCCCCGGCTTCATCCATAATATCAATCGCCTTGTCCGGCATGAAACGTTCAGGAATGTAACGCATGCTGTACTTTACTATAGTATCAAGAACACCGTCCTCGTATACGACCCTGTGAAAGGCCTCGTACTTAGGTTTAATCTCTTCAAGAATTCTGATCGTATCTTCCGCAGACGGTTCCTCTACTTTTACAACCTGGAATCTTCTTACAAGTGCCGTATCCTTTTCAAAATATTTTCTGTATTCCTTGGTAGTTGTTGCACCTATAACCTGAATCTCACCGCGGCTCAGGGCCGGCTTCATCATGTTGCTTGCATCCATTGAACCTTCAGGTCCGCCTGCGCCAATGATTGTATGAAGCTCATCAATGAAGAGGATTATATCCTTTGCGTCCTTAACTTCCTTCATAAGACGTTTAAGTCGTTCCTCAAATTCGCCGCGGTACTTGGTACCGGCAATCATTGCAGCAAGGTCAAGAGAGAGTATGCGCTTTTTCTGAAGATCCTTGGGCACGTCCCCGCTGGCAATCCTGTGGGCAAGACCTTCAACAATTGCAGTCTTACCTACTCCGGGTTCACCAAGAAGAACAGGATTATTTTTTGTTCTGCGGCACAGAATCTGTATCACCCTAAGAATTTCATCTTCCCTTCCGATAACAGGATCCACATTTCCTTCCCTGCAGGACTCCGTAATGTCACGGGTAAACTGATTCAGAAATGAAGATGCGGCTGCCTTCTGGTTCTTTATCTTTGCATCGGCAACATTATTCTGCTGACCGAACGGCTGAAAGAAACTGCCGCCACCAATACTTTCAGTACCTATTTTAGCTGAAGAAGGAACCTTTCTCTGAACCTGGGAAACATATTTCCTGGCCTGGTCGATATCAATATCAGCTTTCCTGTAAAAATATTTCTGCATCAGAGAAAAATCCTGATGAATCGCAGCCAGAAGTATATGTTCCGTTCCCACATATTCATTCATGAGAACATTTGATTCTTCCGATGCCAAATCCAGAAGCTCCTTAAGTTTCTGTGAATGAGGCAGCTCATTCATCTGAGGCCCCATAGATTCAACAGGAATATTCTCTTCCAGATAAATTCCCAGATTTAATTCGTTTATTTTCATTGCCTTAAGGGCTATATATGCCAAACCGTCAGCCGATTTTAGGAGGGCCAGCAGTACATGCTCCACTTCAAGCTGCCTGCTGCCACGATTATTTGCCTCTTCAGGCCCAAGCACCAGCAAAATTCTCTGTGCCCGTGGCGAAAAACTTTTGGTCATTGAAAACCTCCTGCCTTTAGTATATTACACAATCAGCTGTATGTCTTCAAAAGCTTCCTGTAAAATTAAAGCTCTTATACGTTCACTCTTTTTCATTGAATCTGATGAAATCTCGTTTCCAAAATTCAGGGCGTTATTTCTTGCAACATAACTTAGATGACCGTCCTGAATTCTGTAAAGCAGCGCATGAAGCGAAGCATAATCAATTCCTTCTATGTAGTTCAAATCTTTTGCCCACTTTACGCAGGAAATAATGGCTACAGCTTCCTTAAGTGACATAAAAAGACTATATCTTGCCAGAGCAATCGACCGGAAAATATAATTCTTCACTTCACTTGAACGGTTTTCCTTGCAATCAGTACGACATTCACGTTCCAGTTTCTTAAGTTTCTGAACGCTGGCTGCGATTCCGGCAATCTGGTCAAGTTCCGAACCTGCAATAGAATTTCTAAGGGAAATATCAAAATATCCTCCCAGAGCACCTACAGAATCAAGTCCAGAAGAAACAGGACCCAGCGTTCCGTTTCCGAAGGAGGATGACATCACTATATCATCCTTCATCAGCTCCGACGCCACAAATGCTGTCCGCTTTTTAAATGAAAGAGACGGAAGATGAATTCTAACAAATAATTTCATTCCGCTTCCCGCATTCTCTACAGAACTTGTAAGGTACCCGAAGTCATAGCTTGCAGCAAACTGCAGCTTCTTCTGCAGACTGTCATCAAGATACTGAATTTCCTTGAAGACTTCATCAAGATTCTGCCCCGACGAGAAACAGGAAATCCTGATATGGTCCTCAAGGTTCACGGTACATGAAACTTTTCCGTTGACCTTCAAAATTATTCCGGCACTTTCACCGTCATAAAATCCAGGAAGGATGCCCCTTTCCTTTAAGATTTTTGAACCAAGCGTATCAAGACAGCTTACGGGAACAGACTGGAACTCATCAGCATTTTCCAGTGAATTGAAGGCATCAAAAACTAACGCCATAACCCTTTCCGCGTCCTCCGGATTATTTTTAGAAGGGAAAGGAAAATTTGCAAGGTTCCTTGAAAGCTGAAGCCTTGTGGAAAGGATGACATCACTTTCCATGCCACCTTCCGTATACCATGCATCAGATGTAGCTGATTTTTCTTTTTCTTCCATACATAATTCTCCAACTACTCCTGGCTTTCACTGGAACTGACAGGATTTTTTTCAAGGGCCTTCAGATAGTCCCTGTACAATGCTGCCTTCTCGTAATCTTCCCTGGCTACAGCATCATTAAGCTTGTTCTGCAAAATTATACGGTCATTAAGGACAGAACGGATTGTAGAAAGTCTGTGAGGCATTGTACCTGTGTATGACCCCTTGATGTTTCTGCCGTCAAGACATTTTCTTATGTCGCTCTTAAAGATGGCATAACATTCAGGGCAGCCAACTCTTAAGGTCTTACGGATTTCAGCAATGCTTGTGCCGCAGACAGGACATGCACGGGAAGATTCTGCCTGAATTTTCTTCACGCCGCGCATATATTCATCAAAAAGTCTCTTTATGACTGACGACTCAATTTTTTTTACAGAAGATTCTATGTTTCCGGGATCAAGCATGATTCCCTTCTGCTGTGCACATTCCATACATAAATTAAATTTTATTTTCTTGCCGCCATCTTCCTGGGCACAGTAAATGACGGCTTCCCTTTCATGGCAAATATCACAGACCATAAAATCCCCTCTGAAAATCATTCTCGTTTGAATATTTCTGACTCATAGTATACTAAATTTTACATTTTTCGCAAAGTATCCAGAGGTTTTTCTTTTCCGGCCTTTATCGCAGGAACAGCCGAGACAACCAGAGAAAGCAGAAGAGTTCCAAGGGCAATGACAAGAAGTTCCTTAAGCGGAAGAGAAATCGGAATGCTCTGCAAATAATAGGCCGGATCAAGCAAATGAATTCCCGTAAATTTTTCTCCGGAGCCGGAGAGAATATAAAAGAACTTCACAAAAAAGTTAATGAGCTTTTCTATGAAAGTTACAATATGGTTTATGTTTACGGAAGCAAGAAGCCCCAAAGGAAACCCAATAAGAATTCCTCCAAGCCCGCAGGCGAATCCTACCATAAGAAAACTTGTTCCTATACCTTCGGCAGTTCCGCCGGTGCTCTTTAATATGGCGATTTCCTTCCGGCGTTCCATGACAATCATTACAAGCGCTGAACTTATGTTGACACTGGCGACAAGAACTATGAGAAGCATTATAAGAAGCAAAAGAATTTTAGTTGAAGAAAAATTTTCATACTGGGCAGAATTAATCTGGTTCCATGTATAAACATAGCATCTTTCAATTCCTTCATCCCTGAATGAAGCAAGCCTTTTGCTTATTCGGTTTTTCAGATACGGAAGTTCAGGAGAAAAAGTGTCTTCGGTTTTGATTCCCACTATATAAGTTGAAGACTGTATTGAAAGATTCCTGAAACCTGATTCTATCGGAATGAACACCCAAAGAGCATCAAGCTCCTGGTATCCGCAAGAAACAATTCCGCTTACAGTAAAAGTTGAAACCTTTGGAACCATTTTGTCCCCTGCACGGTTCATTGAAATTATTTTTATTTTGTCCCCTGCATGAAGATTAAGTTCGCTGGAAATTTTTGAACCTATAAGCGCAGACTTTTCATCAGAAAAATCCATGGAACCTTCTGAAACTGTAAACATCTTTGCAAAGTCGGAGGACCCGGAAAAAACCTCTCGGGACATGGCCCTGACTGTTGCACCCATCCTGGCTTCACCCCCTGCAACAAGCACCTGTGTCTGGACTTCAGGGTAGATTTCTACGGCCTCATACATTTCATCTACAAAGTCACACAAATCCTTGAAGTCATCATAAGATTTTATGGTCCTTGAAGAGGGACTTATTCTTACGCAGATGTCCTGTGAATACAGACCGACCATTCTTCCTGTAATTCCCTGAATCATACCGTCACAGATTGTAATGACAGCAATAAGGGGAACCAGGCTTATACCTATGCAAAGAACAGCTCCCAGAAGACTATTTTTACCAGGAGTGCTTGCCGAAGAATTTCGCTTACCCGGAAAAATAATTCTGAGAGCATACAAGAAACTCGCCCTGAACGTCATAAGGTTTTCTCCGAAAGGGCTCCGCCTTTTATGTAATACCGGACATCACCTTTGGAAGCCAGATTCATGTCATGGGTTACAAGAATAAGTGTCTTACTATATTTCTCCGCCATAGAAAAAAGAAGGTCACCTATGAGAAGAGCATTTGCAGGGTCAAGATTTCCCGTAGGTTCATCTGCGAGAATTAATTCCGGATCATTTATCAGGCTTCTCGCAACTGCAACCCTCTGTCTTTCACCGCCTGAAAGCTGTGAAGGGAGATGATCAATTCGTTCATCAAGGCCAACATCATGTAAAAGTGAACGGGCTTTTTCCACTGCAGTTTTCTTTGGAACCCCGGCCATGTATGCAGGAATAAAAACGTTTTCAAGAGCAGTAAAATCTTTGAGCAGATAATGAAACTGAAATATGAGACCCAAAAATTTCTGACGGTAATCTGTAAGTTCCCTTTCGGACATGTAGCTGATTATGCTGCCGTCTACATTCACTTCACCTGATGTGGCACTGTCAAGACCGGCTATGATATTCAGCAACGTAGATTTTCCGCTGCCGCTCTTACCAACGACGACACATTTTGTTCCGCGCCTTATGTCGAGATTCAGATTATCAAGTATCCTCAGATTTTCACTGGAAGTTTTATAAACCTTCTCCAGATTTTTGATTGAAACAATATTTTCTAAACCGTTAGTCATCATGCAAAACCTCTGCCACCGTTACATTTAAAATATGTCTGCTTGCAATCCATGAAGCTGCAAGTGAAGAAAAAACTCCGAAGAAAAAAATTGACGCGATTTCCGGGAAAAGCATCCTCGCAGGAATATTTGCATAGGCCCGGAACATAGAATTTTCTTGAAGCGAATACACTTTTTCAGGATCAAAAAGAACTGCAATGAAATACTGAAAAAAATATTGGGAATGAGAAAGAAGCATAAAAACATTTTCCATGTTCACGCAAATAAATATTCCAAGAACAAGTCCAGGTATTGCACCCTTCAGACCTGTTACCAGGCCTTTTACAATGAACACGAACTGAACATCCTTCTTGCCTGCCCCCAGTGCACTGAGAACAGCAATTTCTTCACGGCGTTCATAAACCATTTTCCTCATGCCGTTATAAATGTTTACTGCAACAACAACAAATATAAGAAACACAAGAAGCATGAGCATGTTCTTTTCGATTCTGAGTGCACCAAAGAAACTTCTGTTATAGGAACGCCAGCTTTCAATGTTGATACCAGGAAAATTATTTTCAGCTGCCGCAATCAGGGGAGACTCCCTGTTTGAATTACGAATTTTTATTCCATAATTCTTTTTGCTTCCGCTTCCAAAATATTTCTTCGCATCATTGAGATTTATGAATGAATAAGCTGAATTTATATCCGCATATCCTGTATTGAAAATTCCTTTAACAACAAATTCCCTTTCAGCAGAAAAAAGTTCCACATCCTTTGAACCGCTCAGAGCCAATAATGAAACTGTGCTTCCAACTTTAGCACCTATATTTTTTGCAAGGGAAGCCCCAAGAATAATTGATCCGTCCTCAGACAAATCAAATTCACCGGTCCGTATTTTAATTTCACGGCTGAAACCAGAATCCTTTTCACAAATATCAGAATCAACACCCCTTACCAATGATGCGCTCTCCCTCCCGGAAGTTCCTGCCATAAGTCCCTGGGCCTCATAAAATTCACCGAATGAAAGTATCTCCTTCTGGTTACTGCACCACTTCAGAAATTCCTTTTCCTCATCTTCATTTCTGAAATCCCGGACACGAACATGATAGGAGCTTACTTCAATAATGGCATCTATGAATTCAAGCTGAAAACCGTTCATAACACTTATAACAACAATGAGCGCCATAACTCCAAAACATACTCCAAGTGAAGAAAGTGTTGATGTTACGGCAGAACGGCCTTTCCTGTCAACCTTGCTGAATCTTTCTGAAATAAAATATATCCACTTTAAGGATGAAAAAAAATTTTTAGTTTTCATCAAACCCTCTCCTGTATACCTCAATTCCATCAACATACGTTATTTCTTCGACGCATTCATTGTCCTTGTACAAAGACTTCAGAGTGAAACCTTCAGAAAAATAAACAGAATCCTCATAATCATTTTCCGCGGAATAATGTGTTTCCATTCTCAGGACGCTGTCCTCATAGAACCTTAAATCCGGTTTGGATGATTTATTTGTATAAGTGTAAACATTTTTACGTTCCACGGTTTCCGTTTTCTTTGTCCCTGATTTAGCGTCGCTGACAGGAATATATAAAATCTCCTCTTCGGAAATTACACGGCTCATGGAATCATAAGAAAAAGCTGATTTCTTTGTGGCCCTCCTTTTTTTTTCAGAAGTGTCATAATAATTTATTTCAGTCGGATTTCCTCTGTAATCCAAATATGTTTCAACCAGATTCTTATTTTTAAAATCATTATCAGTAACATAATATGGAACAGCACTGGTACGCTTACCGTAATAATAGTTCACGCTTCTGACCACTGCCATGGACCCGGACGACATTCCGTTTTTCCATGTAAGCTTCTGCTTCACCCTGAAATCTTCATCAAAAGTTGTACGCGTAACATTCAGGGCATCAACACTGACTACTGATTCCCTGCCGTCCGGAAGCTTTGTCCTTTCAAATTTTTCTTCGCCGTATTCAAACAGATGAATCCTGTTCTGAGAATTTATATACTGAACTTCAGCAAAATTTCCTTCCCACAAATCATTAGTCAAAGATGCGCTTTCACTCTGCGGACCGTACTCAGGATTCAGAAGAGATTCATCAAAGCCAATGGAAAACGAGTCGGAATAATTTATTGAGTCATCAGTTTTCATGCCCCCCAAAAAATCATCCACCTGCTTGAATATAAATTCCTTTTCTTCAGCGGTAATATTTTTGTTGGCACATCTCAGTAAATCTCTCTGCTGTACAGACATGTTGAACGGAAGGAACAGCAGATAGAAAAACATAATCAGTGCGTCTAAAGTCATCAGTCCATTCCCAAAAATTCATCAAGATATTTTTCAGCATCCATTACACCGATATTCTCATATTTTTCACCTGTACACACGAAGAGCACAGGAAGGTTCAATTCCTTTCCGATTGAAATAACACATCCTCCCTTCGCGCTTGAATCATATTTCGTAAGAACAATTGCATCAAGTCCCACAGCTTCATTAAAAACCTCCGCCTGGCGCAATGCATTCTGACCTGTAGTTGAATCAACGACAAGAACTTTTTTGTAACAACCTTCGTCAGCCTTGGAAGATGCTATCCTGTCAATCTTCTTTAATTCGTTCACAAGATTTTCCTTATTATGAAGACGTCCTGCAGTATCAGCAATCACAATTCCACCGCCGCCGGCCCTTATACTGTCACTTGCATCAAAAACTACAGCAGAAGGATCGCTTCCCATCTGATGCTTCACGACACGGATATTAAGTCTTTCTCCGTGCATAGAAATCTGATCGACAGCTGCGGCACGGAACGTATCAGATGCGGCCATTACAACATTATATTTTTTTTCAGAGAAAATCTTTGCCATCTTTGCAACGCTTGTAGTCTTTCCGACACCATTGACACCAAGCACCATCAGCACATTTGTCTTTGCAGGATCAAATTCAAAAGAAACGGAATGAACATAAGGAAGAAGCGTGGTCCTAAGTTCACTCAAAATTCCATCATTGTCCTTTATCTTTTCTTCCCTGCATTTCTTTTCCAAAGACTCCACAATTTCAACGGCATTCTTTACACCAACATCGCCTTCAATAAGAATATCAGTAAGTTCTTCAAAAAAATCCCTGTCCTGATTTTTATGACTTGTGAACAAAGACTTCAACTTCTCCGCAAAAGATTTTTTTGCCATAATCTACTCCTGCTTTATATTTTCTTCATCAGAATTATTTTCTATTCCAACAACTTCAATATCTGAATTCATGTTATAAAATTCGTAATCATTCTTCACTTTCTGCGGTAGAACAGAATTTGCCGCACGAAGATAACGCACAAGTTCAAAGACAAAACATCCTCCCGCCGCGACAGTTACCCCTATGCTGACCCAACGCATGGTATTCCATTTATTGACCTCCGCAGCATCTCTTGTCAGGCCTGCTTTATACCGGTCATACTCGACATTAAAATTTCCGAAGGAATAAAAAGTAAAGGGCAGCGATACAATAAGCGCACTGTAACCTCTGTACATTGCTTTCCGCCTTCTGTCAATAAGCACCGTATTATCAATCCTCGGGTTCGCATACATGAGAGGAACATTCTGTTCCTGCAGCATTTCAGGAACAAAAAAGAAGGCAAAGAAATTTGTTTCAGTTTCCTTTTCCCCAGTTTTTTTTTCTTCAGAAGCACCTGAAAATTTTTCTCTTTCATCAGCATCACCGGTATTTATGTTTTCATCATCCGACTGAACAGCATCAGCCTTAGTCTCTTCAGGCTGTACCGCATCGGACTGTACATTTTCTTCATCAGTCTCAGTCTTTTCTGCTGAAGCATCCCCGATGAACTGTCCGAGAATAGGAGCGCGTCTTCCTTTTATAAATACGTAATCATTCTCTTCATCAACGTCCCCAACAAACTCCCCGTTAACAAAAAGCTTTCCCTTCATCGAGTTTTTCAGCCGCAGAGGAAATACAAAATCTGATTCGGAAAGCATAGGAACCTGAACATAAAAATCCAGATGGTTTCTGAAATCAAATTCCGTTGAATAGGAATCAAAACCTTCACAGGAAACTTCAATTGAATGTTTTCCGGCAAAAACTGATGCTACATCATTTGTAAGTTCAACAGGAACACCGTCTATTAAAATTCTGGCATTGCGTTTAGCGTTTTCCGGTTTAATATCAAAATGCAGATTTATTTTTGAAGCATTGGCAACGGCAGGAAGCATGGACTGTGTAAGATTTGCAGCAACGCTTTCTATATCTTTCATCGACCCAACTTCCGTAAAAGTTCCTGCAAACCTGTTTCCGGGAAAAACTCTAAGTTCCGCTGTCACAGAAAAATAAGAACCGTACACAACAATAGAACCTGTAACAAGACCGTTTATTTTCTGAGCGGAAACCGCTTTCTCAAATTCCCTTGTACCGATTTTCTCTTCAGAAACGAACAGCTTGTCAGAAGAACTTCCGTATAAATCAACAGATTCTGTCTTTCTTTCCAATTTATCTTCATCACCAGAATCCGCGTATTCGGAAAGAAGGTTCCTGATCTTTTCTGTCTCTTCAAGATTTTCATCAATTAATTTCTGAATTTTTTCGACTGATTTTTCCTGATCAGCGATTTTCTTCTTCAGTTTCCTGGAATCTGATTCTGAAAGCACAAAAGCGTCTCTCTTCTGTATTTCAGACGAAAGCTGCAACAGAAGAGAAAGGCGCTGTGTACGCAGAGACTCAAGTTTTCTGTCCGTAAGTTCTATGGCAGAAACATTCCTCAAGGTTTCCGTGGAAATTCTTGACAAAATAAGCTGCGGCATTAACTTCGCAACACCGCTTTCCACTGAACCCATAGGATATTTCTGGACCAAACTAAATTCCATTCCTCCCATGACCCACCTGTCTTCTGCGGGAAACGCAGAAAACGGGAACAGCGTCACAAGAATCAAAAAAATAAAGCCTGTCTTTTTTAATTTCTTTTCCATGGAAAAAAGCGCTTATGCTTCATCTCCCAAATCATCATCACCATCATCAGCTACTGGAGTACCCTTCCACTTAACAGAGAGGAAGGAATCCAAAAAGCCGTCTATGTTTCCGTCCATAACATCCTGTATATTACCGACCTTAAATTTTGTTCGGTGATCATTAACCATTGTATAAGGCTGGAAGACATACGAACGAATCTGGCTTCCGAAAGAGATATCCTTTTTTTCACCGGCGAACTTGGAATTCTCTTCTTCCTTCTGGGCCTTGTAATACTCATAGAGACGTGACTTCATGATACTCATACAGGTTGCACGGTTCATAAGCTGTGACCTTTCACTGTCACATGCAACAACAATTCCTGTAGGAATATGAGTAAACCGTACTGCTGATTCTGTCTTGTTAACATGCTGTCCGCCCTTTCCTCCCGAACGGTAGGTATCAATTCTCAGGTCCTTTGGGTCAATGTTAACTTCAATGCTGTCATCAAGAACAGGGAAAACATAAACAGAAGCAAATGATGTATGACGGCGTGCGTTTGCATCAAAAGGACTGATACGGACAAGACGATGCACACCAGCTTCACCCTTTGTATATCCGTAAACATAGGCTCCTGAAATCTTCATGTTTATGGACTTAAGACCTCCTTCAGCTTCTTCCTGAGAAAGAATCTCAAGCTTATATCCGTGACGCTCCGCCCATCTCTGGTACATGCGGCTAAGCATGAACGTCCAGTCACAGGCCTCAGTTCCGCCGGCACCTGAATGTACCGAAAGGAAGCAGTCATTCTTGTCAACTTCATCGCTGAGAAGATTCAGAATACTCTGATGGTCATATTCAGCCTTTGTTTTTTCATAAAGCTCGCTGAGCTCTTTTTCTACGCTCTGGTCATTCTCTTCGATTCCAAGTTCATAAAGAGTCAGCATATCATCTGCATCTTTGATAAGCTGCTGCCAAGGCTCAACACGTCCCTTCAGCATCTTGATGTCATTCAGAATTTTAGTTGCCTTTTCATTATCATCCCAGAAACCTTCCGCTGTTGTAAGAGCTTCCTTCTCGGCTATCTTCCTGTAAATCTCGTCCGAGTCAAAGACGCCCCCAAACGTCCATGATATTTTCCTTCAGTTCATCGATAGGCATTTTCAAATCTTCAAGCATTTTTTTCCCCTAAATAAATATTTGGGCATCTCTAAAAATTGTAATTTTTAGAAGCTCCCATTTTAAATCCGTTTAAAATCCAACGGAAAAAATAAATTCAAATTTATCATCAAGTCTTTTTCGGTAAAGGCCCTGCTGCAAGCTGACATTTGCGCCAGTGCTTTTCCTTCAGCTCCGTAATAACGAACATTCCGTTCAAAGGAAACTGATAAATTCTAACCTCATCATAATAATCTGTTATTCTATCGATATTTTTCTTCAGGTCCTTCAATTCACTTTCTGAAATCTTTGGATTCTCCCAGCAGGTTCTCAAAGCCTTCTTAAACCCTGTATGTACAAGAAGATTAAACAAGGACTTGGCACTGTCAATGCTGCCCGGATCCACAATTATTGAAACAAACATATGTTATAGGATAATTAAAAGTACAGGTCTTGTCAAATCAAATTTATCAGTAAAAAAAACTGTCCTACATTCCGATTTTTTAGGGGATGAACAAAACAAAATTTCCCGGAAAAAAAACAATATTAACATTCATCCTCACAATCTTAATTTCTGATTTTTTTTACGGCCAGACAGGAAAGCCTGTTGTTTATAACATACGGGCCAGGGCAGTTTCGTCAAACAGGATAGAAATTACCTGGTCAGTTCCTAATGACACTGATTTTTCTACCATAAAATATATTCTTCTTTACAGGAACACAAAACCCATTACTTCTGCTGAAGGTCTGGAACCTATTGCGTCAATAAAAATTAGCCAGACTTCCTACAGGGATACGCTGAAAGACTTCAGGGACTATTATTATGCGGCCGTCTGCGTAACCACAGAAAATTATTCACAGATGAAAAATTCTGACGGGGATAGGGATTTATATTTCGATGAGGAAACCGATTTCCATGAGAAGAAGGAAACGGTAGCCACTGAAATTTACAGCATGATTCTTCCCGGAATAAATTCCACCATAAGCGGAACGAAGATTAACGGGAAAGTGAAAACTTCATCGGACATTAAGGCCGCACAGGAAAAGATAAACAGAGAAAAACAGCAGAAGGACTACACAAACCGTTTGAGGGATCAGCCTCTTCCCTACATTGATGTTCTCGGGGACACAAAATTTGAGCACAAGAAAAAAATTTCAGACGAAAACAAAGAAACTGTCCTTGAACTTCTGAGATACAAAAGCAGCGAAAGCTCATCAGAAATCAGGGAACGATATATTTTTGAAGAGGACGCCATGTATCCGAAAGAAGAAAACAGGATACGCCTTTTTGAAATTCTCAGCACAACTTTCATGAAGATGAACTACAGGGAAGCCTCTGCAAAACTTTATGAATACATTAATTCCGAAGAGGACACAATCATAAGAAACAGGGCTATATTCTACCTGGCCGAAAGTTTCTACTTCCAGAGCGATTACCCGAATGCCGTAAAAAACTTTCTGAGAGTGGAGGAGGCCTATCCTAAGCTGAGCCGCAAATGGATTCAGAGCAGCCTGAACTTATTTGAAATACCGCAGGAATAAAAAAAAGAGCTGAAAACTTTTGTAATTTTCAACTCTTTATTCTTTATAAGATATTACGTATCATTTTAATCAGTGAAGATTCCCTTGCAGGAGTCTTCAGGTCTTCCTTGATTGCATCCCTTTCAACCTTTGCGGCAGATTCCGTTGCAGGTTTACCCTTGCTGTCAGCCTGGGGCCTGGTATCAAGAACAAGGTTACCGTTCAAATTACCTGACAAACCAGGAATTTTTACAAGAACAATCTCGTCACCGACATTCAGAGTATCGTAGAAGCCTTTCTTAGTATAAAGCCCTTCAGAAATTTCTTCATTTACAGTTTCAATAACGAAAGTTCCAATAATATCCTTCGTATTGTAATAAACCCCAACACCGCTGTCAGCTGTGAACACCTTCCCTTTCTTTACAACATCAAATTCCGTACCCCTGACAACACCGTCACTCTTTCCGAGATCAACAAGAACAGTGCTCAAAGAATTGTTAAGAATCTTGCCCCTTATGGGCAGGACATCAAGAACCGACTGCCTGAGGCGAAGAACAGATCTTGCAACTCTGTCATTCCCGGTTCTGTAGATATGTGTCGTTGAAGTAATTGTTCCCGTTCTCGCCGAATACATTTCAGCATCCACTGAAATGGAACGGTCAGTTTCATCAACTGAAAGAATAATAAAATAATCTCTTCCGGAATTTCTCGCAAGACGATAAGCCTGCGCGAAACCATCTATCGCTTCAGCCTGAACATC
Organism: Treponema sp.; assembly: GCA_045642665.1. Lineage (GTDB taxonomy): Bacteria > Spirochaetota > Spirochaetia > Treponematales > Treponemataceae > Treponema_D. The sequence goes on from JAZUJH010000003.1 coordinate 63,156, forward strand.
AACACAGGTACTTGTAACTCCATTAAAAATATCGCGTGCAGCAACAGAAATTATATGGTCAACATCCGCATGAATGAACTGGACAGGAGACTTCCTGTAATAGATACCGATATTCCACCTGGCCTTGTCCAGATAGAAAGGATCAATGCCGTAGCGGTTACCGAGACTGTCTCTCATCATACTTTCAAGAGCTTCAATGGTATCATCGTTCTTAACTTCCTGAGCCGTACGCTTTTTGCCAGAAGATTGAGCAGAGTTGCTCTTGATAAACTTCAGCTGGTTCTGATAAAGTTCATAGAATCCGTCTCTCTGAAGCATATTCGCAAAGGACTGCCTTGCCTTTATATTGAACGGGTCAATTGAAAGTGCCCTCTGATACTCATAGCGTTCACTTGAGCCGTCAAATTTCTTGTTATATTCAGTCGCCTTGTTATAGTGAAACTGGGACCACTGGGCACGGGAAGGATCCTCAACATCAAGTGAAGAAGAAATAAGCTGCTCCATTGCAAAGCGCATTACTTCATCCTGAGGGTTAATCATCAGACCTGTATTGAAAGTATCTATAGCCTCTTCAACATTACCAAGCCTCTGCTGTGAAAGCCCCTTAAGATACCAGGCCTCTCCTATATTTCTGTTACGGCCGATGCGGAATTCACAAAGGTCAATGACCTCATTATAACGGTCCTGGGCATAAAGGATGTCAGCAAGGAGCTCATAGCCTTTGTCATAGTCACCCTTTATCTGCACAGCAGAACGTGCACTCTTTTCGGCTGTCCTCAGATCACCTCTCTTTGCAGCCAGATACGAAGCAAGATAATGGACTTCGGCTTCCCCGCTATGATATTCAAGAGCCTGATTGACATAACGCTCAGCGACATCTGTCTTTCCTTCCTCAGCAGTTACAAGGGCAAGACTGAGCAGAGCCTTTCTGTTTGTGCTTTCCCTCTTGAGGGCATCAAGGTATCTTTTTTCTGCTGAGGTAAGGCTTCCCTTGTACAAATCAATTTCAGCCAGCCCGAATCTTGCGTCAATATCATTAGGATAAGTCCTGAGCACTGCATTGAAAACAGTTACGGCTTCATCTATCTTTCCTACAGCAATGAGGGACATTCCCTTAAGATTCTGGATCTTGTTAAGACTTCTTGAATAAACAGCCGCAGAATCAGCATACTCAATGGCAAGTTCATATTCTCCAAGGTTGAAGGTACAGAGAGCAAGATTATACCATGCGTCACCGTATTTAGGATTCATCTGCAAAGCTTCCCTGTAGGATTCAATGGCAGAATAATAGTCACCCTTCTGCTGCATTTTGTAGGCATTATTATACAAAGTCACAGCAGTCTTTCCGCTTTGGGCGAACAGTACAACTGTAAGAAGCCCCAGAAAAACCACGGAACATATTTTCTTTCCGCATCCTGCAAATAATTTCAACATAATCTCCTCCCACACCCAGAAAACAGACTATTCTTCTGCTTCCTTTTCTTTTCTATATATTACTTTTATTAAATTAACCTTATGGCCTTCCATTTCCTGAACAATAAAATCATAGGCATTCCATGAAACCTTTTCAAATTTTACAGGAATCTTTCCGAAAAGATCAAATACAAAGCCACCGAGCGTATCAAAATCATCATCAGGGAACTTAGATCCTATTGTCTCATTCAGTTCGTCAAGACTTACGCGGGCATCACAAAGCCAAACATTTTCGCTCAGAGAAAGGATATCTTCCATTTCATTATCAAATTCGTCCTGAATGTCACCTACAATTTCTTCAATAATATCTTCCATGCAGACAATACCGCTTATTCCGCCGTACTCGTCAATAGCAATGGCAATATGCACATGCTTTCTCTTGAATTCCCTCAGCAGACTGTCAATCTTCTTGCTTTCAGGAACAAAATACGGCTTCCTTATAATCTTTTCAAGCTCAGGCTGCTCTTTTCTGGCAAAAGCAGCAATAAGGTCTTTGACATAAAGAATTCCGATTACATTGTCAATGGAACCTGAATAAACAGGAAACCTTGAATGTCCGCTCTCTGTAATTTTCTGCAGAAGTCCATCAGGAAGGGTCTCAACTGACAGAAAATCCACATCAATTCGGGGTACCATAACTTCTTTTACAGTAGTTTCCGAAAGATCTTCAACCCCCTGAATCATATCATTTTTCTCTTCCGCAAGAATTTCCTGCTGGGTCAAATGACTATGATCATCTCCAGCTAATTCATTTTTGTCTTTCCTTTTTTTTGCGAAGTTAAATAACCCCATATAATTTCCCTACTATCCTTGGTCCTACAAAATTTTTTCCGCTTCAACGGATTTCATTATATTTTTCTGAATCTTAAGCATCTTGCAAACAGGTTCCACACCTTTTTCAACATGCTCCTCGCCATGATCCAGACCATGAAGATGAAGCAGGCCGTGAACCAGCAGACGTTTCAACTCCTCATCCTCCGGGACCTCAAAATATGCTGCATTTTTAGGCAGTGTATCAAGACTTATTGCAATGTCGCCAACACTTACCCACTCAACATCATCACAGTCAATGTAAGATTCCCCGTTCTCAAAGCTCAGGACATCTGTCGGTGCATCAATTTCCCTGTATTCATTATTCAGATTCTGGATGAAAGCATCGGAGCAGAAGAGAATTGAAACTTCCTCTCCGTCATAGCCCTGCATTTCCATGACCTTCTGAACAAAAGGCTCCACTTTTTCTATCCAGGCAGGAGCTTCCATTCCGTCTTCCATATCTACAAGAATTCTATTTGCCATCTTCTTCTACACCCTTTTTTTATTTGCTGAAATTTTTTCCTTTTTTTTCAATGAGTTCTCTGTCCTTGACTTTCTTACTTTCAAATCCATTTCAGGTTTCAAAGTTACATCATTTTCAGAGTTTTGTGAACCATCCGATTTCTCCTTTAAAATCGTAGGTTCCTTTACAATACTTGATCTATTTTCTTCTGCAGCAGAAACATTATTTTCAGTTCCCGGCTGAGATACCTTCTTTTCTGCCTCATCCCTAATCTGATCAGGATACTTGGTCCGCTTATGGAATTCAGACTGCTGGGTTTCAATAAGGGACCTTGCTATCTTACCGAGCTCCGCAAATGTAAGGTTGCAGTTATCAAGCTGGCCCGCTTCCATCTTTGCCTTGACAAGATTTGTTATGAACGCATCAAGATGACTTGAAGAAGGATCCTTCAACGAATGACATGCAGCTTCCACAGTATCTGCCAGCATAACGATGGCACTTTCCTTTGACGAAGGAGGATTCCCGATATATGAATAGGCAGCCGGATTAACATCGGGATCCAGTTCCTTCGCCTTAGCATAGGCCCACTGAATAACCTGATTTCCATGGTGCTCCGAAATTATCTGCACAACCTTTTCAGGAAGATGAATTTCCTTGGCTTTCTCCTCACTTTTCTTTACATGGGAACGAATTATATTAGCCGAAACCTGAGGAGAAACCTTATCGTGAACATTCTCTGTAACAGGCTTTCCGTCAGGACCTTTAAGCTGGTTTTCCGTATAATACTGCGGATTGTCAGATTTTCCTATGTCGTGATAAATTGCAGCGACTCCGGCAAGACGAGAATTCGCACCAACAGCATCACAGGCCTTACGTGCAAGCTGGGCAACATTCAGAGAATGAGTCCACGTACCCCTGGCATTATCATAAAGTTCATCAAGAACCGGAACTCCTGTTGTAGTTTCCAGGTCCGTGAGTCTGAAAATTGAAGCAGTTTTAAGCATAAGCTCAAGGGGAGTAAGAAATCCGTTGCAAAGAATAATTGAAATGAATCCGTTAAGGAAAACTCCCACGAAACATAAGGTCTTATTATCTATAGTCTCCCTGAATACAAGGGAAAGACATGAAAGCAAAATTACATTGCATACAGCCTGTGTTATGGAAAGGAATGAAACGTCAGACCTTTTATTTATATACCGTACAAGGAAAGACGAAACAAGTGAGGTGGAGAAAGCATAAATGAATGCAAAAATTGAATAGTTTGCACCATTCAGAAGAGCCAGCGCAGCAACCATTGAGAAAAAGACAGCATTGATCTGACCGAACAGAATGGAAACCAGGAATGAGCAAAAGGAATTAGGAATTATTATTCCCATTGAAGTCTGACTTGCAAAGGACGATGTCTTCAATGCAAAGATAGATATTCCATAGACAAAAACCAGTCCCACGCACTCCGTAATAAGCTCCTTCATCCGGGGTGCCCCCCCAAGGAGTTCCTCCCTGAACAGAAACGCAAAAAGAAGGATCACAAAGAACAGATAAAGAACCGACCTGAAAAAGGATTTAAAATCAATATATGCAGGGGATTCCGCCATCTTGGTAAGCTTCTCATACTGCTCATTGGTAATCTCAAATCCTTTCTTTACAATGACTTCCCCCTTTTCAACAGAAACGGGACTTTCAAATTCAGCCCTGAGGGATTTTTTTGCGACAATAGTAATATCAGAAATCTGTCCAGGTTCGTATTCACTTATATCATAGGAAGATACCGAAATGGTAAGAGCCGTACGAATGAAACACAAGCCCGAAATTACAATATATGTTATCAAAAAGAGAATCAGCTTATTTTTATGGCTTACCAGAAATTCCCGGAGCTTTCTGAAATTTTCCACAAAATATTTTATAAAGAAACTTTTAAAACTAAATTTCGTCATATTCGTACGCCTGAATTATTTGCTTGACTAAACTATTACGAACTACATCTTCGGCAGACAAATCCATAAAACCAATTCCAGGTATGCCCCTCAAGATTTTTGAAGCATGAAGCAAACCTGAAGACACTCTTTTAGGCAAATCTATCTGGGTTTCATCTCCTGTTATGAAAACCTTTGAATTATCTCCCATGCGGGTAAGAAACATCTTCATCTGCTCGCGGGTAGTATTCTGGGCCTCATCAAGAATAACGACACTGTCATCAAGAGTTCTTCCTCGCATATAAGCAAGAGGCGCTATCTCTATTAAATTCGCCTCCATCATCTTTCTGACAGTCTCCTTTGGAAGAAGACTGTCCATTGCGTCATAGAGAGGCCGGATAAAAGGATTTATTTTCTCCTCAAGGTCTCCAGGCAGGAAACCTAAGCTCTCACCAGCTTCAACGACAGGTCTTGTCAGAACAATCCGCCGTTTCTGATGGCCAAGAACAAGAGCCAGAGCCTGAGCTACAACAAGAAAAGTTTTACCGCAACCTGCAGGTCCCAGGGCGAAAACCATGTCACAGGAATTCATAAGGTTAACAAGCCGGGCCTGCCCATTGGTTCTAGGATAAACCCGCTTCATGCCTCCAGGAATAACTATGGAAGCTCTTGAGCTGTGAGAAAAAATATTACTACTGAAAGCGACATCCGAATTTAAAACTGACCTGACAATATCTGAATCTGAATTAGTGGACACGGAATCACCAAATTCATCAAGAATCCGGTCAACCACGAACCTAAACCTCTGTTCATCCGCAACATTTTCCGAATCAATGGAAAGTTCATTACCGCAAGCAAAGATATCCAAGCCCAAAAATGATTCAATAAGTTTTAAGTTACTGTCGTTAGTTCCGCATACACGCTGTAAAATATCGTTGTCCGGAACAATAATTGTATATACTGACACTTTTTTAATATTTTATTATACCATTTAAACTTAGTCAACAAGGATTTTTATCGCAAAAAAACATACTGCCTGCAAAAACACCGAAAGCTTCCGCAGGCGGAACAAATTATTTTTCAGCCTCCTCATCAAGATCCGCGTCATCAATTATTTCAAAATCCTCTTCCGCTTCGGCAGAAACAAGTACAGGATTTGTGATGACGACTCTGAAGCCCAGGTCTATACCTCTGAGACTCGGTTCCGAACTTGCACGGTTTGCATTGCGGCAAAACTTTTCATCACTAAGAATGGAGCCTCCCCTTCTGATTCTGCGGCCCGTAATATCCGGAGCAGCCCCCTTAGGATTATCCCTGTCATTTGTATTGTAATTTCCATACCAGTCCCAGCACCACTCCCAAACATTTCCGCTCATGTCATAAAGTCCAAGAGCATTAGGAGCTTTACGGGCTGCCTCATAAGTTTTAGTTTCCTCAGTATCCCTGTTCCAGGCGACATCACTTATCAAAGAAGACCCGCTGTAAACGAAAACCTCATCCTCTTCAGCCGAACCTGCTGCATATTCCCACTCGGCCTCAGTAGGGAGACGATAACCGTTCTTAGAAAAGTCACAGATAACCGAATCCCACTTGTCCTTATTTTCCTGGACATCATTTATACGTGGAACATCGCCCCACTCCTCAGGATCTGTACTTCCGTCCAAAGAATAAACAGGTTCCCTGCCCGAGAGAATGCTCAGACGGTTGCAGAAAATCACCGCATCATACCAGCTTACCTCTTCAACCGGCAGCCTCTTGCCTTTGAAATGAGAGTAATTTTCTCCCATCACTATTTTATAGACATCCTGCGTAACTTCCGTCCTCAACATTGAAAACCCTCCGATACTAACCTGGTGAAGAGGTTTTTCATTATTCTCATTATCTTCGCTGCCCATCATGAACTTTCCGCCGGCAACGGAAACCATCTCACTTTCAACAAACTGAGCAACATTTTCTGCATCAATTATGACACTCTGAGCAAAAAGAGCAAAAGAACAAGCAAAAAATCCTGCCGCAATAATTTTTTTTGTGCTTACCAAAATATTCCTCCGATAGTTCAAGTTTTTACAAAACACAAAACCTACGGAATATTATAACGCAACTTTACCGGAATTCACTTAAGGACGCAAAAAATTATTATCGTCAAAAAACATTCATACTGAAATTGAAATCACATAAAAAGAGTCTATAATATTATACAGGAAAAGCTAGAGCAGACAATCACATGCGGAGGGATTCATTTATGACAAATTTGTTTATTGAAAAAATTAAATCAAATTTTCTGAACGAAAACACAGATTCCTTAGACAATCTAATGTATTCAGCCTCCAGTGGAAACACAGAAGCTCAGTTCATGCTCGGAAAATGCTATGCAAAGGGTCTAGCGATAGAAAAAAATATCGCGAAAGCAAAGGAATGGTTTCTCAAGGCCGCAAAAAAAGGACATATCCTTTCACAATACAGCCTCGGTGTTCTTTATCTGAACCTTGACGGCACCGACAAAACTTCTGATCCGGTCCTTGCAGTAAAATGGCTCAAGAAGGCAGTATCAAAAGGTGATGCGGATTCTGAAAGTATGCTGGGTTACTGCTACCTGACAGGCACGGGTATTAAGCAGGACTACGACAAAGCGATAAAGTGGCTTGCGAAGTCATTTGCTACATCCATCTGATTTACTGCAGCCGGAACACTTTCCCCACATAAAGGTTTCTGATTTCATGCACTCAAAATTACTGGGAAGGAGTTCCGTGCAAATCTTATGCAGGCTGACGTTCTTATATCGTATATCAAAAATCAAGCCGCAGGAAAGACATTTAAAATGCATATGCGGCACAAGCGTCGCATCATAACGGAGTTCCCCGTCCTCAATGTTAATGCTCTTTACAATCCCGCCGTCCTCCAGAGCATACAGAGTGTTATAGACTGTTGTCTTTGAAAGAGTCGGATAATCCGGTTCCAGCGCCTTGTAAATCATTTCCGCGGTAGGATGTACAGGATTTTCTACAAGAAATTTATATACAGCTATACGCTGCACTGAAGCCCGGATACCATTTTCCTGAAGGACTTTACTGTAATCCCTTAATTCCATTTTCAACCCCCTGTTATCTGATGTCGGACCTACAATAACCGGAGGAAACCAAAATTTCCAAGGATTCCGACTTTCAAGGCAGCAAAAAATCATCCCGTAAATATTATTTCCGCGGGATGATTTTATTTTACAAAATTAAAGACCTGCACCAGGAAATATAAAACTTATTCTCCGAAACAACGCTTAAGAAGCCCCTTGAATCCTGCACCATGACGTGCTTCATCTTTGGCCATCTCATGCACCGTGTCATGAACTGCATCATAATCAAGTTTCTTTGCAAGATTTGCAAGTTCAAGCTTTCCTGCACATGCACCAGCTTCTGCATCAGCTCTCATCCTAAGGTTTGTCTTTGTATCACTTGTGAGAACTTCTCCCAAAAGCTCTGCAAATTTTGCAGCGTGTTCAGCTTCTTCAAATGCATATCGCCTGAATGCTTCAGCAACTTCAGGATAACCTTCCCTTTCCGCCTGGCGGCTCATCGCAAGATACATTCCGACTTCTGAACATTCTCCATTAAAATTATCACGAAGCCCCTGAACAACTTCAAGATCAAGATTCTTCGCTATTCCCACTGTATGTTCACATGCAAGACCTGCTTTCTCCTTCATTTCATTGAAAGCATTCTTCGCCTTACACTGAGGACAAACTTCAGGAGCATTATCACCTGTATGAACATAACCGCAAACCTTGCACACCCACTTCTTCATCTCGTACCTCTTAGCGTTGTAATTTCTGCAGAGCCAAAGACTTCGCAACACAAGTTAAAAAAGTTTAATACAGTTTTGCCGTATTGTCAATATTGTAATAAAACTATTTTTGTATTAAGTACATTATTATTCCGGAAAATTATACCGAAAATATTTAACCTCGATAATAAAATTCGTCCCCAAAAAAAGCACCCATATCTCTGGAGTCCTCTGAAAACAGTCCGCCAGGGATTGAATTTACGGGAACCACCTGAATAAAGTAAAATTTATTTGGGTGTTTTTTTTTATGCTCAAGTCACAGCAAGAATTGAATTTCAGTCCGTATACAGATTTGTATGACAAATTGGTTCCGCAGAATCGTCTGTCCAGAAAAATAAATGAACTAATAGAATCCGGTTTCATAAGAGAAGAGCTTAAGGATAAACATTGTCCTGACAAAGGACGTACAGCCGAAGATCCTGAATATCCTTTCAGGTTCCTTTTCCTCAAATGCCTGCATCCCATGTCAGATGCTGACCTTGCGGTGCGTGCTCTTCATGA
>JAZUJH010000004.1:0-37013 GCA_045642665.1 Treponema sp.
TGTCTTTAAATCATTTGACTCTTGAAAAAATCAAATCTTATTTTATATTCGAAGCATAAACAGTAGCTGTCAGCTGTAAGCGAGTAATTCGCACTAATCTTTTTTACCGCAGCCTACTGAATTTACAGAAAAGAGTTCACACACTCGTCCGCATAAAAAAGCCTGCCAGAATTAACGGACAGGCAAATCAGTATCTAAATAATTTACTCCCCGAAACATTCCTGGTTGCAGGAATGCAAAATAAAATTGACTTCAGCCAGATTATATTTTTTCTGCATGACACAATATTTTACAATCATATCGAATACCGACGAAGGTATTAACGCATAACCGGAATAGCTCATGAATTCAATGAAGTCACTCAGAGATAATTCCAGTGCAAGAGCAAGGGCCATTACATTTTTTTTGCTCGTCATATAATTCGTATTCGGATTTATTATTTTTGAAAAAACTTTGCGGTCAATGTATGCCTTCTTGTAAACATCCGCATTACTTAAATTCCTGTCCGCAATTTTCTTCTGCAGCATGTTCTTGAAACTCATCTTATCATTTATCGTTGAAAGAAGAGTCCTAAGATCCGTGAGGCCGGTCTCATCATTACCTGAAATTTCAGGAGATCCAATTTTTGCTTCAGATTTCAGAAAGTCCTTTATGTCAGCAAAAACTTTTTCCGTAACAAGAACGCTTGAAATATCATACACAACAAGCATAAGATCCATTTCAGTTTCCAGAAGAAATTTATTTATCTCTTCTACGGCAATCTGAAGTCCTAGTTCCTTAGGATATTTAAAGTTACCTGTACCCAGAAGCGGTATGGCCAGACTTTTGCACTCCAATTTTTTTGCGATTTCAAATGCCGACCTGTAGCAGCTGCGCAATGTCTTTACGGACTCATCCTTTTTCTCTTCAGAAAATTCTCCGCCCACCGTATGGATTATATACTTCACGCCGTTTCCTGAAAGGTTGAATGAATCTGTATGGACACTCGTTCCACGTTCAATTTCTCCAATCCTTTTCCGCTCAGCCAGAAGTTCTTTTTCACCTGCAGCCTTGTAGACAGCTGTATCTGTTCCGGGACCGAAGCGCACAAAATGATTTGCGGTATTGACTATCGCATCTGCCCTGACTTTTGTAATATCGTTTCTTATGATCGTGAATGCCATGAAAATATTATATCACAAAATCAGGAGATTCTCTTATAATTCTGGACCGGGAATCCCAAGAAAGTAATTTTTATATTTACGATATTATGTCTGCCGAATTTCTTGGGCCGTCCATAAAATTGCAGTCCACGGAGATTCCATAAGTTCAGCATGCACATATTTTTTTACGGAGAAGCCCCGGAAAAAAAAGCGGATTAATTTCCTTCAGTTCCATAAAATAATTTCCTCTTCCAAATTGCAAAAACAGTGAATACGTTATAGAATATATGTCATGTTCAAAATTATTCGCATTATAAACTGGATGCTCCGCCGCAACGGCAAGCTCCGAAAAGCACAGGCAGCAGAAAAAAGAGGTGACATTGCAGAACGTGACCGCATTGTTCACGAAAACGTTCCGGCATGGGCACGCTATGTATTTGAAATTACAGACTCTGAAGTTGAAGTAATCGGAAAGGAAAAAATTCCCCGGGACAGAGCCGTTGTATTTATCGGAAATCATCAGGGGGCTATGGACATACCTGTTCTCCTAGGCTACACGGACAAAAACCTCGCCTTCGTTTCAAAAGTTGAGCTCAAAAAAATACCAGTCCTCAGCAAGTGGATGGAACTTATGCAGTGCACATTCATTGACCGCAAAAGTCCGAGGGCAAGTGTAAAAGCTATACATGATGCAGCTGACGGTGTGAAAAAAGGATACAGCCAGGTCATATTCCCTGAAGGAACAAGAAGCCGCGGCGGAAAGCCTCATGAATTCAAGGCAGGAAGCTTCAAGCTTGCATTCATGACGGACTGTCCTATTGTGCCTTTCACTCTTGACGGAACGTGGACTGTATACGAAAAGAATGACAGGCTTTCGAAAGGTAAGGTAAGGCTGATTATCCACGACCCAATTGAAACAGCAGGTCTTACAAAGGAACAGCAGCAGGAACTTGTAGCAAGAATTGAAAAAACTTGTCTTGAACCTCTGCCGGCACCTGTTGAGCTGAAGGCCAGGAAAGGTAAGAGAATAATATAAAAGCCAGCACAAAACCGGCTTAAACTTTTTAAGTCCAAATAAAAATCCGGTTTGCCGTGAAATTCCTGAAAAAAATTCCCGTGCTAACCGGATTCTTTAATAAATTCAGAAAACCCCAAAACTTCAGCCCGTGCTCATATTAGGCGTACAACTGAAAACTGATTCCATTGAATCTACAGGTCCTTCGTTAAATAAATCTCTGCCCGGGACTTACAACCCATACAGCCCTTAAAGGTCTGTCCCCGCAGTTTTCAAGTGTATGAGGAGAACTTGCGCTGAAAGAAACACTGTCACCTTCGTTCAGGATATATTCCTTGTTCTCATAGATAAGTTTCGCTGTTCCCTGACTTATATATCCTACCTCACGTCCCAGATGACCGAAGTTACCTCTATGAGTGTGACCGTTAACAGGAATTGTAATTATATACGACTCAATAGAATTCTGTCCGTCCTTTTCTATAGGCTGTGCGATTTCTTCATAAGTTATTTCCTCTTCATGCGTGACACGGCGCTCATCATAGCGGATAATTGAAACCGGACGAGAACGGTTATATTCTTCAAAAAGATATTCCAGATTAATATCAAGAACATTTGCAAGGGAAAGAAGTGTATCGATTGCAGGAGAAACTCTGTTACGCTCAATCTGGGAAACAAGACTTTCACTTACACCAGCTTCCTGTGCAACCATTTTCAAAGTAAGATGCTTCTTCTCTCTTACTGAACGAATTTTTTCTCCGAAGTGATATTTCTTTTCTTCCATAAAATCATTCCTAAAATTTGTTTTGGGAACCTCCAAAAACTGTAATCTTTAGAGGCAAATTTGAAAACATGATGTTTCAGGCCTTGTAATTTCAAGGATTAAAACTTTCAGGCATATCTGAAAAGTATTTTACAGAGACGCCTTTTTTGCATAAGAATCCAGGGTACATGCAGCAAGTCGCTCGGACCCGGATTCTGGCTTACTCATATTTATTTAAATATACTACATTTTATTAAATATTACTGCAAGAGACAACAAGAAAAAAAACTCCGTGAACTTAAGTTCATGGAACTTCCCGCAGAATTATTTTGAATTTTCCATCACGAAGCGGATAAAGAAGTCTTCCAAAGTTTTTGTGGGTCCCGGAAGATGAAGCCTTTCTCGTGCACGGGCATTATCACGTCGTACTGTATACAGAAGGTAGAAGTCCCTGTAGTCAAGGCTGATGTCCGTCTTGACACGTTCCCCAAGATATGCGCTTACCTCATCACGGCCTATAGCCTTTACCCCCTGCTCACGGAGGATTGATTTCAGACGCATAATCTGCTCATAGGAAATACCGAAGAGAAACTCTTCAAGGGCCTGCGCAACTTCCCCGTCAGCAATACGCTCCTTGAGGAACTTTGCCCAGGTTTCGTCCATCTGGAAACTAAACATCATAAGCTCGCTTGTTCCCATCATCGTACCGAAAGCGGGAGCAAGCTTACGGCGGGCCTGCCATACAGTCTGCAGAACAGGAGCTATATCCGTAATGGTCTTGTCTGAGCGGTGCTCCCAAAGGTCTATGAGAGATGCAGCAAGTTCCCTCCTGAGATCCATGGAAAGAGTCTTATCCTTTATGAGATTAAGATAAACATCCTCAGCCATGAGAGTGAACATCATGGAAACAGTCTCGTCCGTATATTCCTTAACAAGCTTATCATCCATCCGGCCATAGGATTTTGCCAGCTTTGACATGGAATAGAAAGTATGGATCTTCGTTACCAGGAATCCTCTGCCCAGTGTTGCCTTAGACGGCATGTGCAAAGTAGTATCACCGTCTTCCTGATAAGAGATGAGGCTTTCAATGAGAGCCTCTGGGGTTCTTACAGAAGTATTAAGATTCGTTCGTTCAAGAAGTGACGGGAAATTTGCAATTGCAGATGCCAGACGTTCAATATCATCAAGACGGTTCTGAAGAATTTCCAGACGGTCCGGAGCGTAAAGATCCAGGGAAACGACAAGCTGATTTACAAGATCCTGCTGGTGAGACGTTAAAACTATGATTCCGACTTTACTTGATTCAAGCTCGGATTTATCAAAAAAATCTTCAATATTTACTTGGGTATATTCTTGTGTCTGATTGATATTCTCTTCCATACTCAGGCTTCCCGTTCATAAAAAATGCACATCTTACTCAAATATAATTATATCATAGATAAAATTATATTCAAGTAAGACATAATTACTATCACAAAATCTAAAAATTTAAGAAGATTTTTTGATTTACGCAAATAAATGACGGCCCAAAATAATTTAATAGACGGAGCCTCTAAAATCCGCAGGGAATACCTGGAAATTATGAGTTCCGAAAATACGGTTCCCTTGTTTTTCCCTGATTCTTAACATTTATCTCCAAAATGTCGAATCTGAAATCATGGACAAAAAAATTCCGCTGATAACAGCACTGGTCATTTTCATTATTCCTCATAATATTTTCTGCCAGAACACAGAACATACAGAGACGGAAGAAAAACTGAAACTTTTTCAGGAGGATTTATTTCTTGAACGCAATTCAGGCCAATCCATTGGCACCAGTACGGAAGGTTTCAATCTTTATATAAGAAAAAAAGCTGGCATAGAAAGTATTATCCTTACTGAAACGACAAAGGATCCTGAAGGCATCGAGCACAACTACGCCTTCCGCGCGGAAAAATACAATTCCCTGAACGGCGATGAAATACGTCATCTTGACGGAAAAAAACTTGAATCAGAATATTCACGTTACTCTCTCATTTCTTCAACAGCAGTCAATCACCCGGAACTTGGAGAATGTTTCCTGATTTATATTCCGCCCAAAATTATTTACGGTTATCCATGGAGCAGAAACGGTTCCGTAGAAATTTCCGACGGCACATTCATCAACATAAGAACCTTTGAAAAGAAATACGGCGACTACACGGGAAGTTTCATGGACAACCCTTTCATGTTCCGCTTTCCAAAGCGTTCCAATGAAAACCGAAACCATGAAGCCGTACCGAAAACAGAAGCAGCGCTTACTGACGATTACAGAAAGGAGGCTTTTGAATCATTCAGAAGCCTTTCAGAAAAGGGAATCTTCATAGAATCAAGGGGCCCCGAGACTTTGCCGGAAGATATTCTCCGCATAACGGAAAACCTTGACAGAACAAGGAAGGCTGACATAATCTTTGCCTTTGACACGACAGGCAGCATGAAAGATGACCTGGAAGCTCTTAAAGACAGATGGATTTCTCAGCTGCTAAGGCAGATGGAAACCTTTGAATCTGCAAGACTAGGTCTTGTCTTCTACAGGGATTACAACGATTCATACAACTTTCACGGACTTCCCGTCAAGCAGTTTGACTTTACCCGAGACCCGGACCTTTTTGAAAGGAACCTCAGAAGCATTACAATAAGAGGCATTGAAGGAGGGGATGTTCCTGAAGCAGTTTATGAAGCACTTTACACGGGGCTTGCCTACTTTGACTGGCGTGATGATGCCCAGAAAATTATTATTCTTGTAGGTGATGCCGAACCTCATGCAAAACCACGGGGAACAAAAAAAATTTCCAGGGAACTGGTCGAATCCCTGGCAGAAAAGGAAGATGTCAGAATTAACTGCATAATTGTTCCGAACAAAACAAAATTGTAAAAAAAATCACACCAATTTTTTATTAAGGATATAGCAAAAGGTTATTATTTGTGATATACTCGCTATCACATTTTGGAGGAATATCGTATGAAGAAGTCGATTTTTGCCCTCATGGCACTCGTACTCGCAGGTTCGATGATTTCTTGTTCAAAGAAAGATGCATCGAATACAACAGCATCTGCAGCTCCAGCAGCTACAGCTACATCATCAATGAAAGTTGCAATGGTTACAGACTCCGGTGATATTACAGACCAGTCCTTCAACCAGACAACTTATGAAGCATGTAAGAAGTTCGGTGAAGAAAACGCAGTAGAATTCAAATACTACAAGCCGGCAGCTGACTCTACAGCAGACCGTGTTGCTTCCATCAACGCAGCAATCAATGACGGATACAATGTAATAGTTCTCCCGGGATACCTCTTCGGAGAAGCAATCGTTGAAACAGCAGAAGCTAACTCTGATGTAACATTCATCGGTCTTGACATCTCTGCAGGCGACCTCGGAGACTTCAGCCTCCCATCTAACGTATTCTGTGCAGTTTACCAGGAAGAGCTCCCAGGTTTCATGGCTGGATACGCAGCAGTAAAGGAAGGATACAGACACCTCGGATTCCTCGGCGGTATTGGTGTTCCTGCTGTTATCCGCTACGGATTCGGATTCGTTCAGGGTGCTAACAAGGCAGCTGAAGAAATGGGAATTGCAAATGACGTTACAGTTGAATATGTATACGGCGGACAGTTCTACGGAGACCAGACAATCACAGCAGCCATGGACACATGGTTCCAAAAGCGCAACGTTGAAGTTGTATTCGCTTGTGGAGGAGGAATCTGGACATCAGCAGCAGAAGCTGCACAGAAAGTTAACGGAAAGGTTATCGGTGTTGATACAGACCAGAAGGCACAGATCTCTAAGTACGGAGAAGACATGTGCGTGACTTCAGCAATGAAGGGTCTCGGTGCAACAGTTAACTCAGCACTTTCAGCTGTAAAGAACGGAAACTGGTCACAGTATGCTGCAAAGATCGAAACTCTTGGTCTCGTATCTGCAACAGACATGGAATCAAACTATGTTCAGCTTCCTACAGCTACATGGTCCATGAAGAACTTCTCTGTAGAAGACTACAAGGCTCTCGTAGCTGACATGTACAACGGAAAGGTTACAGTATCTAACGACATCAACGCTATGCCTGCAACATCAATTTCTGTAAACCAGTATGCAAACCTTAAATAATTAAACTCAAAGCTTAAAAAAAAGCCGGTTTTACCAGTGCAGATGCATTTGGTATTTCCGGCTTTTTTTTAATGTAAAAATCAAAAAAGTATGTTAGAATTATAACAGGCGTTAGTTATTTTTTTGATGCCTTAACTTTGGTCAGACAGGACTATTTTTATGGATAACAACTATATTATTGAAATGTTGCATATTACCAAACGGTTCCCTGGTATTATTGCCAACGACAACATTACCTTGCAGTTAAAGAAAGGTGAAATTCATGCCCTTCTCGGAGAAAACGGAGCAGGAAAATCTACATTAATGAGCGTCCTTTTTGGTCTGTATCAGAGTGAAGAAGGTGAAATACGCAAAAACGGTGAAGTTGTACATATCAACAACCCTAATGATGCTACGGCCTTAGGAATCGGAATGGTGCACCAGCATTTTAAGCTTGTTGAAGTATTTACAGTTCTTGACAACATTATTCTTGGAACGGAACCTACAAGGAATGGATTCATAGACAGAAAATCAGCAAGGACAAAGGTTGTTGAACTTAGCGAACGCTACGGTCTTTCTGTAGATCCGGATGCCCTCATTGAAAACATCACTGTAGGTATGCAGCAGCGCGTAGAAATCCTCAAGATGCTTTACCGCGAAAACGAAATTCTTATTTTTGATGAACCTACAGCAGTTCTTACACCTCAGGAAATAGATGAACTTATGCAGATTATGAAGAACCTTGCAGCAGAAGGCAAATCCATATTGTTCATTACTCATAAACTCAACGAAATTATGGCTGTTGCTGACAGATGCTCTGTTCTCTGCAAGGGAAAGTACATCGGCACAGTTGACATTGCCAATACAAACAAGGAAGAGCTCAGCCGCATGATGGTCGGACGCGACGTTAAGTTCGCAGTAGACAAAAGTCCTGCAAATCCAAAGGAAACAGTTCTTTCCATAAAGAACATGAGCGTCGCAAGCAACGTTCACAACACTCTTGCAGTAAAGAATGTCAGCTTTGACATCCGTTCAGGTGAAATTGTAAGCATCGCAGGTATTGACGGAAACGGTCAGTCCGAATTTATTCAGGGTCTTACAGGACTCATGAATCTTTCCCACGCAGAAAACACGACAATTACTCTTGACGGAACAGACATTACAAGGAAGTCCATCCGTGAAAAGAGCAAAGCTGGTATGAGCCACATTCCTGAAGACAGACATAAGCACGGTCTTGTTCTTGACTATAGCCTTGAACAGAACATCGTTCTTCAGCGCTACTGGGAAAACGACTTCCAGAAGGCAGGCTTCATTAAAAGAAAGAAAATAACTGAATACTCATCAAAACTTATTGACCAGTATGACGTACGAAGCGGGCAGGGATGCAAGACAATCGCACGTTCAATGTCAGGCGGTAACCAGCAGAAAGCTATCATCGCCCGTGAAATTGATAAGCGGCACAAACTTCTTATTGCTGTACAGCCTACACGAGGTCTTGACGTAGGTGCAATAGAATATATCCATAAGCAGATTGTAGCTGACCGTGACAACGGGGCCGCTGTTCTGCTTGTGTCCTACGAACTTGATGAAGTTCTTTCACTTAGCGACAGAATCCTTGTAATGTATGAAGGTGAAATCGTAGGTGAACTTAATCCTAAGGAAACTACTCCACAGGAACTTGGTCTTTATATGGCCGGTGCAAAGCGCAGCTAATACGGAGAAAATGATGAACGAAAAAAATAAATTCAGTTTCAAAACAATCGTACAGTCAAATGCTTTCAAGTCTATTGTATCTGCAGTACTGTGTGCCCTCATCGGTATTCTTGTTGGGTTCATTATTCTTGCAATGATCAACGCACAGAATGCACCTAAAGCAATTTCTACAATTCTCAAGAACTTCATGTACTACAAGAAGCCCAGCATGAGACTGCAGAACTTTGGTCTTACTATAGTAAAGTCCGTACCTCTTATTCTCTGCGGACTCAGCGTTCTGTTTGCATACAAGGCAGGTCTGTTTAACATTGGCGTCGGCGGACAGTACTGTCTTGCCATAGGCGTATCTCTCTGGTCAGCCCTCGCATGGCACCTGCCTTGGTTCATTTGTGTACTTCTTGCAGTTGTTGCAGCAGCACTCTGGGGTGCACTGGCAGGATGTCTCAAAGCTTTCTTCAACATGAACGAAGTTATAGCCTGCATTATGCTTAACTGGATTAGCCTTTATATAACAAACATAATGATGTCCCCTGCATTCATTATGGACCAGACAAAATCAGAAACTTTCTCCATTGCAAAGAAATCACCACAGAGTCTTCTTCCTGCTTTAGGCTGGGACAAGCTTCTGAACAACAAGTACGCATCAATTGCAATTCCTGTAACAATAATCATTGCAGTTCTCATCATGATTGTGCTTAACAAAACAACCTTCGGTTATGAGCTCAGGGCTACAGGTCTTAACAAAAATGCCGCCAAATATGCAGGCATGAAGGATAAGCAGAATATTATCGTCACAATGACAATAGCAGGTGCTCTTGCAGGTCTTGGCGCCAGCATGTATTACCTTACAGGAGTCCAGCCTTGGAAGATCAGCTCAACAGTTCCAGGAATGGGATTCAACGGTATTGCAGTTGCCTTCCTTGGAGGACTTAATCCTGTTGGTGTTATCTTTGCAGGTTTCTTTATCCAGCACATCACTTTGGGCGGAACACTCATTGATACACACTTCTACAACTCACAGATTGCGGACCTCATTGCTTCAATCATCATCTATTCATGCGGTTTTGTACTGTTCTTCAAGGAAATCATTACAAGGATTACTGCAAAAGGAGATAAAAAATAATGCTACTTATTCAATACACTCTCATATATGCATCAGTTTTAATTTTTGTAGCCTTAGGAGGCATGTACTCCGAACGTTCAGGTGTCATTAACCTGGGGCTTGAAGGAGAAATGGTTATAGGTGCACTCGGGGGAGCATTCGTTCTGTTTGCACTTCCTGCAGGAACAAACCCCGCACTGATAATTCTTCTTACAATACTTACCAGCGCACTGTGCAGTATGATATATTCCCTGTTCCTTGCAGTCGCTGCCATTAACTTCAAGGCAGACCAGACTCTTGTTGGTACGGCAATGAACATGCTTGCAACAGCAGCAGCCACTGTCATTGTAAAAGCTTTCAACACTGCACGCTCAAACGGAGACAATGTTTCAGGTATCCTTGAATATATTGAAAACCGCAAGGTTCTTATCATTCATACAAAGTTCATTGACTTCAACTGGTACATGCTCTTTACAATGATTCTTCTTGCAGCAGCCTATATTGTTCTCTACAAGACAAAATTCGGTATGCGTCTTATGGCTTGCGGTGAACATCCTCAGGCAGCGGACAGCGTTGGTATCAATGTCTACAAGATGCGCTATGCAGGTGTAATAATCTCAGGTTTCTGCGGAGGCATCGGAGGTATCATCTACATTTCCGCAGCAAATTCTCAGTGGGACTTCATCAACGGTGTTGCAGGTGCCGGATTCCTTGCTCTTGCAGTTATGATATTCGGTCAGTGGAAGCCTATCAGGATTGCCCTTGCAGCCCTTCTCTTCGGCTTCTTCAGAGCAATTGCGGACGCATACATCGGCTTCGACGTTCTTGTCAAACTTGTTCCGGGTGAAGTTTACAAGATGCTTCCGTACATCATTTCACTTATAGTTCTTGCCTTCACTTCAGGAAAATCAAGAGCCCCTAAATCAGAAGGCATTCCTTACGAAAAGGGTCAAAGATAAAACTGATTTTCAATTAACTTCTGGAATACACCGGAACAGACACTCCGGAAAACCTCCTGTTAGGACCGGACAGAGAAAACTTCTGTTCGGTCTTTTTTTATGTGAACCTCCAAAATGATTTTTTTTGGAGATGCGTTTCATAAAGAAACCTACAGATTTAATGAGAACAAATCCGGAATGCAATTTGCTGTATTTCCAGTCGTTCCATACAGGGAATCTCTAAAAATTGCAATTTCTAGAGACAACATTGAAAGCACGATGTTTTAATCCTCTTTATTTCAAGAATTAAAACCCGCAGGCATTTCCAAAAAAATATTTTTTTTGAGATGCTCTATACACACAGGACAAAATAAGTTTATGCCTAACAAAAAAGATACCCATGTTTACAAAAGACTGCAAATGATAGATGAAATCATTGGCCGCGCAACTTTTCCGTCAAGAGAAAAACTGGCAAAGGAAGTTAGCGCCTCTCCAAGAACAATTATCAGGGACATCAACTACATGAAGGACGAGCTGGGAATTCCAATAAAATATGACAGAACAAGGAAAGGTTACTACTATACACAGAAAGGCTATTTCATAAAAAACATTTCCATGTCCGAGGGAGAACTTTTTTATGTCTCACTTTTTGAGAACCTGCTGCACCAGTACAAGAACACACCTCTTGAAAACCAGCTCAAATCAATTATCAATAAAATTTCTGCAGTACTGCCTGACCAGGTGCAGGTTCAGTCAAACTTCATGTCAAAGGACATAACATATATTTCTGAACCTGTTCCGGAAATCAACCAGGAAGTATTCAATATTATTCTTGACTGCCTTAAAACAAGAACCAGTCTTCAGATAGACTACAGAAAACTCGGCAGCACAAACGCACTCAGAAGAACAATAGATCCGTACCACATGGTATACTTCAAGGGAAGCTGGTATATTTTTGCCTACTGTCACCTGAGAAATGAAATAAGAGAATTCTCCCTCACAAGAATTCTGGGTGCCGTCAAAACAGAAAATCATTTTGAAATACCGAAAGACTTTGATGTAAAGACTCATATAGACCCAAACTTCGGTGTCTTTGCAAAAAAAGGTGAGCCCATAAAAATAAAGCTCAAATGCACAGGCTATCTCTGCGACCGGGTACAAGAAAAAAAGCTCCATGAAAATCAGAAAACCATAAGGTGCCCTGAAGAAAATTCAGTTATAGTGGAATTTGAAACTAACCAGGAATATGAAGTTCAGAAGCTCATTCTAGGTTTGGGGCCGGAAGCAAAAGTACTTGAACCGCCTGAACTTGCTCAAAAAATCAAAGAAATGGCACTGAAAATAGCAAGCCGGTATTGACATTATTTTAAATAAATTTTATTCTTGACATGCTCGAGATACTTCTTGGGTGAGGATGGTGAAACAGAAATGGCAACAATTAACGTTGATGATAACGAAAACCTTGAAAAGGCAATCAAACGTTTCAAGAGAATGGTTGAAAAGGAAGGCATTATCCGTGAATACAAGAAGCGTGAATACTACGAAAAGCCTTCAACAATCCTTAACCGCAAGAACAAGACATTGCAGCGTAAGTTGATGAAGAAGAACCACAGCCGCGGTCATGACTCAAAGTCATACTAAGACTGAATTTTTATTAAAAAGGACTCCTGAAGTTTTTCGGGGGTTCTTTTTTTTATTGTCCGGCATTATAACCTGCTTCCTATTATTCTCATGCAAATCCCTAACTGATTCTTGCGGTTCAGACGATATAGGCGACTACCTTCCTTCGAGTTATTCATGGCAGAAGGAATGTGACGGAATTTATTACGCGGGCTATACAATATCAGAAATTCCTGTAAAGTTTCATCTTGTGAAAATTGATTTTGGGGAGGCGGATTCCTCAAAGTATAGAATAGAAAGCTTCCCTTATACAAAAAATCAGAATGAGAACAGATACAGCGTCATATCCCTTGAAGATTTTTCGGCTGAAAAAAAAATGACGCTTGCCATAAATACTTCGCCATTCGGAAAAGTCAGCGGAAGTCTGTGCAGCATTGTCGGAGTATACAAGAACGGCATTAGATTTACGAATGAGTCCGACCGATATGCCTGTGTAGGATTCAGCGTCAATGATAACGGAAAGTTCCGTGCAGAAATTACGGAACATCAGACAAAAGATTTTACAGACAGATACTGCTATGTCTTCGGAGGATTCTTCATGATTCTGGAAGACGGAAATGAAAAAGAATTCAACGTTTCATATGATTCAAGAACAGCTCTGGGAATAAAGGATAAAGAAAACTCCTGCCAGGAACTTTATATTCTGGTTGCTGAAGGTGAAAACAAATTCAGGAGCAGAGGATTAAGCTACCAGCAGTCCACGGAAATCTTCAAAAAACTTGGATGCACCAGCGCAATGCAGTTCGATGGAGGAGGATCCTCTGACCTTTTCATAAAAGGTTCATCAAAACTTTCATACAAGGTCAGAAGGAAAATCCCCTGCGGATTCGGATTCAGTTTGATACAGAACTAGAATGCAGGAGGAATGAAATCAATGGCCGTTGTTTCTTCAAACCCGTACATAAGGTTCATATTCTGCACCGCCTGTCCTGCAGCACCCTTAACCATATTATCGAGACATGCAGTAATTTCAAGCATGGTTCCGCCGTTCACAACATAAAGCTGGATATCACAGTAGTTGCTGTAGCGGACAATACGGGTTGTAGCAAGCTGTCCTTCCTTGAGAACACGCACGAACGGTTCATCCTTGTATGCATCCTCATAGATTTTGCGTATCTGACCAGCCTTTGCAATGCCTTCTTCTGTCAGAGGAGCATAAATTGTAGATAAAATTCCTCGGTTCTGAGGAAGAAGATGAGGAGTAAAGACAATGTTCACATCCCTGCCTGCAATAACTGAACAGTTGCGGGCAATTTCACTCTGATGACGATGCTTACCTACTGCATAGGCACTGAAACTTTCACCGCATTCACAGAACTGGTTTGTCATTGTAGCATTACGTCCTGCTCCTGTTACACCGCTCTTTGAGTCAACGATAATGCAGTCAGTCTTAACAAGCCCGTTCCTGAGTGCCGGCATGAGAGCCAAGGTTGCGCTTGTAACATAGCATCCAGGATTTCCTATTACACGTGCCTTCCTTATTTCTTCGCGATTCATTTCCGGAGAACCGTAAACACTTTCTTCATGCACAGCAGGAAAATCCCAAGTCTTCTTGTACCAGATTCTGAAAGTTTCTTCGTCCATTCCATAGCGGAAATCTGCACTCAGGTCAATGAGCTTCTTTCCGTTCGTTACGCAGTAGTCAGCATACTGTTCCGCAATGCCATGAGGAAGAGCTGTGAAAAGAACATCCGAAAGTTCCTTTACTTCATCAGCAGTCATAAGTTTTCCGTCACACTTGTCACGCAACTGTCCGTTAAGATTAAGATAAATATCCTCAATCTTCTGACCCTCAAAACTTACGGAACTTACGTAAATTTTTTCAACCTGCGGATGTTTCAGAAGAATTCTGAACAATTCAACACCAGCATAACCTGTTGCACCGATGATACCTACTTTTATCATATAAAATCCCCCTATATCCGGAACATATCCAGAACTCCGTACAGAAATGTTCCGCCGAGTTTAAAACCGCTGAACTGTAGCTGATTTTAACATCGTATTTTAAAATTCCATGGGCATCACAAATAAATCTAAAAAGAGATGCCCTCCGCTAAAAAATACAAGTTCCAGAGATTATGCTCAATATGAAACTGCCGGCACACGAATAAAAATTTCAGCCAGTTAATGATGTGCAGCCATAAAAAATCTGTATCCTTTATTAAAAAAAAATGTTACACTAATAGTATGAAACATTCAAGATTTTTATTAAAAAACATTATTTTTATGGCCGTTATTTTTATTGCAGGCTTGAATTTATCTTGCGCAACAAAAACACCGGAAATTATTCCTGATGATGACAGAGAAATTGTGCAGCTTGCCCAGAACGCATATAACGACGGAAACTGGCATCTTGCTGAATTCTATTACAACGAGCTTCTGAAAAAATTTGGAGAAAATCCTGCTGTTTACGTTGAAGGAAAATTTGAACTTGCACACATTTATGTAAACAAGAAGCATTACTTCAACGCAATTCCCATTCTTGAGGAAATTATTACAATTTATGACAACGCACCTTACGGTTCCCTGCCGCCTGAATTCAAAAAGCTGGCAAAAAATGACCTGAACCGCATTCCACAGGAAAAGATGGACGAATATTACACAAAAAATAATGAAAATTTGCAATAATTCTTTGATTATATGTTGACATTAAATTCGATAACTGATATAGTATCACTCATCAGGGGGTGTTAGCGAAGTTGGTTATCGCGCTGGCCTGTCACGCCGGAGATCACGAGTTCGAGCCTCGTACATCCCGTAAAAACCGTTTCATTTTTGAAGCGGTTTTTTTTGTTTTATCGGATTCAGCTTATACTTCCTGCTTCAAATCACTGCAAATAAAATCATCAGACAATCAAAGACAAATTTCAGAGCTGATGAACACAGTTTTCATCTACTCCAATTCTGATTCTTTCATATTCAGTTTCATTATATATTTTATATATTTCCTTGAAAGAATAATCGCTGAAACAGCAATGGTTAAAACAGGAACAAGACTTATGCCGGGTCTGAAAATAAAAAGCTGTGATGAAGTTGCTGTTGAAATTATTCCGTCAGCCTGACCAAGAATTTCTTCTGAACTGACAGTTCCACTGACTGCCAGAACCTCTTCTGATTCACTAAATAGATTACGCTAAGAATGAGAACAAGATTTACGATACCCTGATCAAGTGCACTTCCAAGTTTGGCTGTAAAACTCCGCACAGTTGAAATAATTGAATCATGTCTTCCATGGAATTTATACTCATCATACTCAACAGTATTGTTAAGCATAACAAGCAGAACCATATTAAGGACATCTCTGAAAATTCCCTGGCTGAAGAAAATAATGAAACCTGTTACATTTATTACAGCCGCGCTCTTTGGAAGAACAAATCCTGCAGAAAGAAATGCAATGTATGAAGCACAAATAAGTGATGTAAAAATTTCCAGCAGAGCGTTTCTGCTGAAATGATTTGTCAGAAGATGAAACACGCATTGGGAAATCAAAGTTCCGAGTCCGCACATAACTATAAAAATAGAAACCAGATTTCCTCCGACAGAATATCCGAATTCAAAATAAAATAAATTCCTTCCGAACATAATCAGAAGTCCGATTCATGATATACTGAATACAGGACATAAGATGCATACACACCAAAGCATAAGCCATGTCACGTCCTGTAGCTCCAACTGAATAAGACCATTTTGTTTTTGCACCAAGTTTTTCTAAAGCCTGACTCTCTTTTTGTTTAGGGAATTCAAAGAAATCGCAATTTCTAATGATGCACTTTATTTGCTTTCCTCAGAATCCATTCCGCATATTTCAATTTCAACGCACCGCCTGATGTACTTATTAAACTTTCAAGAGGATTCTCCCTTAAAGCAGCAAGCGCAATTTTTACAGCAGGATCTTCAGCGGATTTATTTCTGCTTGTCATGACCATAACTTTTTCTACAAACCTGAAAAGACCTGCAACAAATTTTGAACCGGCCGCCATATCACCGAGACTGTCAGTCAAAGTGAAGCTACCCTTTCTATGAGAAGCAATTTTCTTTTCCTCATAAAATTTCTCATCCACTTTCTGCAGAACATTACAAAGTTCATCGCCCCCGACATTTACTTTTACCGAAGACTTAACATTTGTAAGAGATTCACAAAGCTGTATCCCGTATCCGGCTTTTATTTTTACGAAGCTTTTTTTTACCGGACTGTAAACACAGAAGGCATACTCGTCAAAAGAAATTTCCGTCTGCACAGTTTCTCCTGCCTTCACAAAAACTTTTGTGAAACCTATCAACTCTTTTTCAGGACGCTCATTTCTCTGGTCCATAGGATTAAGTGCATAAATCTGTACAACCTGACAGGAATCAACTCCTCCTGTATTCTTAATCTTTACTCGTGCCGATTTTTCTGTTGCAGTGAAGTCATAATATTCAAAGCTTGCATAACTTTTTCCGAAACCGAATTCATATTCAACATCAATGCCACGAGAAAGATAATGACGGTAACCGACAAACACGCCTTCCCTGTAACACACATTGTCACCTTCTGGTGCAAAATTTTTATGGCAGGGAATATCTTCCACTTTCAGAGGAAATGTTTCAGCCAGACGTCCGCTTGGACTTGTTCTGCCGCTGACAATAGATGCAACAGCCTCACCTGCTGCTTCACCGCAAAGATACATGTGAAGCAAAGCTCTTACATCTTTTCTGAAAGGAAAAACAACAGGACTTCCGCTGAAATTTATGACCGCAACATTTTTTGTTGTCTTAAGAATTTCATCAAGAAGTTCAAGCTGCTCTTCAGGAAGGTCAAGACTTATTCTGTCAAAACCTTCTCCTTCAAATTTTTCTGTAAGGCCACAGAAAAACAGTACAGGCAAACCTTTTTCCGGACTGTCATTGTCACATAAAATTTCCAAAGTTTTCAAGGCCCGTTTTTTCAGTGGAAGATTCTTTTTATTCCGATTCCTGTCTGCACAGAAACCAGACCAATAACCTTTTTCATATACAACTTCATATCCCAGATTTTCAAAAGCTTTTACTGCATCCGGATATTCTGCAGTCGTTATATGACTTGAACCTCCGCCCTGAAACTTCATGAACTCAGCCAGCTCACCGATTATCATAATCTTCTGTTTCTTCAGCGGAAGCATTCCATCATTTTCAAGAAGCACTGCACTTTCTTCTGCAATTTCCAGAGCTTTTTTGTGCTGAACCTTATAGTCAACGGAATATTTTTTTTTATTTCCCCGGCTCCCGAATTTAATTGCAGTCTCAAGAATTCTTATGGCAGCGGAATCTATTTCTTCTTCAGTAATTTTTCCTGACCTGAAATCATCATAAATGTTTTTGGTCAAATATCCGTGGGAATCAGGCATGGCAAGATCCATTCCGTTTCTGACACAGGACGAAGCATCAATGCAGGCTCCCCAGTCAGAAATTACAATGCCCCTGAATCCCCAGGTTCTGCGGAGAACATCAGTCAGAAGATATTTGCTGCAGCATGTATATTCTCCGTTAAGCCTGTTATAGGACGCCATAATGCTCGTCGGATTTCCATGCCTTACAGAAAGTTCAAATGCCTTAAGATAAATCTCATGAAGAGTGCGAAGGTCAATTATGCTGTTGGAAGTTTGACGGCGGGTTTCCTGATTGTTGCAGGCAAAATGTTTAAGAGAAGTTCCGACTCCTTTTTTTTCCATTGAACTTATATAGGCAGACGAAAGAGTTCCTGCCAAAAACGGATCCTCACTGAAGTATTCAAAATTTCTTCCGCACAGGGGCGATCTCTTAATATTGATTCCGCAGCCGAGAACAATATCAACATCCTCCGCCAGAGCTTCATCAGCAATGGCCTCAGACATTTTTTTTACAGCTTCAATATTCCAGCTGGATGCAACAGAACTTGCAGTCGGAAAACAGGTAGCCATTTTACTTTTATTCAGGTCCGCATAATTTTCCTGCTCCTGCTTGCGTAAACCGTGAGGTCCGTCACTCATTAAAAAAAAGGGAATCTTTCCGCCAGCATCAAAAGATTTCCAGCTGCCGTTTCCATTAAGAAGCCTGATTTTTTCATCAAGTGTAAGTGTGGTGAGATATTCTTTTGCCGTCATACTTATATGATACTACATTATATTTGAGATGTCCGAAATTCAATAAGTACTGTTCCCTGAAAACTTCAGAACATATTTAAAAGTTTCCGTTCATATAAACGTTCAAGGAACTGTCCCCGTGAAAAATGAAATTTAAATTTCATCAAACCTTAAACAAGTCAATCTGTGAACCAATTTTTGTAATTGAGTTCTTTACGTGAGCTGACATGTCCTCAAGAGATTTTCCTGTTTCACTGATTTTCTCTGATGAAGCAGACATTTCTTCCATGCTGACTCTCATGTCCTCAGTTATTTCAAGAAGCTTCTTCATTTCGTTCTGGATAATCTGATTCTTCTGGGCCATATTCTTGGAAGCCCTGTTAACTTCAGCAGTGCTTTCATTCATGGAACCCAAAGATTCGCTAATCTGTTTTGAACCTTCAGTCTGTTCTTCCATGGCAGCCTTGATCTGAACAACAAGTTCATCCGTTTCCTTGATCTTACTTGAAACAGAAACAAAGGATTCCCTTGACTCTTCAGAAGCACTTACAACTTCAGAAATTGAATCCTTGATTTTGCTTAGCTGCTCACCAATTGTCTTTGACTGCTGGCTTGAAGTTTCCGAAAGCTTACGGATTTCATCAGCAACAACACTGAATCCCTTTCCTGCTTCACCTGCATGGGCAGCTTCAATTGCCGCATTCATGGCAAGAAGATTCGTCTGTTCAGCGATAGAAGAAATTGCAAGGTTAGCTTCCTGAAGCATTTCAGACTGACTTTCAATCTGCCTGATTTTTTCATTGACATCCTGCTGCATACGGAAACCCGTGTTTGCATTCAGGGAAAGTCCTTCAAAAGAATCTGCAAGTTTCTCAACGGAATTATTAACAGAATTGATGTTACCAATAATCTCTTCAATTGCAGTTGCAGCGCCTGAAACTTCCCTGGACTGATTTTCAATCATACCGTCAAGTGTCACAATATTTTCAGAAATTTCATCAACAGCTTTTGCTGTATGATTAACACTGTCACCGGAATTCTGGATCTGGGAATAAACACCAGCAATGTTTGAACTGATTTCAGAAATACTATAGGAAGTTTCATCTATGGACGAAGTCAGATACTTACCTGTATCAGTAAGCTCATCTTTGGAGCCCTTGATTTCCGAAACAATCTGCTGAAGTTTATCACAGAAGGCATCAAAATGAATAACAAGGAAACCTATTTCATCACGGATATAAAGTTTGCAGCGCTTTGTAAGATCAGCTTCACCTGTTGACATTTCCTCAAGTGATTTTGTAACAGTCTTTATTCGAAACATAAGCCAGCGAACAAAAGAACCTACCACTAAAACAAGAACTACAATAATTATTGCACAGATCGGGAAGACAATCAAAATTGTTGTTTTCTTTGCATTTTCAATGGATCCAAGACTCTTTGCAACAAAGATCATGCCTGAAATGCTTCCGTCTTCACAAAACAATGGTCTGTAACAGGAATAATATTTCACTCCATTAAAATCCGCAGTACCGATATACGGCTCCCCTTTCTTAAGAACCTTGTTTTCAATTTCAGGTTTATTGAGCTTCTGTCCAATTAAATTCTTTGATGAACTTCCCTCCAAAGTTGAAGCAACCCTGACATCATCACGGAAGACAGAACATTCAGCGTCATAACCTTCCTTTGCTTCATCACACAGAAGTCCGTTGTCCAAAGCATAACCTAAAACTATGGAGCCTACAATCCGGTTTCCGTAGCGAACAGGTGCTGCACAAACAATTGCATAGGCCTGGTTTCCGATTGCCTCATATTTCCATCCGCGCTCCCCCTTAAGTGCCCGTCCGACACATCCGGAGTCTGCAATATTTCCTTCAAGGTCCATGGACTTAAGAATTTTTCCGGAGGAATCAGTAACTGCATAAAAATCAAGGTCAAGATTACCCATAACCTCATCAACCACAGCATCAAGTGAACCGTCTCCTGTATAAAGTGCAGAAGCAAGTGATTCATTTATAGAAAAGAGATATGTGTACTGATCAAGCTGAAGCTTCCAGTCTTCTATGATTCTGTAGAAACCGTTCGTGTTTATTTCTATCAGTTTGTGCTCATTATCCATAACCCTATTGCTATAAATTGTAATGACAGCAAAAAATGTTGCCAGGCATGAAAGAATCACAGACCCAATAAGAATGGCCATAAGCTTTGTCTGAATTCTGATATCCTTTTTGTAATTTGTTTCAAATCTGTCCAATTCTTTTCTTGCCATAAAACTTCCTTATTTTTGTAATAACATTTATAATAACATTTATAGATAAGAGAATCTCCAAAAATTGCAATTTTTAGAAATAACTTTGAAAACGCGATATTTCATGACCTGTAATTTCAAGGACTAAAACTCGCGGGCGTCTCTGGAAAATAAATTTTTAGAGACGCCCATCATATCTACACTAATTATAAAGCACTTTACCTGTAATGCAATGGAATAATAAAATAAAAACAAATTTTTTTTTCACCCGCCACTGAAGCGGACCGGGAATTCCTGTCAGACTGATGGGGAACAGCTTCAGGCAACTCATTTCAGAAACACCTCCGGTAACATTGAAATTCCAGTTCATTTTTTTATTGACACATTAATCGTCTTATGATAGCATGTGAGTATAATCATTTTTTCAAGGAGGCAAATATGAACACACTGACTATTGTTTTTAGATTATCTGCCTCGGTAAATATCAAATAAATTGATTCTTTCAATATAAATGAATTTTACTGGCCGTGGCAGGTATTATTGGTCCATGGCTTTTTTTAGCTTTAAATCTCAGGATTGAATCCCAGAAGCCAGAATTTTATCTCACGAAGACAAATCAGAGTTTTAATTACGGATTTATTCATGCACATCCGGAATCATCTGGTTTAATGTAAAAGGGAACCTCAAAAAATTATAATTTTTAGAGGTAACTTTAAAAATACGATATTTTGGATCCTGTAATTTCAAGGATTAAAACTCACAGGCATCTCTAAAAACTGCAATTTTAAATATGCCCATTACAACTTAAAATTCATAGGAGGTTTATATGATTGTTTTTTTTGATTCAGACAGAACAATTTCACAAGATTTTTTAACTGAGGAAAGAGTAGGTTCTTTGGGAAACTTACAAAACAATTTTATTTTTTTTAAGCACTCAAAAGGTAACAACATTGAAAGATACAACAAAATTAGAAAGAAAGGAAACAGCAGGAAAACATTACTACCAGTGGCAGAAGCAGCTTAAGGCAAAGGAATTCATAAATGATAACCGCAAGCAGAAGGAACAGCGTGAAGCCAGAAAAATAAGCAGGCGCCAGGAAAAAGAACAGAAGCGTCTTGAAAAACGCTATGCGGGGACAGACCCTTTTAACGGTATCATTACAAGAATAAACAAAAACCGATGCATTGTTTTCATGGACGGGGAATATGTTGAATGCTCTGTTTCAGTTCCTATGATCAAGGACCACAATAAAAAACTTATTGACGGTTCTGCAAAGGAATCTCTTCTTGCACCGGGAGACAGAGTTCTGATAGAAAACGGGGTTGTAAAAAAAATTGCACAGCGCGGCACCACTTTCTTCAGGAAAGCAAATGTTCGGGACATGTCAAACAAAACTTACAGACAGATTCTCGCCTCAAATATTGAATATGTTGCAGTATTCATGCCTGTTGTTCATCCAGAAATTGAATGGGGCCTCATTGACAACATAATGCTTCCCTGCAAAAAGAATAATCTGAAAACAATCATGGTCTTCAATAAGTGCGACCTGGCAAAAGAAGACGAACTTGAAAAAATTAGGGCCAGGGCTCTTGAATACGATCTTGAGCCTTCACTTACATTTTTTATCAGCGCCGAAAAGAAATCGGGGACGCAGAAACTTATTGATTTTCTTAAGGACAAAAGAACTTTCCTGTGCGGAATTTCTGGGGCAGGAAAATCTACGTTCCTGAACATTGTTAACAGTTCCTTTTCAGTTGAAACCGGTGAAGTAAATGAAAAAACAGGAAGAGGAAACCATACGACAGCATTCAGCACACTGTACCCTCTTGAAGGCAACAACTTTTTGATTGACTCCCCAGGTATTCAGGTATTTGAACTTTACAAAGTTGACAGGCACGAGATTCTTGACTTCGTGCCGCAGGTTGAAAAACTTTCCCACGAATGCACGTTCAGCAACTGCACTCACATAAACGAAAGTGAAGAACACTGTGCTGTAAAACGTGCACTCGCATCAGGAACTCTAAGTGAAATCTCATACAAGAGGTATGTAAATCTCATCTACAGAAACCAGTAATCCGTTAAAGTCTCCGGAAATTTAACTTCCCGGGGGCTTCATCAGATAACGGTTTCAATTAAAAGACTGGCCAGCCGTTTACGGTTTTCAGGTCTCTTACGGCAAGAGTAGCAGTTCCGTTGTTTGCTCTGTCATAAAAGTGGAAGCCAAGCGCGCTGGTTCCGTTCTTTGTCCTGAAAGTACACTGACCGCCAGGACCTACCATATTTCCGTTTGTTCCAAGAAGAACTGTCCCGCCTCCGTCAAGCATGGACTTTCCTTTCTGATCAAGATAAGGTCCCGTAATGCTTTTTGAACGGCCGTACCTGATGCTGTAAGTTGAATTCACACCGCTGCAGCATTTGTCAAAGGAAGCGAAGAGATAATAATATCCGTTTCCTGCATCCCAGATACAGGCACCTTCAATTGCGTTTGAAGACAGATCCCTGTCAGCAATCTGGACGGGAGCCTGATTAGGTTTCATTGTACCAGAGCTGAGTCTTACAATCCATATACCGTCAAACCACGAACCGAATACCAAGAAAGGAGCACCGGAATAAACAAAGTTAGGATCAATGCAGTTATACTTGCTTCCCCTGTCTGATTTTATTACAAGCCCCATATCCTGCCAGTCACCTTTGAGAATGCTTGTACAGGACATAAGACCTATGCAGCTTACATTGCTTCCGAAAGTTGAAACCGAATAATAGAGATTGTAGCGTCCGTTATAATAGCTGATGTCAGGAGCCCAGATATTGAAATCTGTTTTTGCCGGAACATACTTTGACCACCAGTCAAGAGGCTTAGGGAAAATCTGCACACCCTGCTTCCAGTTTTTGCCGTCACTTGAATACTTGACTCCGATTCCGTCTGCAGTATAGAACATCCAGTACAGTCCGTCCGCATAAATAATTGACGGATCATGGGTAAAGGTGCTGCCGCTAATATTCCAGCTGCTTCTTGAAGATTCTTCAAGAGAAGCACTTTCAAGAGATGATTCAGCCAGATTCTGAGACATATCGGAACAAGATGCAAACACAATACCTGCAGCTGCAAGAGCAAGTAAAACAATTGCTTTCCCTGCAAACTTTTTAAGCATATATCCTCCTATTTAATTAAAACTTTTAATTATTTATTGGCTTAGAGTATAAATCAACTTTTCAAGGAACGCAATATTTTTTTACATAATTTTCAAAGAATTTTTTCGTATTTTTTACATCAATTTAAGCCACTGCTTCAACATTTCTTGATACACTTCAATTTTTACGCACGTATTATCAATACTAAAATAATTAACAATTTTACTTCTGCAATAATCATCTCCTTCCTTTTTCTGCCCACTCAGTTCGTAGAATTTGTCCAGCAGCTTCTCTTTTTCGCTAAAATTTTTCATGGAACCGGTAAA
This sequence comes from Treponema sp., assembly GCA_045642665.1. Lineage (GTDB taxonomy): Bacteria > Spirochaetota > Spirochaetia > Treponematales > Treponemataceae > Treponema_D. The sequence goes on from JAZUJH010000004.1 coordinate 24,234, forward strand.
CACAAAGGACGGAACATTCCTGCTCTCCGGCATAAATTTTTTTTCTTCGGAAAGAATATATCTCTTAACAGATTCCAGAATGTTTTCACAGGAAATATCCTGCAAAGAAAAATCTGCAAGCCCCAGAGCCAATATCATTTCCACGGTCTCTGTTTTTTTCTTTTCCGATTCATCTTCACTCCAGAAACAGTTTTCCGTTCCGTCGGAAAAATAATCAAAGGCGCTTCCATATTTCTTTCCTCCAACCTGAACTTCTTTGTTCATCTGGTACAGAATATCTTCCGTCGTAATTTTATGAAAATCAAAATCAAAACCAGTAAGTATCATTTTCAATGAAGAACTTTTGTTAGGATTACCAAGGATTCTGCAGTCAGGACAAGTCCTGCGCTCAAAATAAATAAGAGAAGATTCTTTGCCTGAACTTATCTTTGCAAGCTCCTCCAGAGATTTTATTTCAGATGCTGCATGGACTTTTATTTTTTCAGGCGGAAGCAAAGAAAAATATCTTGCGGCAAAGGAGCTTATTTTTTCTGGAGTCTCAAGATCAAAGACACCGCTTACAGAAGCCATTCTCCTTCCTCCTACAAAAGCAATCAGACGGCCCGCAGTAAGTTCCTGTCCGTCAGATGAACCCAATTTTTTCAGGAACCTTGATTTTTCATTCTTATCTGCCGAAGGATCTTCATAGTAGGCATAGACCTTGCACTTTGACAAAGAAATCCAGTCTTCAATTACAGGCAGCACACGTGAACAAGTTCCGCATTCCCTGTCCCCGAAATATAAAAGAATATCAGCTTTCTCTCCAAAAGTTTCAGAATTACCTGAGCCTGTTCCTATGAGAGTTTCAAGCAGAGATAAATCAGTTTCGGTAACATTATTTCCAAATGAAAATTCCAGTTCGGTTTTTGCATTTTCACCGGAAATTTTTCTTGGACAGGCAGTCAGAATCAGTAACGGAAGAATCAAAAAAACAATTCTAAATTTATTTAACATATCATCCCCTAAAAATGCTGGCATTATTTTTAATCATGGGATATATTATAAACATGAAATTTAAATTTGGCATCTTGTTTTTTTTAATTTTTTTTCTTCTGTCCTGCACAAACAAAAAAACACAGGAACAAAATGAAATTACGGAAAAAGACTATAGCGTCATAACGCAGATGACAGTTGAAGACAGAAATCACAATAAGATAAACCTTAGCTGCATCGCAAATCCTGACGGAAACATTCTGGTCTGCCTTGAAGAATATTTTGACTTCATGAAAACCAGCTACCAGGTCTGCCCGAGATGCGGAAACATTTCCGTAACTTTACAGAACGGTGATATTATTCTTGTACAGTGGAATGCACCTTACATAGATTATCAGAACCGAGAAAATCGAATTACACTGCCGACAAAAAATCTCTACGTTGAAGGCAGAACCTTCTGCAGCTATGACTTCGCAAAGAAAATTGCAATGAATGAACTGAATTGAAAACTAAACAAAGCAAAGCATATTTCTTTCGTCAAAATTCATTGAGCGGATTTTCATGCAGAAAAGAAGAGTTCATAAAAAACGATGTAGAATTAATAAAGGAATCAGTGAATGCTGGAAGTTAAAAATTTATCAAAATCATTCGGAAAACATGAAGTGCTCTCCGATGTGTCGTTCAGAATAAATCAGGATGAAATTGTTGCACTGCTGGGAAATAACGGTGCAGGAAAGAGTACGGTAATAAAGGGACCCTCTAAAAATTGCTATTTTTAGAGATAACCTTGAAAACGTGATGTTTTAAGCCAAGGAATTTCAAGGATTAAAACTCGCAGGCATCTTTAAAAAGTATTTTTTTAGAGATGCCCATATCCTGTTCAGAATAATTCTTCGGATAAGCACTTTTTATGGAAGACTTCACAATAGTAAAACTGCCTGAGCATCATCAGAATATTAAGTAAGCCAATCACAAAAAAATTGTCCCGGCATTTTTTATACTACATCACACCAAATTATAGATAATGAACATAAAAACGAAACGAAATTTTATATTAAAACAGCAAACTTATAACATTTAGTTAAATTTATTCTTTTATATGAAAAACACATTGATTTTTTATAAAAGATGTTTAATATGGATTATATGACTGCAATTTCATGGTTCAATACTTTCTTAAAGAAACAGAAAGTAAAAATGTTGACAGGACTTTTGATTACCGGAATCGTTTCTGTTATGGCGGTAATTAATCCTAAGATTTCAGGCTTCATTATTGATACAGTAATCATTGACGGGCAATACCAGTACCTGTGGAAATCAATCGCCATCCTTGTTGGCGTATGTCTTTTCAGAGAAAGCTTTCAGTATCTGGCACTCATGCTCATTGAAAGATCAAGCCAGGGTGTTCTATATGATATGAGGGATGCTGTTTACAGAAAATTTTTAAGAGAGGATTTCACTTTCTACAACAACAACCGTACAGGTGACCTGATGTCAAGACAGACCGGCGACATGGACGCTGTAAGACACTTCGTTGCCTTCGTCATCCATAACATCTTCCGAAACGCAATATGGCTTGTCTCTGCAGTTGTAATGATTTTCTTTGTAAACATAAAGCTTGCCCTTATGTTTGTTGCAGTTCTTCCTATCTGCGCAATATTTGTATACCTGCAGATGAAAGCCGTAGGACCTGCATTCTCAAATGTAAGACAATGTTTTTCTAGTCTTAATGCCTATGTGCAGGAACATATCGCAGCCAACAGAGTCGTAAGGGCTTTCGCTAAGGAGCACTATGAATTTGCCCGCTTTGAAAAAGAGAACGCAGCTTTCAGGCAAAGTGAACTTGACGCTGCAAAAATATGGCAGAGATTTGTTCCCATCTTTGAATTCCTTGGAACAGTTGTTAATGCAATTCTCATGGTGTACGGAGGATACCTTACAATAAAAGGTGAAATGACTATAGGTGATTTCGTTACAGTCAACGGTTACCTTTGGATGCTCACAATGCCTCTCAGATGGCTTGGATGGCTCATTAACGATGCAATGAGGTTCAAGGCCTCAATTGATAAAATCTACAAAACTTTTTCGGCTGAAATTGAACTCAAAATTTCAGATCATCCTGTTACAAAAAATATTGAAGGAAATGTGGAATTCAGCCATGTTAATTATTCTGCACAGGACGAAGAGATTCTCAAGGATGTTTCCTTCAGCGTAAAGAAAGGCCAGACCATCGGTATCATTGGAAATACCGGAAGCGGAAAAACTACGGTCATGAATCTTCTGTGCCGTTTCTATGATGTAAATTCAGGAGCCGTAACTGTTGACGGAATTAATGTCAAGGATCTTGACCCTCACTGCCTTAGAGACGGAATCGGTATGGCAATGCAGGATGTTTTCCTTTTCAGTGATACCATTGAAGGAAACATTGCTTACGGAGACCCTGAATGTCCTTTTGAAAAAGTTGAAAGAGTTGCAAAGCTTGCTGACGCTGATGACTTTATCAGAAAACTTCCTGACGGATACGATACAATTGTAGGAGAACGTGGAGTCGGATTAAGCGGCGGACAGAAACAAAGAATTTCTTTGGCACGAGCACTGCTGAAGGACCCTGCAATAATTATTCTTGATGACACAACAAGTGCAGTTGATATGGAAACGGAAACCCAGATACAGAAGTCTCTGAAAACTGTTGCAGAAAATAAAACTGTTTTCATCATTGCCTACAGAATTTCATCTGTAAAGGACTGCGACAAAATTCTCGTTATGAACGACGGAAAAATTATTGAGACCGGAACTCATGACGAACTTGTAAAAATGAACGGCTACTACGCATCGGTTTTCCGTCACCAGTACGGAGAATTCCAGAAGGATAAAAACAATTAATAAGGTAAAACTATGGCAAGAAACAAATATGATATAGATGAAAGCCTTGAAGATTCATACGACTTCGGCCAGCTTAGGCGTCTTGGAAAATACGTTAAGCCGCGCATGAAGTCAATGATTTTCATTATAGTCCTCATGCTCTCAACAGCAGCCCTTGGAATGCTTTACCCAGTTTTCCTGAAGCAGCTCATGGACAAATACATTCCGAACAAAGACTTCAAAGGAATTGCAATACTTGGCGGAATAACATTGGCAATTTCACTTTTCACAGCCTTTGCACTCAAAATAAAAATAAACATAATGAGCAAAATAGGACAGGGAATTGTTCATGACCTGCGTTCAGATTTATTTGAACACGTGCTTAAACTTCCCTTCTCCTATTTTGATTCACGGCCTCACGGTAAGATTCAGGTAAGAATTGTTAATTACGTAAACAATCTCTCAGATGTCCTGAGCAACGGTCTTGTAAACACGGTAACAGATTTATGTACGCTGATATTCATTATAATCTTCATGTTCTCAATAAATATTCCTCTCACACTTGTTGTTCTTGCAGGACTTCCGATTTTTGCCGCCTATGTTCTTATTCTAAAAAAACGTCAGAGAAAAGCATGGCGCAGACAGAGCAACAAGCAGTCCAACCTGAACGCATATATTGCAGAAAGCATAAACGGAATCAGAGTAACACAGTCTTTTGTTCGTGAAGAAGAAAACATAAAGATTTTCAATAACCTCTCAGGCGCATACAGAAGTGCCTGGCTTAAAGCTGTTTCCGTTGCATTTCTGATGGGACCTTTCGTACAGATAATTTCTATTCTTACAAACGCCGCAGTTTACGGACTTGGAGTTACTTGGATCCGTACAGGTTTTGCAGGAATTACAGTCGGTACCCTTGTAGCATTCACCGCATACATCAGCAGATTCTGGCAGCCGATCCAGACTCTTGCAGACTTTATAAACAGTCTTCTTACAGCAGTTTCCTATATTGAAAGAATATTTGAAACAATAGATGAAGAAGTTTCTGTAACAGACAATGAAGGCGCCACACCGATTCCTGAAATTAAAGGAAAAGTTGAATACAGAAATATTAATTTCTCTTACGAAGATGATGTCAAAGTTCTTGACGACATAAACTTTACCATAGAAAGCGGAGAGTCTGTTGCAATTGTCGGACCTACAGGAGCCGGAAAGTCAACAATCGTGAACCTGTTAAGCAGATTCTATAACCCTGATTCAGGACAGATTCTTGTTGACGGACATGACCTTCAGAATGTTACAATCAAATCTCTTCGTACACAGATGGGTGTAATGATGCAGGACAGCTTTATTTTCCGCGGAACAATTATGGATAACATCCGCTACGGAAATATGGAAGCAAGTGATGAAGAAGTTATACAGGCTGCAAAAACTGTTTGCGCTCACGACTTTATCATGAATCTTGAAGACGGTTACAATACAGAAGTAAATGAACGCGGAACAAGACTCAGTGCAGGACAAAGACAGCTTATTTCCTTTGCAAGAGCATTGCTGGCAAATCCAAGAATATTAATTCTTGATGAAGCTACAAGTTCAATAGATACTGAAACAGAAATTCTTTTGCAGCACGGACTGAACAAGCTTTTGAAGGGAAGAACATCTTTCATTATTGCCCACAGACTTTCAACGATTAAAAACTGCAACACAATTTTTTATGTTGACGGCGGAAAAATAATAGAAAGCGGTTCGCACTACGAACTTATGGCTCACCTTGGCCCATACTATAAGCTGTACTCATCACAGTTCGCACTTCTATAATCTGCTTCACACAACATTCTCCCGGGAAGTAATTTTTTATGAAAAAACTTTCCGGGTGATTTTTTTTTTCCGCAGTAATCCTTGGTCCAGCATTTTTTTTGAACCTTCATACCTGACATTGAAAAAACTCTCTTCTTCAACTATACTTTCAATGTAAACAAAATGAGCGGAAAAACATATATTGCAATTGACCTTAAATCTTTTTATGCCTCAGTAGAATGTATGCAACGAGGACTTGACCCTCTGGATACAAACCTTGTTGTTGCAGATGAAAGTCGTACTGATAAAACCATCTGTCTTGCCGTAAGCCCATCCATGAAAAGCTACGGGCTTCCAGGAAGATGCAGACTTTTTGAAGTACGCCAGAAAATTACAGAGGTAAACAGAAAACGGCTTGCAGTAAACAAAAAAGATTTTGTCGCAAAAACTTATCGCAATTCAGTTTTAAGAAGCCACAACGAATACGCCCTTGACTGCGTAATTGCACCACCGCAGATGGCACGCTACATGGAAATCAGTACAAAAATTTATTCGATATATCTACAATATGTTTCAAGCGAAGACATTCACGTTTATTCAATTGATGAAGTCTTTATAGACGTTACGCCATATCTTAAACTTTATAAAACAGATGCACGTTCCCTTGCACAGAAAATGATTTCTCATGTCCTGAAGGAAACAGGTATTACAGCAACCTGCGGAATCGGAACAAATTTATATTTAGCAAAAGTTGCAATGGACATTGAAGCAAAACATATTGAAGCCGATTCAAATGGTGTACGCATTGCTGAACTTGATGAAATATCCTACAGGAAAAAACTCTGGTGCCATGAACCACTCACAGATTTCTGGAGAGTGGGAAGAGGAATCTCAAAACGGCTGAACAAGCTTGGAATAAAAACAATGGGAGACATTGCAAAAGTTTCTGTGGCAAATTTGAACTGCGCAATAAACGAGGAAACACTTTACAAAGAATTCGGTGTAAACGCAGAACTGCTAATTGATCATGCATGGGGCCATGAGCCTTGTACAATAAAGGAAATTAAATCCTATAAACCTAAGGGAAACTCCCTCGGCAGAGGACAAGTTTTACAAAGCCCTTACACTTTTGAAAAAGCAAGAATTGTTGTACGTGAAATGGCAGAGACATTAAGCCTTGTACTTGTGCAAAAAAAAATTCTTGCAAAACAAATATTCCTTTTAATCGGCTACGACACTGAAAGCCAACTGGAAGAAAAGGACATTGAAAAATGTGAAACAGATTTTTATGGACGGCTCATTCCAAAACCTGCTCACGGTATTTTTAATTTCACGAAGCCGACATCAAGTACCCATACTTTCGCAGAAATCTTTGAAAAAATTTTTGATCAGTGCGTAAACAGAAAATATCTTGTACGAAGAATAAACGTCTCTGCCAGTGCAATCATCAGTGAAAAAGAATACAGTAAAACAGAACATTATATTCCCGGAGAACTTTTTGATTTCAATGAAAAAGCTGCATCAGAATCAAAAAAAATAGTTGAACATACTTACAGTCCCGAGAAAATGGAAAAAGAAAAAAAATTGCAGCAGGCGGTGCTGAACATGAAAGATAAATTCGGAAAAAATGCGGTGCTAAAAGGAATGAACCTGCAGGAAGGTGCAACTCAGATTGAGCGTAACAATCAGATTGGAGGACACAAGGCATAACAAGATATCAGTTACTTCCACGGAACTAAAATCCTTAAAAGTTCAATTATAAATATTTCAGAACATATCTAAAAATTACAATTTTAGATATGTTCTTCACTTAAATTAACCGACAATAAAAAAGATATGCAAAAAAAATTTAAGCAAACTGAATTTTTAATTGACCAAAAATTTATTCTAATGAAATAAGGAAATTATTTTGAAAAAAAGTTCTCTACTCAAACTGCTGGGCTTCGGAATATCTACAATAATATTCAGACGAAAAAAACCAATACTAGGTACGATTATCCTGACTGACAAATGCAATCTTCATTGCAAGCACTGCTCCGTTAATAATATTACAGCAGAAGTTCATCCATACGAACAAATAAAATCAGAAATGGAAACTCTGTACAGAATGGGAATCCGCATACTTTTCTTCTGCGGCGGGGAAACCTTTTTATGGAACGACAATAAAAAAACTTTGCGTGACCTTGTAATTGAAGCAAAGGAAATGGGATTTCTTATTGTTAATGTTGTCACAAACGGAACCTTCCCTCTGGACTTAAAGGAAGCGGACCTTATACTTCTTAGCATTGACGGTGACAGGGAACATCATAATATTATCCGCGGAAACACTTATGATATTATAATGGAAAACATAAGCAAAGCTTCCTGCGACAATATCTGTTTCTACATGGCAATCAACCAGATAAACAAGGACTGCATAAAAGATGTCTGCCTTACTGCAATGAATACAAAAAATGTTCGTGCAGTTTCATTTAATTTCCATACACCTTATCCGGATACAAGAAATCTTTATCTTAATGCCGAAGAAAAAAAACAGTGCTGTTCTGTAATCAGCCGGATGATAAATGAAGGTGCTCCTGTTTTCAATCTTAAAAGTGCATTCCCATATCTTGTTGAAAATAAATTTCCCACTCCATGCTGGCAGTGCGTAGTTATGGAAAACGGAAAACTTTCAGTCTGCGGAAGATGCATTGACGTTCCAGGACTCTGCGATGAATGCGGATATTTTTTTGTTGCGGAATACACTCTTCTCTTCAGAGGCAATCTGAAAGTAATATTTGAAATGCTGAGAACCTATTTAAAATTTGTGTGAGGAAAAATGAGTTTCAGAACAAATCTAGTACGATCATGGCTGACAAGGAGTTTCAGACCATTTACATTTAAAAATGAATACGACCAGGTTCTCCCTTACACGGATCTTAATGAACTCGGACTTTATATTCATCTGCCCTTCTGCCGCTCACTCTGCAACTTCTGTCCCTACTGCAAAGTTGTTTACAGAAAGGATACTGCAGACAAATATGCTGATTATCTGCTAAAAGAAATCAGGATGGTAGGAAGCGAACACTTAAATAAAACCGGAAAACGCAAAACTGTTACAAGCCTTTATTTTGGAGGCGGAAGTCCTGCGCTTCTTTCAAACAGGATAAAGGAAATCATCAGCGAAACTGAAAAATATTTTGACATTACACAAGGTATCGGACTTGAACTTCATCCTGATGACGTGCAGGAAGAAATCCTCCATGAACTGAAAAATGCAGGCATAACAAAAATAAGTATTGGCATACAGTCTTTCCAGAGCAAATATCAAAAAATACTCGGAAGAAAAACTGTTGAACATGAAATCCTGCAGCAGGCACTGAGGACTGTTCCTTTTGAAACGGTTTCAATGGACTTTATTTTTGCGCTTCCCGGTCAAACTTTTGACGACCTTAAAAGTGATCTGGAACTTGCCGTTGAGACAGGAGCGAATCATGTTGCAATTTATCCATTCATTGATTTTACATTCACAAATAGTCCTGTAAAATCGATGACAAAAAAGCAGAAGCACAAACTCCTTGATGACATTACGGAATACTGCAACAGCAAGGGCTGGGTACGAAATTCTGTCTGGACTTTTTCAGCTGCAAAAAATACCGGATACTCTTCAATGACACGCACAAATTTTCTGGGCTTCGGATGTTCAGCAACAACTTTGCTTCATGACCAGTTCAAGATAAACACATTCAGCATTGAGGAATATGAAAAGCGGATTGATGAAAACAAGATGGCAACTTCTCTGACAATCCGTTTTACAATAAGACAGAGAATGATTTATTATTTATTCTGGATGGCCTACGGCACTCATGTCTATTCAAAATCTTTTGAGGAATTCTTTGGAATAAAACTGAAGAAGGCATACGGATTTGAATTTGCACTTGCAAAAAAACTTGGATACTTTACAGAAGAGGACGGAATATATACAATGACACCTAAGGGAGCTTTTTACTTTCATTATTATGAAAACTTCTACACATTAAGTTACATAGACAAAATGTGGGGTCTTATGAGAACGGAGGCTTTCCCTGAAAAGATGAAACTTTAAAACAGACTGCGGAGGATTTTATGGACAGCGAAAAACTTTATGAAGACATTATAAATCTTCCACACCACGTTTCAAAAAATCATCCGCAAATGTCTCCTGAAAAAAGAGCTGCACAGTTTATGCCCTTTGCAGCTCTTGCAGGTTATGAAGAAAGTATTGAGAATGCCATAAACGAGCACGAAAAAAGCTTCAGTGAAAATAATTCTGAATCTACTGAAGCCACAGAATATAATCACAGTTTCTGAGAGTATTCATATAAGTTCCAAGACGGTCATACAAAGGTTCAGCCTTTGTTCCGAACTTATTTTTGACAAGCTCACCTATTTCCATTACAGTTTTCTTTCCGTCAATCTGATTCCATATAAACGAACCGAATTCTTCAAGCTCAATATAAGAAACTTTAGGTCTGCGGAAAATTATCTGTGCAACACGGTTATAGAAACCCCTATTCTTAACCTGAAGCGTTACAATTCCTTTTTTGTCTTCCGTAAAAGGTACAAGCGAATTATGCTTTGGAACCATGTCCAATAAATTTTTCTGGGTCTTCATTAATTTTTCCTAAATTCTTCAATTTCCTTTGAATTCCTCTGAAGAAAGGCTTGAGGCAGATTTACTCAAATATATGGGCCGGATTATAAATTCCTTTTCAGCTAAAGATTCCTTCCAAAAATAATTTTTGCAGAAAAAATTTTTTTATCCAGATTCCCAATAATCATAAACCACTAAAAAAATCCTGTGAACAGATGCAAGAACACAAGTCCACAGGATTCCGACATTAAATCAGAATGAAAACAGATTACTGTTGAGCAGATTTCTTTTCGGTCTTAGAATTCTTACCGACAATGCAGCAGCACATTGAAGCAATAAGAAGCACAAAGAAAATTATTCCGCCAATATTTCCCAGGCTGAACTTAGAGCTTACATCAATTACATCAGCAAGAGATGTTTTTCCGCCGACTTTTATTACAGCAAAAATTGCAAGAAGAATACCTACAATACCTTCACCTGCAATAAGACCTGATGAGTAAAGAACACCGCGTTCAACTCTTTCTGCCTTTGTCTTTTCATCAATTTTATCATTCTTTCTCTTGCGTTCGAAGAACCACTTAACAAGTCCGCCGACAAGAATAGGAAGTGAAAGATGAATCGGAAGATAAAGACCAATTGCAAATACCATTGAAGATACACCAATAAGTTCAACTGTAATTGTAACAGCAGCACCAATGAAAACCAGATTCCATGGAAGGTTTCCGCCCATGATTCCTTCAACAACAAGCTTCATCAGACTAGCCTGAGGAGCACGAAGTTCAGCAGAACCATACCCCCATGCTCTGTCAAGAAGATATAGAACTCCACCAATTGTAACAGCAGAAACTGTAACACCAATCAATTCTCCAATCTGCTGTGCCTTTGGTGTTGAACCGATGATGTAACCAGTCTTAAGGTCCTGTGAAGTATCACCTGCAATGGCAGCGATGATACAAATAATTGAACCGATGGAAATTGCACTTGTCATTCCGGCAAATCCGATTTTACCAGTTGCCTTAAGAATAATTGTTGCAATAAGAAGAGTTGCAATTGCCATACCTGAAACAGGATTGTTAGAAGAACCAACAATACCTACCATGCGGCTTGAAACAGTTGCAAAGAAGAATCCGAGTACAATAATAATAATTGCACCAACGAAGTTTACAGGAATTGCAGGAATAAGCCAGAGAGCAATAGCAAGAACACCAATCAGAATCATGACGATATTCATTGGAAGTTCCCTGGAAAGACGGTCCGTAGCTGTAGACTTTGAACCGAAACTTCTGAATGACTGGGCAAAAGTTTTTACGATGAGAGGAATATTTCTGATAAGAGAAATAATACCTGCACAAGCAAGGGCACCGGCACCGACATAACGAATGTAGTTGTCCCAAAGACCCCAGGTTCCTTCTTCTGCAAAGACTTCTGCAATTGAAACATTGGCAGGGAAGATTACTGTTGTTCCGCCGAGCAGAACAAAGAGAGGCATAATAACGAACCATGCCATAAATCCTCCGGCTGTCAGAACTGCACCAACTTTCGGACCGCAGATATAACCTACACCAAGCAAAGCCGGAAGCACGTCAGCACCAATGCCGCTTCCCTTGTATGAATCAATTGAATAATCAACTTCACTTGGGAAAAGCTTTATTCCGTCTGCTATGAACTTATAGAGAGCTGCAATACCAAGACCTGCAAAAACAGACTTTGCCTTGTTTCCGCCTTCTTCACCAGCAATAAGAACTTCTGAGCAAGCCTCTCCTTCAGGATAAGGAAGCACACCATGTTCCTTAACAATAAGAGCATGGCGAAGCGGAATCATAAAGAATACACCAAGAAGACCACCTATCAAAGCGATGAGTGTAATCGTAACAAGGGAAGGAGCTTTCTCATCAAATTCCTTTGCCCACATGAAAAGTGCAGGAAGTGTAAAAATAGCACCGGCTGCCAAAGATTCTCCGGCAGAACCGATTGTCTGTACGATGTTGTTTTCAAGAATGGAATCTCTCTTGAGAATCATTCTTATGACACCCATAGAAATAACTGCTGCAGGAATTGAAGCCGAAACAGTCATACCAACGCGCAAGCCCAAATAAGCATTGGCTGCACCAAAAACAATAGCCAAAATTACACCGGTAATAACCGATGTAACTGTAATTTCCGGCATCCTCTTTTCTGCCGGAATGAAAGGTTTAAAATCTTCCATCGAATTATCCTAAAACAAAAAATTTTACATTGGAAACCCATTGGTCCCTTTATATTTAAGGCATACACCTAAAATAACCAGACTGACTTGCACAAAAAAAACAGAACCTCATAAAAGAAATTCTGTTCATCAAAGTTTCATGCATGCCTTCCGAAAAATAATATCAACTCAATAATAGTTAAAATTAATTAAACAAAATGAATAAAGTCTAAAAAATTCACAAAAACTCTGAATAAATATTCTATCCCATAAGCTTATTAATTGTCAATGCAAAATTTTCACAGAAAGTTTTTTTAATGCCTATTTCCATTTTTTTTCCGCAGACCCTTCTAAT
>JAZUJH010000005.1:0-13257 GCA_045642665.1 Treponema sp.
ACTTAGCACAGATTCCGGCCCAGCCCCGATTGCAGTGGAAATGGGCAGGGCCGATTGGAACGGAAAGCGGGTGATGGTTCCGGCTTCCGGCCGGTTTCAGCTGGCGGATGTTTCTAATGGTTGCAGCCTGCTCCTGAAAAAAACAAAAAAAAATGAATCACGGATAATTTATTCTTTTACAATAAATTGACAAACCATACTAAAATTAATATAGTTATCGGCATGGCAGCGAACAATAAAATTTTGTGTATCGGAAATGTGTCCGTGGACATAAAGGCTTACAGTCCTGAAGACGACGGCACTGAAGCTTACAGGGACGGTTCCATTGAACTTGTTCCGGGTGGTGTGGGCCGCGGTATGGCTATTAATCTTAAGCACCTTGGTCTTGACAGCATTATCTATTCTTACGTGGGAAAGGATATTTTCGGGGACTATCTTAAGAAGGGGCTCATGGAGGACGGAATCAATACAGACCTTCTGAGAACCAGCGACAAATACAAGACTTCGCTTTTCAGCGTGATGGCCAGCGCAAACAGAAGTGCTTCATGCATTTACAGCACAAATGTTTTGCAGGAAATTGTTCTCGATGACAAAATTAAAAGCTATGTTGAGAAAAACGGTATAAAGAATTTTGTTTTCGATTCAAATATTTCGGAGGACGCTTTCGCTGATTTCTATGAATACAAGAGGCAGAATCCGGATTTCTTCTACTTCCAGAATGCAACTGCTCCTGACATTGCTCTCAAGACTGTAAAGTATGCAGACCTTATTGATCTTTTTGCATGCAACGAATTTGAGGCTGCAAGCATTTTAGGTGAGGAGGCTTCACCTGATGTTGAGACCGCTGACAAATTCCAGGCTCTAGGCTTCAGGAATTTTATAATCACCTTCGGTGACAGAGGCGTTATGGTAAGGATAGGCAGTGATACCTGGAATGAACCTCCATATACTCCTCCGCAGATCATTGACACAATTGGTGCAGGAGATGCCTTCGCTTCAGGATTTCTTATGGGATTCCTGGAGAATGAAAACATAAAAAGATGCATCCACTACGGCCTTGCCTGCTCAAAGGAAACTCTTATGACAAGGCAGACAGTTTCCAACAAGCTTAACAGGGAATTCCTTGAAAGCTATATGGTGTAATAGGAAGCAGAATTTGAGTGACAGATTTTTTTGAACTGCACTCAAAACTGATGTCAAAAAAAAACAGGGCATCCAACGGAATTCCAGGTTCCGGAGGATGCCCTGTTTTTTTTGCGCAGGAATTTTTATTCTAGCGGCATTTTATGAGATTCTTTGCTTCAAAGGCCGCATTAGTGTATGTACCTTCTTTATTATTTACCCAGTTCCTTATATTTATATGGTCTCCCGCATGGACCGGATACTGGTCATAGGCACCTGTCCAGTTATTCTGAAGGAAACAGGCCTCCACGGGACTTCTTACATTTGAATCAGCACCTACAGGACCTGCCATGAACAGGAAGTAAAGAGCAGGAACATTTATGTTCCATGAAACATAATAGTAAAAGTCCTTGTCACCGTCCTTTGTCATGAGACCTGACTTATCATCCCTGGGATTGAAGCTCAGAGGAAGACCTTCAGAATCGTAGCCGTTATTCTTTATGTCACTTCCCTTTACCCAGAGTCCTATGTCATAGTTTTTCCACGAAGGAACATTTGACTTTATCTGATCCAGCCTGTTTCCTGCTGTGCTATCGCTATAATATTTTCCTGAAAATCCCTGTACAGAAATGATTGTCCTTACGACCTTTGCATAGGAAGGTTCAGAAACAAATTCTGTACCGTTCTTGTCAAGAGATGCAGAAGACTTTATCTCATATCTCAGACCCTTTGCACCGGAAGGGTTTGTCCCGTCACTGCTTTCACCGAAAGTTCCTTTCGTAACACCGCTTCCGTTAATTTCTTCTGTACTACCTACACCGGACCCCTCAATATACATTGAAGAATAATCATACTCCTTTGAAAAGACTTTCCGTGTATTCATTGTATATTTTTTTCCCGCATAAGATATAACTGCACCGGGAGTCTCACAGTCAAACTTGACATCAGCTGTAAAAGGCTGGACCGCACATTTTTTTGTGGCATCATAAGTCCATTCCGTAGTGTTCACCCTTATGAAAGGCATTTCAACTCCCACGGCAGATATTGCCCTTGCATCTGAATCCGCAGTACGGATGTTTCCTATGCCCACCGCATTCTTTACAATTCCCTCTCCAAGGTAAACTTTATAGTCCGCACCCTTGCACGGAAGCTCATTCGAACCGTCCAATGATATTTCAAGTTCACTGCCCTTTGCAGTAACGGAATTTGAATTCACGCTTACAACGACCTTATGAAGGCCTGCGTCAGTGTAATATTTTACAAGGGCACTGTCATCCGTATTCCTGCTGAAGTCCAGAATATATTTCGTGGAAGTATCAAAGTCATATCCTGAATTTGTACCGTTAGTTCCCTTGCGATAACACCTAGCAAGAGCCGGAGCCTTTGATTCAAAATTCCTGTATTCGTTTACAGAAACTACGGCAGGAATTTTCAGCCCCTGAGTGTTCTGCACCAGTGTTATGTTTCCCGTACCCTTGGAAACGTCCATGCCGAAATCAAGGACCAGTTTGGAATTGCCATCAGAAAAGCTTGCAGCAGACAGGGCAGGAGTTCTTGTGACGATATTTATTTTTCTGTACCTGTCCAGATTATTTTCATCCCTAAGTACAACAGTTGCGGCTGTTCCGTTTTCATCTTTCAGCGTTGCACCTTCCAGGCTGAGACCAAATTTTCCTGAACCGTCTTTATTTATCTTCAGTCCGCTAACATCATCCCCTTCGCTGATGGTGTATAAAAATATCAGGTCATTACCCTCAGTTCCTGAATATGAAGGCACCGCACCATTATTCAGCGTTATCTCCGGAGTGCCCGTCACTTTTATTGGCTTATTAAAGTGCATGAGAATTTTAAGGGAACTGCCTTTTCCATAGTTTCCTTCCGATTCACTGGCCGTGAAATACTGGAAGACAGGTTCCTGGTTATTAACAAGCATAACCCATTCATCATCACAAGTATTTGTTCCTGCATCAGTAATCTTTACATAGAATTTTGCATCAAGAAGAGATGCGCTTGCGGGAATCGCCCCTGAGACAACGAAGGTTCCGTCTCCATTGAGACTGCCGGATGCATCCGTACCATTAATTTTTGCAGCAAGCTTGAGCTTATCTGTTCTTCTCCACTTCTCAAAGGAATTGTCACTCCATCTTCCTTTTATTTTAATCAGCTTGTCCTCCTTAAATGAGGGAAGCCTTCTGCTTTTATCTGAATACTCTGCATCTCCAATTTTTACGGAGGTAATGGAAATAGAAGGAGCATCAATATCACCCATTACAGAATAATCAAATGTTGAAGCATTACCGTTGCCGTCTTCCACACGGAAAATAAAGTGCTGGTTCTTCAGGTAAGTTCCGTCTGCAATTCTGAAGTCCTCAAAAAGATTAAGAGTTGCATTTCCGTCAAACTGTTTTCGTTTCATGCCCGGAATTGATTCATCCAAATCACTGCGCTCCACAAGTTTGATGGAATAAACCATGTTACCGTTGCCGTCAGTCTTTCTTTTCAAAATTCCATGGGAATTTACTTCTACAGCAGAAACATCTTCAGTCCCATTCCAGGCTGAATAATTTGCATCAGAATATTTTATTGTATCAGCTTCGTTTTTAAGGTAAACGAATTTCACCGACCTGACACTATCATCGTCCTTTGAAAGAGTCCTGATTTCAACGTCGCCATTCTCATTACCGAACATAGTTGCACTCTGGACCGGAGCAATTACAGAAAGTTCCGGGAAGCGGATATCCTCAACCCTGATATGGACTGTTTTACTATCCGATTCATCGCTTTCCCCGTAATTTGTTACAACGGAAAGCTCATAACTGCCAGCTTCGGTCGGAACATCGTAGGACCAGTAATAAGTCGTAAGGTCAGCATCAGGAACAAGAAGGACATCAGGTTCTGCAGGTCCGCCCCTTTTTCTGCAGCTGATTCTTACATTCCTGACAGGCTTGTCATCATAAGAAGTTCCAGTAAGTTTTGAGCCCGAGTAAAATGAGCGCGGAGAACCTTCGGAACCTGTCTGAACATCCGTCCATGATTTGTCCGCATCTTTCCAGAAAAGCATGAAGCCTTTGCTTTCCAGGGACACGACATTGTTACTTACGTCCGAACTTTCCGTGAGGATTTCAAAATATTTTTTTCCTGCCGCATAAGATTGCAGGTCACTGTCACTTACATCAACTCTCCATGAACGCAAACTCTTCACAAGAATATCAGAGGCATCTTCCCTGTAGTCTTCATACTGGATAAGTCGTCTCCCAAAGAATTCGGTGCCGGCTTCATCCCTGAGAATTACTTTAAGGTACTTTAAATTATTTTCTTCCTGCTGGTTTCCTTCAATTGCAAAGGCTCCTGTAATAATGTTCTTAAGCTTCGTAGGATTATGATGGTCTACCATTGAACCGTATTCTTCCTTTGCATCCCTAATATCAACTTTCACGGACGGCTGCTTGACTGTAACAAGAGGTGGTGTCGTATCAACAATCACAAGGCGTGTCTTCACAGAAAAACCTGAGCTGTTACCAAATGAGTCAGAGGATGAAACCTTTATATCATGTTTGCCTTCCGAATTAATGTTCACTCCGGAAACAACCCATGAAGCTTTCCTGGAATTCGATGCATCCACTGTCCATAAGGAATTTGCATAAGGCGTATAACTTGATGCACCATTGAGCCTGGCCTTGCAGTTACCTTCTGCATCAAATACCCATTCACTGTCTTCACACTTTACGGAAAGCGTACCGAGGGCAACATTATCTTCAACTGTACCACGGATTTCAAATGAACCGTTGACATTCTGTCTTGCGACGGGTGATACAATCTGAACTTCAGGACCGGTTACATCTACAGCAGCCCCGAGACCTATCTGGCATGAAACCAAAAGAGACATGGCCGCAGCCATAACTGATGACAAATATACGGTTCCAGTAAATTTTCTTTTCATAAGTTCCCACCTACCAATGCTTAGTTCCAGTCTGATAAATATATCCGCCATAAGGTGCATTCACTGCAGAAGACCGCTGATACGAAGACCCTCCGCTCCAGGCTGTCTGCAGACAGAAATTATCTATCAGCTCCCACGAAACAAAATAATATGTAGAACCATCTTCGTATGCAACGGCCCTTCCGTATTCATATTTGTTCTGTGTCAGAGGCCAGCCGGGAATGGATGTGACTCCCTCCGCTATTTGTGATGCAAAGACATAAAGGTTGCCGTCCTTATTTTTATCCGGGCTCTCGTCGCACACAACAGTTTTGTAGGCGCACTCATAATCAGTATGCGCATCATCATCAACTGTACAGGCTTTTATATATATTCTCTGTGTTGTATAAAGACTTCCGTCACCAATTGTTACAGGATCACTGTATATGCCGGTACTTATTTTCTTTACAGCATCACTGGAAACATCAGAACAGGTGATGCACTTTCTTTTACCTTTCAATTCATTCTCATCTCCTGTTTCTTCTGCAGCTGTATCCCTTTCAGTGGTTATTTCCTTGGTAGCATACTTTATTTCTGCACCAGGAGACTCACAGTCAATCTTGAATTCAACCTTAGCAGAAGGTATCTGCGACGGACTGTTCGATGTAGTCCTGTTAAGACGGATATAAGGTTTGCAGACTCCGCCAACCTTGAATTCATATTTGTCTCCGCTGCCGGCAGAGGCTGAAACTAATTCAGATGACGAACTGTTTCCGTGTTCATCTCTGAATGATCCGCGGCTAAGAAGAATTTCATAGTCGCAGCCGTCCTTTATTCCGTCAACAAAATCCTCATCCTTTACTGTAATCTTGACAATCTTTCCAGAAACAGTCACATGACTGCTGTCAGACACATCATATACAGCCTTGTGATAAGAAATTTTTTCAAGATTTCTTCTAAGTGCGGCTTCTTTGGTACCACTACCAGCCGTATCATAGGAATAATCAAGAACATATTTTGTTGTAAGGTCAGGAACAAATTTTCCGCCCGACTCCTTCAGTCCCTGGGTATACTGTCTGTAAGGTCCTATGGATCGTATCAATTCACCATAGTCTATGCCACCGGTAAGGGTAGTCTTGTCCATATTCAATGAACCGGCAGTTCTTACCATTGCATTGAAAACGTCCTCGGAAATAACGGAAGGCAGATTCCATTCCGCCGTCCTCTGTACTGTGATGCTTCCTTTTTCAGAAAGAACGTTCTTGCTGAATTCAATTTCAACAACAATGTTTCCTTTCCCGTCTCTTTCTACAGTTGAGCCGTTCTGTTTCTTACTGCTGACAACAGGAACGATTCCGTCCACGGTAACCTTCTTTGTAATCTGCTGAACCTCTTTCTGGAGGCCCGTAAATTTACATCCGTTCACATCAATCGGTGAACTGCTGCCGGCCCCCGCTATCGCTACCTTGTCGCAGCTAACATTCTCAGGAACGATGTAGTCAAAATACAAAGCGGACGTCGGGGACGAAACATTCTTAGACGAATAATAAGCATAAGCCTCAACTTCACTTCCTGACTTATCCCTGACGCCTGTCAGTTTTATGCGGGGACCATTTTTGCCGTTAATCTGAGGAAGATTTTCAAATTTAACGTTTGCACTGAAGTTTGCCTGAAGCTCTACTTTTTCACCCTTTATGACAACGGCACCATCGTTATTGACAACATCAATTGAAGCAAGCTCGGCCTTTTCACCTACGTCAAAAGTTATGAGCCGTTCCCCCCTGTTAGAAAAATTATCCGTAACCGATACTCCAAATTCATGTCTCATGTTAGGCGCAGGATTCTCAAGCTCATAATACCAGTACCGGCCGTCATTCGGTTTTGCTTCAGCAAAGGTTGAAGTCATTCCGGACGTATTGAGGGGAACTCCTACAGAAGACTTCGGTTCAACTCTCAGATAAATTGTATTACAGCTGACTCTCTTTAAGTTATCGGAAATCAGCTCCCAGTCACTGTCATTACCGGTCAGTGAATACCATACATCAAACGCAGGCGCCGTTTTTATGGCGTTCAGCCGGTATTCCTTTTTCGTGACATTACCTGTCCTGTCTTCAACATAGATTATGAAAACCTTGTTATCATTTGTCAGGGATGAACCTATCTTGAAGTCATTTTCATCGGCACTGTTAAATACATTGAACTCATGCCTGAGAAGTGATTTTTTCTTGCCGTTTTCATCATTGCCCTGCGTTGCACGGACATTCCATATTCTTATGTTCCTGCCAGCTTTCTTTGGAGTTTCATTATAGTCTGTACTGAAATCAAATTTCGCAAGCTCTTCATAAGCCCTGGATAGATCTTCATTTCCTCCCGGCACCCATGCAATTGCCATCTTCTCAACAGGTTCATTGTCCAGTGTATAGAAATCCAGCGTAAATTTACCGGAATTCAAAATAGGTACCGTATTTTCCTGAGGATTTTTTTCGCCTGCCAGAAGAACTGCGGCTTCACCGTTGGTAAGATAAAGATCAAGAGCCGAATAATTTATTTTACCATTAACATCCTCTATCTTCAGCAGAAGCTTGTTTCTTCCGCCCGCATTATTTGTCGTCGGCAGATTGACGCTGCCATCTCTTTCTGAAAAACTTATTCCGGTAAAACCGGAATCCGGATAATTCTTTATTGCTTCCTCCGCAGTCATGCCTGCGGAAGACAACTTCCACTCGTCTTCCGTAACGATTTTCCATTTCATTGAGACAAGTCCGTCATCATCAAAAAGAACCAGAGGAACATTGGATTTAAGGGGAACCGTAATTGTTCCGTGTTCATCAGACTGCGGTGAAGAAACATGAGGATAATCAAAACTTTCATCCCATGCAAAAAGTTTGAAGCTCTTTACAATTTCATTGCCTGCCGTATTCCTGATTTTCAGGGACGGCTGAAGAAAATGTGTTCCTTTCGAAAATCTTGAGGGCAGGTCAGAAAGTTTTATTTCAAATTCCGGGGAATAAGAGTCTTCAGATGGCAGGGGAGCAAAGTTTTCAAGAACAGTTCCTGTAACGGAACCTTTTCTGAGGTCAATCTCCTTGAGCGTCAGCCTGCAGTCTTCAATTCCGTAGTTATCATTGAGCCTTACAGACAGCCTGACGGAACCGTTCTGGAAAAAATCCTTGCTTTCAGAAGTTTCCTTCCTGCTTCCGTTATATTCACTCATCTTGTCAAATGCAAGAAGCGGTACCGTATACTGACCGTTCCTGTTTACGGAAAGCTCATCCGTCATCGGATCTGCCGTGTCTATGATTATTATTCTCGAGTCAACAGAATATTCATTGGTATTGTTAAACAAATCATAAGCAGTAATTTCAAATTCAATTTCATAATCATCATGAAATTCAAATTCACATTCCCAGTCCACAACCTTCCTGCTTGCCACAGGAGTAATGACGGCGGACTTTGAACCTTTTACAGCATGATTGCTTCCGTCTGTATAAGAATAGGAAATCTCCACCTTGGACACTTCACGGTTGTCCGTAGCTTTTCCAGTTATTTTAAATTTCTTCGGTGCATAAGACATGTTAGTTCCAGGAGAAATAACCTCCAATACAGGAGCCTCGCTGTCAAGTTCTTCCCCGAGACCTATACAGGATACAAAAAAAATTAAAAAAAAGCATGCAATTCCCAAAAAGAATTTTCTTTTCATAGTATCTCCCTAAAAAAAATCCATTATCTCCATTATATGATTACATAAATATCAACTATTTGCAAATAAAATTCTACTAGTATTATGTAAATAACAATGAATCTTTAATAAATTTCCAGAAATTCCCGTTACACAAAAAAAATGCATTCCATTTTACGGTCCAGGATAAACAAAGGACCCCGGAATATTCTTCCAGGGCCCTTCGTTTATCCGGATTCTGATTTCATTGGGAATCTCTAAAACTGCAATCTTCACAGATACCCTATTATCTTTCACCAACTTCCATGCATTCTGTTTCCGCATATTTCCTTTGGACAGGGAAAGAACATGAAAGATCAGAACAGTCCGCTAATTACTCCGTTGTCATCAACATCAATGTTAAGAGCGGAAGGAGCCTTCGGAAGTCCGGGCATGTCAACCATGTCACCTGCGAAAGCTACTACAAAACCTGCTCCGCTGTAAAGCTGGACGTCACGTACAGGGAATGTATAATTGCTTGGAGCTCCCTGCGCAGACTTGTCATGGCTTATGGAATTCTGGGTCTTCGCCATGCAGACAGGAAGACCTGAATAACCTGCAGCCTCATAAGCCTTGAGCTTCTTCCTTGCCTTGTCCTCAAATTCAACATCTCTTGCACGGTAAATTTCTTTTGCAAGTGTACGGATCTTTTCTTCAAGGGACATTTCCAGCGGATAAACATTTTTAAAGCTGTTTTCCCTGTCGCAGAGTTCAACCAAAACTGATGCAAGTTCCCTCGCACCTTCACCGCCCTTTTCCCAGCCTTCACAGAGAACTGCGGTACATGCATTTTCTGTGCAAAGTTTCCTGAGAAGATCAACTTCAGCATCAGTGTCTGTAATGAACCTGTTAATTGCAACCACAACAGGAATGCCGAACTTCGTCATGTTTTCAATGTGAACCTTAAGGTTTGCAAAACCCTTTCCAAGTGCACAAAGATTTTCCGTACCAAGGTCAGCCTTCGCCACTCCGCCATGCATCTTGAGTGCGCGTACAGTTGCAACGATTACGCTTGCATCAGGTTTGATTCCGTTCATGCGGCACTTTATGTCAAAGAATTTTTCTGCCCCGAGGTCAGCCGCGAACCCGGCCTCAGTTACAACATATTCACCGGTTGCAAGGGCACACAATGTTGCGTTGATACTGTTACAGCCGTGAGCAATGTTAGCAAAAGGTCCGCCGTGAATGAATGCCGGAGTATGTTCAAGCGTCTGTACAAGATTAGGTCTGATGGCATCCTTGAGAAGTGCGGCAACGGCTCCAGTACATTTGAGCTCACCGAATTTGACAGGACGCTTTTCATAAGTTTCGCCGATAGTTATATTTGAAATTTTTTCTTTAAGTTCGCTGACTGTTTTTGAAAGACATACGATTGCCATAATCTCACTTGCAACTGAAATCTGGAAATGGCTTTCGCGCGGCACACCGTCAATTCTTGATCCCAGACCGATTATTACATTGCGCAAAGCCCTGTCATTCAAGTCCACGCAGCGCTTCCATGTAACTGTACGCGGGTCGATCCCAAGAACATTTCCCTGCTGCAGATGATTATCAATGAGAGCTGCCATAAGATTGTTTGCCGCAGTTATTGCATGGATGTCCCCGGTAAAATGAAGATTAATATCTTCCATGGGAACTACCTGAGCGTATCCGCCTCCGCATGCACCCCCCTTAATACCGAAGCAGGGTCCGAGTGACGGTTCCCTCAAGGCGATGACAGATTTTTTACCAATCTTACGAAATCCGTCCCCAAGGGCTATTGTGACCGTTGACTTACCTTCTCCTGCTGCAGTAGGAGTCATAGCTGTCACAAGAATCAGCTTTCCCCTTGATTTTTCGTCCAAAGCCTTAGCCTGAAGCTCCTTCAGTTTGGAAAATGAAACCTTTGCCTTGTAGTTTCCATAAAGTTCCAAATCTTCCTGAGAAAGATTTACGGCCTTTGCAACCTCACAAATAGGCTGCATTACATTTGACTGGGCAATTTCAATATCTGTCATCTGTTTCCTCAAAAAATTTTGTTGAAAATATGCGAACATTCTACATTTTTATTCCATTTATTTCAATTGGAATCATGAACAAAAAAAGGCCGGGACCTTAACCACACAAAGCTCCGGCTCAATAAATAAAAAGGACTGCCCGAGGACTGATTTCTTTTTGCAGACAGACTGTGCCGAATAATTTTGGTATCCCAAAAAATAACAATTCCCTGAAACATACTTGGAAATCCAGCACAAGGAACAGTACCGGCCCCGGCTTTCTTGACACGGCTGTAATTCCGTCATGGAACCACCGGAAGCGCCCATCATAAATTGCAGTCAGAAAAATATATTCCACATTTCCCTCGCGACAACGATCAGTTACCGCGAAGCTTCCAGACTTCTTCCGCAGTAAGCTCCCTGTACTGACCGGCGGACAGAGATTCGTCCAGGCTTAAACCGCCCATGAAAATTCGTTTCAGATAAACAACCTCATTACCGAGGGCTGCAAAAATCCTTTTAACTTCATGGAACTTGCCTTCATAGACAGTAAGAGTACAGGCTTCCGCAGGATGCTCCTTATCCTGGTTCACATAATCATCACCGTTCTTCCACTCAAGAATTCCTGGCAGACAGTCAGCTTCATCTTCGTGACCTTCCGCTGCAATATGTACACCCGATGCAATTTTTTCTGCATAAGCAGTCTTGTCACCGGCACTCACCTTGCTTCCGAGATACACCAGATAAGTCTTCGGTATCCTGTTCTTAGGGGAAGTAAGATAATGGTTCAGGGTTCCGTCCGTCGTAAAAATAAGGAGACCTTCCGTATCAATATCAAGTCTTCCCACCATATTAAGTTCACCGCCGAGATACTTATGGCTTTCCTCGCCGTCAAGAAGATCAAAAACCGTTGAATGTTCTCCTTCCTTCGCGGAACATACATAACCGCCCTTCTTGTTCATCATAAGGTGAAGATGTTCCTTGACAAACAGCGGTTCACCGTCAACTTCTATTTCATCAGAACCAATATCAACATGGGTGGCACCGTCCCTGACAACTTCACCGTTCACATAAACACGTTCTGTCTTCAAATACCAGCCAACTTCTTTTCTTGTACCGAATCCGTTATTGGAAAGCACCTTGTCAAGGCGTTCCGTTTTCTTATTACTCTTAGCCATGGCTACAGTTTATTGATTTATCTCTTTTTTTTCTAGTGGAACCTAATTTGAAAAAAATTCAATTCTGTAGTATATTTAAGGCATCTCTAAAAAAAAAATTTTCAGAGATGCCTGCGAATTTTAATCCCTGAAATTACCGGGCCTAAAATTCGGA
Organism: Treponema sp.; assembly: GCA_045642665.1. Classification (GTDB taxonomy): domain Bacteria; phylum Spirochaetota; class Spirochaetia; order Treponematales; family Treponemataceae; genus Treponema_D. Next base: position 12,068 of record JAZUJH010000005.1, read on the forward strand.
TCTTCAAAGCTGCCACTTAAAACTGCAATTTTTAGTGGTTCCCTTTAAAATAACAATTCCCGTTGGAGAACCTTTTGAAAAACGAAAAGAACTTATACATAGAAAACCCTGAATTCCAGATCATCCGTGACCAGCTTACAATACAGTATGACAGTGAAACCGTAAAGGAACTTCTGGAACTGTCCTTCAGAAAATACAAGGAACTTCTGGAACTGTATCCGGCAGAAAACAAGCTCCAGAAACCTCATCTACAGGAACTTCTTTCCTACATGGCAATTTATCTTACACTGAAGGCCCCGGAAGAAAATCCTGCACCACGTAATGAAACTCAGACGGCACAAGAAACCGAAGAATCTTCGGAAGAAACGGACGGCACAGAAGAAGAAATCGCTGGACAAACAGAAGATGAAGACTTTCCGGGAGATGCTGAAGGTGAAAGCGCACTTGAAATTGTATCAGGCCAGATCAAATCACTTGCGCTGGAAGAACGTAAGAATATCATAAAAAAATCAGAAGCGAATCCTGCTTCATACATAAAAAAACTTCTGGCATCTTACCAGAAGGAGCTTAAAGACGGTTCGGGTTTTGATTTTACTCTGATTGAAAAAGAAAAGGACCGCTGCAAGTTTTCCGTGGGCACATCATTCTACAGGAACATACTTGCAGAAAATGAATGCCTTGAACTTGCAGGGCCCTTCACCCAAAGAAACCTTAACCTCTACACACTTCTACCGAAAATTGATTTCAGTTTCGGCCAGGAAGATGCTAAATGGATTTTCAGTTTCGGAGTAAAAGACATTTCCGAATAAAAACTAACGTCGGCCGAAGGCTTCAAGATTTGCAAGGCCTCTCTTGAACTGAGGAATTCTTGCACAAGCTGTAGTATTAAGGCCGCAGGTCTCTCCTCGCTTAAGGAAATGATATGCCACGCCTGCAATCATTGCACCGTTGTCACCGCAAAGCCTAAGAGGAGGGAAAATGCATTTAAGTTCAGTATGCTCCGCAAGCATTGCACGGAGTCTTGAATTAGCTGCAACACCACCGCCTGCAACAACAGTCGTAATGCCAGTATCCTGAACTGCACGGAGAAGTCTTGAAACCAGAGTGCGGCATGCAGTTTCCTGGAAAGATGCGGCAATATTTTCCACTGTCTTCTCGTATTCGTCATTAAGGAACATGTCCGACTGATG
>JAZUJH010000006.1:0-27610 GCA_045642665.1 Treponema sp.
GTATTGATGAAAATGTTTTACGGAATTTGATTTCTGATTATATTTAAAAATCAAGTTCAAAACCGCAGCTCTTCTGCTGTCTTAAACTTGATAAGGCATTTTAAATTCTGTTTATGGATTTCTATGATTCTTCTAAGGGAAGAAACAAATTTTTATACTTGTTCCAATATGGGTCATTAGTATATGAACTGAATGATTCTTTGGGTATAAAAATTTTTAGATTAGGTAAATCGGATTCTTTTTCGTGCATTCCGAATATGCCAGTATAGTCTTCATTATAGAAAAAGTTAGTCCAAATAATTTCCGGAGGATTCTTTGCATTTATTTTGACATAGCTAAGCGAAGTGCATCCGGAGAATGCTCCGTAACCAATATAATAAAGTGTTTCCGGGAGTACTATGGATTCAAGTGATGTACAACCCGCAAATGCTCCGTAACCAATAGAATAAAGATCTTCCGGGAGTACTATGGATTCAAGTGATTCACAATTATAAAATGCTTCGCCACCAATAGAAGAAAGACCTTCCGGGTGTACTATGGATTCAAGTGATTCACAATTATAAAATGCTTTTTCACCAATAGAAGAAAGACCTTCCGGGAGTACTATGGATTCAAGTGATTTACAATGAGCAAATGCCCCTTCACCAATAGAGGAAAGATTTACCGGGAGTATTATGGATTCAAGTGATTTACAATGAGCAAATGCCCCTTCACCAATAGAGGAAAGATTTACCGGGAGTATTACGGATTCAAGTGATTCACAATTATAAAATGCGTCGTCATCAATAGAAGAAAGACCTACCGGGAGTACTACGGATTCAAGTGATTTACAACCCATAAATGATGCATCACCAATAGAAGAAAGACCTTCCGGGAGTACTATGGATTCAAGTGATTCACAACCCGCAAATACTCGTTTACCAATAGAATAAAGACCTACCGGGAGTACGATGGATTTGAGTGCTGTACACTCATCAAATGCATAGTCACCAATAGAAGAAAGACCTACCGGGAGTATTATGGACTTGAGTGATCTACAATCATAAAATGCACTGTTACCAATAGAAGAAAGACCTTCCGGGAGTACTACGGATTCAAGTGATCTACACTCTTCAAATGTCCCATAACCAATAGAAGAAAGACTCTTTGGAAGTACTACGGATTTGAGTAATCTACAACCATAAAATGCACTGTTACCAATAGAAGAAAGACCTTCCGGGAGTACTATGGATTCAAGTGATGTACACTTATAAAATGCACTGTCACCAATAGAAGAAAGACCTTCCGGGAGTACGATAAATCTGAGTGCTGTACACTCATTAAATGCCAATTCTCCAATAGAAGAAAGACCTTCCGGGAGTATTATGGATTTGAGTGATGTACACTCATAAAATGCTTTGTCACTAATAGAAGAAAGACCTACCGGGAGTACTACGGATTCAAGTGATGTACAACCACGAAATGCTTCTTGACCAATGGAAGAAAGACTCTTTGGAAGTACTACGGATTTGAGTAATCTACAACCATAAAATGCTCTGTTACCAATAGAAGAAAGACCTACCGGGAGTATTATGGATTCAAGTGATGTACACTTATAAAATGCACTGTCACTAATAGAAGAAAGACCTACCGGGAGTACTACGGATTCAAGTGATGTACAACCACGAAATGCTTCTTGACCAATAGAAGAAAGACCTACCGGGAGTATTATGGATTTGAGTGATGTACACTCATAAAATGCTTTGTCACCAATAGACGAAAGACCTACCGGGAGTACTACGGATTCAAGTGATTCACAACCCGCAAATGCTCGTTTACCAATAGAAGAAAGGTTTTTTACTTCTGATATATCCAGGTAGCATAGTTTGCTGTTAGATGAAAATTTAATCCTTTCTTCTCCTGTCATGTTTCCATAAGCTATGACAGCAATTTTATTATAATTTTTTTTTGCATAATTATATTTTTCAGAAAGTTCCTGTACAGAACATTTGATCAGGTAAGCGTCCTTCGGAATTTCTGCTGAATTGGTTGAACTGTCTGGATCAGCGTTTGCGTGTGCAATGAGCATCAGGCCTGCAAATAATATGGCGGTAATTTTTTTTATGTTTTTCATCTGATTCCTTCCCTTCAGTATCACGATAAAATAGGTAGTTCCGGGCATTTTTAAAAATTTCTTTTAGAGATGCCGACGAGTTTTAATCCTTAAAATTACAAGGCTTAAAACATCGCGTCTTTAAAGTTACCTCTAAAGATTGAAATTTTTAGAGGTTCCCTTTTTAAGGTCCGTAATTTGTGATAATATTCAGTAATTACATAAAACACTTTCATATAGAGAATTACAGACATGAATAAGTATAACGCATTATTGGAACAATAACTATTTTTAGTTAACAGATTTAAATTCAATAACTGGTAAATAAGACTGAATCTGACAAATATTGTAAGGGATGAGTATTTTTTAATATGAATTGTTAATAAATCTTCATGAATTTTTATAATATTGGGCATCCTTGAAAATAGTTTCCGTGATGGTTTTGAAAATTTGCCTTCAGGTTATCAATATGATTTATGCCCATCTGCGTTTCAGAAAGTAATGCGCCTGCAGGAACCATGCAAAAAATCGGAATGAAGGAACTTTTCAGGAATACTGAAATGTATGTTTCAGCCGCCGTTTTGATTCGGGGTGTTCAGTAAAACCGAAAATTTTGTAACTTTACAGAAAAATTTGATAGTTTTTTTTCTGTCTTTTTGTGTATACTTAAACGTATTCGTACTATGGAGGTCAGTATGCTGGAATATGGAAAAGCAATATGTTATTCAGGTTATAGAAAAAATCAGAGTCCCAACACTAAGGTGTATCCTACTTTGGATGAGATTAAAGAGGATCTTGAAATATTAAATTCTTTGGGCTTCAAGTATCTTAGAATGTATGACCCGGTTGTTTATGTGGAAAACGTTTGTAAAGTTATCCGTGAAAATAAATATGATATGCAGCTCATGGTTGGACCGGGGCTTATTTGTGAAGTGAATAATCACGGCTGCCCTTGGTTTAAATCTGACTATTCAGATGAAGAACTTGCCCAGCGTGCAAAGCGTAACGACCAGCGCATTGAAGATCTGATCCGCATTGCAAACGAGAATGCTGATATTATTAATGTCGTTTCCGTTGGAAATGAAAATACTCCTTCCTGGGGAGAAAATAATGTTCCGGTTTCACGCCTCATTGAATTTGCAAAGAGACTTAAGGCTGGAACAGGAAAGCCTGTAACTTTCAATGAAGGCTGCTTTGAATGGGATAAGCTTAAGGATCTTGCGGAACATCTTGATATTATTTCCGTGCATTCATATCCTCTGTGGAACCGACTTACAGTTGACCAGGCTCTGGATGCAAACAAGCACTGGTATGAAGAAGTTAAGAAGATGTATCCTAACAAGCAGGTTCTTTTCAGTGAAGTAGGTTGGGCAACAAAGGCCTGTGACTTCTCCCAGATGATTGAAGGTGAACCTACAGAAGAAAAGCAGGTTGCATACTATGAAGGTTTCCTGAAGTGGATGAACGAAGAAAAAGTAATTTCTTATTTGTTTGAAGCCTTCGATGAACCCTGGAAGGGAAGTGATAATCCTGATGAAGTAGAAAAACATTGGGGACTGTACTATGAAGACCGTACACCAAAGCCTGTTATGAAACTATTCTAAGTCAGACTCGATTTTATAAAATAAATGATTGAAGTCCGGGAAGCAGCTGATGTTTTCCGGATTTTTATTTACGGTTCCGTGAAACATTTTACGATGTCATTTATGCAGTTCTGAATTTGATTATTTTTATTTTTTTATGTATCATAGGAAAATAATTCTGGGTATTCCTGAAAAATAATTTTCAGAGGTTCCCTTCATTTTTTGATAGAGGCTGTCCATGGATGTCTTGTTAATCAGCGCATTGGTAATAATCTGTTGTGTCCTTTTTAATCAGGTTGTGAGCAGAGTCGGTGCTCCTATGCTTTTGGCATTCATATTTCTGGGAATGCTTTTTGGTGTTGACGGGATATTTAAAATAGAATTTGAAAATTTCCGGTTTGCAGAAAAAATATGTTCAGCGGCCCTGATTTTTATTATGTTCTACGGAGGTTTCGGCACTAACTGGAATGAAGCAAAACCTGTTGCAGCTAAGGCAATAATTCTTTCCACTGCAGGCGTTTTTTTGACAGCCGCATTTACAACTCTCTTCTGTTGTTTCGTTCTTCACATGGATTTCAGGCACAGCTTCCTTTTGGGGTCCGTAATCAGTTCGACTGATGCTGCTTCCGTGTTCAGTATTCTGCGTTCAAATAAGATGGGTCTGAAGCACAGAACCGCATCACTTCTTGAAGTTGAAAGCGGTAGTAATGATCCGTGCTCGTACATGCTTACGGTTATTGCTCTTTCCCTTTTGGGTGAAGGAACTGGTGCCGGTCATATTGCCATGATGATTTTTTTGCAGATCGGAGTTGGAATAATAATAGGTTTTGCAATGGCTTTTATTTCAAAATGGATGATCAATAGAATTGATTTCTACACAGCAGGATTTGAACAGTCATTTATTATCGGCATTGCACTTTTATCTTATGCTCTTGCACAGGATCTTCACGGTAACGGATATTTAAGTGTTTACATTACGGGAATTATTCTAGGAAACATTAAGCTCAAGGACAAGAAATCAATTGTTCATTTCTTTGACGGCATTACAAGTCTTACACAGATGCTTATCTTCTTTCTGCTGGGACTTCTTTCGACTCCATCAAAAATTCCTCAGGTACTTTCACTGGCTGTTCCGGTTGTAGTTTTCCTTACATTTGTTTCACGCCCTCTTGCAACTTTCATTTTGCTTGCTCCGTTCAAGAGTAAGATAAATCAGCAGGCCCTGGTTTCATTTGCAGGTTTGCGAGGAGCTTCTTCGATTGTATTTGCAATTATGGCTGTGAATGCCAATTCTGAAATCGGATTAGATTTGTTTCACATTGTTTTCTGCCTGGTTCTGATTTCAATTATTTTTCAGGGATCACTTCTTTCACCTTTCGCGAAGCTTGTGAAAATGAATGATGAAAATGCGGATGTTCTTAAAACTTTCAGTGACTACACGGAAGAAATTGATCTTCAGTTCATAACGATTGACATCAAGGAAAATCATGCCTGGTGTAATAAGAGCATAAAGGAAATTAATTTAATTCCAGATACTCTCATCGTAATGATTCTCCGTAATCATGCTCATCTTGTTCCTCACGGTGATACTGTTTTTAGGAGCGGAGATATTGCTGTTTTGAGTGCAAAAAGTTTTCACGATGATAAATTCATTTCCCTGACAGAGCAGGTTGTTGATGAAGGCAGCGATTTTATTGGCAAGCAGATTTGGCAGCTTAAGCTTAACAGCGGAGATCTGATTGTTACAATTATTCGCGGTACAGAAAGTATTATTCCAAAAGGAAATACTGTCATTGAGCAAGGTGACATTCTTGTAATTAACCGCGGAAAAATTTAAGGGTGTCTCTAAAAATATTCAGAAACTAATGCTTAGTGTTACTTTAGTTTTTTGTAACACAGCGCAAGTAAAATTCCTGATGCAACTGCAGATATTGTTGATGCTATAGGTTCTGCCCAGAATATTCCGTTGGCGCCCATGAATCCTGGAAGAATAAATGCCAGCGGAATGAGCAGTATAACTTTTCTCAGGAGAGCAATGAATATGGAAGTTCTGGCTTTGCCTAATGCAATGAAGGTTCTCTGAGCTGCCATCTGTATTCCAAAAATCCATACGGCACCAAAATATACGGGCAGAAGTTTTTTTATAAGTTCAAGAAGAACTGCATCTGCTGTGAACATTGAAGCGAAGAAGGTTCTGTTAATCTGCATTACTACTGAAAAAAGAACTGACAGTGAAAAGGAAATTGCTGTTGCACAGAGAATTACATTCTTTACGCGGCGGATTTTTTTTGCACCGTAATTATAACCTATTATAGGCTGAATGCCGTCTGCGAAACCCTGGACCGGAACGAATACAAGTGACATAAGGCTTTGCATAATTGTCATTGCTCCAACATAACTGTCTCCACCGTATTTCTGAAGGTTTGCGTTGAATACTATAAAGATTGCACTTTCTGTTATGTTCATTATGAACGGAGAAATTCCTAGAGAAGAAATTTTCAGAAGGATTTTGGATTTGAATCTTAACCACTTTGCTGAAAGCCGGAGGGAAGATTTTTTTGAGCAGAGGAAAAATAAAATCCATGCAGTGCTGATTCCCTGAGAAATTATTGTTGCAAGTGCTGCACCTTTTACTTCCATCCTTAAAACAAAAATAAACAGCGGGTCAAGTGCAATGTTGCAGATTGCTCCAATGAGTGTAGAGGCCATAGCGGTTTTCGAATGTCCCTGGGCAGATATGAAAGGATTTAATCCTATGCTCATCAGTACAAAGAAAGTTCCGCCCAAATAAATTGTAAGGTAGTCGTCTGCAAAGGGAAGTGTCTGTGAACTTGCACCGAATAATATTAGAAGCTGTTTTCTGAAAATAAAAATCAGTGCAGAAAGTAAAACTGAAAATATGCAGAGCAAAAGAAATGCGTTTCCCAGAATAAAGTTTGCACGGTCCTTTGCGGACGAATCGTATTCGCTTTTGCCAAGTTCAATTGCGGCAAGAGGTGCTCCGCCGGTTCCTGCAAACATGCTGAAACTTGAAATCATTGTAATTATTGGCAGACAGATACCAAGTCCTGTAAGTGCAGCCGCTCCGGAAGAAGCTGCAAGATGTCCGATGTAGATGCGGTCTATAATGTTGTAGAGAATATTTATTACCTGCGCAAAAATTGAAGGCAGTGCAAGTGAAATCATAAGCGGTGCTAATTTTTCTGTACCAAGTTTTGATTTGTCCATGAAAAAAAAATATAAAGCATTCTAAAAAAAAGTTAAATATGATATAGTAAATTTATGGAAAATTTTTATGATGAGGGATTGAATTTTTCATGCAAAAGATGTTCCTTCTGCTGCGGAAATTCTCCGATGTATGTTTATCTTTCTGAGCGGGACCTGAAAATTCTTGCAGAACATTATGAGCTTAGTGAAGATGATTTTATAAATAAATATTGCCGCTGGGTTATGTATTATGGCGGCGTTGAAGTTCTGGCTCTGCTTCAGGAAAAGAACTATGACTGTGTTATGTGGAGTAAAGGTTGTTCCGCATACGAAGCCCGTCCTGTTCAGTGCAGCACATATCCTTTCTGGTCATGGATGATAAAGGATGAAAAAATATGGAGTGAATGTGCTGCAGATTGTCCTGGAATGAACAGCGGAAAATTATGGACCAAAGATGAAATAGAGGAACAGAAAAAACTGTTTGAAGAAAATCCACCTCTTAAAAAAGATGAGTATTATAAAACAAAATACGAATGAATTTAAAATAGGTACAGATGTAGAATCGAGTTCAGCATGACAATAAATTTTGTGCGGTCCCGGTTTAAGTATAATCAGCGTCACCAGAAAATGAAGTTAATGTTTTTTTTTATTACTTGACAGCGTAATAATTGCATGTTATATTTGTCGCTGTAAAAAAAATAAAAGGAGATTTGTTTTGAAAAGACTGAAAAAAGTTTTTTTATTGTCCTGTTCATTCTGTGGTTTGCGGGATGTACTCATAACATTGTCAGAGATACAGATTCAACCGACTTTATTCCTTATGCAAATGTAGAGCAGCTTGATTTTTATGCAAAAGAAAATGCGGATATAATAGACTATAGAATTTCACGTAAGATTGCACTTGTTGAACTGATGCAGGTTATCCCAACATGCGTACGGGTAAAAGATTAAACCGTTCAGCCTTAAACTCTGAGATGCCTGAAGAAAAGACAGGGGCAGAACTTTATGAAATATACCTTGAAAACCTAAGCGATGAAGAAATAGAAGCGACAGGTTATACAAGAGAAGAGATGCTTGAAGTTTATTTGAGTGAGCAGGAGGAAGAGACGAAGCGTCTTGAAAAGTTGTGGGATACATTGCTTTCTTATACAGAAGCAATTCTTACATGTACCGATGAAGAAATAGAGGAAGCCTATAAAGTAAATGCAAGGTCCTGTTATGACAGTTCGCAGGGAGAATGGAAGGTAAGAATTTTACAACCTTGGGCTGATAAAAATTTTAATTTTTATGAATATAAGAAAGATAAAGGCCTTTACTGCGGACCTGCTGCACTAGGAATTGTGCTTGGAGGTTTCTGTTCAGACCATAAGACTGTAGACTGCAGTGAATATGTGGAGAGTCTTATTTCCAACGGGCTAAAAGAGACGGGCCCTGTTTATTATATCGGCATGACAAGTGCACTTTCTGCAAGCAGCGATAATAAGCTGGGACTGAAATTCCATTGCGGGCACAGCTTTGACAAAATATGGGAAGAACTTGAAAAATTTGATGCACCAGTTATTTCACTCAGGATGGGAAATGAAAGGAATCTTGGCTGGCATTACAGAACAATAATCGGAATGGCAAGACAGCGTGTTGCAAAAGAAAATAAGCTCCTATGGATGAAATGGACATCATATTCGAACAACGACTACTACTATCTTGCAGACAACGGAAGCGACTATGGTTTTTCTTATTTATCTCAGCCAGTAAAATTTGAGTCATGTAATTATGAAAGAGGTGGAGCTAAATTCTGGGAAAAGTCTGGCGGCAACGGCAACTATATTCAGCACTTTGCAGTATACAGGCACTAAATTCTAAGGGGAAAAAGTTATGAACAGAATTAAATATATCTTTGTAATTATGATGGGCTTTATGTTTACATCATGCATCTGGTGGAACCATGATGAGGACTTAAGAGTTATAGATCTTTGCGGTTTTTTTTTAGTAGACGGAAAAATTCTTGATTGTGTTAATTATTCACCTGAATTTTTTAAGTTGTCATCGGAAACAAGGGAAGACTTATTTAGTAAGAAGCCGTATATTTTGTCTGAATGGAAAACTGAGGATGGAAAAGATTTCAATGATTTTGGTACGAGTAAATTTCCGGAATATTATCAGTATGGTTACTTAGCTGTTTCCCCTGTAGTTCCGTTTGATAAATTTCTTGACACCCTTACAATGATATATACATATTATCCGGAAGAGGGGGAACCTGTGCAGGTGGTAGTCGATAAGGCTAAGTGGTCACAGAAGAAATGTTATTGGTTCACAGTTGATTTTACCAAAAAGGAATTTCATTTTGATGCACCGGATTTTGTTTTGGAAGAATTAGAAAATAAATAAAATAATTTCTGCGTGTCATAAATTTAATAAAAGTACTTTCAGCAACGGCAACTATATTCGGCACTTTGCAGTATACAGGCACTAAATTTTAGAGATGTCCTGAACATAATTAAAAAGCTCAACTCTGGGAATAAAAATTATAATTCCTGGGGCTGATTTTTTTTCTTCTCTTTTGCATTTTCGTATTGCTAAAATTAAAATGAGTTACACATTTAACACAGGCTTTATTTTATACCTTATGCAATGGATGCTGAAACAAGTTAAGCAGGATAAGGAAAGTACGGTATGACATAAACAAATTTAAGAAATACAGGAATTACATTTCAACTATGCTATTTGCATAAAGTACAACATAATCTCCGTCAACAGGCTGCTGTTTTGTATTATTCGGCAGGTCTGCGGAAAAGATTTCGTTTTGAGCGTTTGTGCACTGGATTTTATATCTTGTGCATGAACCTAAAAAAGATGATGATATTATTTTTCCGCCGATAGAAAAATCGCTGTCGGTTTTGGACAGAGTGAACCATTCAGAACGAACCATTATTGTTTTATCCGCCATCTTAAAGTAATTTGTGTTTCCTGTAAAATCAGCGGCAAGTTTATTTACAGGCGAATAATAAAGTTCCCGGGCTGTTCCCTGCTGCAATAATTTTCCGTGATCAATTACTGCAATTTTATCAGAGAGAGAAAGTGCTTCTTCCTGGTCATGCGTTACGTAAAGTGTTGTGATCTTAAATCTCTGCTGCAGTTCTTTTAATTCTTCGCGCAAGTGCTGGCGCAGTTTTGAATCCAGACTTGAAAGTGGTTCATCCATTAGCAGAATCTTCGGCTCAAGAATTAATGATCTTGCAAGGGCAACTCTCTGCTGCTGTCCACCTGAAAGTTCATGGGGATAACGGTCAAGGAGTCCGACAAGACCTAATGTCCGCATTTTTTCCTGAAGAAGACCCATGTTAAATTCTTTCTGTTCAAATTTCTGCATCCTTGAAATTTTTTTGAACCTGTTCTGCTTCTTGTTTTTAAGTTCAAGTCCGTAGAGAATGTTTTGTTTCACAGTGAGATGAGGAAACAGAGCGTAGTCCTGGAACACGTATGAAATGTTTCTGAGATTCGGTGCAAGGTCATTCTGAATCTGACCGTCAATTTTTATTGTACCTGATGTCGGTTCAATGAATCCGTTTGCAAGTCTGAGGAGCGTTGTCTTTCCGCAGCCTGAAGGTCCCAGCAAAGTTGTGAAACTGCCTTCTTCTATGTCCAGAGAAAAATTTTTTATGATGGAATTCTTGCCGTAAGAAAAGTTTATATTTTCAAATGAAAGTGCAATATTATTTTCGCTCATTTTGATTTTCTCCCGAATCTGTTTAACAAAAGTCTTCCTGCAAAGAGTATTGCAAAAGTTAGTATTGTAAGTTCAAGTGCAAGGGCTGCGGATTTTCCCCAATCGCCCTGTTCCGCAAGGTTTAATATTTTTAATGAGGCAAGCGGTGTGTCAAAGGATACTAAAAATATTACTGCACTTACAGTTCCAATTCCTCTTGCGAAGGCGTAGATGAATGAATTGAAAATTCCGTCAGCACATATTGGAGTAAGAATTGTTGTGCATACACCGAATGAATTCTGTCCCAGTGAAAATGCCGCTTCGTCTAAGCTTGTACGAATCTGGCCCAGGGATGAAGAAATTATTCTGTATGCAAACGGCATGAAACCTATTGTAATTGCAACGGTTACAAGAATCTTTGAAGATCTGAAACGCATTGCGGTTGCTGTTATTGAAATTGCCAGTCCGAATAAAGTTCCTGGTATGCAGGAAGGTAGCTGCATTACAACATCAATGAATCGCTTGAGAGGAAGATTTGTTCTGTGAACAAAAAATGCTGCCATTAGTCCCAGGATTGCACTCAAGCTTGCGCCTATGAATGCAAAGCTCAGGGAATTGAGTAGTTCCTTGGAATATTCACCACAGGCTTTTATGTGGGACACCGTGAAACTTGTATTCACTCCCCAAAGTTTTTGGAAGCTTCCTGCAATGATTGAAAGAAACTGTGAAAGAACAATGAGTGAGACAAATGAAACAAATGCTGTAAGAACAATTTTTGCTGACAGAGAACTTTTTGCGGGATCCACAGATGAAATCTTTGCACCTACAGTTGCGGTTTTCACTGAAGTCTTTTTTATTAATATGTTCTGGAGATAAAACAGAATCAGGGAAGGAATCAAAAGAATTATGCCGTATACAGCAGCGTTAGAAGAATTCATCCACCCTGTAAGCTGATTGTAAATTTCAACTGAAAGAACCTTGAATCTTCCTGCAACAATCAGAGGATTTCCGAAGTCACTTAAAACGGATACCGCTATGAAAAGAAAGCTGGCACTGAGTCCCGGAAGTGAGAGAGGCAGGATTACTGTAAAAAATATTTTCAAGCTTCCTGCTCCCATTGAGCGTGCACTTTCTATGAGATGAGGATTTATTGTAGAAAGATTCTGTGAACAGATGAGATATGCAATCGGAAAGAAACATAAAGTCTGTGCAATTAAAAGTCCCCAGAATCCGTAGAGGGAAATATCGAGATGAAGAAGAGTCTTTGTAATGAAGCCCTGTCTTCCTGCTAACAGAATAAATGAAAGCCCTCCGACAAATGGAGGTGTAATCAAGTGCAGAATAGGAATAAGACTGAAAAATTTTTTGCCCGGAATTTTTGCAATGACTATGGCGTAAGCAAAAAGGTATCCTGTCATGACTGAAAGAAAAGAAGAGCTTAGGCATTCCAGAAATGTATTTCCTATTACCTGCAGATTTTTTGTAGAAGAAAAAATATTTATGATGGAACTGAAATTTATTTCCGCCAGAAATCGTAGCAGAGGAAAGAATACTGACAAACATAAAAACAGAATTACGGCCGCCCATATTATTATTAATGAGCCTCCATAATTCTGAAATGTTTTTTTTATATTTAGTTTTTTATTTAACGTTTTCAACCCATTTTCCTAAAACCGCTGATTTTTCTGCTGCGGCTTTTATGGAATCATATTCTATCAAATCTATGTCACTTAGTGCAACACTTTCTTCAGGGCTTTTTCCGTCAGGGTTGGCAGGAACTGTAAAGTCAATTGAACTCATAAGTGTCTGGGCTTCTGCACTTAAAATGAAGTCAACAAACTTCTTTGCTTCGTCTGGATGCTTTGCATTTTTTGTAATTGCAATGCAGTCAACGTCTCCAACAGTCTGGGGAGGTGCAATCACTTTTACATTGAATCCGTCGGACTTGTATTTTGCAATTGCATGAAGGTATGAAACTCCTAATGCGTATTCACCTGTTCCTAAAAGTTTAGCAGGAGCACTTCCTGAATCCGGGAACTGGCCGACTAATGGAGCAAGGTTCAGAAGATATTCCCAGCCTTTTTCTTCTCCAAGTCTCTGGAGCTGGTTCTGCACAAAAAGATATGCTGTTGAAGATGCAGATGGATTTGTTAGAACAATTTCGCCCTTGAATTCCGGATTCAATAAATCGTCCCAGGTTTCAGGGAGTTTTGTATCCGGAAACTTTTCTGCAAAACGGTCAGCATTGACTCCAATTCCAAGTGCAAGTACGCAGAAACCTGTGTAGCTTCCGTCTGAAGATAATGCGTAGGCAGGATAATTTTTTGCAAGCGGGGAAACATAAGGCTGCAAAGCACCGGCATCCCTTGCCTGAAGATGATATGAAGTTGCTCCTCCAAACAGAATGTCTGCCTGAGGATCGTCCTTTTCTGCAATTACGCGGTTTACGAGTTCACCTGTTGTTGCACGGAGGAATACAACCGGAATACCTGTCTTCTTTGTAAAAAGGTCACACAGAGCTTTTGTTTCTTCTTCGTGGATTATGGAATAAATTTTAAGTTCATTTTTTTTTCCGCAGGAAGTAAATCCTGTGCAGACTGCAGCGAGTGCAAGAACTGAAATTAATTTTGAAATTCTCTTCATTTTATGGTCTTCCTTTTAGCGTTTCCTACTATAAAGTTTTTGACTTTCTAAATATATCTTTTTTCTGATATTATGGATATATTCAATTTTACTTAAAAAATATAAGACCAGATTTTTAATCGTAATACGGAAACTTTGAGGGGTGCAATTTTTAGAGATGCCCAATATTTTGTTATTAAGTCTTAAAATAAACTGTAATTATTGAAATTGTGTCTGGTTACCTATATAATTAAATTTACTACTAAATCGGGGAGGTAGTTTTATGAGCAGTTTTTCAAAGAAACTGATTTATTTTTTATGTGTATTTCTTCTGGTTTTTCTATTTTCATGTAAAACAACAGATGAATTTGATGCACCTGAAGAGAATATCGATGAATACAGCAGTTTGTTCAGGGAAGAAGGTCAGACAGAACCTTATGTTCATGAGGAAGACGACTATTCAATTCCGCAGACTACAGAAGAATTCCATATAGCGGAAGAAAGAGATGAACCTGCCTGGAAGACTTATTCAATTGACAGCAGTGAAGATTGCGGGTACTTCTTTACAACGGATGAACTTGGTCAGTTTGATATGATTGCAGGTGAGTTCAACAAAAAATCCGGTTACGAAAAGGCTGCTTACGGTTTTATTTTTGGATATCCAGAATCCGGTAAGAAGAAGCTGAAATCTTATTTGCGTTTTGAAATTAATGCTGACGGGGAATATGCTCTTTATAGAGTTGACGGTTCCAAATATATGGACCTGATTGGACCTAATGATCAGAATACTGCATATTTTTATGAGGATGAATCAATCAACAAGGGCTATGATTCAACAAACAAGCTTTCGCTTGTACATAAAAATGGAATGTACACTGTGTTCATTAATGATAAGATGATTAAAAGTGGAATTGAAATGCCAGAGAACGGAACAAAAGGTGTAATGGGTTTTTTCAGTGTGGGTCAGTCAACCCAGGAAAAATTACCGGCTACACCAGTTGTTGTTTCCTACCGGGTAATAGATTCCCGCTCAACTGATGAGTCCGTTCAGGAAATTATTATCGGAAGATAGAAACTGCTTTACATAGCAGTGAGCAGTCTCCCTCCGCCGGCATTCTGTTTGAAAACTTTGTCACCGGAGGGAGATTTTTTAGTCTAACTTCATGATCATCTGGAGAACACGTTTAACACTTGTCCTGACATCTTCTTCTGATAATTTTCCGTCTTCCATAGCTGCAATAAGTTCTTCAGGGTAACCTGCTGCCATTTTAACGTCATTTCCGGCAGAAACTTCTCGCCAATGTTCACCGCGAGTCCACCAGTCTGTAATTACAAGGCCCTTGAATCCCCATTCATCACGGAGAATATCTGTAAGCAGTTCCCTGCATTCTGAAGTGTGCATTCCGTTTATAATGTTATAGGAAGACATTATTACCCACGGATCAGACTCTTTTACAACCTGCTGGAATGCCTTGAGATAGATTTCTCTTGCCGCTCTTTCGCTTACGATTGAATCGCTGTTCTTGCGGTTAGTTTCCTTGTTGTTGAAGGCGAAATGTTTTGGTGTAGCGGCAATTCCCTGTGACTGAACGCCCTTTACGACAGCACTTGCCATTGAGCCTGTTACGAGAGGATCTTCAGAAAAGTATTCAAAGTTTCTTCCGCACAAAGGGCTTCTGTGAATGTTCATGCCCGGAGCAAGCCATATTCCTATATTGTTTTCCTTAACTTCCTTTGCAACAGCTTCACCGAATGCCTGTGCAAGTTCAAGGTTCCATGTATCTGCGATTGTTGTTGAGCAGGGCCATGCTGTTGTGTGGATTCCGCATTCAGGTGAAATGCGTAAACCTGCAGGTCCGTCAGCTGTCATTACAGAAGGAATCTGGAATTCTGTATTGTTTCCTATACCATAGGTGTTACCGACTCCAGTATTAGGCTGTGCTCCAAGAAGACATGCCAAATCTTCACGTGAAAGAGCGTTTACAAATTCGTCGAGGGAAATTTTATTTTCATATACATCAATGAGTCCTGGTCTTGGACTTTTCCACAGATCAAAGATGTAACCGCTTTTCTGGTAACGAACCTGCGGTGTTGAACCTTCCAGTTTTTCTGGTGTAGCAAAAATTTCCGGGCGGGAGATTTTTTCGTATTCACTTGTCTTGAGTTCCTTGTAGGAACCGTCAGAAAGCATGCGGCGGCTTAATTTTTTTGGTGCAAGTTTTTCTGTAAGCTGAAGTGTAATTTTATTTTCACAAAGCTCCAGGCTTGTTTTAGTCTGCACAAGGTTTTCAGAAGAGTTTCCATAGAAAATTTTGTATTCACCTTTTTCCATAATCCATGCTGATTTCTGGATTGTTCCTTCATCATCGTAGGAAGCTATTTTTTCTGCAGGGAAATTAAGTTCGAGGACACAGCTTTCATTCGGAGCCAGAACTGGTGTCTTTTTGAATGCTGCAAGTTCGATTCTGCTTTTGTGCATAAGTCCCCGAGGTGCTGAGAAATATACCTGAACAACTTCCTTTCCGCTGTAGGAACCGGTGTTTGTTACACGAAGAACCAATGAAACATCTTTTTCACTGATGCTTTCGTTTACGCATTCAATCTTAAAATCCGTGTAGCTTAAACCGAAACCGAATGGATAATTTATGCGTTTCTTTTTTTCTGGCACTGTTTCAAAGAATCTGTAGCCAACAAAAATGTCTTCCGTATATTCAACACGGTCATTGTAGTCGTGGAAATTATCTGTTGAAGGATAGTCTTCCAGTGAAGCTGCGAATGTGTCTGTAAGTTTTCCGCTTGGTGTTTCACAGCCGCAGAAAATATCAGCACAGGCACAGGCACCTTCAAGTCCTCCCTGTCCGATATAAAGTACGCTTTCAATCTGCTTATCATCTTTGAACCAGCTGGTGTCTACCATTCCGCCAACGTTCAGAAGAATAATGATATGCCTGAAATATTTTTTTGCGTTGGAAACCATGTTCATTTCTTCATCAGAAAGATAGAAGTCGCCTTTCTGGAATACAATTTCACCGGCTTCTCCCAAAGTGTTTTCATTCTCCCACGGATTTTTTTCCATAGGTTCAAGATGAACTTCCTTTCCCATGTTACAGTAACGGTCCCAGCCTTCACCGGAGAAACGGCAGATAGTAACAACCGCTGTATCTGTAAATGCCGCTGCAGCTTTCCACTGAGCTTCGGAAAGTTCAATCTCTTTTGTCATTCCTGGTGCAGTCCCGGCTTTATGCTGCTTAGAGATTTCTTTTGCGTAGAAATCGTGGAGTCCGTTGTAAAGGTCAAGCAAGTTTTCCGCATGCTTCTGGCTGAATGCTTCGTAGAGTGTACGGACGTATGCTGTATAAACATCACCACTTCCGCCGCCGCCCTTGATATATTCTTCAGAGGCTTTTCCGATTAAAACAATCTTATTGTTTGCGGAACTCTTGTTTATCGGCAGAAGTTTTGTATCGTTCTTTAACAGGACAATTCCTTCGCGGGCAATTCTGCGTGAAAGTGCAATGTGCTCTTTTGAGCAGGAAATTTTTGTGCCGTCTTCACCTAAAGGCTTGCATGGCTGATATTTATGGCGAAACCATTTCATAGTAGTAATCCTCACTTAAATGTTTAAGTAGATTATACCACGAATTGTTTTTTTTAAAAGCGGAACCTCACCGAAATTTTTAAGTTTTTGCATTAAATTTTTCGGTGAGGAGTAATTTTTTCGGTTAGAGATTTGAGGCTTTTGTCAGTGCTTCATCAAGTGTCATCTCTGCATAATCCTGCGCAGAAAAATACCTTCCGGATTTCTTGTCATCGATAAAAACTCCTAGAACCATGCCAGGCATTGTGCTTTCCGGTGAGTTCGGAGCATTAGGTCCTCCTAAGTCTGTTCTGCACCAGCCCGGGTCGGCAAGACTTAAAATAACATCGGTTCCATCAACAGTAGAAGCTAGGTCAATTGTAATTTTATCAAGTGCAGCCTTGCTTGCTGAATATCCTGCCTGCTGAGGTTCAAGCCGGATTCCGCTGGTTGTATTAACAATTCTGCCGAATCCGTTCTGAATCATTTTAGGCATGAAGTGGTAGCAAATGAGAGCCGGTGCAATCGTGTTAATCTTGAAACTTTCCGTGTAGTCAGAAACCGGTGTCGAGAAATATTCTGTTCTGTATGCAATCTGAAGTCCTGCGTTGTTCAGAACGATTTCCACGTTCACGTTGAAGGAATCAATTTCTGAAAGCATTTTCTGTACAGCATCAAGGTCTGAAAGTTCGGCGCAGACAGTTTTTACCTGAACGCCAAGTGCAGTTGCGTCTTCAGCAATTTTTTTTGTATTTTCAATTTTGCGTCCGTGAACAATTAAATTACATCCGCGCTTAGCAAGAAATATTGCAGCCAAATATCCAATGCCGCGGGTCGCACCAGTAACAAAAGCCCATTTACCTTTAACATCTGTCATAAGTTTCTCCATAAAAATAAGAACATCTCTAAAAATATTTTTCAGAGCTTGCCATAATTCTACGCTTAGGGTATCACGTTTAATTTTAAAGTCAAATACAGTTTGTTATGGGAGTATGTAAGGTTTCAAATCTTTGGATGTCCTTATTTTACAGGTCGCTTTCAAAATTAGCTTTAAGATCGATTATTGAATTTGTGATTGCAGTATTTACTGCAAAGGATCCGTTGACTGTATGGCCAAGAATATCTGTGGCTCTTATTTTTAAGGTGGAATGAGAACTTAATCCTTCATTGCATTGAATGAAATAGAATCCGCAGATATTAGAGGAAGGGTCCCTGCTGACTTCGGTAAAATTATTTGAGTCAAAGGCGTATTCAATTTTTGAAAGAGGATAGCGCATGTTGTAAAGCCAGAAAGAGAAGTACCAGCCGTTATTTTCTTTGATCTTCATCTTAAGGTTCTGTTTTGTTCCGTAAGGAATTTTTTCAATTTCAACATCGAACATTCCGGGCGTAAGGTCTGTAAATAAAGCTCTTGCACCGTTTTCTGCTAAATCAAGATAATAATTTGGATTGTAGGTGTGATGAGAATTTGAAGAATCAGGGCACAAATCATTTATGATTACATTAATTGACCTGCCGTTCCAAGTAATTTTCAGTGCAGTGCCGATTGGAAAATCTTTCAGCTTCTGTTCTGAAATTGCGGCAGTGAAATATCCGTCTGCAATTTCCGGTACAGCGAAACTTGGATTTGAATAATCTGAATAATATGTAACATAACCTGAATATTTTTCCCCTCTATATTCGGATTTGGTTATTAAATCAGGGTCACAGGAACATAAAAAAGTCAGTGAGCATATAAATATAATTTTTTCAAATAGTTTCATACTGTATCTCCTTGCTATAGCCGTATTAATTGTTGATGTCCAACAGCTGCTGCAAAATGTCAGCGGCATCTGTGTTTGCATTTTCTGTTGCCCTGTTGAACCTGTAGATTGCTTTTTTTTTGTTATGGTGTACTCCGTCTCCGTCCATATAGAATTCTGTCAGAGTTTTCTGGGCAATGGAATTATTATTTTCTGCCGACTTCTTATATCAGTATACAGCTTTCTGCAATTTTTTTTCAATTCCATGGCCGTAGTAGTAGCAGTATCTGATATTGCATTGTGCTTCAGGAAATCCGTTTGTTTCTGCCTACAAATACTAATGTGCCGCGGACACGGAACTTTTTTTTGCCGTTTCCAGAAACTTCCGTAGTAGTGGCAAAATCCTAAGTAAAATGTTGTCTTGAGTCATTGTCAAACTCCCTTGAATTTTTATCGCAAAAAACATTGTGGTATTTTCAATGACTTTTTTCAATTTTAAATGCGTAATTGCGAACTTTATTTTACACTATCAAGGTTGTGAAGGTTCTTTTTTATGGTGAGAGTATCCTCAATGTGAGAAAAAATGGTTAAAATATGATATAATAGTTATGACAACTCAAATATTGGCAGATTTTTATGACTACATTAGACGACGACTTCAACGAAACAGAAACCCGTGAATTTATCACAGACGCACTCAAAGCTAAAGGCTGGAAACTTGGCACAAATATGCGCTATGAGCAAGCAATTACTGATGGTCGAATTCATATTACAGAGGAAGATGAACCAGTTCGAGACAAACCTCTTGCAGCTGATTATCTTTTATATGCACCAAATAATCAGCCTCTTTGTGTTGTAGAAGCAAAACGTGCCAATCAGATTGAAGGAACTGGTATCCAGCAGGCAATAAATTATTGCAATCTTCTTAATGCTCCTTTTGCTGCATCAAGCAATGGAAAGTCTTTTGTATTTACCAGCCTCTTAAGCGGTCATGAAGAAGAATTCTCCATGGAAGAATTTCCGACTCAGGCAGAACTTTGGCAGAAATTTGTCCAGCTTAAAAAATATACTCCAGAACAGATAGAAATTATCAGTAAAGATTATTATCACGATGTAAATGGTAAGGAACCTCGTTATTATCAGCGTGCAGTTATCGACTTAGTCGTAGAAGCTTATGCCCGTGGCGTAAAGCGTATGATGTTTGTTATGGCCACAGGTACTGGTAAAACTTATACTGCATTCCAGATTTTGCATCGTCTTATGCAAAGCGTTGTTGGTAACAATATGCGTATTCTTTATCTTGCAGACCGTAATGTTTTGATCGATCAGACTATGGATCAGGACTTCAAACCTTTCGGTAACAAGATGATTAAAATTGAAAACCGAACTGCAAGTACAAGTTATGAAATCTTCATGAGTCTTTATCAGCAGCTGGTTGAATATAACCTTACTCCAGGTGCTCCACAGCCATACGAACAGTTCAATCCAAATTATTTTGACATTATTATGATTGACGAATGTCACCGCGGATCAGCAAAGAAAAACTCTGAATGGCGTAAGATTCTTGATTATTTTAGTGGTGCCGTTCAGATTGGTATGACCGCAACTCCACGTGATGATGCTGACAGTGACAATTCAAACATCAGCTATTTTGGAAAACCACTTTATACATATTCACTTAAACAGGGAATTGAAGACGGATTCCTTGCCCCATATCGTGTAACAAAAGTCCATATTAATGTTGATGGCGGTATGGATATCAGTGAACAAGATGTGGCTCAATCTGGCGGAAGACTTACAGCAGGTCAGACAATAGAAAAGAAAGACCTTGCCCTGAAGCTCGGAATTAAAAAGCATTATCTTGTTGCTGCAGAACGCATTACAAAGTTTTTGGAAAATATTGGTCCAATGACAAAGACAATTGTTTTCTGTGATGAAGAAATTGATGCAGCACAAATGCGAACTGCTCTTATTTCTTATAATGAACAGCGTCAGGCAGAAAACCGTAACGAATATATTATGCGTATTACTGCCAGTGACAGTGAAGGTAAAAAACATATCAGCGATTTTATTTCAAAAAATGTTCCAACTCCAACTGTCGTTACAACAAGTCAGCTTCTTTCTACTGGTGTTGATACAAAAGCTGTAGGCCTTATAGTTCTGTATCGCAACATTACAAGTATGACTGAGTTCAAGCAGATTATTGGTCGTGGAACTCGTATCGTTGAAGAAAAGAAATACTTCTTTGATATCCTTGATTTCCGTAATGCCAGTGAACTTTTCTTTGACCCTAGCTTTGACGGTGATCCTCTTCCTCCTTTAGGTCCTGGTGGAAAAGACAGACCAAAACGAAAGAAGCCTCCAAAGCCGGAACCAAAACCAATTATTACTGGTGATGGCCATGAAATCTATATCGACAGTGAAACAAAAATGGTTCTCGATGAACACGGTAAACCAATGACCGTTTCATATATTGAATATTCAAAAGAACAACTCAGTACTTTATATTCAAGCCTTGATGATTTTTTGACCCAATGGAATCAGGCAGAACGAAAACAGATTATTGTAGATCAGATGGCAAAAGCTGGAGTTAGTCTGGATGAACTTAGAAATCATTATCCTGAAAAATTCAAGAGTCGGGATATTTTTGATATTATCGTAAACATTGCTTTTAATGAACCTATGTTATATAGAAGTGAACGAGCAAAACGTATCAAAGAAAAGAATTTTCTTGAAAAGTTCCAGGGGGATGCAAAAAAAGTTCTGGAAGTTTTGATGCAGACTTATGCTGACCAGGGAATCCTTGCCTTTGAAGAAAACGAAGCTCTCAAAGCTCATGAACTTCAGGACTTGGGAACACCCGTTTTTATCAAAAGTCTTTTTGGCGGTAAAGACCAGTTTAAGAGAGTTATCCGCGACATAGAAGAAATTCTCTACGCCGCATAAAATACTGATAATATATAAATACCTTGAGGTTAGAAATGAATAAAATTGCAATCTTTTTTGATGCAGAGAATGTCCCTGCTTCAAAAGTACCGGAAATTATTTCCTTTTTATCTACAAAGGGAGATATTTTATTTCAGCGTGCTTATGCTGATTGGTCCATAGAAAGTACAAAATCATGGCAAAATCAAATTTCTAAAACACCGATAACTGCTATTCAGCAATTTCATCATAATCAAGAACAAGCTGTTGATAAAGCTGTAATGATGGATGCTATAGAACTTGCAATTAAGCATGAAGAAATTGATATTTTTGCCATTGTTGCCTCTGATAATGGATATTATTCTCTTGGTTTACGATTAAGAGAATTAGGGAAACGTGTTATTGGAATTGGAGATAAAAGTAAATGTAGTCCAATCTGGATTAATTCATGTAATGAGTTTACATATTTTGAAGATCTTGAAGAATCTGATGATGACATTTTACTTGAGCTGGAAGAGAGAAAAGAAAAGGAATCTTCTGATATAGAAGGTTTTGCTTTAGAAAAATTTATGGAAAAAGCATTTGATTCGACTCACTTATACAAAGACACAAACACAGTATTACTTTCACAAATGTGGGAATCAATACTGAGAATGAAATCTGATTTTAATGTTCGAGATTATGGATATAGAACAGCATTGGAACTGATTTCATCTTTTGATGAAAAATTTAAGATTTCTGATGATGGAAAAAATCAACGAACTTTTTTTGTTGAAAAATTGGAAAGTGAGAATAAACAGCGAAAAACAGGTGTAATAAAAAGAAGAATGGGACGTTATCGAATCATTAGCGCTGATGACAAAACGGGTGATTATTTCTTCTATATGAGTGAGATAAATAAAGAGTGTAAAAATGAGAAAGTAGATAAGGGAACAAAAGTTGATTTTTTGGTTGTTCGGGTACCAAATCCGTCTGCAGAAACTTTAAGAGATAAAAATGGGAGAGCTAAAGATTTAATAGTGCTAGATGTATAATTCTTAGTTTATTAAACTTCAATCTAAAACAATGCTGGATCAAGTTCAGCATGATAATATATAAGGAAAAAATATGTCATTTTCATGGAAAACAGCCCGCAATATTATGAGAAAGGATCAGGGAATCTCCAGCGATGTTCAGCGTTTGGAAGAACTTATTTCCCTTGTATTCCTTCGTATATATGATGCCCTTGAAGAAGAATGGGAAGATGAAGCCGATAATGATGGCCGCAAATTTAATTCCGTTTTTACAGAAGAAAAATTTAAGTGGCGAAACTGGGCTATGCCTGATGCTAACGGAAAAACTCTTACAGGAGATGAACTTCTTTCTCTTGTAGATGAACTTTTCAAATACTGTAAGAAAGTAAACGTAGAAGGTCTTGAACCGCGCCAGAGAATTATCCGTAAAGTTTTTTCAGATTTGAACCAGTACATGAAGGACGGAACAAATCTTCGTGAACTTATAGATGTTGTTAATGAACTGAACTATCACGATGCAAAACAGAGAAATCTTTTTGGGCAGATTTATGAAGAAATGCTCAAGCTTTTGCAGAGTGCCGGTAGTGCCGGTGAATTCTATACTCCACGTGCAGTAACAAAATTTATTGTAGAAATGCTTAATCCAAAAGTTGGCGAAACCTTTGGCGATTTTGCCTGTGGTACAGGTGGCTTTCTTACAGCCGCAATCGATTTCTTCCATGAACAGAAAAATGTTTCTAACGAAGACGTAAAGAAACTTAACAGTTCAATTTATGGTTTTGAGTACAAGCCATTCCCATATCTTTTGTGTAATACAAATCTTCTGGTTCACGGAATTGATACTCCTCAGATTGAATATGGAAGTGCATTCTGTAAACCTATAAATGATTTTGACGAAAAAGAAAAAGTTGATGTTATTGCCATGAATCCACCTTATGGAGGAGTAACAACTGCAGCAGAACTTACAAACTTCCCATCTCAGTTTAAGACAAGCGAGACAGCAGTACTCTTTATTGCTTACATTACAAAACGTCTTAAACAGAATGGTCGTGCCGGTGTAATCATTCCAGATGGATTTCTTTTTGGAAACGACAATGCCAGCGTGGAAGTAAAAAAGGTTCTTCTGGAACAGATGAATCTTCACACAATCATCCGTTTGCCATCCAGCGTATTTGCTCCATACACAAGCATAACTACAAACATTCTTTTCTTTGATAACAAAAAGCCAACAGAAAATCTTTGGGTTTACCGTATGGATATGCCGGAAAACTTGAAGCACTTT
This sequence comes from Treponema sp., assembly GCA_045642665.1. Taxonomy (GTDB): domain Bacteria; phylum Spirochaetota; class Spirochaetia; order Treponematales; family Treponemataceae; genus Treponema_D. The sequence goes on from JAZUJH010000006.1 coordinate 23,747, forward strand.
TCAAAGACAAAGCCAATTACAGATGAACACATGGATATTGTGAAACTGTGGTGGAATAACCGCGCAGAAATTGCAGAAGAAGGAAACGAAAAATCCCGCTGCTTCAAAAAATCAGAAATTGCAGCAAACGGATATAATCTGGACCTTTGTAAATATCCAAAAGAGGAAGAAGAAATCCTGAGTGTAAAAGATACAATCCTCAACTACAGAAAACACAGTGAAGCTGCAGATGAAAAAATCAACGCAACACTTTCAAAAATCTCTGAAATTCTTGGAATTGAATTGTAAGGAGTAAAAAATGCTAAGTGTTACTTTTGGCGATATGTTTGATAGAGAAAATTATATCTACAATACTGACCTATATTTTGATAATACTTTTCAGGATAAGTGGATTACATCAGATTTTGCGAAAGCGATTATAAAGGATATTGATAAATCTGATGTGATTTCTTCTCATATTATTGAAAGTCCGTTTTTGGGAGCGATTACTCCGAATGAATTGTCTGGTGGAGTCAAAACTTTGCTTCTTATGGCTTTTGATAATTCAAAAATATTTAATGCTTCGACTTGCGGAAATAATTGTGCAAAGTGGATTTTAAAACTCGGTCAAGAAAAAAAATTATTGATAAATCTTCGTCATGTAATGGATTTTGGAACTGAGGATTTTAAGATAAAAGTAACAAACACAGGTGTAATAGTTCATAATATGAGTGAATTTGTTTCTGAATCCTTTTCTGGAATTTGAGGTGAAAGATGAAAGGCATTCAGCATATTGAAGTTTCAAACAGAAACGCAAAATATACTTTTGATTTGAAGCGAAATATAACTGTCGTTTGTGGCGATAGCGGTTCGGGAAAAACTACATTATACAGAATGGTTCGTGCATTTTATGAGCAGGGAAACACAAGCGGTGTAAAATGGTCGTGTTCTGGTGAAAAAAAATGTGCAGTTCTTTCAGACCCTAATTTTTGGCAGCAGAATCTTGAGAATATCAAAAACAGCATTATTTTTATTGATGAAGGATTCAACTTTGTTCTTTCTGAAGATTTTGCAAAGGCAATAAAAGAAAGCGACAATTATTATGTTTTTTTTAACAGAGAAAAACTTTCTCAACTTCCTTACAGCGTAGATGAAATTTATCAAATTAAAACGTCTGGAAAAAAGAATCATTCATTTGTAAAAATATTCGATTCAAATGAAAATCATATCTACACAAAAAAGAGCGTGAACAAAAAGTTTGTTTATGACACAGTTGTTGTTGAAGATTCAAAATCTGGATATGAATTTTATTGTACGTATTTTGACGGAACAAAAGTTGTTTGTGAAACTTCAGAATCAAAATCAAAACTCAATAAATGGGTGAAAGATTATTCTGATTCAAATCCTGAAAAAAAACTTCTTGTCCTTGCAGATGGTGCGGCTTTTGGTTCAGAAATGAACAGATTTATGGAAATCTACAAGAGTGCAAAAAATCCTTCAAATATTACGCTTTGCCTTCCAGAATCTTTTGAATGGCTCATCTTAAAATCAGGTTTGCTTCGTCAGGAAGATATAAACGAAATCTTGAAAAATCCTTCAGATTATATTGAATCAAAAGAATTTTTCAGTTGGGAACAATTTTTCACCCATCTTCTTGTTGAACGAACAAAAGAACTTGATTATATGCGTTACAGCGAAAGCAAATCCACTCTCGCTGATTTTTATAAACAAAAAGAAAATGCAGAAAAGATAATAGAAGAAATAAAATAAGGATTAATATATAAAGTTTAATTGTAAGGAGTTTTAAGTGACAGATTTTGAATTGATAGAATATAAAAAAACAGAAAATATTTTAGATGATGCAAAAAACATAATCGACTCTGCAAAATCCTACGCCATAAAATCCGTTAACTGGACTCTAGTTCAACGGAACTGGCTTTTGGGCGAACGAATTGCACAGGAAGAACTTAAAGGTGAAGACCGTGCAGAGTACGGAAAAGAAGTCATCAAGAATCTTTCAAAGCAGCTGACAGAAATTTACGGAAAAGGGTTTACAAAGACAAATCTTTACAATTTTTATAATTTCTTCAAAACCTATTCAGACATTTTCCACACAGTGAGTGGAAAATCTTTGCTGATGTATCTTGATTGGTCTCACTTTCGCATTCTTCTTCAGGAAGAAAATAAGGATGTCCGCGACTGGTATGCCTCAGAATCTGTAAATGAAAACTGGAGCGTACGTACTTTACAGCGAAACATTTCGTCTCAGTATTATTACAGAATGCTCAAAAGTCCAAAAAAAGATGCAGTCCGTTCCGAGATGAAACAGCTTACAGCAGATTATCAGACACAAAAAGAAGAGTTTGTAAAAGACCCGGTAATCCTGGAATTCTTAGGTCTTCCAGAAAACGAATCTTTACTGGAATCCACACTTTCTAAAATCTCTGAAATTCTTGGAATTGAATTGTGAGGAGGAAAATAAATTGGCAAAGACTTATACTATTCCTAAGCTTCCACTTAAAATCGATCTTGAAACAAAGGAAATCCTCAAACAAGTAAATCATGCAAATAAAGCTCTAGCTGAATTAAAAGGTGTTGCACATACAATTCCAAATGAAAGTGTTTTAATTAATTCTCTTGTAATACAGGAAGCAAAGGAAAGTTCTGAAGTAGAAAATATCGTAACAACTCATGATGAGATTTTCCAAGCAGATCTTTCTGTAAACGACTATGTAATCAGTAGTGCAGCAAAAGAAGTTATGAATTACCGAGAAGCTATGATTGAAGGCTTTGCAAAAGTAAAAGAGCATATGCTTCTAACAAATAATACAATCAAGAGCATTCAGGAAAAGCTTGAAAAGAATAAAGCCGGATTCAGAAAAAGTGCAGTAACATTACAGAATTCAAAAAAAGAAATTGTTTATGCTCCTCCTGAAACAGGAGACGAAGTTGAACATTATATGGTAAATCTGGAACAGTTCATTAATAATTCTGAATTATCAGATTTGGATCCATTAATTAAACTTGCAGTAATACATCATCAGTTTGAAAGTATACATCCATTTTATGATGGAAATGGAAGAACAGGTCGTATTATTTCTGTTTTGTATCTGGTACAAAATGGTCTTCTTGATTTACCTATTTTATATTTAAGCCGTTACATAACACGAAATAAAGCTGATTATTATAAATTGATTCAAGCGGTACGAGACAGCAACGGAGACTCTAAAGATTGGCAGAATTGGGTTATGTTTATGCTCAAGGGAATAGAAGTTACCTCAAAAGAAACTATTGTTTTGATAAATGGAATTTCTCAATTAATGGCAAAGTATAAAAACATCTTAAAACCTGCTTTTGGGAAAACTTATAAACATGAGCTTTTGAACAATCTGTTTTTTCATCCATATACAAAGATTGAATATATTGAACGAGATATGAATGTACAGCGAAAAACTGCTGCAAAATATCTTGATATGATTGTAGATTTGAAACTTTTGACAAAAATGAAAAAAGGACCATCTAATTATTATATTAATAATGCATTGTTTGAATTATTCATCAATCAAGGAAAAGTTGTTCCAGAAGTTGAAAGTATTGAATCAGTAAAATCATAATAGATTACTAGAAACATTAAAATATCAGGAACTCAGAACAAGAGCTCCTGATATTTTTTATTTAAACCTTTAATGATTTCTATTTACTTTAACGCAAAATCTTGGTATACTACTTGGTATACCAAGATAGAGAGTGGCGGTTTAGATTTTGACGCCACAATTTTGTGACGGGTAATGAGTTTTGGAAAAGTAAAAAAAGGAAAGGAAGGAAGACATGTCAACATTATCTCAAGAAGCTTTGGATAAGTCGATGAAGATATTTAGCAAGACT
>JAZUJH010000007.1:0-19965 GCA_045642665.1 Treponema sp.
TAATATTACACTCAATAAATACGAAGTTGAAAATTTGAAGTCATATTTGGATATGGTAAAAATTAAGGAGTCTTTTGAAATATTCTATTCAACATTTATTGTTGCGTTCAGTTTCTTGCTGTTATTTTTTAGTAAACTAAAAATATCTGATTTAATTATAATTATACAATTAACTTCTCTTCTTCAGGGCAAGCTTTTTGATATACCAGTTAATATTTCAAGTTTGTTAAAGTTTAAGAGCTGCATCAGTAATGTAGACGAAATAATGGTTCAGAAGGATTTGACAGATGATTCGAAAATTTCTTTTCCAGTTAATGAAATTAAAATAAATGGACTTTCAGTTTCTTATGATGGCAAAAAAGTGTTGAACGGTTTTGACTGCACATTTACGGCTGGAAATTTTTATTGGCTGATCGGTGAGTCAGGAAGCGGTAAGACTACCATATTGAAATCTATTTGTAATTTGAATGTTCATGAAGGCTCGGTCTGTTTTGACGGTAAAATAGTTGATGATATAAAACGTGATATCCTTTATGAAGATATGTCTATTATACTGCAAGATACTTATTTTTTTGATGGCAGTTTAAAAGAAAATATTATTTGCAACAATAAGTATGATGAAATTAATTATAAAAAGATTCTTTCAGATTTAAGAATTGATGAAATTTTAAGTAAGAATAATTTTACTGATGAAGTGCAGATAAATGTTGATGGAGTTCCTTTTTCTTCAGGAGAAAGACAGCTTATTGCACTGGCCAGAAGCTTATATAGTAAAAAAAATATTATTGTTCTTGATGAATCAAATTCTGCAATGGATTTAATAAATCAAGAAAATATGGTTAATGTACTTCATGATTATATGGATTCTAATAAGATTGTAATCTTCATCTCTCATATTTTAAGTAATATTTCTGAAAATGATATTGTTATAAATCTGAATGCTTAAAAAAGGATGTTGATCATGGAAAACTTTAATATAATTATGCAAATGTCTAAAATTGTAAAGGAAAGAAATCTTAAAAAATATTTGTGTATTGATTTCCTGATGAGATTGTTCATTGCTTCTCAAATGTTTGTGTCATCATCTCTCTATATTGATTTCATGATAAAAGGGTATGAACATGAAAGATATATGTTTATGGGAATAATAACGGTTGTATGGTGCATATTCAATTTATTGTTTATTTTTCTTAGGTATAAATTTGATTTGAAAATAAATGGTCAGGTTTTTTATAATTTGGTACTTGAATTACGAAAAGATTCTGTGGCACAGATATGGGATAATAAGGATTCCGGAACACCAGATGAACAATTTAATTATTTGGGGTACAATATTACAGACCTTGCAGTTATGTTGTTTAATGTTGATAAAATATTGGCATATATTATTGTTGTTGCCGTTGTCTACATATGGAGTTTATTTATATCTTCTGCATTGACAGGTTTTCTTTTTATTTTTGAGACATTGTTTTTAGTATTGTCAGTCTTATCCAGTAAAAAACAAAATATGCTGAATGCGGAGATATTTAATAAATCTTCTGATTTGAGAACAGTGCATAATAATCTTTATGAAGCAGCAATAGATAATTTAAATAACAACATATATGATAATGCAGTAAAAAGTTATGAAAAAAAAATTGATGGGTTATTTAAATTAAAATTTAAATCAGCGAATATTAAAATTTTTGTCGGCAATCTTGAGGTTGTGTTGTATTCTGTAACATATGTGCTTGCAATGATCCTTGCTGTAAAGTTTAATTTTATTCAGGATAAAAACTTGCTGATAGTTATTATGAGTAATTATATCATTTTACATAATTACATGAATTTGATAAGTAAGGTAATCATAGATTTCTCTAAAAAGAAATATATAATTGATCAATATAATGATATACATTCAGGGTGTCGTATTGAAAGCAAGTTGACAAATTTGCATGCACTGAAAATAGAAAATCTTTCTTTTTCTGTTAACAATAATTTGATTGTTGATGGCATCGATATTACTGTTGAGAAAAATCAGAAGGTTGCTTTAATTGGTTTTAATGGAGCTGGAAAATCATCTATTTTGAAATGCATAACAGAAGAAGCAAAAGATTTTACAGGAAAAATAAGCGTAATAAATAATAGGATAGGTTTTATTGATAATAAAGTAGATTTACTTCCAGTGAGCATTAAAGATAACATTAATTATGGCAGCTATGATCATGAAATTAATGATATGAATCAGGAGCAATTTACAGGAATAATAAAGGATATAACTCATGACCTAAATGAACCGTTAACAGATTGTGAGGATAGTCTTTCTTCCGGAGAGCAACAGAGGGTTTCAATTGCGAGAGCACTTTTTTCAAACTTAGACTTAATTATTGCGGATGAGCCGACATCTAATTTAAATAAATCTATGGAAAAATATGTGTTCGAACAAATTTTGCAGAATTCTAAGGCCCTGCTCTATGTAAGTCATAATCCTGATTTAGTAAAAAAAGCTGATTATATATATATACTTGATAAGGGTAAGATTATTAAAAAGGGAACGTATAAGGAAATATGTTTGAGTGATGAATATAATAAATGGAGCAATGAAGTTATAAACAGGGTATCTTAAAAAATACTTTTTAGAGATGCCTGAGAGTTTTTAATTCTTGAAATTGCAAGGCTTAAAAACTCGCGTTTTCAAAGTTACCTCTAAAAAATTCAATTCTTAAAGATGCCCCAAATACAGGGTCCGAGAACTTTTGTTTTGTGCCCTGTGTTTTTTTACAGATTTTTATAAATCGAATTTTTCTTTTAGATGCTTTAGCAGTCCCAGGCAGCCTTCAAGTACTTCGTTGTAGGTTGTGTCAAAGTCATCAGTGTACCACGGGTCAGCAATGTCTCCGCCAACAGAAAAATCTTTCAGGCGGAAGATTTTATTTTCTATTTCATTATCGCTCATTGCTGGCGTAAAAATTCTTGTCATGTTGCGGATATTTGCACTGTCCATACCAATTAAGTAATCATATTTGTTATAGTCAGCGGCACTTATCTGGCTTGAGTGGTGCTTTTCCATTGGAACATTCATTTCCTGCATTTTACGTTTTGCAGGAGGATATGGACCGTTTCCAAGTTCTTCGGTGCTGGTTGCCATTGAATAGATGTAGAAATTATCACTGAGACCTTCGTCACGTACAATTTTTTTCATAACAAATTCTGCCATCGGAGAACGGCAAATGTTTCCGTGACAAATAAATAGAATCTTTATCTTGTTGTTCATAAGAAAGAAAATATCAATTTTTATTAATTTTGTAAAGGTTTCAGGATTTGGAGTAAAGTTTATTTTCCCGGGAGGGGATCTTTCGGTCAAGCTAAGATTTATATTGCCAGCAGTTTTTATTTGACCGGTGCTTTGATTCTAAAGACAGGACATGAGGTGGAATCATATGGTGTGAATCTGTATTCGGAATGCGGATATGTCATGACATCAAGATTTCTTCTATTGTCAAAAAAAACAAAAAAACGTAGAATGTATTCCTATGGAATTTACACAGGAATTAATTGATTCATTAACAGTTAATGAAGTTGAAATCATGAAAAAAATTGCTGACGAGCTCAGCATTAGAGTTAATCAGGTTAGCGCAGTTATCACTCTTGTAGGAGAAGGCTGTACAATACCTTTTATTTCACGTTACCGTAAAGAAATGCACGGTTCCCTCGATGAACTGCAGGTTCGTCAGTGTGATCACCTGTTTACTTCATACAAGAATGTAGAAGAACGTCGCATTGAAATTGTAAAGGGAATCTTTAATCAGAATAAACTTACAGAAAGTCTTTATACTTCAGTAATGAATGCAAAGACTCTTACGGAGCTTGAAGACCTTTGGGCACCGTTCAAGAAGAAGAAGAAGACCCGCGGTATGGTTGCACAGGAAAAGGGTCTTGAACCGCTTGCCGAATCAATGCTTGAACTTGATGATGCATCCCTTGAAGCAAAGGCAAATGAATTTATTAAGACAGATAATGAAGATTCTGCTCTTAATGTTCCTAATGTTTCAGAAGCACTTAAAGGTGCCATGGATATTATTGCTGAACGTGTCAGCCAGGATACAAAGAACCGTGAATCAGTTCACAATCTTTACATGGCTACAGGTACAATCGTAACAAAGGGTGTTGTTCCTGAAGGACAGGATGCTGAGGAAGCAGAGAAGGCTTCAACTTATAAGATGTACTGGGATTTCAACGAACCTTTGAACCAGGTTAAGCCTCACAGAATTCTTGCAATCAATCGTGCAGAAAAAGAAGGTGCCCTGGAAGTTCTTCTTGATGTAAGCCAGGATGAAGCTATTAAGGAACTTACAAAGAAGCAGAAGGTAAACAACAGGTACCACAAAGAAGCTATTGAAGATGGTGTTGTACGTCTTCTTTCACCTGCTGTTCTCCGTGAAATCCGCAGTGATGAATTTGATGAAGCTGATAATCATGGTATTGGTGTTTTCAGTGAAAACCTTAAGAATCTTCTCATGACACAGCCTATCAAGGGAAGTCGCGTTCTTGGTGTTGACCCTGGTATCCGTACTGGTACAAAGTGTGCTGCCCTTGATGAAACAGGAAAATATCTCGGATACTTCCTCATTAAGCAGGTTGCAGATCCGGAAGGAAGTTACAAGGCAATTGCAGAAGCCATCGACAAGTATGACATTCAGGTTGTTGCTGTAGGAAACGGAACAGGTAGTGCAGAGGTTCAGGCAATTGTCGCAAAAGTTCTTAGCGAACAGTACAGCGATTCAGACGTTAAGTATACAGTCGTTGATGAAAGCGGTGCTTCAGTTTATTCTGCAAGTGACATTGCCCGTGAAGAATTCCCTGACCTTGATCTTACAATCCGAGGAGCAATCAGCATGGGCCGCCGTCTTCAGGATCCTCTTGCAGAACTTGTTAAGATTGACCCTAAGGCTATTGGTGTTGGTCTTTATCAGCACGACGTTAACCAGAAGAAGCTCAGCGATACACTTGATGAAGTTGTAGGTTCCGTTGTAAATCAGGTTGGCGTAAATCTTAATACAGCATCTGCTTCACTTCTCAAATATGTTTCAGGTATCAGCAACAGTTTGGCAAAGAAAATTGTTGCATACCGTGACGCTAACGGAAAAATTACAAGCCGCGAAGATCTTAAGAAGGTTAGCGGATTGGGTCCGAAGGCATTTGAACAGTGCGCAGGCTTCCTGAAGATTCCTGAAAGTTCAAATCCTCTTGACAATACTTGGGTTCATCCTGAAAACTATGCTGTTGCTGGTGAACTCCTTCCGCTTGTACAGAAGGGTGAAACAATTACAGCAGAATTCAAGAAGGCTCTTGAAGAAAAATATTCTGTAGGTGCAACAACTATCAATGATATTATTGAAGAACTTGCAAAGCCTAACCGTGACCCACGTGACGGATATCCTGCTCCGATTATGCAGAAGGGTGTTGTAAATTTTGAAGATCTTACAGTTGGCATGAAGGTTACAGGTAAAATAAAGAACGTTGTTGACTTTGGTGCATTCGTTGATATCGGTCTCCATGAAACAGGTCTTATCCACGTTAGCGAACTTAGCGACAGTTTTGTCAGCGATCCTATGGATGTGGTTAAGGTTGGTGATGTAAAGGAATTTACAATTATCGAGCTTGATACAGTTCGTAAGAGAATCAGCCTTAGCCTTAAAAGTGATGCTGCTAATCGTCTTGGAGGAAGTTCATCATCATCTTCAGGAACAGGAAAAAAGAAGGTTGTTGTTGTAAAGAAGGGCGGAAGTTCAGACAAGAATGCAAAGCCTAACAACAGAAATGTAAATAACAAGAACAATATTAGAAGAGAAAAGCAGAATTTCGGTAGCGATGACGGATATTCTTATAATCCGTTTGCAGCTCTTCTTAAGAAATAAAGGGAGCTTCTAAAAACTTCAGTTTTTAGAGGTAACGCTAGAAATGCGATGTTAAAAACCGCACCAATTCAGCGTTTTTTTAACTCGACGGTGCACCTCAATTAGGGTTTATAGAGGTGCCCTAAAATCATTTCTAATAATTGTTTTGAGATTATTTAATAAATTGTTTTAGTTAGATTCCTGCTGCAAAAGGTCTGCAGCAGGAATCTTGGCTTTACGTTTTTTGATTTCTATTTAAAATATTCCGTCTTTCTGAAAATATAAAGATTCTTCCCCCAAAATTGATTTATATGGAAAATAATGGTAGAATTATTACAAAATAAAAAAGCTTTAAGGACTTCTGTTTTTGGGAGTTACTTAATACTGTGCATCTCTGAAAATACTTTTTAGAGATATGCTATTAAATCTTTCGAGGGAGTTTAATGAATCTTAAAAAAATAATTCTTTCCGCATTTGTTTTTATCATTTCCGCAGGTTCAATGCATGCAGGTGCCATTCTTGATGAAGCTAAGAAGCTGTATGAAAATCAGAACAGAAATGCTGATAAAATCTTGAATGTGATGGATAAAAATTTCAAAAGCAAAAAAAATAATCTGTTCACGGAAAAGGATTCTGATGGTAATTCTATTTTACATTATTTAGTCTGCACACAGGATTGTGAAGATGCAATTGATAGATACCTGGATTATATGACATCAATTCTTGATAAAACAAAGTACGGTCAGATGATTGATGAAGCTTTTAATGAAAAGTTTCCCTTTGAAAAAATAACATCTGGTTCTGTTTTGATTAAACGTAACGGTATTGCATACGAAAATGTTTCACCGCTTTTTTATTGTGTTCTTTACGGAAAGAAAGAATATGCAAATCGATTGATTTCTCATGGTGCCGATGTAAATTATTTTGCCAATGCAAAGACTTTGAGTCATAAGGAAACACCTCTTTTTGTTTGCGTAAAATCAAAAGACAAGGATATGATGGATTTAATTCTCAGTGCGCATCCTGATATTGATTTAGGTGTAAAAGGAACAGGAAGTTCTTCTGAAGAATATTCGCCGCTTTTTCAGGCAATCTGGAATAATGATACAGCAAGTGTAAAACTTCTTTTAGCTAATGATGCGAATCCGAATTACAAGGCAAAACTGGCAAAGAAAGACAAGAATGGAATTTCATGGACTTATACCGAATGGACACCTCTTCTTGAACTTCAGAAGTCCAGCGAGGCTGTGAATATGGCGGAACTTCTTATTTCAAAAGGTGCCAGTACTTCTTCATGCGGAAGAAAAGATTCGAATACTCTCATGCACTATGAAAAGATGTATCCAATTTTCAGAACCATTGAGGAAGGTGATTACAGTCTTTTTGAAAAGATTTACAACAAAACAGAAAATCTGAATGTGAAACTTACTTATACATATCAGTCTGTTTCAAAAAACTTTTCACTTCTTTTGTGGGCAGCGGAACAGCCCTCTCCTAACGCTTCCATTATTAGTGACCTTATAAATGAAGATACGATTATGGAAGAGGTGATTACACCTTCAGGAAGAGAGAGAAAAGTTTCTGATATTCTTCTTGAAAAAAATCTTCCTGTTTCTCTTTACCAGAAAATTCAGAACATTGACTCTGAAACAAGAATTCATAAAGCCATTGATGACTGTGATTATGATGAAATCAGAAAACTGTTTATAGAAAAGAAGAATCCTAATTTTAAAATAGGAAAGAGAACTGCCTTTGAACATGCTGTAATTAATGCTCTTGACCATAACGGCAAAAACGAATGCATGAAGATTGTTGAAGAATTTGTAAGTGCCGGCGCAGATGTTAATCAGACAGGAAGCAAAGAAAAATCAATGCTTGTTTATGTGATTGATCAGTGTCTAGATAAGGGGGTCGATTCTAACCGTAAACAGATGATTGAACTTCTTTTAAAATGCGGTGCAAATCCGAGAATCGTTATAAAAGATAATATGCCGCTTGTTCCTTATGTTGTAAATGAAAATGGCAGCAATGCAAAAAATGTAATAGACCTTTTGTTTGATTCTGATATCCAGTCAAGCGATAAAATTTTATATAAACCTTATATTGATGAAGGAATTGTCGGAGGAGAAAATAATAACTGGAATGCATTGTGCATTGCAATAAAAAATAATAATACAGAACTGATGAATCTTCTTATTGAAAAAGGTTCTCAGGCAGACAGGACTATAAAGGAAAGTGCTTCAACTTCCTTTACTCCTTTAGGTCTTGCATGTCTTTTGGGAAAAAAAGAATGTGCTGAAAATTTATTGAACAAAGGTGCATCAATTAAAATTTCTCAGCAGGTTCTTGGAGCCCGGAACGTATCAATCTTTATGACCGCATGTTCTTCTATGCCGTGGGCATTTGTTTCAAGACTTCTTTCACTTGATGAGGAATCAATAAACACGGTTGACAGTTTAGGACGAACAGGATTCATGTATGCTGCGGCTTACAATAAAAATATAAAAGAGGGACAGCAGGTTCTTAGAAATTTGAGAGGACGAAAAGCGAATATAAATCAGAAAACAATCAGCGGTGATAATGCTTTGAGTCTTGCTTTGGAAAATAATCAGAAAATAGAAATAGTAATGTGGCTTATTCAGAACGGCGTAAAATATGCAAAGCCTGTAGGTTCTGAATACATTTATTCGTACAAGGGACATGATGAAGAATATTCGCTGCTTCTTGAACTGAATAATGGATATCTCTGAAAATTGCAATTTTTTGGGATGCCCAATATGCAAATAGGAATTATGTATGGAAAACGAAATAAATAAAGCAGAAAATAAAGCAGATAATAATGAGGAATTAAAATTTGAGTTTGATTCTGAAAATTTTCCGATGGAAATTCAGCAGGAAAAAAAAATTGTAAAAGATGAAGCACCTGTTGAAGAGAAAAATATTCCGGTGGAAAAGAATGAGAAAAGGGGTTCAAAGAAATTTAATTTCTACGGAAATGTTCTGACCGTATTTTTTATTATTCTTATAGCAATAGGAATTCTGACTGCAGTAAGATATGTTCAGGGACGCAAAAAGAATAAGGCTTTAAGCAGTGTTTCACTTTCTGATTATACAAAAAAATCTTTGGTATATAAGGAAATTGATTTTTCAAAGGTATTGATTTTTGGAACAGAGTCTGAGGATTCTGACAAAGATTCAATGATTTTATATTTTACGAAGGGAACGGCAAGTCTTAGGTTTGCAGGTCTTGATAAGCTGAAGGTTGATTTTGCAAATACGGATCTTGATAAAAAAGAACTTCATCTGATTTATGAACCTTCAGAAAATGAAAAGGATATTCCTGTTGAAGTTGAAATTATTTATGATGAAAACAAATGCCGTGAGATAGAAAAAATTAACGCTTCTCCATTGGATTCTGAAATTTTTAGCAAAACAAAATCTGCCGTTCTCACAACTTTAGGAACTGCTGGAGGAGCTGCACTGGGAAAAACAGTAGGCGGTTTGTTCGGAATAAAAGGTAAAATTATAGGACTTGCGGCAGGCGGTGCTTTAGGTGGTGCAGGAGGATATATTTTCTCTTCATCTTTCTGCAAGGAAATAAAGCTTGTAAAAGATATTACAAGTGCTGATATAGTTACAATTCTTGAGGAATCAAAACCTGTAATTGCGGCTCAGCTTCTGTGGGATGATTCTTCTTCTGAAAGTTCGGAACAGAAAATTTCAGTTGATTCAAAATATATGAAAGATAAATATCAGAAAGAGATGGTGCTTTATTTGAATAATCTTATCTGCACTGAAAACAGCGAATGGAAAAGTGTAGTTGTAACTTTCATTGATGAAAATGGAGAGGCAAGGCAATGAAGAAATTTATTTTTATCTTAATTCTTTTACTGATTCTTGTTGGTGCAACTGTTGCTTCACTTTTGTTTGCATCGCCACAGATTAAACGGACTCCAAAAAATTCTCATACAATCAGAATAGATGAGCGCGATGAAAAAAAACTTGTTACTGCAAGCCAGTATATTGATTTTGTAACATTACTTATAAGTGATGATAGAAAGAATGAGTATATTGAATATCAGACATTTAAAGTTGAAGCCGGAATTGATTTGAATCGTGATCCGCAGACTGTGAAGATTATGAACAAACCAGTTTCCGTGGACCGTACAGTTTTGCGTGGCAAACTTGCGGATGATAATTATGATAAATATATTAAACCTGTTCGTTCAGCCTTTGCACTAAAAGCCTGCGACATTTCTGTTGAATATAACATTCTTGAAAACGCAAAGAAAAATATAAGCCGGACGGACGAATTTGTTTTTGGAATCAATAAAGATGAACTTAAGCTTGCTGCAAACAAGAAAACAAATGTTCAGTATCTTCCTTGTGTCTTTGAAACTTTTGGTGACACGCTGAATGATGATGTAAAGCTCAGCCTTCTGAATAATATGGAATTAAATTTTGAAGAAAGTCCAGAAGAATTTGGTGCTGATGCACAGAAGATTTATATCACCGGAAAGGGAAAGAATAATTATATTCAGTTCGGCTATTCAGGAAAAATTTTTGCGGATGACACATTTAAATCTTTCAAGGAAAGGCTTTATACGGAAAACAAAGACATAACTGTCTTTACATACTTTGATCCTCTTGATGACAGAAATGAAAAACAGGTGTTCAGTTATGCTTCTGATAATTTTGTTACTGCCTTTATTTTGAGCGGCGGAAAATTATATTTTATTAATGCCCATTCAACTGATTCCGAAACTCGTGCAAGTATGGGAGAGTTTGTTCTGTATCTTGCAATGAGCCTGAAGTTTGATGCAGAAAAGGAAGATGTTTCGAATGAATATTTTAAGTATCTTGAAGATTATGCAAGTGCATTGAATGCTTTGCGTAATAAGAAATATTCAGAATATAATGCCTATGTAAATGATATGATTCAGCAGAAGAAAATTAAATTTGCTGATTCGCAGAACTATACTGATGATGAAAAAATGTTTGTAGCAGCAGCAAATTATTTTTCTCATAAAGAAGATTTTGATGGTACGGATATAACATCGGACAGAGAATTTAATACTCTGCTTTCTAACAGTAAGTTCCTTTATGACAGCGGAATGGTCAAGGGAGATTTTTCTGATGGATCGAAGCGCGAAAAACTTTTGAGTGAAATTACAAGCAGAAGCAAAAAATATAATGCTGAAATCAAATCAAATGTTCTCACTTATTTTCTGCAGAACGAGAATATGTTTAATTTGAGTGAAACAGAAAAAAATAATTATCTCCGTGAAATCAGGGAACATGCTTGTGCTGTTGACCGGGTAATTCTTGAATCTTTTGAAACTGATTCGGAGCGCAATAAATTTTATGCTGAACTTTTTTCTAATGCATACAAGTCAAAATATTTTATAGAATCTCATAGCGACATGACTTTCTTTTATACTCTGAATGCCCATGATATAATGGGGTCTGGAAATCTGGAAAAGATTCTGGTAAAACGTAACGGAGAAATTCCACTTGGAAATGTTTTTGTATTTGTGTTTTCGGAAAGTGATCTTCCGCTTTTTTCGGATACTGATAAAAGTGATAATGAATTTGTCCAGTTCCTGAAAGATGCTGGCCAGACTGTTGATAATCTTACAAAGACAGTTCACGCTATTGTTCTTGATAACTGTTCTGCAAGACTTTTCACTTGCATAGATAATGATACTCTTCTGGAAAAATTTATTTCATATTCTGATAATGTACGCAAATGGATTACACAGAAAAATACTGTAAAGCCTGGTGCAATATTCAGCAAGGTTCCTGAATATGTCTATTTCTGGGACTGGAGAAAGATGAACATTTATAAAGACGGAACTGCTTTCCTTGGTTATGATTTTAGTAACACAGCAAATTATAATGCAGTTTCAAAACGCATGTTCCAGAAATCTGAGCGCTTTGAAGAAATAAGAACTGTCGGAGAAGTATTGCTTCAGCTTCAGAATGCTTATGAGAATGATACTTTCCATTATAATCTTGCAATGGATTTCTTTGACAGGCAGGTGCGTAATTATATGTATGATAAACTTTGGAGACCAAGCCTGAATGTAAGCGATGCCGCAACAGATAAGATGGAACGATATAATTATATCTGGAGTGACTAAGAAATCTTTGAACTGTTTTATGTAAATGAAATTATAATTGGATAGTAAAATAAAAATACCCGTAGTCTTTGTTTTTCTTACAAAAACTGCGGGTATTTTTTTGGACTGAAAAAGTAACGGAAATTCCTGAAAAATATTTTCAGGAATCCACGTAATAAGTCTTAATTAATCTTCATTAAATTAATTACAGAATTTGAGCTAGACAAAACTGTAGATTTGAAGGAACAAACTAATTCTGAGTTTTCTTCCGAAAAAGAAATTTCTATATCATGGTCACTTACATCACAATAAGGAGTTGTACCTGAATAAATTTTATTATTGTATTCTACCTTAAATGTCATGCCTTCAGGATTTTTTCCGTCAACAGGAGTAATGATGAATGAAGATTTGCTTTTTATTTCTGCCGGCAAATTTTCTTCTATCGCATTTTCCAGCGACAGCAATGTGATTGAATTTTCTGTGTTGTTAATGAATGACGCATACTTGTTAGCACTAAGTGAAGGACATGCCATAAACAAAACAGAGATAAAGGAAAGAATTGCAACTGCTAAAATGTTTTTTTTCATTGTTAACCTCATTTTATTTGATATAAACTAATGTATTAGAATCTACAGAATTTATTGCAGATTTTAATGATTCTAAAGGTAAGCTCATACTGATAAATCTTGCAGAATTTGCTTTGTTTTTTAATTCTGAAAGAATACCGTCATAAGTTTTTATTTTTGATGTTTTTCCTGTGTAATTCAGGTAAAAAGATCTTCCTACCGCATTATTGTGTAAATCCATTTCACTGGGTGCACCAGTGTAATTTACTCCTGCTTCATGTGCACTTGTAATATCCTCTGCCCATTGAATACGTACATTTTTAAATCCAGAGGCTTCGTTGGCTAATACTATATTCCAGCATGAATGTCTGAATGCATCTTTTTTATTATCTCCTCCGTCTCCTTCACCCATATAATTTGTTGTTAAACTCATTGTTAATTCTGTGCTTTTTTTTAGGCTTAAAGCGTTTACCGGATGTTTTAATAAAATGCCAAGTTCCAAAGGAGTAATTTCATGATTAAATATGTTTATCTTTCCATTGTCGTAGATGGAGCGATTACGGTGCTGAGGGTAAGTGGAATCAATAGACCAATTTTCGACAATAAGTGCTGAAATTTCTTCCTGATAAAATTTCCAAATGAAATCACTGTTATCGTAAACTTCCTCTAAGGTAATTTTTGGGAAATTTCTTTGAAGTTTTGTAAATTCTTCACTGGAAAAATTATTAAAATTAGGAATATCGATAACACTTACAGCCCATTCAAAAATTGGAATTATATCGTTATAATAAAAGGTTAGGTTATCAGTAGATATTGAACGGTTATAATTTGAATTTATTTTTTTTGTAATGAAATTTATCTTTGAGTCGCATGTTAATCCAAATAAATCTTTATTTACAGATTCGCTTAAATTGACTTCGTTTAATTCCACTAATTTGATAAATGATTTATCATATTCTTTCTCATTTGAAACTAAATTTTCCGAAAGATTGTTCATACATCCTGTTAGTAGTGTTGCAATACACATAGGAATAAGTAAGAATGTTTTTTTCATTGTTAACCTCATTTTTTCTCTCCAGGTAAAAAAAATAACATAAATGAAAGAAACTGTCAAGTTAATTTAAGTTAAATTAACTTGACAGTTTTTTGTTCGTGACTAATCAGTCGGCCACTAATGATTGCTGTCTTCCGGGATTCGAAATATAATTTCTTTTCAGGTTCTTGTCTTAAATTAAAAAAATCGGCATACCAGAATTCTATTTTTCTAAGAATCCGGTATGCCTGAACTGGAATTATTTTGGTGAATTGTTTTCGTCAAGAAGAACTACATTAGGTTTCCAGGTGTCCGCTTCGTCTTCCTGAATTGTTGTGTAGGTTACAATAATAACTTTGTCACCTTTCTGTGCCATGCGTGCGGCTGCTCCGTTTAAACATATTTCTCCTTTTTTCCCCGGGATTATATATGTTGAAAATCTTGCACCGTTGTTTACGTTAAGCACATCTACGCGTTCGTAATTATGCATTCCGGCTTTTCTGCAAAGTTCAGTGTCAATGGAAATTGATCCTTCATATTCCAGATTTGCATCTGTAACAGTTGCACGGTGAAGCTTTGATTTTAAAACAGTTATCGTCATTTTGTTTTCCTGATTCATGGATTGAGTGCAAGAACATTTTTAAGTCCCTGCAGTACGAGATCCGGAACAATAACATCAAAAATATTGTAGTCCTTGAAGAGACTTGAAAATCCGCCTGTACCAATTATGTAAGGCTTCTTTCCGCCAAAAATATTTTCTTTATAGAGCGAACAAAGTTCTTTTATAGAACCTGCCTGACCATAGAAAATACCGGACTGAATAGCTTCGATTGTTGTTGTTCCGCAACATTTTTTTGGTTCAATTACTTCTACGTTCGGAAGCTGTGCAGTTCCGCTGGCAAGCGAGCGAACAGACATGCTTATTCCCGGAAGAATTGCACCGCCTAAATATTCTTTACTGGCAGTTACAATATCAACAGTTGTTGCAGTTCCCATATCAATTACTATCAGATTTTTATTAGGCTCAAGACCAGCCGCACCTATTGCAGCTGCTATTCTGTCTGCACCAATTTCCTTTGGATTTGCATATTTTATTTTAAGTCCGTTCTTGATCCCGGGCTGGATAAAAAGAAAAGGAACCTTAAAATATTTTTTAAATGCATTCTGAAGTGAATGATTAATCTGAGGCACAACGCTGCAACAGGAAATTCTGTCAATCTGCTTGTAGTCAAAGTTATTCATGAGAAGAACGTCTCTTAGAAACAGTCCGATTTCATCAGAACTTTGTGAAGAAGAAGTTGAGCGTCTGAACTGAAGCACAAGATTATCTCCTTCAAAAATTCCGCCTGTCATTGTTGTGTTACCAACATCAATTGTCATTATCATAAATGCCTCCTAAATATTGTCAGAAATAGTAAAGGCTTATCCAAAAATAAATTTCAGATGCACGTTATATTTCTTCGTCAGCACCGGCATAAGGAATGTTGTCTATAAGACGTACACCTTCAATGAATGCTGCAACATAAAGTCTTCCTTTGCGAGCTGTTAGATAGTCCAAAGTGAAGCCACATTTTTCAAGCATGGTCTTTTTTTCTGCAAATGAATTATCCAGAGAAATTATTCTGTGAAGTTCTGATGCAGTCTTTCTTCCCTGAGCAGAAAGTTTTTCATTTCTTGAACTCATTGCCAGTCCGCTTTCTTCGCGCACAATGGGACAAGGTACAAGATTAATGTCCATGAAAAATGCTTCGCACATTTCTTTAAGTAATGTGTACTGTTGAAAATCTTTTTCCCCGAAATAAGCGTTAGCTGGTTTTACAATGTTAAAGAGTTTCATTACAACTGTAAGAACTCCGTCAAAGTGTCCGGGTCTGTATTTACCGCAGAGCATTTTGCTGAAAACTTTTTCTTCTATCTGGTAGGCATAATCATCCGGATACATTTCACTGTAGTCCGGCATGAATGCAAAATCTGCTCCGGCAGTTTCAAGAAATTTAATGTCCTCGTTTTTGTCAGCAGGATAAGTAAGCAAATCGTTTTTGTCGTTGAACTGTGTAGGATTCAGAAAAACACTGACGAATGTGACATCATTTTCTGCAAGAGATTTTTTTATAAGTGAAAGATGTCCTGCATGAAGTCCGCCCATAGTCGGTACGAATCCAATTTTTTTTCCTTCAAGTGACTTTCTAATTTCCTTTATTTCTTTAACCTTTTCAATAACTTTCATTTCTTTTCCCTAACTTCTGGTCTGACAGTGATATTCGTTCAGAGCATTTTTAAAAACTTCAAATCCGTCTGCAAATTTTTTTGCAAATGGCGGAGGATTTTTGTTCAGTCCCAGAAGGTCCTGTAAAACTAAAACCTGTCCGTCCGTACCGTTGCCGCATCCGATTCCGATTGTCGCAACATTCAGTGTATTTGTAATTTCTGATGCAAGTTCAGGCGGTACACATTCCAGCAGAACAGAAAAACATTTTAATTCCTGCGCAAGTTTTGCTTCTTCAAGAATATTGTTCCATGATTCATCAGTTTTTCCCTGCCGCCTGTGACCTCCGAGAGTGTTGTAGAACTGTGGAGTGAGCCCTAGATGAGCCATTACAGGAATTCCTGAGTCAATTAAGTGGGAGATAATTTCTTTCTGGGTGGAGATTTTTTCAATCTTTACAGCGTTAGCTCCTGCACATAAAAGTTTTCCTGCGCATTCTGTCGCATACGCCAAACCTTTGCGGGTTGCAAGGAACGGCATGTCGGCAACAATAAACTTGCTGCAAGTTTTACGGACAGCTTTCGTGTGGGCTTCCATCATTTCAATTGTTGCAGGAAGAGTTGTTGATTCTCCGTGCATGACCATTGCGCAGCTGTCTCCAATGAGAATTGTGTCTACGTCAGATTCATCTACAATTTTTGCAAAAGTTGAATCGTAGCACGTAACCATAGAAATTTTTTGGTTGTTTTTTTTACGTTCAAAAAAGTCTAAAACTGTCATAGTACCTGTCCTTTTAGATCAAGTCTTTTTTGTTTTTAGAATTTTAAAAATCGAATTTCGTGATAGGATTTTAAAATACGGTCAATGCATGCAACGCAAGTCACTGCCGATAAATTGATTTTAACTATCCGACTAAAATTGTCAATAGATTTTACAAAACAAAACTATGAATTTATCAGGAAATCGAAAGTTCCGGTCACGCAGAAATCATAAATCCGGTGTCCATTCAGTTTATTTTTGTATCCGCGTGTTGCCGTGGATAAGTTCTTATTAAAACGGTTAAAGAGTTGTCCCTACTAGACAAATTAGATTTTATATGTTATTATTAATGCAATCAGAGTTCAGAGATGGATTCAGGTCCCTTGCAGAAGAACATTAGCAAACCCCGTCAGATCCGGAAGGAAGCAGCGGTAGTTAATAGTTATCGTGCCTTGGTCAACCTGGGTCCTTCCCTGGACTTTGTTTTTTTTAAATCCCTCCTGCAGTTCTAAAAGTGGTTATCATAATTGTTGTGGGTATGAATTTATGCCCTTAAGGTGAAAAGGGATTAATTCCTTTGTTTTTTTCTTTGGAAAAATATAAAAATGTATTATACTTAGTTATGTGCATCTCTGGAAATTACTTTGTAGAGATTGTCTGAGAGTTTTCAAAGGAGGCTGAATATGTTTAGTTCTGGAATGATTTCTTCTGCAATTGCTTGTGTTGTCGGCATTCTTGCGGCTGTGGACCCGGGCACTTTCATAAAGGTTATAGTCATTTTGCTTGGTGCGCTTTCATTTTTTAAGGGCCTGTATGATTTGTTCAAGGTTCGCCTGTTTTCAGAGGATTCCGTTTACAGAACATCAATTCTGGTTAGGGGAATTATCTGCGTAATCGTTGGTCTGCTGGCAATTATTCTGCCTATACGATTTTTCAATGCGGTTTCAAATGTAATAAGAATTATGCTTTATGTTATTGCAGTTGAACTGATTCTTGCTGCAATTTCGAATTTTATAATGATTTTCCGTGTTTCAGAAAAGAAAGATCTTACAAAGAAATTTTCTGCTGAGGGAATCGGATATATTCTGATTTCGGTTCTGCTGTTCCTGATACCTGCAAACTTTGGTGAATGGATTATCAGGATTGCCGGTATTATTCTTGCGGTCTGTGCTGCATTTTATGCTGTCAACACTTTTAAGGTTAAGGACAAAGTAATTGAAGCTGTTGAAGTTAATGTGGAAGATGATGAACCGGAAGCAAAGGACGGGAACTCTGAGTCTGAGATATCAAAGGAATAGAATTTTTAGTTTTCTGATAATTTTAGAAGAAATGAGGCATCTTTTTTGGGGATGCCTTTTTAAATTTGTTAATATTTAACCAGTTCCCTGATTGTGTTCAGATAAACAGCTATGCTTCCGTTGTTGTTGCTCGCGAATGCAACTACCAAATTTTTTTCGGGAACTACAAATATGAATTGACCTGCCCAGCCCCATGCAAAATAAGTTGGTACATAATTCAATCCCCGAACCCACCACTGGTATCCGTAGTTTGCAGTACCTTCGTTGCGTGGAACCTGAACTTTCGTGGCTTCCTTAACCCACCATTCAGGAATAATCTGTTCATCATTCCACTTTCCGTCATTCAAATAAAGGCGACCGAATTTAAGCATGTCATAAATGCTCATTACATAACCGTTGCCGCCGTCACCTGTTCCCTGAGGATCTTTTCCAAGAACAGCACTTTCCATGCTTAACTTTTCAAAAAGATTTTCCTTTGCAAAATCATAAAGCTTCTGACCTGTGGTATCTTCTATGATTTTTGATAGCAGGTGAGTATTACCTGTTGAATAGTTAAAAACTTTTCCCGGTCTGTAAATAATTTTGCGGTCAAGAATATAGTTCATCCAGTTGGGACTGGCTCTCCATTCATACCAGTTTCCGCTGTCACTCATGTCTATGCCTGATGTATTTTTCAGAAGATGTGCAACGGTTATTTCATTCCACAAAGATTTTTCATCCATAGGTTTTTCTGATTCAAAATATTTTTGTATATTATCATCTAGCGAAAATAATCCGCGGTCTATTGCAATTCCAGCCAGGGCTCCTGTAATGCTTTTTGAACAGGAATGAATTTCAAATAAACTGTCACTGTCATATCCTTCAGCATAATACTCATCAATGATGTAATCATTCTTTACGGTTACGCATGAGAAAATAGGGAGCCTGGAATATTGGTTATGAAAACCTTCAAAAACTTTGGCACTTATGCCGTGGTTTTCAGGGGAGTCTTTCTGCCAGGTAAAAATGTATTTTGACTTGGCAGGTTCCTGAGAAGCAGATGTGTCTTTTGTTTTCTCATTCTGTTTTTCTTCATCAGCTAAAACTTCTGCAGGAACTTTCTGGTCTGCAGTTTCAGTATTATTTTTTTTTGAGTTTGAGCAGGAGGCAAAAACTGAAAGAAAAATAATAAGTACAAATGATGATACTGATTTATTCTTCATTGTTTTTCTCTTCATCATTCGCTGCTGCGTTTCCGTTAATTACTGATTCATCCAGGATTTCTGCGGCAGGTTCATTGTCTTTCTTTTTTGCAAGGTCTTTGTTTATTTTATCAATGTCGTAAAAAATTTTTCTTGCAGTTCCTCCGACTGTAAAAATAATTAGAGCAGGTCCCAGAATCAGAAGGAAAATAAAAGTCCTGTAGCTCCAGAAAATGAATGCAAGTTCTGCTGCTAAAATTACAGTAAGGAAAATAGTTTTCTTGTAATAGCGGGTGCTTAATATGAATGAATTTCTCATGTGCATGAAGAAACTGTTTTCGTATCTTGCACACAACGGAAAAATTAGAAGAAGCGTCAGATAGATTATAAGTATTCCAAGAATGCTTATAATTATAAGCACAACTGAAGGGTCTCCGTTTACAAGGAACTGGAAGTAAAGATACAGTCCGTAAGATACTGCCGCAAAAATAATCCAAAGGATTGTTCCGTTTTTTAAATTTTCCTTGAAGCCTTTCCAAAAGTCCCTGAAAATATAACCTTCAGTTCCGTCAATCAGTTTGAATACAACTTTGTACGCTGCCGCCGTGGAAGCACCGATTGTAATGACCGGGAGCGAAAACAGAATCCACAAAAAGTTTACAGCAAGCACATGTGTAAGCCACACCAAACCTTTATACAATTTACTATCTGAACTAAATAATGACATGCATAAACTATACACTCATTGTAAACTTTTGTGAATATTTTTTTTATTAAATTTTTGATAGTGTAAAATAAAGTTCGCAATTTCGTCTTTAAAATTGAAAAAAGTCATTGAAAACGCCAAAATGTTTTTTGCTTAAGAAAACTAAAGGTAGGTTAACAATGACTCAAGAAGATATTATTAGAAATTGCGAAAATTTA
>JAZUJH010000008.1:0-13663 GCA_045642665.1 Treponema sp.
AGCTATTGCTCCCATTATTTTTGGATAGTTTCTTTTAGCTTCCTTAGAAGTAGCTTTTTTCTGCATAAAGTTCTGAAGATCCTTTTTTACATAAGCTAATTCATCTTCTGCAAGAGTACCCTTACAAATTGAAACAAGACACTCATCCATTGCTTTTTCTAATTGAGGAGTAATTGATTCTATATCAAAAATAAAAAGTTTTGTCTTTTCTGATAAATCTTTTTCAAAAGGAGTAAAAATATCATTCATATCTTTTTTCTTACAAATCCATTCCACCAAACAAAACGAATTGTCTTAAAACTTCATCAACAGCCATATTCAATTCAAATGGACTAAACTCGTGCCCTTCTTTCTTTTCAAGGAAAATCTTAGCCTTATCTAAATCAACAGAATCAACGAGATTTGTAAATCTATCAAACTCATCAATATTTGTTTCATTTACATCAGCCTCAAGGATTTTTAAAAGTAATGATTCATCTAAACCGAATGTATCGACAAGTGCTTTTCGTTGAGAATTCTTTGCATTACTTTGATATTCAACAATGTAATCGCGGAAAGTTTTTCCTTCTTCTACTACAATTTCTCCACGCTCTATATCTCCAAGGAATACATTTGCATAAAGCTGTTCTTCTCTTGTCAAAGTCTGCATTGATTTATGTAAAAGATTTCTGGCTTCTTCAACAACTTCATCACTTTCATTTTGGGCACGGGCTTTAATGAACTTTGTAAAATTGCTGTTCATATAATCTGCATCGATTTTTCCTGTATCAGTTTCGATAATGTACCCTTTCAGGTCATAAGGCACTTCTGGATTATCTCCCCCATCGTTACCTCTATTTTCTGGTCTTATTTCTTTATAACGTTGTAAAAGTGCCTGATATTCATCAAATGACATTATCATTTCAGAAATAGATCTTGTTACATTTCCGGCAGCATCTGTTACTTCAAGTTCATAAGTAATTTTATCCCAATCAAAACCTTGAATAAGAGCTGCAGAAAGGAACTGATTGAACTTATTAAAAGTCTTAACGAACTTAGCTTTCTCTTCCTTTGATTCCGGCACTTTTGAAAAATCTGGATTTTCTGTTTTACCTTCAGGAATTTCTTTTGACATCTTTGGGAACAAATCACAAATATCATGATATAACTCATTCATTTTCTGAATGTTATCAGCAAGTTTTTCTACAAAGATTCCTGTTGGCCTATCACCTGAATATAGTTTGAACGCAGCCTCAATACGCTTTTCCATTGTATAAGGTTTTCTGTAATAGCGAATTGTACCAAAAGGTTTCTTGTCCTCTTTGTAGTTTCTGTTTGTTCGTGAAAAAGACTGGATAATATTTTCATATTCCATCTCTTTATCAATGTAAATTGTATTAATCCACTTTGAGTCAAAACCTGTAAGCATCTGATTTACAACAATAAGAAGATCAAGTTTTTCTTCAGGTGAAATCATCAGATAAGCGTCTTTATGAGCAAGACGAGCACTTACATCTTTTTTGAAATCGGCATGAGTATCAATTTTAAAATCCATACCATATCTTTCATTGTAATCTTTAAGGATTTCCTCAAGACCGTCCTCTTTATCCAGAACTTTATCACTGGAGTAATCAAGATTCTTATCAAAGAGAACAGTTGCCTTCATTGCCGGTATTTCCTGTTTTATCAAGCGATAATACTTGATTGATTCAAGAATACTGCTTGTTGCAAAAATGGCATGGAACATTCCACCACGGTTTAGCCGAGTCCAGTTGTTTTTAATATCTTCAACAACAGCCTTTCTATGTTCTTCTGTTCTATACTGTGATTTTGGAAGATAATCTTCAAACCCTTTAATTACATTTCCATCATCATCAGTATATGTAATCATTTTCATGGTTGTGGAATTGTATACATCGTAATAAGCCTGCTGTTTAACTGGATCAGCATTTACTTCGTTCATATCTTTTGCTTTCGCTTTTTCAAGAGCTACTACATGTTTGATGTCACTGTCCTTGAACGTGCATACTCTGTAAGGGTCAAATCCAAGTACATTTTTGTCATTGATACCATCTGTAATTGTGTAACGATGGAGTTCATTGCCAAAAATTGTAGATGTTTCACTCAACTTCTTTTTATTTTCATCAAAAATTGGAGTTCCAGTAAATCCAAAGAAAACAGCTCTAGGGAATGTCCGTTTTATATCTCGATGCATATCACCAAACTGTGAACGATGACATTCATCACAGATAAATACGATATGTTTCTGTTTGATTTTTTCTACTGCATCAGCATATTTTCCGCCTTCATCAACTTTGATGCGGCTCATTTTCTGTATTGAAGTTACAATAAGGCGGTCCTTTGCACTGGAGCTTTCAAGCTTTTTTACTAGTTCCCAAGTATAGCTTGTATCTGTTACTTCACTCTGACTTTTTGCAAAACCTACATAATCATCATAAGTCTGATTGCCAAGTTCAATACGGTCCAAAAGGAATACAACTTTATCTGCTTTATCAGATGCTGCAATAAGCTGAGCACTTTTATAGGAAGTCATTGTTTTTCCGGCACCAGTAGTATGCCAGACATATCCGCCCATCTGGTCTTTATCAGTCCAATCAGGTTTATCCCATTCTTTGGCAATCTTAACAACTTTATCACGAATCGCATTTGCAGCATAATACTGATAACTTCGCATTACCTTTAATGTTCCGTCAGTTTTATCTGCAACCGAATAATATCCAATAAGCTGATGAGCCATCGGAATATTCAAAAGATGACTAACAATATCTTTCCATTCTGTATATCTGCGGTTTTCACTGTCTGCCCAATGGAACTGGAAAAGCGGATTGAAATTATGTTCACTTCCAGGATTTGCAAAATAGACACCGTCTTCTGGATTCATTGCTACAAATACCTGAACAAGTCCAAAAAATCCCTCAAAGATTCCTTCGTGATAATAAGTTTTTATCTGATTTATAGCTTCATTTACATGAACACCGGTTCGTTTAAGTTCAATGTGAATAAGCGGCATGCCATTGATTAATAGCATAAGGTCGCCGCGTCGCTTAGGGAAAATGCTCTTTGGCTTATTAAATTGTGGCTGCTGTGCAATCTGATAACTACTTATACCGCCTGCAATCTGATCAGGATCATAAATGCGAAGATGAACTGTCTTGTCATAGTTCTCTTTATCCTCTTTGTTATCTCGCTTAATTGAAACAAGTCCGTGAGTAATGAATGCATTAATATTATTGGGAGTATTAAGTTCCTTAATCTGCTTAATGATTTGCTGCATCTCGCCATCTGTAAGCGGCCATTCTCCTAATTCACTTCTTGCCCGGTTGTTACGAAAAATAATGTCTGCCCAGTTTTTAAGCAAATCTTCTTCTGTAGGATAACGAAGAACTTTTGTGTCCCAGCCTTTGTGAGGTGCCATTAAGTTTATTACAGCTTCTTCAAAATCACTTTCTTTTGTAAATATATCTGCCATTTTTTTCATCTATTAAATTTTATCTTTATCAAAAACTACACTTGCACTGTCATAGTTTTCACAGCGTTTTTCTTTGACAGCTTTCATCAAAAGTTTTTCATTTTTTCCCATAAGATTTGGAGATTTAGTTCTTGATAATACCGCCCTGCAAAAATATTTTTTTGTCTCATATTTTTTTTGAAAAAAATCAAGTGTGGCAAGTAACTGTTCAAATGCATGTTCTTTATCGCTGCCTTTTAATTCAATAAGATAAACGCTATCTCCATCAGATATATCTACAGCATAATCACACCTGACTCCAGTTTTTATTAAATTTCCATCAACATGAATCTTTCGTATGTATTTTTCAGAAATATTATTCAGTACATACTTTCGCCCTTTTTCCTGACAAACAACTATTTTTATATTTCCTTCTTGTTCAATTGCATCATCATAGTTATTCATTTTCATACTCCCTATCGGAAAGTTTTGAGTAAACATCATTGATGCTGACAGAACAAGAATCAATTTCGGCTGGATCGATTTGTTTTAATTCATCTATTTTAATTGATTCTGCAATTCCATCATGTATTTTATATGCAGAAACATTTGAATAAGAAATCTGCTGTTTAGAAGGAAGAATATCATTTGATTCTATATTTTTTTCAGATAATGCTGCTGCATAAATGCAGTTGTTTATAGTTTCAAGAATATATGGGCTATGAGTTGTAATAATCAAATTATTTTCTTTGGAAGTATTTAAGAACTCTAACAAATCTTCCATCATAACCTTTTGAGAATTTGGAAAAAGATTTTGTTCTGGTTCTTCAAGAATAGAAACAACACATGAATCAAAAAGTCTTTGGATATTATTTTTAACATTTTCATCATGCTCCACATCTTCCGGAATATATCCAAGAACACGAAGGAACTGCTCATTCAAGCTTTTCTTTTCTGCAAGATTCTTCAATGTTGAAAGCTTGTTTTCATTGAACACTATTTTTTCAAGATACTTTATAACAACAATGAAAGGCATCATAGACTGTATTCCGCTGGCAGCAATTCCAACTGGAATACTATATGAATCATTATAGACAATAACTTTTCGTGTTCTCTTATCATATTTAACTTTCAAATTATCTATTGGAAGTTTTAAATCACTAGTTTTCTCTGACTGAACAGCTGCATCATAGATTTCAACAAAATCCTGCATGTTTGGAGACAAATAAGAAATATTCTCATACTTATCTATAGCACTTACTAAATTTCTTTCCGCAGGAATATACTGAATTTTTGGCAGGCAATACAAATCACTTGTTTTGTTTTTTTCTGCATTTACAACAGAGTCTTTTACAAAAATTCTGCAAAAATCACCGTAATAACTGATTATTGTATTACCAGTGAAATAAGAATCAATCTGATGGAATTTAAGTAATTCCATGAAATATGTCTTTGAAATTTTCTTGTTGATATCTTTCTTTCCAAGAAAAAGTGCTTTCTCAAGCCATACAAGCGATGAATACAATTTTGCAATTGTACTTTTTCCTACCCCCTGATTTCCAACCAGTACAGTTAAATTCCCGATTTCTACATTACATTTCTTTAATGGACCAAATGATTCTACAACTAAGTTTTTCATAATTACATTCTCCTTTTCCTTACACAAACATTTTTTCTAAGAGAGACTTCTTAAGAGTTTTAAGTAAATCAAGTTTTTGAGATTGTGTTGTTATCATTTCAGAAAGATTATCAAAAAAATTTGAAATTGCTTTTTGTTCTTCCAAAGATGGATATTTCATTTTCAATGCACTTACATCTTCATGATTAATTGAACGACCATCTCGAATACCATAAGTAACAATTTCGAGACTTTTTATAAATGATTTTGAAGTAAGAAGATGTTTCCAAAACGAATCATCGTGTTTTGGTTCTTTGAATTCAAGAATTGTATAAGCAGGCGAAGTAATTCCTTCAATTCTTGAATGAGCAAAACCTCCCTGAAAAGACCTCAAATGACTTACAAAATTTCCAGGGTGGACTATTTTGTAAGTCGAGATATTTTTTTTATCATAAGTTATATCAATACCAATAGTATCTCTGACTATCATTCCGAATTCTTGTGAAGCAGAGAGAACTGGCAATTCTGGATGATTCCTTTCATTTGTAGTTCCAAACACAACTCCAAATTTCTTTTCTTCCCAATCCCCACTAAATCCTTCCAATCTGATTTCTGGAATTTTGCTTCCTTCTAGTGGGAACATTTTCTGAAGCATTGTCTTTTTGAGAGTTTTTGTCTTTTCAAGTTTTTCCTGTGCCAAAAGAATCTGCTGGTCAAGATTTTTGAAGAATGAGCCGATTTGCTGTTGCTCGCCAGCTCTTGGAAATATAAAAGGTAATTTTGCACAATCCTCAAAGTTAATACTTCGTCCATCTCGAATACCATAAGTAACGATTTTTAGTCGTTCAATAAATTCATCAGATGTAAATAAATACTTCCAAAACAAGTCATCATGCTTTTCTTTCTCAAGAAATTCCATAATCGTATAAGCAGGAGATGTAATGGCAGTAACTTTAGAATGCGCAAATCCTCCTTGAAAAGATCTGAGGTGAATTACATAGTTTCCAGGTTCAACCTTTTTATATGTAACCGCATTTTCTTTGTTATATGAAATATCGATTCCTAACTGATCACGGATTATCATTCCATATTCTTGTGAAGCAGAAGCAACAGGCAATTCAGGATGATTTCTTTCATTTGTTGTTCCAAAAATTGTTCCGAGTTTCTTTTCTTCCCAATCGCCATCATAACCTTCAAATCGTAATTCAGGAGTTCTTTTATCTGCCATTATTCACCTGCCTTGAGAAGCTTCTGAAATTCCTTAATACCCTTCATGTCATAATCATTTCCACAAAGTTTTGAAAGCATTTTGTTTACTTCAATTTCTGTCTTATCAAGTTTTTCTTCAACAGCAACAAAGGTTGTTTCATATTTCTTTTTAAGAGCATTTAGTTTGGCAACAAAACCATTTATGATTTCTTCACTTATTGATTTTGTTTTTTCTACAAGAGGTTTAATCCATTTTATTTTAAGAAGTTCTTTTACCTGTTCATCAGAAAGGCTTTCAATAGTAGCTTTTGTTTTCAAGTGAAGCTCATCACTCTGTTTTTTGAGTGTTTTCTTGAGTTCCTTCATTTCTGTTATCAATTTTTGAACTTCAACAAGCTTGTATTCTGTAGAATCTTTTTCAAAACTGTTTTCTTTGAGCATTTCTTTTACTTTGTCTGAAATAGCTTTTTTTGTAGGCTTTTCTACATCAAGTAAATCTACCGCTGTTTCAGATAAAAACTTTTCAATTTCTTTTGGAACAAAAGCATCTTTTTCTTCTGTAACAAAGTCACCTTCAAGTTCTTCTGCTGTTAATGAGCCAAAATATTCTTCAATCTTATTTTCTACAGATTTTACTTCACTTTCGGTATTAGCGATTTTTCCAAGATCTTCCTTTAACAGTTCTTCCTGTACTATATCAAATGGAAGAACATGGCCTTCCCAACCGTCCTGAACTTCATATTCTTTGTCATCTTTCTTTTTGATAACCATGTGCGGATCTACAATCTTTGTTGCCTGAAATCCTTCAATCTGAATAATTTCCAAATCGTTGCTGATTGTCTGCCATTTGTCATCAAAAATCTGATAAGCTTCGTATTTATCAGTAAGAGGAATATCTTTGATTCTTTCGTAAATATTATCAGTTATAATTTTTTCTTCTTTGTTCAAATTAATTTCAAGAGCATCTTCAATAAATCTATCTGTAAGATATTTTTCAAAATCTTCGAACTTACTTTCAAAGTTCTTTTTATATGAAATTACTTTTGTGTTTTCGTTTACAGTCTGCTTGATATCCCCAGTATTAAGAAAACAGAATGGAGTTCCATTGTCTTTAAAGATTTCTTCTTTTAGTCCTGAAAATACATTCCAGTAGTTAGAAAGCTCCTCAATTTCAACTTTTGGATAACCGCCGAACATTGTTGCATAGATATCACTTGTATCCTGCTTTTCTGTATTATCAATGTAACGAGGAATATTCAGGTTATATTCGTTTTCTCTGATTTTTTCACGGCTAACAAGAGCTGCAAAACCAGGAACAGATTCCCGCTTTTCAACAACATCAACAATTCTTTTTATATCAGAAGCCTGAAGTTTATTTTTCTTTCCATCTTTTATAAAATACTTTGACGCATCAATAATAAGAACATCAGAATCAGTTTTCTGCTTTTTAAGAACCATAACAATTGTAGGAATACCTGTTCCAAAGAAAATATCTGCCGGAAGACCAATGATTGTATCAATATTATTTTTTTCAATAAGATTCTTTCTGATTTTTCCTTCGTTATTATCATCAGGATTTCCGCGGAACAACACACCATGAGGAAGAACAATTGTCATAATTCCGTCATCTTTCAAGTGGAATAAATCATGCAAAAGGAATGCAAAATCTGCCTTTCCATTTGGTGCAAGTCCATAAGACTTAAAACGTTTATCGTTTTCTTTGTTCTTGCTCTTCCACTTCTGAGAATATGGAGGGTTAGAAACAACTGCATCTACAAAAAGCGGATCATAAGTATTTTCCCAGTCATCTTCTCTAAAGAATGGCCAGTCTTTATCAAGTGTATCTCCATTACGAACAATCATATTTGCAGGACTGATTCCACGCATAATAAGATTCATTCGAGTAAGGTTGTAAGTAGCTTCCTTTAATTCCTGCGCATAATATTTGATTTTTGCTCCATCAGTCATTTTTGCAGCCGCTTTACCAATATTAATGAGCAAAGAACCAGAACCACTTGTAGGGTCATAAATCTTTATTTCTTCACGCTCTTTCAAATGACTAGCAATAATGTCTGCCATCAACATTGATACTTCATGTGGAGTATAAAACTCGCCAGCCTTCTTTCCGGCATTTGCAGCAAACTTACTAATCAAATATTCGTAAACAAATCCTAGAACGTCATAGTCCTGCTTACCATCCATCGGGATATCTTTAATCAACTGCAAAAGACCGCTGATAGCCTCTGTCTGTTCTGCAGGAGTTTTTCCCAAGTCACCAAGATTTGTACTCAAAGTTTTGAAAATATCTTTGAAAGTTTCTTCAAACTTTGGATTTATGAAATGTGTAAAATCACTAAGACCGTCTGTAACATCTTTTACACTGAATTTATCATTAGAAATCCATGTTGAGAAAAGTCCATTATAAGGAATAAAGTAATAAATCTTCTTTTGAATAAAATCTACAATCTTCTGATCTGTTCCATCAAGTTTTTGGATTTCTTCATCAGACATCTTTTTCTTTTTCAAAAATGCAAGTTCGTTATCTGAAAGGAACTTATAGAAGATAAAACCTAAAATAAAATCTTTATATTCACTGGCTTCAATTTTTGATCGTAATTTATTTGCACTTTCCCATATTTTTGATGCAAGCTGCTGTTTTGTCATTTCTATCCCTCGTATAAGTTAATAATTTTTTATATTATACATAGTAGTAGTGTCAAAGAATGACACCGTAATCACTTTTCTTCAGAATCAGAACATTCATCGTTTACAACACAAATATCGCCAACATCACAATGAAGTGCCTTGCATATCTTCTGGAGGCTCTCCATTGATATATAATCACCTTTGCTGAGTTTGGCTAAAATGTTTGCTGAAATACCTGCCAATGACATAAGTTCGGTTTTATTCTTAATTCCCATATCGGCAAGCTTTTTCCAAAGTTTTGAGTAGTCTATAAACATAATCCACCTTATTCTCATTATATCATGAAAACATGAGAAAAGGGGGTTTTTATTAAAAAAAATTGCCTAGAATTCGTATAGATTTCTGGTTAATCCTGCTAAATTTTTTGTGTATTTACGCAAATTTTTCATCACAGACACTGTAGTAAAGGGGTGCTCCACTTTATATTTGCTCCAACTCCTCTCCCCGTTCTATGACGATTCTATAAGCATAAATCTTACAAAGCAAAAGGAGTAAAATTATGCTTTTTAATGACTTATGTTATGAGTAGCTAGAATGGAAGAAACCATTTGTTAAATACGGCTGGTCAAGGCACGCTTCGCTTAAAGCCTTGAGTCAGCCGTTTTCGGAGTTTTTATAACTCCTTCATCAAAGACTTACGAGACCTACTACGGCACTTTCGTAAATCAGATTGAACCTTTCTTTAAGAAAGTAAGATGTTCAGCAGTTAATGAAGATTTCCTGGACAAGTATTCGGTTGCTGTTCAAACTTCTACACTGAACAGATTTAATCGTCGTCCGTCAAAAAACGTGGCATCCAAAGCGTTCCAGGTTATCAAATAGATTATTTCTTATGGACAGCGACATCACAAGCTCAGATATTTTGAATACAAATTTCAGTATGTCAAAGATGAGTCTGTTCAAGAAATCAAACCTCTTGCTATGTCGCGACCGGACCAGGAGAAAATCATCAGCTATTTTTTTGAACAGACAGAAATCAACGATCCTAAAAAATTGCTGGTTATCTTGCCGGTCATGGTAGCACTCACTTCTGGACTTCGTATCGGTGAAGTCTGCGGATTAAGATGGGAATATCTGGATTTTACACAATGTTACATAAAAATAATCTGTACTGCCGGTCTTCTCTACGACCACGAGAACAAAACTGAAAAACTTCTCGTTACTTCTCCAAAGACCTATAAATCACAGCGAACTGTCTTCATCCCTGAAATTCTGATGAACCATTTGAAAATGTTCAAAACAGAACATAAGGTCGAAGGCTACATTTTCCAAAGCCAAAACCAAAAACCGTCAGTGAGCTTCTCGGACACTCATCAGTAAGCATCACGCTTGACCGCTATGTTCATCCAAGTGAAGAAGAAAAACGCAAGTGCATGAATATTTATTCGTCGCCGGTTAAGAATAAATAGAACGCAGCTTTAAGCAAAAGGTCTGTGAACATATTTTTTTAATTATTCACGGACCTACACTATCTGACAACTAACAATATCATAATGATCAGATTTCAATAATTCCCAGCTGCATAAAAGCCAATGCAAGCATTGAGAATAACTTAAAACCATCTGCATTCAAATATAATTCTTCTTTTTCAAAAATTTCTCTGCTTGCTTCTGAGAAATCATCTATATTCATGGTAATATTTTCATTCTCAAGAAACTTAATAAACTCATCAGCTGCATGCTCAATCTTATTCTCATCAATCTTGTTCATCTGAATATCTGTATTCTGTCCAGTGAATGTTTTTATCTCAGAACCAAGTTTAAAAGTAATGGAAGCAGAATTATCCTTAAAGCAGGAAACGGTGTAACTTTCCATACTTGGATAACTTAACAAGAGCTGACCAGATTTAAAACTTTCATTTTCATAAAGATTTTTAAGTTCTATTATGTAGCTCTTTATTCTTTCTATATCTGTATTGGATTCAAGGTCCCGGTCAAAAAGATAATAAACTGCAGATTCATCAACTAGAAATTTGTAATCTTCTATTAAGGTTGCATAAATATTTTCAAGATAAGACTCATTATCTGTAATATCTTTTATATTGCTTTCCTGCGTATTAATAACGGCAACTTTGGAATACGGATCATTTTCCCGAACATAATAATCAGCTTTATTACATCGCTTTTCAATACAGGAGAATCACAAAATATTACAAAAAATTCTTTTCAATAGAACGAATTCATAATGACTTCCTTCTACAATAAAAAGAACACGTCCAATCCTTTTATCTTTATTTATCTTCATGAACAATCTCTTCAAAATTAGGCAGGCCGCCAAAACTCCGCTTACATACATCTTTTCAATATTCTGAGCAAGACGTGGCTGTTCACTGGAAAAACGTGTTACAGCACTTCCCTCTTACATCCGTGCAGCGGTAAAAGACAATTCAAAAACCTACTACATAACCTACTACATTCTTCTGGATGAAGTTCAGCTTGGAATCACGGAAGAAGAATATCT
This sequence comes from Treponema sp., assembly GCA_045642665.1. GTDB lineage: Bacteria > Spirochaetota > Spirochaetia > Treponematales > Treponemataceae > Treponema_D. Next base: position 11,442 of record JAZUJH010000008.1, read on the forward strand.
TAATCCTCAACAACCTGTAAAAATCTTCAGTGTTCTGAACGGCCTTCTCCGTCTTCCAAACGTTGACATTTACGTTACAGCTTCCAATTCCCGCTTTCTTTCAAAAGATGTGCTTACAGAATTCAGAGGCCGCGGTAATGAAATTCATGTGCTCCCGTCAGCCACTCAAAGCTCAGTATCAACACAGTCCTGAATTATTTTGATTATCTTAAGGATTCCTTCATTCTTTCAGAAGTAAACCGTTACGATGTTAAAGGAAGAAAATATATCGGCTCGCCAAACAAATATTATTTTGAAGACATTGGCTTACGAAATGCACGACTGAATTTCCGCCAGATTGAACAGACTCACCTTATGGAAAACATAATCTACAATGAACTGCGATACCGTGGCTTTAATGTTGATGTGGGAGTTGTTGAAAAGCGGATTATCGACAGCGAAGGGAAAAGCCGCCGCAATCATTACGAGATTGATTTTGTTACCACAAAGGGAAGCAGAAAATATTACACCCAGGCTGCCTTTGAAATGAACAGTGCCGAAAAAGAGACCCAGGAAAAGTTCTCCCTCCGCAACACCGACGACAGCTTCAAAAAAATCGTAATTGTCAAAGACAGCATCAAACCCCAGCACGATGAAGACGGCATCACCACCATCGGCCTTTTTGATTTTCTTGATGATATGAACAGTCTGGAGTTATAGTTCAATATTTCTTTAAAATAAAAAGAAAACCTCACTCCACAAACTTATAACCAATTCCCCATACTGTCAGAATATATTCTGGTGCATCTGGATTCGTCTCAATCTTTTTACGAAGTTTTCTTATAAATGCCATGATATTGCTTTCATCCAGAAAATATCCTTCCTTCCATACTGCATAATAAATCTGTTCTTTTGTAAAAACTTCGCCACGGTTGGAAGCAAGGAAAAACAAGATGTCAAACTCTTTGGGAGTAAGTGGAACTTCTGTTCCGTTTTTTATGACTTTTCTTTCCTTACGGTATATTTCAAGATTTTCTGCACGAATTACATCATCATAAACAAAAGGTGCGGATGTTTCGCAATCAAGAACAAGAGAATTTGTCTGCCCTGTGATGAGTTCTGTAAGTGAGGTTTTCAATTCAGATTTTTCGTTCTCAAGACCGGTAGATTTGACATCATCCGAGTTTAGACTTTTTATAAGGAAATCAGCGAGTTCATTTGAGATTGTGATGTAATCAACTTTCTTTTTCATGCCAGCCTCCTAATACAAAGTCTTGTTTTTCTTTATGTAGATTTTTTTTGCAACTGTCATAAGACCCAGATATGAAGCTGCAATCGCAAAAAGGAAAATATAGTATTGCGGTGGCAGTGAATAAAGTCCCACAAAATTTCCTAACGGTGTGTAAATCAAGGCTGTAAAAATCATAATTCCCAAAACCGTTACTATTTGGAAAAGCTTTGACGGGCTGCTCTGTACAAATGGAATTTTCTTTGTACGCAAAAGCAGAAGAATCAAGACCTGAGTCCAAAGGGATTCCAAAAACCATCCGGTCTGGAAAATTCTTGCAAATTGATTTTGAGCTTCCACCGTTAAAGTTCCATAAGTTCCGCCACAGAGAGCCGGACACAAAACAAAATACAAAAACACAAAAGTAATTATGTCAAAAAGGGAACTAACAGGACCAAAAAATCTCATGAATTTTCCAAGACTTCTGCCGGACCATTCTAAAGGTTTTTCATATTCATCTTCATCAACATTGTCCCAAGGCAAAGAAAGACAGAGGGTATCATACAAAAGATTCAACAGCAAAAGCTGCAGAGCACTCATCGGGAAAAATGGAAGAAGAACTGAAGCCAATACAATTGAAAAAATATTTCCAAAGTTGGAACTGGCAGTAATTTTTATGTATTTGGTCATGTTCATAAAAGCTTTTCTGCCCTGAACAATTCCTTCTTCCAGCACGTTCAGATCTTTTCTGCCAAGGATAACATTGGAACATTCCTTTAATGCAGCCACGGAATTTTCTACGCTGATTCCTGCATCGCACTGAGCAATTGCATTTATATCGTTAAGTCCGTCACCCAAAAATCCAACAGAGTGGCCATTCTGCTGCAGGATTTTTACAACAAGACTTTTCTGTTCAGGCGTAAGTTCGGCAAAGACTTCTGTAGATTCAACCTTCTGCAAGATTTCATCATCATTAATATTCTGAAGGTCTGTCCCCGTAAGTATATTTTCCGTA
>JAZUJH010000009.1:0-23818 GCA_045642665.1 Treponema sp.
CCTAAAAAATGATTGTATGTTATTATTTCCGTAAAGTTCAGTTTTAGAATAAAAGGCCGATAAATTTAATATGAAAAAGCGTAGTTTTATTGTTTTCTGCATTCTTATTCTCTCGCTCAGCACAAATCTTTTCGCACAGAAAAAATCTGAGAACCTTACTGATGAAGAGGCTGACGTTGCACAGATTATTTCAACCGTAAGAAGCGTGCGGGCACCGTTCATTAAAAATGATTACGTTGTATTTACCCAGGAGGCAAGGAATTATCGCTATGTTGCAATAGCCTTTGACTTTGAAGATTTTACGAAAATACATAAATTCCAGAAAAAAACAGTATACGGTGATGACGATGAAGTTGTTTCCACATTTTATTTCTATGTGCACAAGCTTCCGAAAAGCGTCCAGAACATTTACTACAGGATAATCGTTGACGGTCTTTGGACTACGGACCCCCAGAACCCTAACTTTGAATACAATGAAGCTTCAAGGGTCAGCCTTTCCGTGCTCAATGTTTCAAGAACAATTCCTCTTGTCACAGAAAAAAAGGATGACGGATTCGTTCACTTTGTGTATCTGGGCAAAAGCGGACAGAAGATTCGTCTTGGAGGAAACTTTACAGGCTGGGACAGCTGGATTTATGAGATGAAGGAAACTTCGGTCGGCATTTATGAGTGCTCACTTCCTTTGCCGCCTGGAACATACCAGTATTCATACTATACAGGCATAAAGTCTTTCCCTGACGTAACGAATCCTAACAGATGTTACACTTCAGACGGGAAGGAAGCTTCTCTTATTGTTGTGGAATAAAATTTTCCTGAAATCATTTTCCGTTTTCCGGGAACTGCTGCAGCATTAATAATCTCGCTGAAGATTCCCCGGCCAAAGCATTCCGTGATTCTCCCCGGAAAACATATCTCCCGATTGTTCATTTCGGATTTCAATAAAAAATCCCTCCGGTTTACAAAGGGATTCTCTTTTTGCGGAAACCTCCGGAGAATTATTGAAGGTTTCCTTGTTTCTGAAATTTCAGAACTTGAAGCCCTTCGGAAGTTTCATCCCCTTAGGAAGTTTTCCTGCCAGCTGGCTAAGGTCCATTCCACCAAGATCAGGCATTCCGCCGGCTCCGCCCATCTGGCTCATCATCTGGTTCATCATCTTAGCCTGGGAACCTCTGTTTCTTGTAAGCTTCTTCATTGTAAGCTTCGTCTTTTCAAACTGCTTTATAAGCTTGTTGACTTCCTGAACAGAAGTACCGCTTCCCTTTGCAATTCTCTTTCTTCTTGAAGGACCTATGATAAGATGGTTCATTCTTTCCTTCATGGTCATGCTCTGGATAATTGCTTCCTGATGCTTGAGACCGGCCTTATCAATCTGGTCTTCTGAAATCTGGCCTGCAAGTCCTGGCATCATATCAAGAATCTGCTGCATGCTTCCCATTTTCTTTACGGACTGAAGCTGATCAAGCATATCCTGCAAAGTAAATTCGTTGCGCATCATCTTCTGAGCCATCTTTGCAGCTTCTTCCTGGTCAACGGTTTCCTGTGCCTTTTCCACAAGAGAAACAACGTCACCCATCCCAAGAATACGGCTTGCTATGCGGTCCGGATGAAACTGTTCAAAATCTTCAGTCTTTTCACCGGTACCGATGAAGAGAATAGGCTTTCCTGTAATAGTTTTAAGAGAAAGAGCAGCACCGCCACGTGCATCTGAGTCAAACTTTGTAAGAATTACACCGCTAAGACCAAGCTGCTCGTCAAAACTCTTTGCAATTTCAACAGCATTCTGACCTGTCATTGAGTCCGCAACAAGAATAGTTTCTACAGGATTGACAGCCTTCTTAACATTTACAAGTTCCTTCATCATTTCTTCATCAATCTGAAGGCGACCTGCTGTATCCACGATTACTGTATCAAGACCGTTCTTCTTTGCATATTCAATTGCATTCTTTGCAACCTTTACAGCATCCTTTGCACCGTCTTCCTTGTATACAGGAACTTCTATCCTCTGTCCGAGTACACAAAGCTGTTCAACGGCAGCAGGTCTTACAAGGTCACAGGCAACAAGCAAAGGTCTTCTTCCGTCTTTCTTGAGACGTGCGGCAAGTTTATGAGCGGCAGTAGTTTTACCGGCACCCTGGAGACCAAGGAAGAGTATAACGGACTGTGTATCAGGTCCCTTGAGTGCCAGATCTGTCTTCTGGTCACCGAGCATGGAAACAAGCTTGTCATGAATAATCTTAACAAACTGCTGCCCCGGATCAACAGCCTTGAGAACTTTTTCACCCTTTGCTTCCTCTATTGTGCTGTTCACGAAGCGGCGTACAACTCTAAGGTTAACGTCAGCTTCAAGAAGAGCCATCTTAATCTGCTCTACCGTTTCTTCAATATTCTTTTCTGTAATCTTTGATTTACCGCTCAAAGTACGGATAACAGAACTGAAAGTCCCTGTAATTTTCTCTAACATAATTTCCCTCTAATTTTTCTTAACTGAACGGCTTTATCTGTTCATCACAAGCTCAACAAGACATTCCTGCGGAGTGATTTCCTTATTAAGCATACGGTAAAGTGCATTACAGATAGGAAGCCTAAGATTCTTTGCAACTTCAATTTCATGCACATACTTACAGGCAATGGCACCTTCCGGAAGATAACCGATTTCCTTTACGTTTGCAATCAAATCATCAAGGTCCCTGAACTTTGAAAGCATGTCAGTTTTGATTATATCCTGACCGAAGCGGCGGTTTCTGCCGAATTTTGATTTGCATGTAACATCAAGGTCACCTACTCCGCTTATAGATGTAAATGTCTGAGGCTGTTTCGAGCCCATCGCAACACCGATAGTCTGAATTTCATTGAGACCAGCCGCAAGCAGAAGACTTTCTGTATTGTCTCCGAAAATATCACTTGTCTCTGCAATAGCATCAAGGCTGCCGTACATGACGGCAATAACATTCTTAACGGCAGCGCAAACCTGTACACCGATTGTATCGAATGAAGCATAAACCATAAGTCCCTGGACGCGCATCATATCACGCATGCGGATGGCATTCCTGTGATGCTCACTTGCCGTAATAAGACCCGTAATCTTTCCGAGAGCAACTTCCTCAGCATGACTTGGACCTGCAATATAAACTGTCGCATTCTTATAGCATGGGGGAAGAGCCTCCTCCATAGATTCAAGAACAAATTTAGGCAGACCTTCCGAAGGTACGAAACCCTTTGTCAGAGACCCGATAATGGAAGTTCCGTCCTGGACATTAGGTACATCAACGAACTGCCTGATTGTCGATGCAAGATACAGAGACGGACTTGCCAAAATAATAAAATCCTTGTCAGCTGCAACAGCCTTAATGTCTTTGCCTGCCCTCAAAGTTGGGAAAAGTCTGTAGCCAGGAAGATAACGTTCGTTTTCATGCTTAGTGTTAATAGACTCAACGACATCGTCTTCCATTGCCCAAATTTCTACATTATGACCGCCACGAGCCAAAGCACAAGCAACAGCTGTTCCCCATGCACCTGCACCAATTATGGCAACCTTCTTGCAATCCATTTTATATTCCTCTAATTATTTCAAGTTTATAGGACCCACATTATACCATAATTCGAATAAAAAAAAAAGACCACCCGCAAATAAAACGGATGATCCTATAAAAATCAGTCTGATCTAATTTAGAACCACATTGCTGCCTGATCTTCCCAGTCGATTAACTCTTCCGGCCTGAAGAAAAGATTGATTTCTCTTTCCGCACTTTCATCACTGTCACTTGCATGAATAACATTGTGTGATGTGTGGCTGCAGAAATCTCCACGGATTGTTCCCGGCTGTGCTTCAGAAGGCTTTGTTGCACCTACAACTTTGCGAACCAAAGTTACACAGTCATCACCCTGCCATACCATTGCTACAACAGGAGCACTTGTAATGTAGCTTACCAGTTCACCGTAGAAAGACTTTCCGTTGTGTTCTGCATAATGCTTTGATGCAAGTTCTTCATCAATCTGCATAAGCTTAAGTCCAACGAGCTTAAGTCCTTTGTTTTCAAGGCGACTAATAACTTCGCCAACCAGTCTGCGGTTCAATACACCGGGTTTTAGCATTGCAAAACATCTTGTACTCATATTGTGTCAAAATACAATAAAATTTTGTTTTGTTCAATACAGAAAATATATGGAACAAGCAAAATCAATACAAATTATGAAACCTCACCTGACTTACACCTCATAAACCTTTAGCATACAATAAATTAAAATCCATGCACTTACTTTAAAATTCATGTATCATAAAAAGAATCCTATTTTCACCTTATAAAGGGGGACTCCACCGTAACCACAGTATAAACAGCCTTTTCCCTCTGGTTTATTGCCTGGAAAAGCCTGGTCTTTATTTCTGTTTCCGAATATCTGCAGTCATGGGGACGGACAAGATCAAAAATAAGATTAGTATGGGTATCACCCGGAATCATTCTTACGTCATGAATCGTAAAACGGCTGTCAAGTTTTTTGCTTTCCTCCACCGCAATATTCTTCAGGTCATCAAGACGGGCATTGTTTGTGTCTATGGGATCCATGTGAATTACCGCAGCACAGTTGAATTTCATTGCCAGAGAAACTTCCGCGTTGTCAATGACATCATGGAGCTCAAAAATATTTCTGTCGCCGGGAACTTCCGCATGAAGAGAAATCATAAGCCGTCCGGGACCGTAGTCATGTACAACAAGATCATGGATAGCAAAGATGGGATTAAACTTAAGAACCTCGGCTTCTATTTCTGAAACAAATTCCCTTTCAGGAGGCTGGCCCAGCAACGGGTTCACTGTTTCCATGCAGGAATCGAATCCGCTTTTTATAATAAAGGCCGCAACGATGATTCCGCCTGCACCGTCCACAGGGAAAGCCGTAAAACGGGAAGCGATGACTGAAATAATTACGACAGACGTGGCAATCATATCACCGAAACTGTCCCTGGCAACGGCTTCCATTGTGGGTGACTTTATTTTCTTTGCCGTGAAATGATTGTACAGATACATATAAAATTTCACGGCAATGGAAAGCACCATGATTACAGCAGGAATGATTCCGCCTTCGACCGTCTTCGGATGAATTATTGAGTCAGCGGATGACCTAAAAAGTTCTATACCCATAAAAATAATCAGGAAGGATACTATAAGTCCTGAAATATATTCAAGTCTTCCGTGGCCGAAGGGATGATCCGCGTCCGGCTTCTTCCCTGAAAGTTTGAATCCGAGAACGGAAATGAAGGAAGATGCTGCATCAGAAAGATTATTAAATGCATCAGCCGTCATGGAAACTGATTTCGCAATAAGGGAACCTGCAAGTTTTGCCGCAAAAAGAACAATGTTCAGAAAAATTCCGAGCAGGCTGCAGACAATGCCATATTTTTCACGGACCCTCGTGTCAGAATAATTATTGTAATCCTTTATGAAAAGTTTTGAAAGTAAAGTAATCATACAGTAATTGTAACACAAATATGGAGCCTTGAAAATGTAACACCACTGATACGCCGGAATAAACCAGTGAATTATAAGGGAACCGGAAAACACATGTTCATCTCTAAAAATTACAGTTCCTGCAGATAACCTTAAAGGCTCGATGTTTTGAGAATTATAATTTCAAGAATTAAAACTCGCAGGCATCACTAAAAAAAAATACTGATGCGCTTATATTTTATTTCCGATATACTACAATCAAAGTCACCTGCAAAAGTTAAAATTCCAGGGACCAAATCAATAATACAAAGGAACACTATCTATCCGTGAATACAGACACAAATATCATCGAAAAGACTCTCAAAGAAAATATAAGAAACGCGAACAATATTTTTGTTTTCCCGACACAAATGGCCGCTGACAGATGGGCGGACAGGGCTACACTTGTATGCAACGTGAGCGCTGTTGCAATGGATCGATTCCTGGCATGGGATGATTTTAAAGGCAAATCCGTAAAATCTAAGCAGCAGGAAAAAAAATCAGTTCCCTCAATTATGAGAAAAATATTTTCCGCAAACCTTATTGAAAGAAACAAGAGTGAAAAATTTCTAAGCTACATAATTACTCATGAATATGCCGAAGAATCAGACGGCTTTACGAACTGGATTTCTTCAATTCTTCCGAGCCTGGCACTTTGGAAAAAACATTCAGAATCTTCGGGACTGGAAAAGGATGAAGAGGATAAGGACCTGGAGGAAATCTACACACGCTACAAGGAATTCCTGGACTCAAACAATTTGTTTGACCCTGCATGGGAGACTCCTCCTTTTGAAAATGACGGGAACCACTATTTCATTTTCTTTCCGGAAATACTGAGCGACTATCTTGAATATAAAACTATTCTTGAAGAAACAGAAGACATTACACAGATTCATGTTCCGGAAAACACTGAAGAAAAATACGATGCTGATTTCTATGGAAATTCGAGGACAGAAACCCGAAAACTTGCTGCCTGGCTCAGGAAGAAACACAGTGAAGGTATCAGCTGGCAGGAAATGTGTGTCAGCATTCCAAATACCCAAACCTATATCCCTTACATCACCAGGGACTTTGATATTTACGGAATACCTTATGTGACAAGAGAATCAAAACCTCTTGCCTCAACAGGAGCCGGGAACCTGTTTTCATTGATCAGGAACTGCGCTGGCTCTGACTTCAGTTTTGAATCAGTAAAGAACCTGCTTCTCAGCTCGGAACTTCCATGGAAGGATGAAGACCTTAACAAACAGCTCATTGAATTTGGAAAACAGAATAACTGCATCACAAGCTTTGACTATAATGGAAGGCATTATGATATCTGGGAGGAATCATTCAGGATAGTTTCAAACACGGAAGTACGTCTGAAAAATTTTTACAGTGACCTGAAGACTCTTACACAAAATCTCTGCAACTCAGAAAGTTTCAGGGACGTACAGAAAAATTATTTCAATTTCAGAGAAAAGTTTTTTGACATGGACAAATGTTCTGACGTAAGCGACGCAATTTTAAGTCGCTGCATTTCTGAACTCGGAAATCTTATTGACCTTGAGAATTCTTATAAAAAAATCATCGGGCAGATGAAAGAAAAAAGTTATCTTTCTTTCTTCAATTCTGTTCTGGAAGATGCACAGTATCTTGCCCAGACAAAAAATCTTGGAGTAACAATTCTTCCTTACAGAACATCAGCCTGTGCACCTTTTGAAGTCCAGGCGATTGTTGATGCAAGTCAGAAAGGTCTTTCCGTTATTTACAAGGAACTTTCCTTTCTGCGTGATGACAAAAGAAAGCTTATAATCTTCGGAAAGGATTCAGATGAAGAAGACCCGAATGTTACAAAAAATTTCATCAGCCTTTACAAAATGAATTCCATAAATCAGTGCAGATTCAGCGCAAGCTCAAAAACCTTTGACGGTTATGCGCAGGTATGCAGCGACCTTAATGAAGTTGAACACAAGACAGAAAGCCTGCAGGAACTTGAAGAAGATTTCATTCTTTGTGAAAAAAACTGGTACTCAAAGAATTCTTCAAGGGAAGAAGCCAAATTCCCTGAAAAAATTTCAAGAACCGTAAAAGACGGATTTGACTTCTGGAAGGACAGCCAGATTTATGAAAAAAAATCAGGGTCAGGCAATGAGGAATATAAAAAATATTTCTACAGCGAAAAGGACAATAAACTCTACATATCTGCAAGCTCGTTGAAAGCTTTTTCAAGGTGCCCGCGGGAACAGGTTTTTGCAAGGGCCTGTGAAATTGAGGAACAGAACAATGAGGCAGAACTTATCAGCCCTTTCACGATCGGAAACATGAACCACAAAGTCCTTGAACTTTATTTCTGTCAGCTTAAAAAACTTGGCATGGAAATATATGTTGATGAAAACGGGGAACTGCCTGAAGAAAACATAAAAATTCTTTCCGGTGCCCTGGACAAAGCTATAGACGAAGAAATGCAGAGAGACTATGACCAGCAGACGAATAAAAATAAGAACAGTTTTCTTACAACAGAACTTCTGTGGACCACAAGGAATGCACAGTTCATGGAACTAAAAAATTCTTTGCAGTCATTCTCTAAAATATTCAGCGGATGCAAAGTGTATTCGACAGAGGAATGGTATAACCTGCCAGCCAGATGTTCCGTGGAATTTGAAAATGAAAAAAATATTCTTGCGGGAAAAGTGGATCTCATTCTTAGCAATGAAAACGGTGAACCTATTGTTGTTGACTACAAGACATCTGACGCTTCCGTTCCGGAGAAGACTTTTATAAAGAACGGTGATGAAGATAATCCGGATCTGCAGATGGCAATGTACATTAAGCTCATTGAATACAACAACGGAAAAAATCCGCACAAAATTTTCAACAGCTGCTTCTACAGCATCAAGGAAGCCAAAGCATATCCTGTGATAGCGGACTCAGATTTCCTTGAACGCTGCAAAGTTAAGGAAGACAAAGTATGTGACAGAGAAGAGTTTCAGTTGACACTGGATTATCTGGACAAAACAATAACTGATTATGAAAGCCGAATAGAAAATAATGATTTTTCTGTGGACAAGGATGAACAGAATTTTGAAACATGCAGCAGCTGCAAATATAAAGCTGTATGCCGGCGTTCATTTAACATCAGCAGAGGGGAATAAAAAATGTCAGAAAATAAGAATGAGAAAAAAGAAAGAGAATATGACTCGTACCAGAAAGCTGCAATCCGTGCTAAAAATAATTCTGTTGTAAGTGCAGGTGCCGGTTCAGGAAAAACATCTGTTCTTTCAGAAAGATTCCTTGCACTTGTAAACGAAGATAAAATAAATGCAGAAGAAATTCTTACACTTACCTTCACAAAAAAAGCAACCGTAGAAATGTCTGACAGAATCTACAAAGTCCTCAAAGAAAAAGCTCCGCAGCAGGCCGCAAATTTTTACAAGGCGAACATCAAAACCTTGGATGCGTATTGCAATACAATAGCAAAGGCCGGTGCACATTTTTACGGTATTTCTCCAGACTATTCAATGGATGATGACACAATACAAACTCAGGTTAACGAACTTGCTCTCCCCTTCATTCTTGAGCACAGAGACAATGAAGCCATAAAAATTCTTGTAAAGACAAACAGCTTTGACGAAATATCAAAACAACTTTTTGCGGAACCGATTCTTAATAACTCTACAGTTGCTACGCCCATTGACTTTGATGACAAAATTGAAAAACAGGTGAAGGAAGTCTGCAGGGAATGGTACAAAACTTCTGAAGAACTTGTACACATATTCAGTTCAATGGCCAGCACTTTTGAAAATGCAGCCGATGCTAACAGGAAATCAAAAATCTATATTTCCTACGAACAACTTTTTTCTCAGGAAAATTTAGATTCAATACCTGAAATACCTGTCCTTGAGGAACAAAATATTTACGATGAAAATTATGCTGACGCGGAAAACTATTTCAAATATTTCTCCAGGCTTGAAATCAAGAAGCCCGGAAACGCCAAAGGATTTGACGGAATGTCCGCTGCAATTGATTCTTTCAGAACGGAACTCGAAAAGCTCAGTGCAATATACAATTACATTTACGGTTTCAGGTATGTAAAAAAAATTCTTCCGCTCATGAAAGAATTCCAGAACAAGGTAAATAAATTCAAGCGCTCATCAGGAATCCTTAATTTCAATGACGTTTCCGATCTGGCACTCAAAATATTGATTGAGCATCCGGACATAAGGCTCATTGAAAAAAAGAAATTCAAGGCAATAATGATCGATGAGTTCCAGGACAATAACTCCAAGCAGAGGGACCTTCTCTTTCTTCTTGCCGAAAAGACTGAGCGCATGGAAAAATCTGTTCCTGAAGTCAAGGATCTCTGCAAAGACAAACTGTTCTTCGTAGGAGATGAAAAGCAAAGCATCTACAGGTTCCGAGGAGCAGATGTTTCAGTCTTCAGAAAACTTTCAAAGGATTTTTCTGAAGGAAATCTTAGCATGACAACAAACTACCGTTCACATGCTGCCCTCATTGCCGGTTTCAATACAATATTCGGAGGAATGAATTATCCCTTCTGCAATTACGGAACACTTGATACAGCAACAAAGCCTTCTGTCTTCTATACAGAACAGCAGGAAGAAGATGAAACTGACATTCCTGATTTTGAACCTGTATATCATGAAGTTACCTTACCGGAATTCAGGAAAAAAGAAATCAGGTCCGCCGAAGAAAAAAATGAAGGCAAAAATTTTTATGTTCCACACATGCATATCGCAACTTATAATCCTGAAGAAGAAAATGAAGACGACGATCTTTTTACAGAGGAAGCTGAAGCACATTGGGTTGCAAAAAAAATTATTGAGCTTACAACGGAAAATGAAAACGGTGAAGCAAAGTATAAACCTTCTGACATTGCAGTCCTTTTCAGGAACTACAAGCTGCAGCACATCTACGAAAGAACTTTCCTGAACATGGGTATTCCCTATAACACGGAAGTTACCACAGGTTTCTTTGCTGACGGTCCTGTAAATGATATTTTTGCTTATCTAAGACTATGCGTCTATAATGAAGATACATTGGCCCATGCACAGATTCTACGTTCACCATGGATTAATCTGACAGTGGACGAAACAAATAAAATTCTCATAAGCGACAGAGAAAACGGTTGCAGACCATTTGAAAAATCTGAATATGATTTTCTGGCACCAGAAAGTCTTTCCCGTTATATTCATGCAAAACAATTCTTTGAGAAAATGAAAGAAAGTTCAAAGACAGATCCTATTACGCAGACTGTTACAAGGCTGTGGTATGAAAGCGGTTACCGTTACGAGACAATGTGGAATCAGACTGCAGAAATGTACGGCAAAATGTATGACCTGATCTTTGAACTTGCAAGAAAAGCCGACATCGATAACATGAGTCTTGCAGCCTTTGTTGACAGCGTACGAACTTTGTATGACCTTGAAGCAAAACTTGAAAACATGGACATTCCTCTTGAACAGAAAAACGGCGTACACATTATGACTATACACAAAAGCAAGGGCCTGGAATTTCCTGTCGTATTTGTCTGCGCAACTCATAAGGGAAGCAAACGGACAGGAAACGACAGAGTTGTTTACTCAAGCAGGGACTATGGAATTACAATAAACACTCCTACAAGTCCTCTCTGTTCATCGGATACAAAATATCTCAACTACTTTTTCAACAAGATAAAAACAAGAACCGATGCAGAAAACTTAGCCGAACTTAAACGTGTAACTTATGTTGCACTTACACGCGCAAAGGAAGAACTCTACATTACAAACGGGAAATATACAAAGCGTCTTCAGGGTACTATGGCAGGTATATTGGAGGAGGTGCTCAAATTTTATTCTGCAACGCCGGAAACCTTTGCAGAAACTGAGAAAGATGAAAATGGAAATGCCAAAACAAAAATTTCTCCCTTCGACTACACAAAGATTGAAAGCGCGAACAGGGATTTTTCGTCTGCAAATAATAAAATAAAAAACAGCAGGGAATCAAAAGCAGAACTCCTGAAATCCATTCAGGATATGAAGCTTTATGAAAGCACTGCAATCATTGAGCCTGAAAAACTTGAACGCATTTATGCAAATCCTAGTGCACTGCATAAATCTGATGACGAGACTTTAAGTACAGATGATTATCTTAATATTTCTGATAAGGAAAAGAATTTTTTTGCTGAATACGATGAGGTTGATAAAATAATTTCAGACCTTGCAAAAAGGAATAAGGAAAAAAATATTAAGCATGAAATAGAATTCACTGCAAAAAATTTTGGTACAATAGCGCACTCATATCTTGAATGCATAATCAATGGAACCAAGTACAGTTACAGGAACAAAGAAATTGCAGGTCTCAGGAACGACGACAAAGGCATCAAAAAAATTGAGGCTGCCTGTGAAAGAATGGCTGACTCCTTTATTGAAACACCGACAGGAAAATCTGCATTAAAATCTGGCTGGAAGAAAACTGAATATGATTTCAGAAGCCGGATCAGAATTTCTGAAAACGACTATAAAATAATCAAGGGTACCATGGACCTTGTATTTATGGAAGACGACGGAACCTATACCATCGTTGACTACAAGACAAACCAGAAGATTGAGCCGGAACTTTATGTGAATCAGCTTGCCTGCTACAGACAGGCACTTGCCTCCATGCTGACAATTGATTCTTCAAAAATCAGATGCAAGCTTCATTACCTAAGGTTCAACAGAACAGAAGACATTACCAGTGCAACAGAAAACGTTGATCTTGCACAAGCTGTTAAGGAACTTTAAAATATTTTCATCAAAAATTTCCTGCAAAACAAGAAGCTTTCCGACATAGACTTATCATAACGCCGGGAGGTCTCTTGTTTTTTCTGAAATCAAAAACATCTGAAGGTGTAAAAATTACATGCACTCATCATCAGGAACTATATTGTCCATCCATTTTTCATAAAAAAATTACAGACAGAATTTTATCAGCGGAATCAAAATCTTTCCAAATGCTTGAACAAATGGTGAGGCATTCTCCGTTCTTCATGTAAACATCGATTACATTTCCCATTTTATTTATATAGCCCCACATGAATAATTCCGTACACGTTTTTATGTTCATACTCTTTTCTGGTACCGAAACAACTTTTGCATACGACAGCACTTTTTTCAAACCAGAGCCCTCTGCTTTTTATTAAAAGAACTGCTCAAACAAAAAAGACTGTAATGAAAACAGAAAAAAACAGCAGTGCATAAAAAAATGTCTGTCCATATCATTGCGCAAAGCGAAGGCTGCTAAAGCAAACTCTATTCCCATAATAAATTCATCAGCAATGTGTTTGAAAAAAAATTCCTGCCTTGTTCTGAAATCTCAGTCAGAATCAGCCGAACCGTTAGGTATTATAAACTGGCTCTCATTTAAAATTTCCGTACCGAAAATTTCTTTGCCTCATAGGGACTTATATTCAGATTCCCGTAGAAAAAAAATTGCACTAACATAAAAAACGATCTGAATTTTATGAAGCGAACATAATAAATTGAAAAATATAAGGACATCTCTGAAAAAACTTTTAGATATTCCCATAATTGCCATGCATTTTAAATATTTCACACAGAAACATTCATCCCTAATAAAAAAATGTAATAAATCAAAAAAATACGGCCAATAATTTTATTCAGTGCTATAATTGTTATTGCAGGAAACACTAAAATGTTTTTCAGGAAAATTATATCTCATGTTCCGAACTCCTGCTACCAGGGAACAAAACAGAAAACTTTCAAGGAGAAAACGTTGAACAATTTTTCATTCTACTCACCTACTTTTTTTGAATTCGGCAGAGACTCAGAAAACAAAACAGGAAGTCTTGTAAAGCGATTCGGCGGGTCAAAAGTTCTTATCCACTTCGGAGGAGGAAGCGTCATAAGATCCGGTCTGCTTGACAGGGTAAAGGAATCTCTTTCAAAGGAGGATATCCCTTTCGTGGAACTCGGGGGAGCCCAGCCTAATCCAAGAAGCGGACTTGTCTACAAAGGAATTGAACTCTGCAGAAAAGAAAATGCGGACTTCATTCTTGCGGTAGGCGGCGGAAGTACAATTGACTCTGCAAAAGCAATTGCCGCAGGTGTTGTTTATGACGGTGACTTCTGGGATTTCTATTCAGGAAAGCCTATTGAAAATGCTCTTCCGATTGGAACAATTCTTACCATTGCCGCAGCAGGAAGTGAAGGAAGTCCCGACTCCGTTATAACAAAGGAAGAGGGAATGTTCAAGAGAGGTGCCAGCGGGGATGCAATAAGACCTAAGTTCAGCATACTGAACCCCGCTCTGACACAGACACTCCCGGCTTATCAGTCAGCCTGCGGTGTGACAGATATTCTTGCCCACCTTTACGAGCGCTACCTTACAAATACTCCTGATGTTGAAGTAACGGACAGAATGATTGAAGCTCTAATGATGACAATTGTTCATGAAGCTCCCCGCATAATGGAAAACCCCAATAATTACGAAGCCCGCGCAAACATTATGTGGGCAGGAATGATGGCTCACAATAATTCCTGCGGTGTCGGAAGAAGCCAGGACTGGAACAGCCACAACATTGAACATGAACTTTCAGCTCTGTACGACTGTGCACACGGGGCAGGACTTGCTGTTACAATGCCTGCAGTTTTCACTTATGTAATGAACCACAACGTAATGAGATTTGCTCAGGTTGCCGTGAGAGTATGGGACTGCAAAATGGACTTCGAGCATCCTGAAGTAACTGCAAGAGCAGGAATCCAGGCACTGAGAAATTTCCTTGCAAGCATAGGAATGCCGCAGACTTTTGCACAACTTGGCGCAAAGGAGGAAGATATTCCAGAACTTGTTGACACTCTCTGCAACGGAGACGGAAGAACGGGTTCGATCAGCGGATTCGTAACACTAAGCCAGGAAGACTGCACAAACATTTACAGGCTCATGCTTTAAATTCAGAATACAAGGGAATCCCTAAAAATTATGGGAAACTCTTGAATCTGCAATTTTTAGAGTTCACCTTATTATTTTCAGATCCTCCCAAAAAAAACAGCAGCATGTCAGATGCACTTTGGCATGCTGCCGCAACAACGGAAAATCCCGGGATTACAGGAAAACATACAGCGTCTTTGAAAATGGACTTCAACTTTTAAAATAAACCTTAAATACCTCCTTTTCAGTCTACATATAATCCGACCGGACACAACCTGCCCGGATGCATCAGACTGTACACCTGAAAGCAATAAAAATCCTGTAATACAAATAAAGGAAATTTTCAAAGTTACCGTCAGAAACTTTATTTTTCAGGGATTCCATGAGCAGAATATTTTCCGTGTACCAAAATATACAATAAACACCCTTGCATATTTATAGTATAAATGGACTTTCTGTCAATTATAATGTATAATATGCATCATGAAAATGCACACATTTAAAGGTGGAATTCATCCTGAAGAGATGAAGGAACTTTCTAACAGGTGTCCTGTTCAAAACGCTTTTCCTTCTACTAAGACGGTTACAATTCCTATTACCATGGGTGGAGCACCAAACTCGCCTACAGTTAAAGTTGGAGACATTGTTAAAAAAGGTCAAATTATTGCTCAGAGCGATAAATTCATGTCGGCACCGGTTCATGCATCTGTGTCGGGAAAGGTAAAAAAAATCCAGTCCTGCATGGTTACAGGCAACGCTGAAGTGCCTTCAATTACAATAGAAAGCGATGGAACTGATGAATGTGAATTCATGGCTCCTCTTGATCCTTTTACATGTGATAAAAAAGAAGCCCTCGCCCGTGTACGCGATGCAGGAATCGTTGGAATGGGAGGTGCATCTTTCCCAACCCACGTAAAACTTAATCCGCCTGCGGACAAGAAAATCAGTTATATTCTTGTAAATGCCGCAGAATGTGAACCTTATCTTACAATAGATGAACGCACAATGCAGGAAGAGACCGGTAAGTTCATTGACGGACTTGCAATTGTAATGAAAATTACCGGAGCACAGGGAATAATTGCACTTGAAGACAACAAGAAATATCTTGTACCTGTTCTCGAAACGGAAATAGCTTCCCGGAATTATTCAAAAGACATGGCGGTTGCCCTTTGCAAAACAAAATATCCTCAGGGATGTGAAAAGAATGTTGTTGAAGCTGTTCTTGGAATAGAAATTCCTTCAGGAGGCCTTCCTGCTGATGCAGGAGCTGTTATCAGTAACGTCGGAACACTCTGCGCTATTTCCGATGCATTCAGACTCGGTAAACCTCTGATCGAACGTGGACTTACAATTTCCGGCGGTGCCGTAGAAAAGCCTTGCAACCTTAAAGTTCCTGTGGGAACAATTGTAGGGGATCTGATTCCGGAATACTTCACGCTCAAGGAAGGAAAGACTGCAAAGATAATTTCCGGCGGACCCATGATGGGCTTTGCAATGACAAGCACCCAGTTTCCTGTGGCAAAAGGTACAAGCGGCGTAACATTTCTTACAAAGGAAGAGACATATCTTGTAGACGAAAGCCAGTGCATAAGCTGCGGAAAATGTGTGGACGCCTGCCCTATGCATCTTACACCGGTAATGATGGTACGATCAATCAAGGCAGAAAATCTTGAAAGTGCAAAGAAATTCGGTCTCATGGACTGCATTGAATGCGGATGCTGTTCCTATGTATGTCCTGCAAATGTTCGCCTTGTTCAGAGATTCAGAATCGGAAAGGGAATTGTCAGGGCGAAGATGGCGGAAACAAAAGCAAAAGAAGCTTCAAAAAGTGGAGAGGCAAAATGACAGATTCCAAAACTAATGCAAACGAAATTTATCTTTCTTCAAGCCCGCACTTCACATTCAGAGGTTCAACGAGAGGAATAATGCTCTGCGTTCTCATTTCTCTTTTGCCTGAATGTATTGCAGGTGTAATGTTCTTTGGACTAAGGGCCCTTATTACTATTCTTGTTTCTGTTGCAAGTGCGGTCTGTTTTGAATGGCTCTTCCAGAAAATTACAAAGCAGCAGGTTGTAATTAACAATCTTTCTGCAGCAGTTACAGGTGTTCTTCTGGCACTTGTAGTTCCTTCAGCAACCCCTTTCTGGATGATTATTACCGGAAACCTTGTCGCCATTGTTTTTGCAAAAGGTCTTTTCGGCGGAATAGGATCAAATGTATTCAACCCAGCTTTAACAGGAAGAGCTTTCCTCTTTTTAAGCTTTGCAGGAATAATGGGAGCTTCATGGTTTGACCCTTCAGGTTCAGTGGACAAATGGAACCTTGCACTGACATCCGCTTCAAATGTTGATGCCATTTCAAGTGCAACAATTCTTAGCAAACTTAAGGATGCATCTCCAATGGACACATCCCTTATGTGGCAGTATTTCCTCGGGAACAGGGCAGGATGTATCGGTGAAACTTCAGTTCTTCTGATTCTCATCTCCTTTGCATTCCTTGCAGCTACAAAGTTAATTGACTGGAGAGCACCTCTTGCTATGGTCGGAACAGTTGTTGTCCTTACATTCTTCTACGCACTCGTTGTCGGACACAGCTTCACTGAATCTCTTCTTTCTGTACTTACAGCCCTTCTGACAGGAGGTCTTCTCTTCGGTGCAACCTTCATGGTCACTGACTACGCAACAACTCCTGTCACAAAACCTGGCCGTCTTGTATTCGGTGCAGGATGCGGTCTCATTACATTCCTTATCAGAAACTTCGGCGGTTACCCTGAAGGCGTAATGTTCAGCATTCTAATCATGAATGCCGTAGCTCCGTTCCTCAACAATCTTACAAACAGAAAATACGGCTACGGTAAAAAAGGAAAGCGCAAGGCTGATTCCGCAAAAATCCAGAAAGAATATAATCTCCGCGCAAACGACGAGGGGGAATCTAAATGAGCGAAAACAAATCAAACAGCATCTGGCCTGCAGTAAAGCTTGGTCTGATCCTCATGGTATATGCTGTAATTTCCTGTACAGTTCTTGCACTTGTAAACCATGTCACCGCACCTGTCATTGCAAAAAATCAGCAGGAAAAAGCAAACGCGGCCATGAAAGTTGTTTTTGAGAACGCCTCCGGCTTTTCAGCAGTTGCAGAACTTCCGGCTCCTCCTTCAGCTACAATCAGAATTGATGCCCTCTATGCGGCAAAGGATTCTTCAGGAAATATAATAGGTGCCGTATGCCAGGTAACAGGCCCGACTTATGAAAGCTCCACAATTCTTGTAGGCGTTGACACAAGCGGAACTGTAACAGGCATGCGCTATATTGAGAACAAGGATACAAAGAACTTCGGAGCAAAAGGCAGCGACGAAAAATATAAGCTTCCCAGCGGAAAAACTTTCTATGAACAGTTTGCAGGAAAGAAAGTTGCAGACGGATTCACGGCGGGCTCAACTTTCGATGCGATCAGCGGTGCAACAATTACAAGCGTTGCTGTCGGAAAGCTTATTGATGCAGCAGCTTCTGTTGCATGCGAATATCTTGGAGGTGCGAAATGAACAGGCACATGGAAACTCTTACCAAAGGCATCATAAAAGAAAATCCTCTTCTTGCGCTTAACATCGGTCTGTGTTCATCCCTTGGTGTTACAACAAGCATCACCAGCGGAATTGGTATGGGAATGGCAATGATCTTCGTTCTTGTAATGAGTGAACTTGTTATCTCAATTTTCAGGAAACTCATTCCAAGTGCAATCCGTCTTCCTGTTTTTATTATTGTAATTGCAGCATTCACGACCATCGTGCAGATGGTTTTAAAGGCATACGTTACAAGTCTCTACGATTCTTTGGGAGTCTTCCTTCCGCTCATTGTTGTAAACTGCATCATCATGGGCCGCGTTGAAGCATTCGCCTCCAAGAACACACCGGGAGAAGCTGTTCTCGATGCAGCGGGAATGGGAGTCGGCTATACATTAGTTCTTGTTGCAATTTCATTCTTCCGTGAATTCCTTGGAAACGGAGCAATCTGTGGAACAGAAATTATTCCTGAAAGCTACCGCATAGGTGTTCTTGCAAGCGCACCCGGAGGATTCATTGTGTTCGGTTGTCTCGGGGCTTTGATGCAGGGAATCAGAATCAGTTCCGAAGAAAAAAAGTCGGCTGAAAAATTCAGAAAAATTGAAGAAAAAAAATCAGCAGAACCAACAGAAACAAATGTTGAGGGAGGAAACTAATGGGAGCGATCATCAGTATCTTTATTAAATCCATGCTGGTTGATAATGTTGTTTTCATCCAGTATCTTGCAATATGTCCTTTCATCGGTATGACCAGTGAAACAGGAAAAGCAACAGGCATGGGCCTTGCCACATCCTTTGTTATTCTTCTTGCCACAGCTGTAACATGGCCTCTGTATCAGTTCATAATGGTTCCCTGCCATATTGAATTTCTGCAGACACTTGTATTCATTCTTGTAATAGCATCCCTTGTCCAGCTTGTTGAATTCTATCTCAAGAAATCAGCACCGGGGCTTTACAGCTCAATGGGCATCTTCCTTTCGCTTATCACAACAAACTGCGCTGTTCTTGGTGTAACGATCAACTGCATCAGCAAGAATTACAGCTACATTGAAAGCATTGTATACGCCTTGGGTTCAGCTGCAGGTTTTGTTCTGAGCATGGTCATAATGTCCGGAGTGAGAAGCAAAATCAAGACAGCAAATGTTCCTGCAGCTTTCAAGGGAACACCTGTTCTATATATTGCGGCAGGTCTTTTGAGCCTTGCGTTCCTTGGATTCAAGGGACTCATCAAGTAGAGGAAGTTTTATGGAAATTATTATTGCTACAATTATTGTTTCAGCAGTGGTTGCATTTCTTCTTGGACTTCTTCTGGGAATTTTCAAAAAGATTTTTGCAGTGAAAGTGGACCCGAAGGTTCAGCAGATTCAGGATTCCCTCAGCGGAGGAAACTGCGGCGGATGCGGATACGCAGGTTGCGCAGCGTTTGCGGCGGCAGTTGCAGCGGGAGAAGCACCAGCTAATGGTTGTGTTGCGGGAGGAGAAACAACTGCAAAAAAGATTGGAGAAATTCTTGGAGTTTCTGTTTCAGGCCAAAAGAAAGTATCAGTCCTTGCATGCAAGGGAACAGACGGATGTGCCAGAAGCCGCGGCATCTATAACGGAGTTAAAACTTGTGCAGCAGCAAGCCAGGCCATCAACGGAACAAAGTTATGTTCATTCGGATGTGCAGGTTACGGTGACTGCGTTGCATCCTGTCCTTTCGATGCCATAAGAATGGGAAAAGACGGAATTCCTTTCATTGACTATGAATCCTGTACAGGTTGCGGAAAATGTGCAAGGGCTTGTCCTAAAAAACTTTTCCACATAATTGATGCAGGCACAAAAGGAAGCATCGCCCTCTGTTCAAACAGAAGCGACAACAAGCCTGCGATCAAGAAGAACTGTTCCGCAGGATGCATCAAGTGCGGTTTATGTGTGAAGAAATGCCCGGAACAATGCATTGAACTTGTAAACGGCATACCTGTCACGGATTATTCAAAGTGCACAAGCTGCGGCGAATGCATCAGGGCATGTCCTGACAAGGTTCTTGAGCTTGTACAGAACGTGGTCCGCTAGAACATAGACTATGGCATCTCCGGAAAACTTTTCAAGGATGCCTGATGGATTTAAGGTTGTCTCCAGGGATTTAAATTTTTTGGAGACAACCTATATTATTTACATCCAGCTTTTTTCGTTTTTCAACAGATTATAAAGTCTCTCTAAATATTCGCTAATTCCCTTTACCTTTGGAGCATGCTGATGTTTTATTGCAGATATGTCCATCATAATATTAGAATTATCATCAACAGCCTTGTTCATGCAGATAAGAATCTTTATAACATAAGCCTCACTCGTTGTCCAGTCTTTTGTTATTTTTCTGCGCAAGTGATAACTTGATTCTCTGCAGCATTCGAGTTCATAGAAATAATCATTCAGAAGCCTCCGTTGATAATGCCGAACATCTTCTTTATTAATATTTCCTGTTTTTAACCTTGCAAAATCAGATTGGTATCTATCATAATACTTTGCCGGTATTTCCTCAACATGGCAGTTACAATCTTTATAGAAAAACTCAATTACACTCTGAAAAGCATGTGCAAATTCTATACTTTTATAATCAGAGCATAATGATGCATAATTCTGATACTTCATAATGCGAATTGGAATAAAAAATGTAACAATCAATGCAGCAAGAGCTATTGCAGTAGACAAGAAATTACTTTTTATACAACAACAAATAATTTTTCTTATAATCTCAATCATAGTTCCTCCAATAGCTCCAGTAAAAGTTTTGCATTTACACTATCCAAAGTAACATTATTAAAGTTACTTTTTATGATACCACAAATAAAACACTTTTTTAGAATACTCGGATTTGCTAAAAATGCCAATGCGATAACCACCGTACTTTGATGTTTCAGAAGGATTCATCTCAGATGCAACTGACAAAATCCTTCCGCAGACTGAGGACTGGCAGAACCGCCCGCCGGATGAGGTTTATCCTGTAATCTGCATAGACGCAATTCATTATTCAGTCCGCGACAACGGTGTCATAATAAAGAAAGCCGCCTGTGTCATTCCTGGAATAACCTGTGAAGGCCGCAGGGAAGTTCTGTCTCTTGCCATTGGCGACAACGAAAGTGCAAAGTTCTGGCTCAACTCCCTGAATGAACTCAAGAACCGTGGCGAGAAGGACGTAATGATTATCTGTGCCGACGGGCTTTCTGGAATCAAAGAGGCAATTGCAGCTGCATTCCCTAAGACCGACTTCCGGACTGATTATAAAAAAAAGACAACCTGCTTTTTACGGGCAAGTTGTCTTTAAATCATTTGACTCTTGAAAAAAATCAAATCTTATTTTATATTCGAAGCATAAACAGTAGCTGTCAGCTGCAAGCGAGAAACTCGCACTAATCTTTTTTACCGCAGCCTACTGAATTTACAGAAAAGAGTTCACAGTCTCGGGACAACCCAGGATCCAACAAAAAAAACATAAAATGCCTACCGGAAATCTTTTCATAAATCACCTATACAAAATCAAATTCATCAACGAAAATGTCCATGCTTACTTTAAGCGCATTTCAGTTTACTCTCAATATTATTTCAAAGTTTTACTAAAAAATGTATCAAATTTACACATATTTACTCCAAACTCAAGCACGATAAAATTCTTTTATTCAATAAAGAAACGCCAATTCTTAAAATCCAACTGAAATACCTGATCATTCCATACAGTATATCCAAGCGTACTTATATAACTGAATAATGTTAGAGCGGTTTTATTTGTTTTTGTATATCTGACATTATATGGAGCAGATAAAATATCTGATATCTCTTTACTTCCAATCTTTATATTCAAGTTTTCTATTTTTTTAAATTTCTTATCACTTTTCTTGAACTGGCCAGACATTAGAGCGTTATTATATTCCTGAATAACATCTGCTATTCCGGCAACAGATGAAAGTTTATCATCAACTGCAAACCCTTGTCTTGTATAAAGACCATCTGCTCCTGTATCAATAATTCCATACTCAGTTTTATCATCTACTTGAAAAAAAATTCCCGTAAGACAACTGTTACAATCAATATACGGAATGTACCAAATTGGACAACAATTTTCACTTATATATTCTCTATCAAAGCTTACGACTTTGCTTCGATAATCGAAGACAACATTTTCATGTTGCATTAAGAAAGGCATCCCAAGAACCCCGTCTATGGACTTGTTATTATTTCTTTTTATTGTATGATTCTTAGAAGGTTCATTAAAACTAAATTCAAAAGTCTCACCATCAATAATCTCTGATAATGAATTCTTTGTTGTTTTTTCATACTAGAGCGAATTAATGAATTTCAAAACATCACAATCCGGTGCAAAAAAATTAAAAGTAAAGCCGGTATCAACAAGAAAAAGATAGTCTCTGTTACCAATGCTCATTTTTACAACAGGTCTGTATTCCCATCCCGGAAAATCAAGTATAAAAGGTATTTTCTTTGCATTCATTTTCACTGAGCTTAATAATTCGGTTGAATCGATTGCATTTTTATTTTTACCGCACGAAGCAAATGCAATGCAGACTAATAAAGCTGTTAAAATTTTTCTTAACGATTTCATTTTTTCCTCACAAAAAATTTATAAATGCAGTTTATTATTTACAATAAAATAGCTTTCATAATGCTTCATATACAACCCAAAATATATACCTAAAAAATTGCTAATTTTTTGGGTAGCTTTAAAAAAGCAATATTTTAAGCCTTGTAATTCCAAGAATTAAAACTCATCGGCATCTGTAAAAAGGATTTTTTCAGAAATGCCGATTATATATAAACATTGAACAACTTCTGAAGAATGCATTAATATTGATATATAATATAGATATACGTCTATTTTATCTTATTTATTATAATGACCTATTACATGATTAATCCAACCACCAATAGCTCCTCCAACTGCCCCACCCATCATATCAGCAGATGTTTCTTTAATTTCTTTTAGAAAAGCATTTTCTTTTGGCTCTTTTTGTTCCTTCGGTTTATTTCCGAGATCCTTTTTTTCATCAATTTCACGGGGGTCGGGTCTTGAAACTTTACCGCCGTTGATGAAATAAAGTTCATCCGCTTCCATTGTCTCAAATCCGTTTGAGAGTTCCATGACTGTCATAACGACTCCTGTTTTCCATATTACATATGGATTAAAAATTTATTTTGCGGTATACTTACGGAATGGTATTTCGGTAAGTATACCAATCGGAAGACATCATTATGTTCCAAAGCACTGATGCCTTCCGTTTTTTTTCCAAACATATTCTCTCATCCCAAAGAATAAAAAAATAAAAGAATCTCTTTCTTGTAGTTCTCATTTTTTACCGGATATTATTATACATAGTATCAAAAAATATCAATTATTCAGTAAAAACTTTATAACTTTCTCCCCTTCATGCTTAAGGTTTGCTCAGGATATTCTTTACGCATACAATTTATTCCGCACCGCAGTCCGTCATGTCCGGCTGCTGAACGGATTTCATTTACGAACTGTATAATGAACTGAAACTTTGGGTTCAATTTTTCCTGCTGTATCAACAGATGCGGAAGCTCCTACACCTAATTCCCATGTCTTTTTTGTTTTATCATTTTCTTTAGATTTATCATCACCATTATCAACTAAATCCGCACCTTCTTCTTTTCCGCCGTTAATTCTGAACACTTCCTCTGAATCAATCACAGAGAATCCGCTTTTTTTCATATATATATTCTCCCATAAAAAGTCAACGAGCATGTCGACTTAATATTAATTTTTTAATCTGAGAGAGCCAGTTCAACAAGATTTGGTCTTTTGTAAGTCCCTACCATCTTTTTACCGTCAAAGTCTTTTTTTCTGACAGCATTGTCCA
>JAZUJH010000010.1:0-50545 GCA_045642665.1 Treponema sp.
ATAATAGTATATTTTACAGTATTAATGAGTTTTGTCTAGTGGTAGTTTATTATTTTTTTCTATATAATTAGGAACCATGGATTTCACAAATTTTATGGCAGGTCGGGACGATGACGGCCGCAGGCTGGACAAAATTCTGAAGAAAATATTCCAGGACAATCATGATGTAAGCATATATTCAGCCCTAAGAAAAAACTTAATAAAGGTTAACGGAAAAAAAACTTCAGCGGAAAGCAGAATCACATCAGGCGACAAAATATCTGTAGCCTCTTTCCTGTTGAACACTTCGGATTCCTCTGAAACTTCTGACATAGATACCGGACCCGAAAAAAAACTGGAGAAACCTGGTCTGCCTGACATAATATTCAGAAACAATCACCTTCTTTTTCTCAGCAAGCCCTACGGAATAAATGTCCAGAACGCAAGGAAGGATGAAATTTCTTTGGCATTTATTGTAAAAAAATATTTCGCCCCGGAAACAACCTCTTCCATATCCTTCGAAACAGGCCCACTTCACAGGCTTGACAAAAATACCACAGGACTCATTGCATTCTCACAGAGCCTCAAAGGTGCGCAATGGTTCAGCGAAGGAATCAAGAATCATACAATAAGAAAGCACTACCTTGGAATTACAGTCGGCAAACTTAAAAAGGCTCAACGCTGGGAGGACTTCATAACGGAAGAAGAGGAAACAGAAAAATCAGCATTCCATACAGTGAAGGTCATTCCAGGTAAAAATCCTAATGCAGTTACAGTGGCGGAACCTCTTTTTTACGGCAGGTTCATGGGAACTGATATTACTCTCTGCAGGTTTTCAATTGAAACAGGAAGGAAACATCAGATCAGGTGCCAGAGTTCCCACCACGGGCATGCCCTTCTTGGAGACAGAGCATACTGTAAAGACACAATAAAACTGTCAGACAGGGAATTCTTTCTGCACGCATTCCGGCTTGAATTTCCAGCGGACAATCCCCTGCACCTTCCCGGACAGCTTGTCTGCCCGGTCCCTGAAGACATGCTCAGCTTCGCGAAAAAAAATTTCATTGGATTTGAAGAGAGTTTGTTGAAAAAATAAATTTATCATCCTATAATTAATGTAATGAACTTTTTAAAAAAAATATTGAATCACGGAATGACAGTTATGGCTCTTGTCGGCGGAAGCGGAACAGGCAAGAGTTTCAGGGCAAAACTTATTGCCGAAAAATACTCAATAGAATCCATCATAGACGACGGACTTCTTATAAGAAATGACAAAATTGTGGCGGGACATTCCGCAAAGCATGAAAAAACCTACATGGGTGCCGTAAGAAAGGCCCTCTTCGATGACAAGGAACATAGAGATGAAGTTGCTAAAGCTATACAGCAGAACAAAATAAAATCTATTCTGATTCTCGGCACAAGCGAAAAAATGGTGAACAAGATTGCTGCCAGGCTGCAGCTTCAGGCACCGGAAAGAATCATAAAAATTGAGGACATCTCTACCCGCGACGACCTTGAGAAAGCAATCAGAAGCCGCCAGA
Source organism: Treponema sp. (assembly GCA_045642665.1). Lineage (GTDB taxonomy): Bacteria > Spirochaetota > Spirochaetia > Treponematales > Treponemataceae > Treponema_D. The sequence continues at coordinate 1,521 of JAZUJH010000010.1, forward strand.
TAGAAGGCAAACACGTTATACCTGTTCCGGCAATTGAGGTAAAAAAATCTTATTCACAAATCTTCTATAAGTCCATACAGGAGTTCCTTACCAGGGGAAACAAGAAGATCAAGAAAGAAAAAACGATGTCCGAAAAATCCATTGTCCAACCTGAATTCAGCAAAAAAGGACGACTTGAAATTTCGGAAGCCGCAATATGCCAGATGGCGATGCACTGCATTGAAGAGACTGACCCTGATGTGCGGGTAAAGAAGCTTTCAATCAAAACCAATTCCCAGGGATACAGGCTTATCATTACAATAGACGTGCCTTTCAACAAACAGCTTACAGGGCTCATCCATAACATGCAGCAGTATCTTGTTGACCATATAGAACGCTACACAGGAATTCTCATCGAAGAAGTAAGCATAATCATAGACAAACTTACAGGTGTTGAGTCCTCAAAAAAAGGTGAAAAAAAAATATAGGTTACCTCTAAAACACGATGTTTCAGGCCTTGTAATTTCAAGGATTATAACTCGTCGGCATCTATAAAAAGTAATTTAAAAAGTAATTTTTAGGGATGCCCTATAAACAGAATCACTGAACAATAAAAGGACCGTCCTGTGAAACCAGGAAACCGTTCACAGCGGCATTGGTTCTGCAGGACAGGCCCCTTTTCTATTTTAAAGTAAAAAAGAAATCAACTATTATTCTATTCTTCCGGCGGAAGTACCATCCTTGTCCTCTTTCTGGGAGGCTTAACCATTACACCGTATTCACTTAAAATCTTTCTTATAGCAAATTCAAGTTCAGTTCTCTGAGGATTCATGGGAAGCACAAAATTTCTGCACCTCATCCAGGTTCTCTTGTAAAGGTCCGCAGGAACGGAGCTGTTCTTTATTTCCATATCCCAGTCTGTAAGCTGTGCAACAAAATCACGGAGAATGAAATAAATCTTCTCCCCCAGTCTGCTGTCAGGTGTATTCCGTGTAAACTCATCAAGATCCATGAGACTCTTCATGTATGCCTTCTCATACCTGCGGTCCTCAAGCATAAGGTTTGTTGCGGCAGGCTGAAGATAAGCATAAAGATCTGTGTCCAGGGCCCCGGATACTATGTCAAAGGAATGCCCGCTGTTGATGATCTTGAGAAGCTCTTCCGTAAGACGGGACGGTGACACAGGAGACAAAAGGCTTGAAGAATTACGGATTCTCTTCTTAAGAGAATGAGAGAGCTTGCATCCGGTTGTAGCACCATATTTAACTGCACGGAGCATGCGGACAGGATCCTCAATAAAAATCTTGTCCATAGGAATCACAGCCTTTACGACACCCTTCTTAATATCCTTCACACCGTTAACATAGTCAATGACCTGCTGCTTCATGGGATCATAATAGAGAGCATTCAATGAAAAATCTCTGCGCAGAACATCCTCATCCATTGTTCCGAATTCATTTCCGACGGAACCGTTTACAATAGAACGGAATGTACTTACTTCAAAAATCTTCTGTCCAAAGAAAACATGAACAAGCCTGTATCTCTTACCGATTATGCGAGAGTTTCTGAAAATCTTCTTGATTCTGCTTGGAGTTGCGTCCGTAACAATGTCAAAGTCCTTAGGCTTCTTACCAATAATAAGATCACGAACGGCCCCACCAACAATATATGCATCAAATCCTGTTTCACGAAGCCTGTTAATGATGAACAGGGCATCGCTGTCTATTGAGCTTAGAGAAATATTATGTTCTGATTTTGTATAAATGACAGCCTTCTCTACAGGTCTTCCCTTGCTGTCCGTTGAATATCTAATTAGCACAGTGAAACTATTTTAATAACCATTCAGGAACTCGTCAAGAATGTAACAGTATTTTTTAGCGAAAATGGTAGAAAATATATGACGGACGGTACGTAAACTCCGCACAGGGCATTTCATTTCCTGTACCGGCCGTTCAAATCAGGGAATGAATCAAGCTGCAAATATTCCTTCAACCCATGCAAGAACATCCGCTTCAACTTCTTCCCTGTTCGTCTCGTTGAGAAGTTCATGCCTTGCACCCTCAAAAAGCTTTATATCCGCATTCTTAACGCCATTACTTCTGTAGATTTCACAAAGATTCTTTACACTTTCCGCATAGTCCCCAACAGGATCTCCTGTTCCGTCAATGAAGTGCACCGGAAGATTTTTCGGAACCTTTGCCATGTTTTCCTTCCTGTGAATATAAGAAAGCCCCGCAAACATGTCACAGAAGAATCCTATCGTACAGACATAACCGCACCAGGGATCCTCAATATATTTGTCAACCTGAGCATTGTCACGGCTGAGCCAGTCAAAGTTTGTGCGCCTGTCCTTTATTCTGCTGTTGTAGGAACCGAATGCAAGCTTGTCCATGAGAGGCGAAACATGCTTTCTTCCCGTAAAGAATTTTATGATGTTCCCCACAGCACGGGCACTTTCCACAAGACCGTATCTTGGACCTGCCGTTCCGCAGAGAATGCAGCCGTCAAGAGCTTCCCCATATTTTTCGAGGAAGCACTGGCTTATAAAAGAACCGAAGCTGTGTCCGAACAGAACAATCTTCTTTCCTGGATGAAGATTCTTTACCATCACGAGTTCCTCATGTATATCATCTACGACCCTAAAAAAACCGTCCCTGTCAGCAAGATAACCGAACATGCCTGTACCGTTTTCCTCTGCAAGCCTGGCAGTTTCCCCATGACCTCTGTGATCTTCGGCATAAAGAGCAATGCCCTTTTCTGTAAGCAGCCTACCTAAACGTTCATAGCGTGACGCATGTTCAGTCATGCCATGGCTCAAAAGAACAATCCCCTTGACTTCTCCATCCGGAAGCCATGAGTGAAACACATTAATTCCTCTGTCAGACATTGTTATCTGCTGTGTTGAATAATTCATCAAAATCTCCTGCTTGGTTTCTTTTGCCTAAAAACGAACTGATATAATTGGCACGCCAATCACTATGCTTAGGGAGCCTCTAAAAATTGCATTTTCAGAGGCTCCCTTTAAATATAACAGAGTTTTACGGATAACACAAAACTTTTTTACATAAAAAACATTTCCATCAAAAAAATACCAGAAACACTAACATTCCGGGCCCCTTTTAACAAAAACAAAATTTTGGTAGACTGATGGAATGTCAACTATCACAATTACAACAGAAAAAATGGTCTTCGGCGGAGACTGCATTGCAAAGTTTGAGGGAAAGACAGTGTTCGTTTCCTATGCAATCCCCGGAGAAAAACTGGAAGTAGAAATCATGAAGGAACTTCCAGACTATTCGGTAGCAAAAATTATAAACATTATTGAGCCGTCCGAACACAGAACACAGCCATTCTGTCCACTCTACGGAAAATGCGGCGGATGCAACATGCAGCACATAGAAAGCTCCTACCAGCAGGAACTCAGACGCAGCATACTGAAAGACGCATTCGAACGTGAAGGCATCAGTATTGACACAAACAAAATTGAAATCGTATCGGGAAATGACCGCGGCTACAGAACAAGATTCCAGTTCCACAACGGCGGTCTCATGGAAAAGCGCACGAACAATATAATAAAGCTGGATTCATGCCCTTGCGCAAACGCTGAAATCAACAGGTACCTGAAAGAAGTTCCCGCGGAAGAACGTCCGGAAGGCCGAGTACATGTATTCGGCACAGAAAAAATTACATCAATTCCTGACGGCTTTGACAAGATAATCATAGCTGACGAAGAAGAGAAAATCAAGAAGCAGAAGGAAAAGAAAATGCCTCCAAGGACTCCTAACGGACGAAGGCTACCCAAGCAGAAAAAAATTAAGCAGAGGTTTGCAGGAACAACTGTAAAGCTGTCAAACATCTGTACACTGGACATCCTCGGAAAGAACATCACATTTGACGTGCAGGGATTCTTCCAGTCAAACCTTGAGGTCCTTGAAAAGACTATCCCTCATCTCATGGAAGGTCTTGAAGGAAAAAACGTTCTGGACATGTATTCGGGTTCAGGTACATTTTCCATGTTCCTTGCCGACAAATTTGATAAGGTTTGTCTCGTAGAACATAACAGGGATGCCATTGTTTATGCGGAACAGAATCTTGCGGGAACAAAGCATGAAAGCTTCGGTGTAAGCGGTGAAACCTGGATCAAATACCATGCCGAAAATTATGTCAAAGCCAACGGAAACTTTGACGCAGTTGTAATCGACCCTCCGCGTTCTGGAATTGAAAAAAGTGTATGCCAGTGGCTCTCCCACTCAGACATTCCACAGATACGCAGCATTTCATGTGACATAGCAACTCACGCCAGAGACTCAAAGTTCCTTATCCGGGGTGGATACAAGCTGGAAAAACTGTATCTCCTTGATTTCTATCCGCAGACAGGACACATTGAGAGCCTTGCTGTATTTACAAAGGAAATCAGCTGAGAAGACTCTTCAAAAAAACTCAGAGGTAGTTTATGAATTTACAAAAGCTAAAGAAAATTTTATATGCATCAGCGGCCCTGTCCCTTTTTCCTGTACAGGCGTCACCTGTGCGGGAAAAATCGGCAGAAGTTGTAAACCTGGCAGAACTTAAACCAAGCTGGGTTACAGTCCTGAGCGGAAACCCTTTCTGTGAGCCCGTGAGAAACAGTTTCGGCTATATCACACTTGATGACGGAAAAGGTGTAAGTGCATTCACCCAGGACGGAAAAATTATATGGCAGCGTCACCTTACCAGCAGACTCAAACCTCTGCTGACGGTAGGTGCAGCAGATATGATCTACCTTATATCCCGCGACGGAGACCTAAACATGCTTAACCCCGGAGGACTTCTTCTTTGGACAACCAGAACAGGTTTCTCTGTTACGGAAGCTCCTCTCGTAGGCAAAGACGGAAGAATTTATACAAGGGGAAGCTCAAGCATTGCCTGCTACAGCATAAAGGGAACCTGCCGCTGGAAGATTTCAGTTGAATGCCAGAACACTAACATTCCCTTAACGGAACTGAACGACGGTTCCCTTCTGGTTTTCACAACAAAGCTCAAGGAAGGAAAGACCGTGGCCTATACCGTAAGCCCATTCGGAGAACTCGGGGAGGAAGTCCTCTTTGCAGGACAAGTTGCGCAGGTTTCGCAAACCTCATACGGTTCCCTTGTTTCATTCACGGACGGAAGCGTGGGTCTTTGTTCAGAACGGAACGGCAATGTATATTCCCACTGGGCCATAAAAGCAGGGAACGAAGGATTTTCAGCTCCGACCTCCATCATCACGACTGGATTCGAAAAGGGGAAAGCAGCATTCATTACAGGACAGATGGCAAAGGTAATCCTTGTGGAAACGGAAACCGGTAAAATTCTTTCAAACTATGACACAGGATTCACACACAACGGCCTGTGCTTCAAGGGAAAAACCTCTCAGGGCTTCGTGATTTCCGATAAGATGAAGGCGGAATGCTACGATGACGAGGGAAACAAAATCTGGACAGCAAAATTTGATCCCAAGAACCATTGGTCCTATGTTTTTCCAACGGATGAGGGTTACATCGGATTCTGCTCCTCCAACTGGGTAATACAGGGATACAGAATAAAACAAAATCTTGGCCGGGATTCAAAAAGCTCCTACACAGCCCATGAACTTTCTGCATATACAAACATTTACAAGAACAACGGCAATACTTCATCAGACCTTATGGGACAGGCCCTCACAAATAAAAAGATTAACGAGATGATGAAATCTTTCAGGGACGGAAATTCTGCAGAAAAGGAACGTAAATGGATTCCCGTCCTAACAAGCGAAATGAATTCCATTGTATCTGCATGGATGCAGGAAAATTCAGGAGCCGCAAGTACGAACGGGAAATCCTATTTCACAACAAACCTTGACTACACACAGAAAATACTGAACCTGGCAGCGGCCAGCGGTACGGCAACGTTCAACAAAAACTATGTATACCTTCTGAAGCACGTTACTGACCAGCAGATTCTTAACACGCTTGTAAAGAATACAGGAGTGATTGCATATGACCCTGAAGGAAGCATGCTCTCCGCCCTTGAAAGTCTTACGAAGACAAACGTAAAGAACGAGCTGCTCCTTAAAAACATATGCGACTCAACATTCGAAATCTGCAAATTCATGGGAAGACCAGCATTTTTCAGACAGGGAAGAGAAATTCTTACATCACTTATGGGAGACCCGTACCCTCAGGGAGTCAAGGAATACGCAAGAGCGACACTTAAAAAATTCATTGATATAAATCTCTAATATGTCAAGTAATTATTTGCAAATAAATAAGATATTTATATGAACTGTACTTCTTTTTTTACAAAAAAAATGTTATAATAAAGATGACATCTATATTATTAATTATTATTGAAGCTTTTTTTATGGCAAAAGCCTGATAGGCTCAAACCATAAATTTTGGAGGAGTTATGAAAAAGTTAAAGACTGCAGTACTAGGGCTCATTACCCTTACAGTTTTAACGGCATCTACCTTAGCTGTGGAAGTTAACGAAACTGAAATCCGAAGTACAAGCAACGAAATAATCCAGTTCGAAAGCTACAACGGACCACACATGGTAATTGAATCAGCAAATGCAATTACAGGAATCGGTACATCACTCGGCCAGCAGGTTGCAAGAGACGTTAACAAGTCCGGAACTTATGGTAACAAGAACAAGTACCAGGTAATGCATATCGTTGACCCCGACGAAACAACAAAACTTGATGCTGATATCATCTTCATCAATGAAGGCGCAGGCGTAGACCATATCAAAAACCTCCGCAGAATTATTACAGGTTACCTGCAGAGTGCATACGGTTACAACGCAACTGATGCCTCTACACTTTCAACATTCATCACAGTGTATAACGCTGTCTATCGCGGAAGAATGGATGTTTTTGAAAGCAAATACAAGACCGCTGTAACAGAAAATCTTACTGCTGAAAAATGTGGTCTCAGCACAAGATGGAGCAACTGGCCTGGACAGACACAGATTGTTATTCCACTCTTTGATCTTAACAGCGCACTCTCATCAGTTGATACATCTATCCTGAATGATGACAATGTTCGTGACTCTATGCGAGAAAATGATGACAAGGGAATAGACGAACGCAAAAACATGGTTGACCTTATTGAGCGTGAAGCCGAGGACTATTCTGACAAAGCTCAGGATTCAGCCGAAGAAGCTGCAGAGGCAAGAAAAGAACTTGCGGAACAGCAGAAAGAATCTGATGAAGCAAACAAAGATGCTGAGCAGGCAAAGAAAGATGCTGAACAGGCAAAGAAGGATGCCGCACAGGCCCAGAAAGATGCTGAGCAGGCAAAGAAGGATGCACAGAATAATCCTAACAACAAGGAAGCTCAGGAAAAAGCCGAAGAAACAAAACAGAATGCAGCACAGGCCCAGAAGGATGCAGCACAGGCCCAGAAGGATGCCGAACAGGCAAAGAAGGATGCAGCACAGGCCCAGAAAGATGCCGAACAGGCAAAGAAGGATGCAGCACAGGCTCAGAAAGATGCTGAACAGGCCCAAAATAAAGCAGATGAAGCTCAGCAGAAAACTGATGAGCAGAAAGATAAAGTTACAGAAGCTGAGCAGAAGGCAAGCGAACAGCAGGCAATTGCAGACAAAAAGCAGCAGGAAGCTCAGAACGAACGCACTGAAATCGCAAAGGATCAGCAGAAGGTTATCATCGACTCTTTCGGTGCAGATTCAAGGAACACAGTTGTCGGTCTCAAACTTGTAAACAAGCAGAAAAATCTCTGCGCACTTGTCCGCCTTGATGCAGAAACCGGTGAAGTAATCAGACAGTCTCCTGTCAGTCTTATCCACAACAGAACAGTTTATCCTGTAACGATTTCAGGCAACAGCGGACAGAACGGAAATGCTCCGGCAGGGGAACAGACAGTTTCCGGCGATACAATGTATCTTGCTATCTGCGGAGACAGCGGAAGCGCAGTTCGCCTGTGCCTCCTTGATTCCAAGAACATGGAAATACAGCAGGAAAGTACAGAACTTGTAGCAGAAGACTCCGTACTTGTGAGCTACGGAAACAACTATTACTGTGTAATCAAGTCTGGCAATGAATGGGTTGTTGCAAAATATGATGCAAAACTTAACTTGCAGCTCAAGAGCCCTGCAGCAGTAAGTCCTGACACACCTATCACAATTGCTCCTAAGGGTGTTGTTGTAACAGCAAGCAATGGTCAGACCATTCTTCTTGAGCTTAAAGACCTTAAGCCTATCAGCCAGCTTGACGACCAAAACAATGTACAGGTTGAAAAATAAAGTTACAGTGAAGTAATTCAATACACTAAACAAAGACCAGCCCGGCTCCATTCAGGCCGGTCTTTGTTTCTTATAAAATTTTGTTTCCTATAAAAAAGGCCTCCGGAAAACAAAAAATCTTTTTTCCGGAGGCCTCTATGCTTCAATATATGACTTTTCTATTTAGCAAATGCATTAGATAGTGTCATCTCTTTTCGCTTCTGAATTTTTTCATACAAATCAGGATTCGATATACGTATTTCTTCTACATGAGCAAATATTTCATCCCAGATAAGCTTTGGAGTCTTATACTGGCTATATGTTCCGTAAAGACAAGTTCCTTCCGCAAGCCCGAAAAGAACATCAAGTTCATCATCAGTAAAAAAAGGCACCAAAGCATATCCCTGAGCAACACGCATATGCTCATCTCCGTTAAATTCGAATGAACTGAGCCACCACAAAGTATATCCTTCCCATCCGTTTTCACCATTAAGTTCTTTTTCAACGGCATCGGCTGCATGTTTTGCACAAAGCAAGGCTCCCTGAACTTCAACTTCAACGAAAGCCGCAGAATCACCAATAACAATTACGTTTCCCCTGCAAGGATTTTTCATTGAAGTGTAAGCTTTTACAGAACATCCTTGTTTGTCAACAAGCTTAACGCCTGCAAAATTCTTGCTCATAGGACTTGCTGTTGTAAAATCATTATAAATTGCAGCAGGACTTCTGTTCTTGTCACCTGAAATCGTAACCTCAAAAATACCGTCGCCGTAAAGACTCGGCCCGACAATTACAGCCGCATTGGAATGATATTTCTTGCCGTAATAAAGATTCCAGCTTCCTGCTTCAACATTCTGCACGCCTTCAACAATATATTTAAGGCACAAAGCTGTAGCCAGATGCATTCTGGAATCATTCATCCCGAACTTTGTGCAGAGAGATGAATTGACGCCTTCCGCAATAACCAACTTAGAACCTCTTACGGTTTCTTTCTTATGGACACCGTTTACATAATAGGAAACTTCCAGCTCCACATAATTTCCGCAGTCAGTTCCACCGATTGCAGATGTACCGAGCATGAATTCAATTCCCTCACTTACACAAAGATTGAACAAATCTTCAAGCAGCTTTCGCTTATCAAACTTATAAGAAAACGGATCCCTTCCATCATTACGAGCAAAACGGATTATATGGTCCTCAGGTGAATGATAATATTTGTTATACAACGGTACAAGCTTTCCTGTATAGGGCACAGAAAAATCAGACTTCGGGAAGTAAAGATTCCCTTCCCTTATAACAACGCCTTCACCCTCATAATCATCATCAATGATAAACTGCATTGAACAAGCTCGTCTGAGAATTGAAAAATCATTTTTCTGTTCAATCACAAGCACTTCATAACCTTTGAGCTTCAATTCATGTGCGGCCCAAAGACCTGCAGGTCCTGCTCCAACAATAAGGATCTTATCCATAGCATTCTCCAGTGTCAAAATTTAGGTTTTAGCCCTGAAATTAATGTAACACAGAAAAAGTGTAAGAACATGAAAATTCGAAAACTTAAATTTATAATTTAATTTTGCTTTGATTTATTCTCAAATTTTGTGTAGCTGGAAATAAAGAGAAGCTCAACATCACCGATAGGACCGTTACGCTGTTTTGCGACAATAAGCTTTCTGTCCTGAACAGGATTATATTCTTCACCCTCTGTCTGCTTTGCTTTTGTACCGTGTATGAACATAACCATATCAGCATCCTGTTCTATTGAACCTGATCCTCGAAGCTGAGCAAGATTAGGCTCTTCACCTTCGGCAGTACGTGCAACCTGACAAAGAACAACTATCGGTATCTCAAGTTCACGGGCAAGACTCTTAAGGGACTTTGAAATAGCCGACTGCTGTTCATGCATAGGAAGATCAGTATTTTCACTTGTAATAAGACCAATATAGTCTATGAATATGATTTCAACTTTCTGGGTAAGCCTCATTCTTCGAGCCATCGCCCGAAGATCAAGAAGCTTCATGTTAGGAGTATCTACTATATAAAGAGGTGCTTCATAACACTGGCCGGCAGCATTCTGCAGAGCCTTGAAGTCTTCTGTCTTAAGCATACCGCTACGAAGCTTCGTACTTGGAATTCTTGCAACCTGAGAGAGAAGACGCTGACAAATCTGTTCCGCAGCCATTTCAAGACTAAAAAATCCGCAGGGAATTCCCTTGTCAATTGCAATATGCTGCATCATGGAAAGTGCAAGAGCTGTCTTACCCATAGAAGGACGGGCTCCGACAATAATCATTTCACTGTTCTGGAAACCGCTTGTCATACTGTCAAGCTGAGTAAAACCTGATGGAATGCCAGAATATGCATCACGGTTCTTATAGCGGTTATCAATAAGCTGAATTGCCTTGGGAACAATATCCTTCATCGAAAAGACCTGGGTACTTGAATTTACATCAGTCAGCTTAAAAATTTTCTGTTCAGCTTCCTCAAGTATTGTTCGGCTCTCAACAGTTTCATCAAAACTGTCCGCCTTAATTTCTGAGGAAATCTTAATTAAATTACGTCTTGTCGCCTGGTCAAGAACTATTTTTGCATAGTAATCAATATTTGCACTGGTAGGAACTGTATCTGTGAGAGAAGAAATATAAGGGACTCCGCCTGCCTCTTCAAGTTTTCCGCTTTTTGTAAGCTCATCTATAAGCGTAAGCATATCACCCTTTACTCCGCTTACCGAAAGATGAAGCATTGCATCAAAAATGAGCTGATTCTTCTGGTCATAGAAATTATCAGCACGGAGATAAGCAACAACATCGTTCACGCAGCTCCAATCAAGAAGCATTGCACCAAGAGTAGCCTGTTCAGCCTCAAAATTATGTGGCGGCACTTTGTCCTTAAGTTCCATTTTCCCCTCTTAAATTTTAAAAATTGTCAGTAAAAACAAACAGAAAAGTAAAAAAAAAGCTGCCGCAAGTTCAGAACCTGCAACAGCCTTTACGCGAAAACTGCGTCATAAAATAAAGAAATCAGATTACTCTGCTTTTTCTTCTTTTACTTCTTCAGCCTTAGCTTCTTTCTTTGCCTTTGGAGCTTCTTCCTTCTTAGCTTCTTCCTGTGGTTTTACAGAAAGCTTAACTTCTGCGAGAGTAGCTTCATAAAGGTGTACCTTAAGCACGTAGTTACCTACAGTCTTGATTGTAAGACCCGGAACTTCAATGCGCTTACGTTCAATTTCGTAGCCGTTCTTGCTGAAGTATTCTGCAAGTGTAAGGTTTGTAACAGCACCGTAAAGCTTTCCGTTTGCACCGGCTGGCATAACAAGTTCTACGTTCATAGACTCAAGCTTTTCCTTGAGAGACTTGCTGTCTGCACGCTTCTGTTCCTTTCTGGCTTCGATTTCTGCTTTCTTTCCTTCGAAATATGCAACTGTCTCATTTGTGTATGGAACAGCAAGCATACGAGGAAAAAGATAGTTACGAGCGTAACCGTTAGCTACGTTCTTTACATCACCCATTTCACCGAGGTGTTTTACGTCATCATTAAGAATAACTTTCATTTCAAGCTCCTATAATATTTTAAGGCCGCGTTACCAGGAGTTGGATCGCAGCCTATTTTTTTAGTCAGCAACGTATGGCAAGAGACAGATTGAACGTGCACGCTTGATAGCTACAGCAAGTTCTTTCTGGTGCTTTGAACAAGTACCTGTAATGCGACGTGGAAGAATCTTACCGCGTTCTGTTGTATAACGGCGGAGACCGTCTGCATCTTTGTAATCAATCTTTGCTTTGTTAGCACAGAAACGGCAAACCTTCTTGTGGAAGAAAGCCTTTCCCTTACCACCACGAGCACCACGACCTTCATCTTCACGGCCCTGATTCTGCAACTGCTCTACATTTGTATCTTCTTCTTTGCCTTCGATTTCTTTTACTTCGTCAGACATTGTTTGCTCCTATATAATTAGAATGGAATATCTTCAGGGAATTCACCGCTGTCACCACCGAACGAACCTTCATCCATAGGTGGAACATCATAACCTCTCTGCTGGCTCTGTGCAGGTCTCTGCGAATAGCCTGACGACATCTGATAACCTCCAGAAGACATTGAACCGGAATTACCGTAAGAAGGTGCTCCAGATGAATATCCTCCACCATTAGGGTTACCGTCAGTACGTCCGCCAAGCAGTTCCACATTGCTGGCAACAATCTGAACTTTAGAAAATTTCTGTCCGTCTTTTTCCCAGCGATCCTGCTTCAAAGCTCCCTGAACAGCAATCTGCTTACCCTTAAGAAGGTACGGCTTCAAACCTTCAGCAGACTTTCCAAAAAAGGAAACATCAAAGTAATTCACTTCATCAATCCACTGTTCACCTTCCCTTCTTCTACGGTTTACAGCAATAGAAAGCTTGGCAACTGCGGATCCGCTTGGCAAATAACTTAGTTCTGCATCACGAGTAAGACGTCCAATCAGAACGACTGAATTTAAATCTGTAGCCATTCTGCTACCTCCCAAGGTTTAATATGATTTAAGGCTAAATTATGCCTTCTTTTCTTCAACGAGAACGAAGAGGTACTTCAAGAGATTTGTGTTGAACTTAAACTGTGCGTCGAGTTCAGCAATCTTTGAAGGGTTAGCCTTGATATTAACAAGAACAAAGCGGCCGCGCTTCTGCTTGTTTATTACGTATGTAAGATCGCGATCACCGAATGGTTCTTCCTTTTCGATTTCTACACCAAACTTTGCGAGATCTGCACGGAGTGTTTCAACTCCATTCTTGTACTTTTCATCCTCTGTAGGATAAATTGTCATAAGTTCATACTTTCTCATTTGTATGATTCTCCTTATGGACTATAAAATGGGAACCACGTGCGTAGTTCCAAGGGGTAGTTTATAATAGTAAATTCTATTTATTATGTCAATAAGAAAAATCGGTATTTGGTTAATATATAAAAAAATAAATTCACAGAAAAATTTCTTCGAAAAAACTGAAAAATTTAAAATTAGCACCAAACAACTAAATTTTAAAATAAGAACCAGCATACGTAAAACCTCACCTGAAAAACACAGGAACCTCCAACAGGAGTCGGAGAGCCTGACATTCCGGCTTCCCTTACTTCCCGCATTTGATTCAGGACATCTCTATAGGTTACCTGAAAAAGAAAAATAACAAAATTTAAGAACGAAGGAATCATTTGACACAATCGAATGGTTGGCAAAATTGAATGAATCAGCGGATTCACTTGAAAGGTTGAATAAAATAATACGACTGTAAATCTTCAGAGAAAATCCGGACGAAGCGTAAAAAAGAGAAGAAAAAAAAAGCAGAGGTACTCGGGTCAACCGAAGATTTTTCAAATCCCGTAACAGAGGATAAAAGAATTGGTTATGCAGATTCATGGCATGCAGGAAAGGAAGGTGAATTGTCAGAAGAAGATAAAGAAAATGTGGAGCCCGCAATCTTAGACAGGACTTACGGAAAAAACTCGTGAATTTTTCAGTATCGTACCTACGAGCATAGTTTACAGTATGTGCAGACTCAGAACGCTGAAAGCAATTCAGATTCATTTCTTCAGGACAGGAAAAATGTCTTTATGTTCCAGTTTTTCAAAATTTTGCAGTCCAGCTTCAATCAGAGTGATAGAATTTATTTTTTTAGAGATACACTACAAAAGAAAAAAGCTAACCGATTACTCAGTTAGCTCTTAACTGCGGAGAACCTGACTTGAACAGGCACAGCTCTCGCCACTAGCACCTCAAGCTAGCGTGTCTACCAATTCCACCATCCCCGCGAAAAAGTGAAGGATGACGGGATCGAACCGCCGACATTCTGGGTGTAAACCAGACGCTCTCCCAGCTGAGCTAATCCTCCGTTCGCTGACAAAGATATATTATATTATTTTTTAATTTTTGTCTAGTAACAAACAAAAAAAATAATCATTTTTTTTATACCTATGCTAACCAGGACAAAAGAAATCAATTTTTGCATCAACTTGACGGCATTTTTTGACGTTTATATAATTGTATAGTATGAAGAACCGAATATTTTTTTTTAAAACAATTATCAATATAGCTTTTATTTTTCTCATAAGTGCAAATACATTTGTGTCAGCCCAGGAAACGACAGATTTTTATACATTAGCCCAAAGAGGTACGGCAAAAGAAATTACTGCCGCATTCAAAAAAAATCCAGGTCTCAATTCACAGGTCTTCGGAAACGACGGCGAAACATTTCTCATGATGGCCCTTAAAAACAACCGCAAAGTTGATGTAATTGAAGCAATTCTGAAATCAAACTGCAGCATCACTGCGACTAATAAAAACGGCAAAACACCTCTCATGTATGCCTGCCAGTATACAAGCGACCTGAAGGTCGTTCAGGCAATTCTTGATTCAAGTCTTTCTGGGAAAAAAAAACTTGTAAGTGCCATAGATGACTACGGACTCACTCCTTATGACTATGCCGGTGCAAACAGAATAGCAGGAATTGAAGAACTTCTCAAAGAATTCGGGCCGGACGCAACTGCAGAAAAAAAAGATAAGTCAAACAAACATAAAAATGAAAAATCACCTATACAGAAAGTTTCAAAAGGCTCAGCATCTGTAACACTTTCCCTCACGCCTCAAAATGAATCTGAGGAAACCGAAAAAAAGACAGGGACGTCAGACTTTCTTTCTGCTGAACCTATCGAAAAAAAAATTGACTCGGATGAAAAAAAGAATGAACCTTCCAAGGATTCAGAGATTCCAGACGGAATAAGCAAAAAAAAAGAACTGCCGGAAGGCACCAAAGCAGATGTAGTAGAAAACAGTGAAATTTTGACAGAGCCTGCTAATCCGGATTATTCTGCATCTCCCGAAAAGAATTACGGGAATTCCGAATCTTTTGAGGAAATTCCAAAAGAAACTGCCAAGCCGGAACCTTCCGGGGAAGATTTAAAAGCTGCACAGAAACTAAAGGAGCAGGCAGAAAAAGCACAAAAGGCAAAAGAAAAGGAACTCATAGCTGAAGAAAAGAAGCTTGCAAAGGAAGCTGAAAAACGTGCAAAGGAAGATGAAAAGCTGAGGAAGAAACAATCCTTCATGGAAAAAAAGGCCGCTGAAGATCAGAAAACTAAAAATCAGAAAATTTCGACAACAGATTTCTATGCCCTCGCAAAAAAAGGTACCGCTGAACAGATAGAAAAAGCATTCCAGCTCAGACCTATCTTAAAAAACCTTACCTTCGGCGAAAACAAAGAAACTTTCCTGATGCTGGCTCTTCGCTATGACCGAGACATTGATGTAATAAATGTTCTGCTCAAGGCCCAGTGCAACATAAATGCAAAAGCTTCAGACGGAAGAACCCCTCTGATGTATGCTGCACTCTACTCTTCCAAGCCCGAAGTCATTGACAGAATTTTCAACATGAAGAATCTTTTCGACACAAACATTCTTGACAAAATAAATGAAAAGGATGCAAGCGGAAGAACAGCTCTTGACTACGCTACATACAACCAGAAGACAGATGACATAGTCAAGCTTCTCAACGAATATAAAATTCTGGAAGAACAGAAGCCGGAACCGAAGAAAAAACCTTCAAAAACAGAAAAAAAAGAAAGCAGCGACAAGGAAGAAAAAAAGAAACCTGCTTCAACTACCCTCACCTCACAGGATGAAGATTTTAATGATCTTTCCATAGCAGAACAAAATGCTATCCGCATACAGGAAGCAGAAAGAATGCTCGCAGAGGAAGCCCGCAGGGAAGCAGAAGAAAAGACTCGGCAGGAAGAGGAACGTCTCGCCATGGAAGAGGCCGAAAGAATTGCTGAAGAAGAGGCCGAAAGAATTGCTGAAGAAGAGGCCAGAAGAATTGCTGAAGAAGAGGCCAGAAGAATTGCTGAAGAAGAGGCCAAAAAAATAGCTGAACAACAGAAAATCAAGGAACAGGAAGAATTTCTTGCAAAACAGATGGAACAGGCAAAAGAAGAAGAACGTCTTGCCCTTGAAGAAAAGCAAAAGGAACTCGAAGCTCAAAAGATTGCCCTCGAAGAAGAACGCAGGAGACTTGAAAAAGAACGCCTGGACCAGCAGCTGGCCCAGGAACTAAGAGAAAGGGAAAACGCAAAAAAATTAGAAGAGCAGCGTCTGGCCCAGGAACTCAAGGAAAAAGAGGAAGCCAAGAAACTTGAAGAGGCTCGCCTTGCAAAGGAACTTGAGGATTCAAGAAACAGGAAACTTTCAGAGGAACAAAAACTAAAGGAAGAACTTGAGATACTCGAACAGCAGAGAAATCTCCAGAAAGAAAAAATTGCCCAGGAACTTAAGGAACTTGAAGAACAGAAGCAAGCTCTTCAAGACCAGTACGCAAAGGAGCTTGAAGAAGTCCGTCTTGAAAAGGAACGGCAGTCACAGCTTATGAGGGATGAACTTTCATCCCTGGAAGAACAGAAGATTCTCCGGGAGGAACAGATAAACCAGGAACTCCTTCGTGCCCAGGAAGAACTTGAAAACCAGCAGAAAGAGATTGCACAAAAGAAAAAGGCTCTTGAATCATCCAGCCTTTACGACTTTGCACAAACAGATGACTTATCCGAAGAAGACGAAGAAGAGTCTCCGAACTATTTCTCAGTTGAAGATCCGAACCAGGCTGACAAAAACGGTGTGACACTTATAATGAAGGCAGCCAAAGCCGGAAACGACTGGGATATTCATAATCTCATAGAAAGCGGAGCTGATCTTAAGAAACGAGACAAGGACGGGTGGTCAGTTCTCATGTATGCAGTACGATACCAGAACAACCTTGACATAGTTAAGACTCTCATAGACAATGGAGCTTCAATACGGGTAAGAAACAACTATAACATAACACCGCTGCTTCTGGCCGCAAACTACAGTCAGAATCCAGAAATTCTTTCACTGCTTCTTGAAAACCGCTCACCTTCAGAGGATGAAGTTTTCAATGCATTCATACTTGCAATAACCAGCGAAAACGGAACAGAACATGTACGGGAAGCAAAAATCAAGATTTTCCTTAACATGAACATAGCTGTAAACAAAATGTGGAAAGGTAAAACACCTTTAATGTATGCCTGCCAGTATGCAAAGTCCACAAAAATCGTTAATATGTTGCTGGAAAACGGAGCTCGCACGTCAATAGTAGATAGCAGCGGCAAAACTGCCTTCGACTATGCGAAAACCAATTCAAAACTAAAGCACGATGACATATACTGGTCATTGAACAAATAAGGAACGATATGAGAATAACAGGCGGAACATTAAAGGGAAGATACACAAAAACTCCGGACGGCAAAATGGCAATCAGACCAGCAATGGACAGAATGAGAGAATCAGTTTTTGCTATACTTGAACCCTATATAAGAGGAAAATCCTTTCTTGATCTTTTCAGCGGCTCGGGAACTATTGCAATTGAAGCCGTATCTCACGGAGCAACAGATGTAACTCTCTGCGAAATGGACAAGGCAAAGGCCAGGACTGTTTTTGAAAATGTAAAACTTGCAGAAGAAGCCGGTGTCAGAATTGACTGCCACTTCATGGCTGTTGAACTTTTTCTAAAAAGATGCAAAAAAAGTTTTGACTTCATATTCCTTGATCCACCCTTCCCTTACAAATACAGGAAGGAACTTGTTGAGACAATCGAAAAACGGCAGCTCATAAATCCTGAAGGATATGTAATGATCCATCATCCAAGTGAAGACAAATTACCGGAAACCATCGGAAAGCTTATCCGCTTTGACCAGAGAGTATACGGAAGATCAATCGTAGATTTTTTTAAATTAAATGATGAAGTTTTGTCTGAGAATTGACAAATGAAAATTTCAAGTTATAATTAAGGTTATATAAAGGAAATCACATGACAGAGGATTTAAAAAAACAGATTAACGAAAAACAAGGGTCGCAGGGCTTCATAAAAGTTACCGAGAAACCTGTTGAATCTTTAAATTCCCAGCAGAAAGCTTTATTAAACAGAAAAGCGAATGTTCTTTTCAATGAGGGTCACTACGAACAGGCTGAACGTATTTTCATTACCACGGGCTATTCTGACGGACTTACACGTTGCGGAGATCTTTATGCAAAAGAAAATGATTTTCTTAAAGCACTGAAACTTTATTCATTGGCTCACAACAAACGAAAGTCAGAACCAATTGAAGAAAAAATATCTAAACTAATATCTCTAATGTTAAAAAGTGAGGACTGAAATGAGTGATATTGCAAAAGATACTTTATCAGAAGACGTACCTTTGAGTGCAGAATTGATGGAATCTAAAACTGATGACCCTATTGCCAACGAAATCAGTGAGCTTTCTAAGAAAGGATATGCTCTCCTAAAAGAAAACAAAGTTCCCCAGGCAATTGACTCATTCAAACAGATTCTTTCATTAGAAGACAATAACAACTATGCTCTTGTAGGTCTTGGGGACAGTGAAAGAAAGCAGGGGCATTTTAATGATGCCATAAACTATTATTCAAAATGTCTTTCCTTCCATCCGGGAAACAATTATGCTTTGTTCGGTCTTGCAGACTGTTACAAGGCATTGAACCAGTATCATAAGGCCATCGGCATCTGGGAACAATATCTCATCCATGATGACAGAAACATCACCGTTCTTACGCGTGTCGCAGATGCATACAGAAAGATTCGTGACTTCAAGAAATCTAAGCAGCTTTATATACAGGTTCTTGATATGGAAGAAAACAATGCCTACGCCTTGATTGGTCTCGGACATCTTCACTATGACTTCAAGGAATACAAGGATGCTCTCTACTACTGGACGAAGATGCTTGAAGTTAATCCGCAGAACGTAGATATACGCGTTCTTACATCAATCGGAAACTGTCACAGAAAGCTCAAGACATTTGACAAAGGCCTCATATACTTTGAAAAGGCCCTTGAAGTTGAACCTAGAAACTTCTATGCCCTTTTCGGTCTTGCTGACTGTTACCGCGGTCTTAACCAGCAGTTCCGCTCCATTGAATACTGGAACAGAATCCTTGACATGGATCCTAACAACAAGGTTATTCTTACCCGTGCAGGAGATGCTTACAGAAATACAGGAGACTACAAAACTGCTACACAGTATTATAACCGTGCAATGGACATTGATTTTGATATTTATGCGGCACTCGGTCTTGCACTTATCTGCAAAGGTGAAGGCAAATATCAGGAAGCAGTGGAACGTCTCGGACGTCTTATCCGTGATGACGAAAAGAATTACAGACTTTACATTGACCTTGCAGACTGCTACGTTAAACTGAACCAGAAATCAAAAGCCGTTGAGGTTCTTCAGAGTTTCCAGAAACTCGGAATCCGCAGCCAGGCAATAAATGAAATGCTTGACAAAATACAAAATAATAAGGCATTATTCTAGTCATTAATATGACAGACAAAATTTTTCTTACAGGATTAACTCCTGCAGAAATCTGCGAAGCATTAAACCTTACCCCTGCATTCCGCGGTAAACAGATATTCCGGTGGATAGCCAGGGGTGCTTCTTCTTTTGAGGAAATGACAAACCTTGACAAGAACTCAAGAAAAGCACTTTCCGAAAAGGCAGAGATTTATTCTTCAAAGGTTTCCCAGACATTAAAAGACCCTGACGGGACAATCAAACTTCAGATTACCCTTCATGATGGAAGAGCTATTGAGACTGTTCTCCTTACAGACAAGGAAGGACGCAAGACAGCCTGTGTTAGCTGCCAGGCAGGATGTGCAATGCAATGTGCCTTCTGCCAGACCGGAAAGCTGGGATTAGGACGAAACCTTACGGCCGGAGAAATTGTTGAAGAATTCCTCCATCTTGAAAAGGAAGCTGGAACACTGGATAACATAGTTTTCATGGGCATGGGCGAACCGATTCAGAACCTTGAAGCAATCCGAAAAGCTGTATCAATTCTTGCAGACAAAGACGGCCGGTCATTAAGCACTCGCAGAATTACACTAAGCACCTGCGGTCTAATAAAAGGTATCTACGACCTTGCCAATAACGGACCAAAAATGAGGCTTGCAGTTTCCCTTACAACTGCAGATGAAGATTTGCGTGCAGAACTTATGCCTGTAACAAAGGGCAATCCGCTTTCTGAACTCAAGAAGGCAATCAAATACTTCATCGAAACAACAGGAAAACGTGTAACTCTTGAAGCTGCCCTTCTGTCAGGAAAAAACACAAGCCCTGAAAGTGCGAAACGTTTAATTGACTTTGCCTCAGGGATGGATGTTTACATAAACCTGATTCCCTGGAACGAGGTACCTGGATTAGATTTCAGGACCCCAGATGCAGAAGAATGCCGTAATTTTGTGAAACTTCTTGAACGTGCTGGGCTCAACGTAAACCTGCGTGTAAAAAGGGGAAGCAAAATTGGAGGTGCCTGCGGGCAGCTTGGACGCTCGGTAACTTCGGCTCAGGAAAAAAACGACTGACAATCCCTTCAGATCATTCCGCTTGAAAGCTAAAAATTCGGGCGGAAATTCTTTACTCTTAATTCCATTTTATGTAATTAATTACTTGCATTATTCATAATGTGTCATTATAATGAAAACATTAAGGGAATCTTTAAACTCTCTCTATAAAGATTCTGTTATTTTCACAGGAGTTTTTAAATGCAGAAGAAAATTTATGTTACCGGAATGGATGATGATTCAGCAGCAGCAAAGGCAAATGATGCAGTAAAAGCAGTTGCTGGTGTTACAAATGTTGTAGCAGATCCTGCAAAATGTCAGGTGTGTGTAGATTTCGACGAAAGTGTTGGTGGAATTGAAGCAGCAATTGACAACGCAATCAACTCAACAGGTATCACCGTCATTGGCTAACATGAAGATAACAGTTTTAGATGGAAATGCACTTAACCCAGGAGATTTGTCATGGGAACCTCTGAAGGAATTTGGAGAACTGACTGTATTTCCGAGAACAGAACCTGAAGATGTTGTTTCCAGAATTGGTGACAGCGACCTTGTTCTGCTGAACAAAATAAACATTACAGAAAATATTCTCTCTCAGTGTAAAAAGTTGAAATATATCGGCGTTCAGGCTACCGGGTATAATGTAATCGACCTTGAAGCCTGCCGTAAACATAATGTTACAGTAACAAATGTTCCTTCATACAGCAGTGCAGGTGTTGCACAGCTTGTGTTCGCATTCATCAGTGAATTTGCATGCAGCACCAAACTTCATTCTGACAGCGTAATGAACGGTGACTGGTGTTCATCAAGGGACTTCTGCTATTGGAAGAAACCATTGATCGAGCTTGACGGAAAGAGCTTAGGAATCTTCGGATACGGAAACATCGGTTCAAGAGTTGCCGCAATTGCCAGGGCATACGGAATGAAGGTTCTTGTATGCACAAGAACTCCTAAACCGGGAATCGAAAATCAGGTAGACTTTGATACTCTGCTCACTGAATCAGATTTCGTGACACTTCACAGTCCCCTCACTGACAGAACGAAGGGGATCATCTGCTCTGAAAATCTCAAAAAGATGAAGAAGTCTGCATACCTTATAAACACTGCTCGCGGTGGAATTGTAAATGAAGCTGATCTCCGTAAAGCTCTTGAAGACGGAACAATTTCAGGCTACGCAGCTGATGTTGTGTCTGAAGAGCCTATGCTCAGCGGCAATCCTCTGCTGGGGGCTCCGAACTGCCTGGTAACACCGCACATAGCTTGGGCTGCAACAGAAACAAGGCAAAGACTTCTGAACATAGTCATCGAAAACATCAGATGCTATCTTTCCGGAAAGCCTCAGAACGTTATTGTATAAACAATCATTCGTCAATAGAAAGCGAAATCCATTCTTCTTGGGTTTCGCTTTTCTACATTTAAAATAACAGAATTACTTAACTTTTTGCAAATGCCTATTGATTATTTTAATAACACTTAATATACTTTAGTAAAATTAAAGTTACGAGGTATTATAACTATGGGTAAAACGATAGCTCAAAAAATTTTCGAGTCTCATTTAGTTGATCAGCCTTTTGAAGGAACAAATATTCTTAAACTGGACCGCGTTTTCTGTCATGAAATCACAACTCCAATTGCAATTAATGACCTTGTTGAACGAAACATGGACCGTGTATTCGACTGCACAAAAATCAAGGCTGTAATTGACCATGTTACACCCGCAAAGGATTCAAAATGTGCTATGCAGGAAAAAATTTTGCGTGAATGGGCAAAGCGCAACGACATCAAGGACTTTTTCGATATCGGTTCAAATGGTGTTTGCCATGCGATTTTCCCGGAAAAAGGTTATGTCCGTCCAGGCTTCACTGTAATCATGGGAGACAGCCATACTTGTACGCACGGTGCTTTCGGTGCGTTCGCAGCTGGTGTCGGAACAACAGACCTTGAAGTTGGTATTCTTAAGGGTGTTTGCTCCTTCCGCGAACCTAAGAGCATTAAATTCATTCTCAACGGAAACCTCAAAAGCGGTGTCTATGCAAAGGATGTTATCCTCTTCCTCATCGGGCAGATCGGTGTAAACGGAGCAACAAACTGTGTAACAGAATTTACAGGTCCTGTTGTAGATAATTTCACAATGGAAGAAAGAATGACACTCTGCAACATGGCAGTAGAAGCCGGTGCAACAAGTGGAATCTGTTTTCCTGATAAGGTAACAGTTGATTACCTCTGGCCGTTCATCAAAAACGAATACGCAACAAAGGAAGATGCTGTTGCAGACTACGCAAAGTGGATTGACGATGACAATGCTGAATATGAAAAGGTATACACATTTGATCTCTCCGACCTTGACCCATTATGTACTGTAGGTTACAAGCCTGACCAGATTAAAAAAATTTCTGACATGGAAGGAACTCCTGTGAACCAGGTTTACATCGGGTCCTGTACGAACGGACGTCTCAGCGACCTTAGAGTTGCTGCAAGTGTTCTCAAGGGACATCACATTGCAGAAGGCGTAAGAGGTATTGTATCCCCTGCCACCCCAAAAATTTTCAGGGATGCACTTGATGAAGGCCTCATCTCCATCTTCATGGATGCAGGATTCTGTGTTACAAACCCAACTTGCGGTGCATGCCTCGGTATGTCAAACGGTGTTCTTGCAGAAGGTGAAATATGTGCATCTACGACTAACAGGAACTTTAACGGACGCATGGGTAAAGGCGGGATGGTTCATCTCATGAGCCCTGCAAGTGCTGCCGCAACAGCAATAAAAGGAACAATTACAAATTCAGAACTTTATAAATAATTGTATTTGTGTTAGAATAACTATTAAAGATTTTTAGGGGGAGTCCTTTTGGATTCCCTAACAAATTATCATAAGAGGAAAGCAATGAAACAGTTTGGTGGAGATGTTCTTTTCTTGGATCGCTCAGATATTAACACTGACGAGATTATCCCTGCTAAGTATCTTACAGAAAATACAAAGCAAGCTTTGCAGCCATACCTGCTCGAAGACCTGAAGCTTGACGGATTCAATCCAAAAACTGATATTTTAGGAAAAAAAGTAATTATTACCAGAGAAAACTTCGGATGCGGCTCAAGCCGTGAACATGCTCCATGGGCTCTTGAAGTAAACGGAATTTACTGTGTAATAGCTGTAAACTTTGCAAGAATTTTTCGCCAGAACATGTATAACTGCGGTTTACTCGCTCTTGATATGTCTAAAAAGGACATCGATGACATGTTCCATACTTTCGCAGAAAAAGATACACAGTGTAAGATTGAGCAAAAGGAAGACGGAACATGGAAGGTTAAGCTCATTGCAGGTTCACTGTCAAAAAGTTATGCCTTCAAGCTTGAAGGGTTCGAAAAGGCTCTAATTGAAAATGAAGGCTGGATAGGCTATGCTGACAAGAAATATTAATTTATCTGTCTGATGCAAATCACATTTAACGGATAAACAAAAAGCAACGGCCTGCTGTCATAAAGACAAATCAAGTCCGTTGCTTTCTTCATTTATGAGGAACTAAAAATTCATTCCTCGACAAAACCTTTCTTAGAAAGTTCCGCAATAATCATCTCTACAATCTGTTCAGGCTGATATTTTGCAGTATCAATGACAAGGTCACAGAAAGAATAGTCACTGTTATCAATGCCGTAAAGCTTCATATAACGTCTCGAGTCTTCCGAATCTCTCATTGCGGTAAAAGACTTAATCTCATCAAGATTCCCGCCTTCCCTGTTAAGAATTCTCTTAGCCCTGACATCATCATCAGCAAGAAGATAAACCTTTAGGTCAGCTTCCTTGAGCATCCAGATGGCAAGTCGGCTGCCAAGTACACAGCTCTGTGCTCCGGCAAGTTCAACCTGCTTTGTGTCTACAGCAATGTCATAGCTGTCATCGGTCTTTGCATTTTCAATAACCTGTGCAAGTGATATTCCCTTTTCCTGTGCAAGCTGACGGAACGTATAATTTATGAGCTGCACTGAAAGAGCCTCTGACAGGAGCGTGCTGACAGTTGTATTTCCGCAACCAGATTTTCCGCTGATTGCAATGCGAAGTTCTTTTCCTTCCGGGATTCTATAAGACATAATCTTCTCCAAACCTAATTATTCAACATTTTTTGCCTGCTCACGAATATTTTCAAGAGCATCCTTTGCGTTTACAACCATTGCACCAACTTCCGTAAACTGGTTCTTGCTTCCGATTGTATTTATTTCACGGTTAATTTCCTGGCAAATAAAATCAATTCGCTTGCCGGGAGCATTTTCCTGAATCATTTCCTTTCTCAGAGCCTTCAAATGACTCTGGAGACGAATTATTTCCTCATTTATTGTATATTTGATGAGCATAACAGCAGTCTCTTCAAGAATCTTGTTTTCATCAACATGGTCTCCAAGAAGCTCCTCAAATTTCTGCTGAATGTTTGCCTTGAACTTTTCTTCCATCTTAGGCTGCCACTCTGCAAAAAAAGCTGCACATCCGTCAAGGATATCAAGTTTTTTTAGAAGATCAGCCTGAAGATTCAAGCCTTCCCTTCTTCTGTCCTCAATAAACTTGTCAAGAACTTCAGTAAAAACCGGAACAATTTTTTCCCAGTAGGCTTCTGCATCATACTGGTGAGTAATATTCAGAACTCCTTCCTGCTGCATAATAAGTTCAAGAGGAATCTGCTTTTCTTCCATACCAAGTTCACGGGCAACCTGACTCATTGCATCCATGTAGAGACGTGCAACTTTTGAATCTGCTGTGACACAGGCATTTGAACTTAACTCCTTGATCCTAATGCTAAGGTCCACCTTACCTCGAAGAATTTTTTCGGACACCATCTTTCTGATTCTGCTTTCAAGAGGATTCAGAAATGACGGGAGATAAATGCTCAGGTCAAGAAACCTGTTATTCACTGAACGGATTTCAACACTGAGCTGTGTTGTTTCAGCCACAATCTCCTTGTAACCGTAACCTGTCATGCTATTCATAATATCACCTGATAAAATTTATTTTCTGAGCCTGTCCAGGACTATTTTTCCTGTCTTCCAGTTGTCTCCTGCACCCATCGTCACAAAAAGCCAGCCGTCAGGATATTTCTCCGAACAATCTTCGTCAAACATTGTCATAACCTTTTCCGCAGCTTCATCAAATTCACCGCAATAGAAAACATTGCTGTGATATTTCCTTGCATGCTCAGCAAGGATTTCCCCGGAAACTGTTGCGCAGCTTGCGTCCTCTCTTGCACTTCCGTAAATCTTATTAATTATTACGCAGTCAGCGCTGGAAAAGCTTGAAGCAAATTCCTCAAGAAGTGCGGCCGTACGAGTGTATGTATGGCTCATGAAATCAACAATAATCTTATGACCTGAATAAATTTTTCTGAAACCTTCAAGAGTTGTATTGATTGCAGTCGGATGATGACCGTAGTCGTCCATAACAACAACTTTCTGTCCGCGGGAAGTTACAGCTTCACCTATGATTTCTGAACGTCTCTTTCCTCCGGAAAATTTAAGGAGACCTTCCTTCAGGCAGTCAAAATATTCGGACGGATTTTTTCCGTCAGCCTTAAGAAGTTCACATACAAGAGCCAAAGATGCTGTACTGTTCCTGACATTATGCTTTCCCGGTACCTTGATTCCGCATCTGCCTATCACCGGCAGAGAAAAATACTGGACACCCCTTTCAACTTCAAGGAAAGTAATTCTGTAATCCCCATCCGCTGTTTCCCCGTAAGGAATGGCCTGGACATCAGGACGCTTTCCGAGTGCAATTCCCACAGTTTCCACGGCACCCGCATCATCCGCACAGTAAATCACCTGACCGTCCTGCGGAAGCTTGCATATATAATCAACAAAAGCATCACGAATATCATCATACGTCGGATAATAATCCTGATGATCACTTTCAACTGAAGTAAGAATTATTTTCTGAGGATGAAATGCCATGAAGTGACGCTGATATTCACAAGTCTCGGCAACAAAATAATTTTTTTCGTTAGGATTATAGGAAGCGGAAGTCATTGTACAGGTTGACCTACCGAACGAAGAAATTATGCTTCCTGCAAGAACCTGGGACGGAAGATCAACAGCTGAAAGAAGAGTTCCTGTAAACCCTGTAGTTGTAGTCTTTCCATGAACACCGCAGATTCCGCAGCTGTAAGTAGTACCGCTCAGAGCTCCCAGTGCTTCACTGTAAAGCATGCAAGGAATTCCCAGTTCCACAGCCTTCTTGAGTTCAGGATTCTTTTCAAAAGAATATGCACTGGAATATATTATATAAGAAATATTTTTACTGATATTTTCCGAATCAAACAGAGTCGGAACGATTCCAAGATTATTTAAAATTTCGTCTGTATAAAAATGTTCTGCAACATCACTTCCTGAAATAATCACTCCACGTTTCTTAAGTATTTCAACGAGGGCAACCATTCCCGTACCTTTTATACCAACAAAATGTACACGGATATTTTCCAGGTTTTCTGGTAAACTTTTAATGTCATTTTCCATAGCCCCTCAAGTATATCACATTCATTTCATATTTACAATAATTGACGATTCAACAGACAGAATATGGATTACAATAAAAAAAAACGGAAACAAGTTCCGAGGATCTCTGACAGTTTCAATGGAATTATATTTTCTTGTGCACCTGCGAATGATTTCAATGTCCGATATTATTTATTTCTGCCCGGAAAGCTCAAGATAAATCTGATCAGCAAGTCCGAAATGAGAATTCTTTGTCAGACTTTCCGCATAATTGTCATACATCATATCTTCATACATGTCACGGGCAAAACTATTATTTCCTTCATCACCGGTAAGACTTGTGTGGTGAACCGTATCCCTCATGGAAGAAATCATCATCTTTACCATGTAATTCTCAAGTTCCTTTGACTGGGCATAAAGTTCTGAAGTCCTATCAATAACCGGCTTGCTTCCGTTCTCACCTGAAACAGCAGCGGCCATACCTTCAGGCTTGGCATTCTTATCACCTTCAGAAGTATAATAATTATAGAAACCCTGAGTATAATCACCATTGAGCCTATGGTTTGAAGCAATCTGGGATGAAGCTACACCAGATATAACATCCTTCTTCTCTGCACTTTTCGATGCATCCTGAAGAAGAGAAATAAAACTGCTCTCCTTTTCTTGCCTGGCTCTCTGAAGAGAATCCTTTCCTGTAGAAAGAGTCCCTGTTATACCTGTACCTGAAATTCCGCTTACTCCCATCCTAATCTCCTACACCATTAAAACATTTAGCGCTGCTTGAGGCTTGTTGCAGTCTGAAGCATTGTATCGCTTGTCTGGATAGCCTTTGAATTAAATTCATACGCACGCTGGGCAACAATCATCTGAACCATTTCATTAACAACAGAAACGTTGCTCATTTCAAGGAACTTATGCTTTGTAATACCCATTCCGTCAATTCCCGGACGTGAAGCTATCGGATTTCCGGAAGCGTTGGTTACTTTATACAAATTATCACCTGTATTTTCAAGACCAACGCTATTAGGGAAGCGGTAAAGCTCAAGCTGTCCAACTTCTACCGGATCAACATTTCCGTTGACCTTAACATTAACACGTCCTGTATCAGAAACTGAAAGTGTTTCAAGCTGGAATCCTTCAGGAAGAATAATTTCAGGAACAACACGCAGACCGTTTGCATTAACAAGCTGACCTGTGGAATCAACTTTGAAAGACCCGTCACGTGTATATGCCCAGGAACCGTCGTACTGCTGAACCCTGAAGAAACCGTCACCAACAATGGCTATATCCGTATCAACACCTGTCGCCTGAAGGGAACCTTGAGACATAATTCTCTGTGTTGCAGCAAGCTTGACACCGGAACCCATCTGAAGTCCGACAGGAGTAACTGTATCTTCAGTTGCAGGAGTACCAGCCTTCTTGACGTTCTGGTAAAGAAGATCTTCAAATTCTGCTCTGTGCTGCTTGAAACCTGTTGTATTTACATTCGAAAGATTATTTGAAATTGTATCAATGTTTGCCTGCTGGCCGTTCATGCCTGTAGCTGCATTCCATAAACTTCTTACCATATATAAACTCCTGTATCAGCTTGCCCTATTTTATTATATGAACCTATATTGTCCCAGCAGAACTATTTATTTACCAGGACAACCTTAGACCAAAGAGTCTCCATCATTGTATCTTCTGTCTGAATTGTCTTCTGGTTTGCTTCGTAGGCTCTGTTTACTTCAATCATCTGAACCATTTCATTAACAACATTAACATTACTTGTTTCCGTAAATCCCTGAAGAATTCTAGGTCGCTCCGAACCTTCAGCAACATGATAGTCACCTGTAATATCATTTGCATTCCACAAAGAAGATCCCTGTTTCTTAAGATAACGCTCGTTATCAAATCTCACAACCTTAAGCCTGTCTATGAAAGTATTATCAGCCTTATCATAAATCATGCCATCTTCGTTTACAAAAAACTTGTCATCAGGCACAGAAACAGGGCCGTTCTCGCCCATTACCTGATAGCCTTCCTTGGTAAGAAGAAGACCTTCCTTACCGCGCAAGAAATTTCCGTTACGCGTAAAACGTTCCCCGTCCGGAGTATTAACAACGAAAAATCCTTTTCCGCCCAAAGCCATGTCAGTGTTTGTGTCCGTAGACTTGAACGAGCCCTGATCAAAGTCAGTATAGAATTCATTCGTCTCTACACCAAGACCGATTTTTCCAATTATTGGAGCAACGTCACCGGATCCGAATGGATGATTATAAACACCGTCCGCCTTTGTGCGGCGAAGAAGAAGTTCACTGAAAGACTTGCTTACAGGAATCTCTTTTTTAAAACCTGTTGTATCAACATTAGCAAGGTTATTTGAAATTGCATCCAGCCTATCCTGCTGTGCATTCATTCCGCTTGCTCCGATGTATAATCCTCTAACCATAAAACGCTCCGTAAAAACATTCTGTCTTCAATAATTTATCGGTACCTGAAGGATTTTTATTAAGCCTTTTTAGAAAAAATCAATAAAATACGTAGTCTTAAATTGATTTAAGATTTTGCATATTTTTTATTGATAAATCGCCGATTCGGTTTTATAATTTTAGTACGGAACCATATAAAGAAAGTGTCCTGCTTTGAAATATGATTTCACGTGAATTAAAATAAAAGAAGTATTAAATCAAATTGGAGGAATGTTTAAAAATGAAAACCACCACAGAAGAACCACGCGTACTAGCAATTATCCTCGGAGGCGGAAAAGGTACCCGGCTTTACCCTCTTACAAAAGACAGATCAAAGCCTGCCGTTCCTTTCGGGGGAAAGTTCCGTATAGTAGATATTCCTATTTCAAACTGCATCAACAGCGGTTACAAGAAAATTTATCTTTTGACACAGTTCAATTCTTCTTCCCTTCATCAGCACATAATCAATTCATATACATTTGACCGCTTCAGCCGCGGTTTCGTAGAAATTCTTGCTGCTGAACAGACCCTTGAACATTCCGGCTGGTATGAAGGTACTGCAGATGCTGTCAGAAAAAATATGTCACACTTCCGTGCGCAGAATCCTACACACTACATCATTCTTTCAGGAGACCAGCTTTACCGCATGGACCTTAAGAAGTTCATGGACGAACATATCGCTTCGGGTGCAGATATTACGATTGCAGCAAAAGCGGTTAACCGACATGACGCAACAGGATTCGGTATCATGAAGGTTGATGATGACAACAAAATAAATTCCTTCATGGAAAAACCTGCAAAGGATCTTAACATTGACGACTGGAAGATTCCTGAAAAATCAAGAACTCCGGACCTTACAGACGATCTTGAATACCTCGCTTCCATGGGTATATACATCTTCAACGCAGACACAATGGAGGAAATGCTTGACAACGAAAACAACGATTTCGGTAAAGAAATAATTCCTGCCGCAATCAAAATCAAACAGGTTAACAGCTACATCTTCAGCGGCTACTGGGAGGACATCGGAACTATCCGCTCATTCTATGAAGCTACGCTGGACCTTACCAAGACTGTACCTCAGTTCAATTTCTATGATGAAGAAAAACCAATCTATACACACATGAGAAACCTTCCTCCTAGCAAAATCAATGACGCATCAATGTCAGAAACTCTTGCAAGCGAAGGATGTGTAATCACTAACTCAAGAATTGAACATTCAGTAATCGGTGTCCGCTCAATCATTAATGAGGGCTGCGACCTTAACGGAGTTGTAATGATGGGAGCAGACTTCTATGAGACTCCGTGCCAGAAGGAAAACAACAAGAAGGGACATTCACCGAATATCGGAATCGGAAGGAACTGTAAAATCAACAAGGCTATCATTGATAAGAATGCAAGAATAGGTGACAACTGCTGCATCAATGTAAACGGAAAGGAATATGAAGACGGAGACCACGGCCTGTTCTACAGTGCAGACGGTATCATCGTAATCAGAAAAGGCGCAGTAATTCCTTCGGGAACTGTCATCTGATGACTCTTTGACTGAAACACAAGTCCCTTCGGCATCAAGTTACCGGAGGGATTTTTTTGCGGCCCATTTCCTGAATAGAATTCCCGGTAATAAAAAAACTGAATAATCTTTTCATAATTTTGATTCCACATTTGCTGTCCAGTTCAAATCAATTTAATAAATACTGAACCACTTTCACAAAAATAACTTTTTTTTATTTTTTTTTGATTTTTGATAAAAAAGTTTATATATTTAAATGGACTGTGAGTTATATTTCAGACAAGCACAGATCCAAAAAATATATTCATCAGGGAGACAGATTTTATGGACGACAGAATCAGGAAAAAATTGGAAGAAAAAAAAGAAGAAATAAAAGAAAAACTTCACGAGGACATTGACAACAGAAAGACTATGCATGACATCAAGAAAGCCTTCGTTGAAGAGCGCATGGACGCAGTAAAAACTCACATTGAAGACAGAAAAGAAGAAGTCCGTGAAAAACTTCATGAGGACATTGACAGCAGAAAGACTATTCATGACATCAAGAAAGCCTTCGTTGAAGAGCGCATGGACGCAGTGAAAACTCACATTGAAGACAGAAAAGAAGAAGTCCGTGAAAAAATTGAAGAAGCAAGGAACAAATAAAATCCCGTCACAGATATGGAGAACTAATGTGCCGGCCACAACAAAACTGGCACACTTTTCCGGAGTCCGTTGAAATTATCCCGTTCAGCAGGCATAAAATTTGTCACTTGAATTGTCAAATCTCCTGCTGCTATTTTGATGCGACTCCATTTTTTTGCTACCCTTTTTATTTTCCCATGGAACAGATATTTCCTAAAAAAGATAATGGAATTTTCAATTTTTTTGGAATTTTACATCAGAAAACGAACAGGGGACCAGAAAAAAAATACAGATCATCTCTGAAAATTACTTTTTAGTGATGCCGAAGAGTTTTAATCCTTGAAATTACAGACTAAAAACATCGCAGTTTTAAGGTTACCTCTAAAAATTGCAATTTTTAAAGGTAACCTACACAAAAAAAACAGATTTTACATATCCTGATCGCAAACATTTTTACCTGGAGCCTCTTTACTTTACTCTCACAGCAGGGAATCAGTATTTTATTCTTTTACTGATTCTGTGAAAACTGCATCAAGATGAATCCTAGTCGTATCAAGAACAGGTACGCTTACATCGCCTTACCTTATTACAAGCAGAATTTCTGTACAACCTAAAATCAATGCATCGCAGCAGAAACGTTCAATATATTTTTCTGCAAGCCGCTTCATTTCCGCTGCATCTTCTGGAATTATTATTCCGTTCTCGAGATTAAGATAAATCAGTTTCTGATTTTCTCTTTGTCCTCATCACATGGAAGAACAGGTTCAATATCCTTCGCTCTTCATTGTAAACACAGTCCCGAACACGAGAACCTTTTTTGTATCCCTCATCAATACAGCGCCTGATTGTTGAGTCAACAATATTCACGACAGGAATACTTATCCTTCATTCTGTCCCATACAACATGAGGAGTGTTTGCTGTAATTGCTGCAAGTTCACATCCTGCACCACTAAGACTTTCAACGCTTTTCAGAATACATTCAGAAGCCCTGTCATAATTCATTGAAGCGATTGCAGAAATTATTTCATCCATATTAACATCATCAACAGTAAATTTTGGATAATCACTCCCGCCAAAAAATTCCGAATGCGTTCAATGAATCCCAAATAATACTCAACAGTAGAAGCAGGTCCAAGCCAGCCAACAAATCCAACTTTTTTCATAGATTCTCCCAACAAAAACAGAGACAGCGAATGCACAAAAATGCAGTAAACCGAAGTGTATCTAAAATATATCAACAATTTTTTTATATACAATACACAGTCTTTGGGTTTATAATTGTTCCATGAAAATATCAAAAATTAACAATCCCATACTGCCTATGGATGTTCCGGATCCTGACGTTATACGCGTCGGTGAAAAATATTACATGGTTTCCACAACAATGCATTTCTTCCCGGGCTGCCAGATTCTTGAATCAGACAATCTCGTAAACTGGAAGCACCATTCCTACGTCTACGAAAATCTTGAGGACAGTGATGAGCTGAATCTCATGAACGATAAAAACGCCTACGGAAAAGGAATGTGGGCCGCAACAATACGATTCCATAATAACAGGTTCCACATTCTTTTCGTTGCTAATGATTCTCACAAAACTTATCTTCTTACATCGGTTTCAATAAACGGTCCGTGGAAGATGCAAACTGTTGAAGGATTTTATCACGATGCGTCCCTTCTCTTTGATGATGACGGAAAAGTTTACATCGTGTACGGGAACACGGAAATACATCTTACAGAACTTGATGAAACTTTGACAGGACCTAAAAAGAATGGTCTTGACAGAATAATTTTTAAGGCTGAAGGAAATAAGTTTCTCGGATACGAAGGAAGCCATATTTATAAAATAAATTCCTGTTACTATGTTTTTGTGATCCATTCCTTGAACGACAGATGGAGACGTGTCGAATCATGCTTCCAGTCAGATTCACTTGACAAGGAATTCAGGGGAGAAATAATTTTCAATGATGATTTAAATTTCTTCGGATCAGGAATTGCACAAGGCGGTATTGTAGATACGCCTGACGGCAAATATTATTCCATAATGTTCCAGGACCGAGGAGCCGCTGGAAGATTTCCTGTCCTTGTCCCTGTGAAATACGAAAACAATAAATTCATTTTCGGTGACAACGGAAAAATGCCGGAAATATTTGAAGTAAACGGAAATACTGAAAATAATTTTGACCACAGGCTTTTTGGAAACGACAATTTTAATTCAAAAAAGCTGAAACCTTTCTGGCAGTTCAATCATGTTCCGGAAAAAAATTACATCTCATTTACGAACGGAAGCTATTCAATTACAACCCATGCTCTGTGCCAGTCAATTCTAAGTGCACGGAACACACTCACACAGCGTCTACCTTATCCTGCAGGCACAGTAAAAGTAACTGTCGATGTAAATTCAATGAACACAGGAGACATTGCAGGTTTGAGCATTTTCCAGGATGCATACGGATTCATTGCCATCCATAAAACAGATGAAGCAAATGAACTTGTCATGGCTCACAGGACTATTGACAACGGAACTGCAGGTGATGAAATAATTGAGGAGAAAATTGTTTTTAGCAAAAACAAAAACAAGATTGAGCTTATGGCTGAATGCGATTTCACAGACATGAAAGACACTGCAAAGTTTTATTACAGGACGGATGGTCAATGGAAACTGATTGGGACTGAACACAAAATGTATTTCAGCCTTAAACATTTCTGCGGGAACCGTGCGGCACTGTTCCACTACTCAACAAAAAAATACGGAGGAACCGCAAGCTTTAAGAACTTTACAAACGAAAAAAAAATAATATAAGGGAATCTCCAAAATTGCAATTTTTAGAGATTCCCATAAAGGACTGACCAATAAATTCAGGCAGTCCCCTGTGAAATCATTCCGTAAAAAAATCTGTCAGAACATTGTATGCGTCCAGAACCTCAGAAGTTTTCTGGGCTGCAATTTTTTCAAGTTCAGGATTTCCAGCATAATGGTCAGGATGATAATGCTTAACCTGTTCCTTGTATCTTCTTTTCACATCATCAAAGGAACAGGAAGATTCAAGCTCAAAAAGATTCAGTGCATCCTGAACCTGGGGAGTAATTTTCTTGATCACAAAATTATTTGCAGGTTCATATATCTTTACATTGTGTGCGAAGTCAGAATCAGCATGAAAAACTGTTCCCGTATTTTCCCTTCTCGAAAAACATTCATTGAACTTACGTGCCTTTTCATTTTCAAGTTTTTCATCATATTCACTTTTAGGAATCTCTTCATCAAGGCTTCTGAAATTCCTCATTCTGACTATTTCATCATCAGCTGAAGTTTTTTCAAAACCTGAACCGGAAAGATTTTCAAAAGGTTCCTTAAGATTTTCTCTATCAATTTTTACAAATTTAATTTCCCCGTTTTCGAGAGTCTCATTCAGAAGATCTCCCAGCTTGTCATACATTGATACCACTACTCTTCTCCATCCATTTCAATGTCGCTAAGTTTTCTCTGCAAAGTTTTTCTGCCGATGCCAAGGATATCTGCCGTCTTGCTTTTGTTGTTCCTGTTTGCAGCAAGATTCTCTTGAATAATAATTTTCTCCGCCTCCTCAAGAGTCATGCCGAGGGGAATAGAAATTGAATTCTCAGCAGAACTCTGTCTTATGCCCGGAGGCAAATCATCAAGAGTAATCTCATTGCCGCTGCACATTACGACAGCACTCTCAACACAATTACGAATTTCACGAATATTTCCTGGCCACGAATATTTGTACATTGCGGCCTTAGCCTTATTATCTATACCTGAAATATTTTTTCCGTTCTCCCTGTTGAACTCTTCAAGGAAGGAAGATATCAGCAGAGGAATATCATCTTTTCTTTCCCTAAGAGGAGGTACCTGAATGTGAATGACATTAAGTCTGTAATACAGATCCTCCCTGAACCTGCCGGCCTTGACTTCCTCCTCAAGATTCCTGTTCGTTGCAGCAACTATTCTTACATCAACATCAATTGTCTGTTCACCGCCTACACGCTCAAATTTTTTTTCCTGAAGAACACGAAGAATTTTTATCTGAACATTCTGATTAATTTCGCCAATCTCATCAAGAAAAATTGTTCCCCCATGGGCAAGCTCAAATCGTCCCTTAGTAAGTTTGTCCGCTCCGGTAAATGCACCCTTCTCATGACCAAAGAGTTCACTTTCCAGAAGTGTCTCACTCAATGCAGCACAGTGAACCTTTATGAAACTGTTATTCTTTCTTCCCGAAAGATTATGAATGGCATTGGCAACGACTTCTTTTCCTACACCGCTCTCACCGGTAATAAGAACGCTTGCCCTGCTGTCGGCAACTTTGCGTATTGTCTCCTGAACCTTCTGCATTGCTGAGGACTTGCCAATCATATCATCAAGAGCGGCATTCTCTTCAAGTTCATGCTTCATTCTCTGATGCTGCAAACTCATTTCACGGCTTTCAAGCGCTCGCTTTACAATCATTCCCAGCTGGTCAAGATTCAGCGGCTTAGTAAGAAAATCATAAGCCCCATGACGCATTGCATCAACAGCACTGTCTATACTTCCGTGTCCCGTCAGAACAATGACAGGAATGCCTGGAGTTTCAGAAGTAACTCTCGCAAGAACTTCCTCACCGCTTATTCCGTTCATCCTGAGATCTGTAATGACAAGATCAATGTCCCCCTTCTCAAGAAGCTTAAGACCTTCCTCACCGGAAGCTGCGGTCTTTACATTGTAGTCTTCCATCTCAAAGTTTGCTTCGAGACCGTCACGAATATTTTTTTCGTCATCTATAATAAGAATTGTAAATTTCATTTATCAACCTCAATTTGCGAGAAGCTTTATTCCCTTCTGCGGAACAGGTATGCAGATTGTAAAAATTGTACCCTTATTTATCTTTGACTGAACAGCAATGTCACCTGAAAATTCTTTTATGATTTTATAAACCGTTGTAAGTCCAAGACCTGTGCCGTTTGATTTTGTTGTATAGTACGGCTCAAAAATTCTTGCTGCAGTGTCTTCATCCATACCGCATCCGTTGTCTGCAACCGTAAGAAAATATTTTTCATTTCTTATGAAGGATTCAATTACAAGCTCACCTCTTGCACATTTATTCACGCGTCTCGTCTCAAGAATAGCGAACATTGCGTTCTGGGTAAGATTAACAATGACTTCCCTGAAAAGTTTTTCATCAATCAGAAGTCTCTGGGGATTGTCACAAAGCTTAAGCTTTACATGAATATCCCTGTCATCAAATTCAGGCCTGAAGAATTCAATAATATTTTTCAGAAGCTCATCAGGATTTGTCAGCTGCATTGTTGCCTGCACAGGACGAACGGCAAACAGAAAATCAACAACAATTTTATTCAGACGGTCTATCTCTTCGTTGACAACCTTCAGATAATCCTCCATGAACTTCTCCGGAGGGAGAACCTCTTTTTCCCTCGCCATCTTCAGTGCCTTCTGCATAAGCTGAATATGAATGCTTATTGCGCCAAGAGGATTCTTTATTTCATGGGCAACAGAAGCGGCAACATTTGTAAGGCTTGAAAGATTTTCCATTCTGTGCAGAAGAATTTCCTGCTGCTTTTTCTGGGTAATATCTTCAACAGTGATAATTGCTCCGCCTATGGACTTCTCAAATTTATCAAGATTCTTGTTCCATATTTTTTTCAGGAAGGGAACAATTGAAATATTCACGAAACGTACTTTATCTTCATCAGCGAAAGAAAATTCCTCCGAAGTATTACACTTGGAATTATTTGCACAGTGCTCAATATATTCAGAAACTTCCGGCTCCCCAATGAGTTCCCAAAGAGGATGCGATTCATTTTTTGACTCCCCCTGACGTTTCCTGAAATTCAGAAGCCTTTCGGATGCCTTATTTTTCTGCATGAGACACCACTGAGTATCAACAATTATCAGCCCCACGGAAAGACTTTCTATAATTGAGTCCAGCGTTGTGTTTTCCGCGTACATGTCCTCAATAATTTTTGTAAGCTGTTCGTTTGAAAGTTTTGAAAGCTTTTTTGTTACCTTCTTTACAAATTCACTCATCCAGAAGCTCCTTAAAAATATTTTCATGCTCCATGTTTATTTCAACAAGCCTGGAAGAAAGATTTTCCAGAGCCCCCTGCACAGTTTGGTTATAGATTTCAACATTGTTTGAAGTTTCCATCAGGGCCTTCAAAACTTTTACAGAAGCAGCAGCACCATTCGCAGTAGAAATCAGCTCACGCTGAAAATAAATCAGCCCTTCAAGGAAAATTGAAAACAGAACAGAAGGAGAAAAATTTCCGCATTCAGAAATTGTTTTCTGAATGTCCGGCAAAGAATTTTTTGCGGCTGCCGAAAAGAATTTTTTTGCTGAATAATAAATTGACTCAGGTTTTACCGGCAGATAATTTCTGAAAAACTTTTCAACTGTTTCAGGGAACTCTACCCTGCCGTATTCGGTGTCAAAATAGAAATTACTTTCAATAATCTCCTTATGCTGTGCGGCAGTACGATCATAGAAATTATAGATTCTCACCCGGGACAAAACAGTCGGAAGTATGGCACCACGGCGTGAAGTCGTTAAAATAAAGACAAGATCCTCAGGCGGTTCCTCAAGAATTTTCAGAAGAGCATTACGTGAACCGTCAGCCATTTTTTCTGCATTCTCAATTATTATAACCTTCTTTCCGCCTTCAGCACTGAGATGAGCCCATGAAGAGGAATTACGTACCTGGGAAATAGGAATAGAATCATAGAGGAATGAATCCTCGAGCTTACCGCAAAGTTTTTCAAGTTCATCCAGAACCTTTCCAAGCTCTTCAGGCTCTGGAATTGCCCTGGAAGGGTCAAGCACCTCAAGATTCTCATCTACTGACTGGAGCAAAGACGAAAACTTTGCAAACTTGTCCTCGCCTTCCCAAAGGACGGATGAAAATCGCACTGTAAGTTTCCTTACGGCCCTGATATAATTGTACCGAGCATCATCAGTTCTGTCCGTACTGTTCGCATTCTGAAACAGAAGATTCGCTTTGGCCGCAGCAATTTCAAGACTCCTGTTGCCGGCACCAATGACAAGAACATTCGGGTTCAAAAGAATTCTACTTTTTCTGCAGCCTTCACACTGGCAATCAGGTTCCCCCCTGGGACTCTTCATACAGTTCAGGACCCTGGAAAGTTCAAGGGCGGTGGTAAATTTTCCTGAAGACTTAGGACCTACAAATAGCATCGACTTAGGAAGATTATTTTTTTCCAAGTCAAATTTCAAAAGAGATGTCGCATTCTGATATAAAATATTTTCAAACATATTTTCCCGTAAAAAAAATAGGAAATCCAAGTGCCCGAAAGATTTCCTATGCTGTTCAGACATTAAGCTGCCCGGGGAACAAAATTTTCAAAGACAAAGAAAGGAGCAAAATGTTCAAAGAAAAAACTTCCCGAAGCAACACCGGAACAGTCAAACCATTTCTGGTTAACCATTACAAATATAATAAACCCTACCAAGAGGAATCCTTCCGCAGCCCCTAGAACTCCTCCAAGAATTCTATTCAGCTGAGAAAGAACCGGGCTTTCAAAAATCTGGCCGACAATAATCTGCATAATCTTTATGACAATAAAGCCAAGCACAAAAATTATTAGAAAAGATGCCGCCTTAGAAAGAAAAGCGTTCTGTATGAACGGAGAAAAATATACGGAAAGCTTCCTGAAATAAAGAACAGCCGCAGCAAAAGAAATAATCGGGGCCGCCCAGTTAAACAGCGTGTCCGAAAATCCCTTGACTATTCCCAGTATGATGAGAAAGGCTATAAGAATTATGAAAACAAGATCTATTACTGCTGTCATTTGTTTTATTTTTCCAGATAGTTTCCAAGAATAATCTTGGCTATCTTTTCTGCACTTCGGGTCTCTCCGCAAACCTTCCTGCATGCTTCAGACAGCCTGAATCTTTCATCTTCCCTGCAAAGTTTTTCCAGCATAATCCTGAGATTTTCAGAAGTTGCAGCCTCTCCGGCAAGAACAAACGCTCCGTTCTGCTTTTCAAAATACCGGGCATTGTCAACCTGGTCACCTCTCGTACCGGAACCGCAAAGAGGAACAAGCACCATAGGTTTAGCACAGACTGCGCATTCCCACAAAGAATTAGCCCCGGAACGTGACATAACAACGTCAGCACACTGAATAACAGCGGGCATTTCTTCATAGATAAAAGCATAGGGCTTATAACTATCATCACCGCTGTTCATTACATCAGGATTATTATCCGCAAAAGCTTTTCCTGTCTGATGGACGACAATGAATCTTTCCTTAAGCCATCCTATGTTTTCTACTACAAGCTCATTAAGCTGCAGAGCTCCCAAACTTCCTCCAAGTATCAGCAGGACAGGTTTCTGATGATTTTCAGGGACGCAAAGGAAATCAAATCCCCTTGACTTTCTGTCCTCATAGAATACGGGACGAACAGGATTTCCTGTTACAAGGCATTTCCCGCTTTCCTTAAAATATTCAGCGGTTTCAGAGTAACTGACCAGAATATTCTTTGCACCCTTGCTGTTCAGACGTGTCGCAAGTCCTGGCGTAAAGTCGCATTCATGTGTGTAATAGGGAATATGAAGCATCTTTGCTGCACGGCAAGGCGGTACGCTGACAAATCCACCCTTGGAGAAAACGCAGTCAGGCTTTATCTTCCTCAGAAGACGGACGGAGGCAAAGAAACCTCCAATAATTTTAAACAGGTCAACAAAATTCTGGAATGAAAAATATCGTCTGAGCTTACCGCACGGAATTCCATAAAACTTTGTAATGCTTCCGCCTTCCATGAGATAATTTTTGGTAACAATATTCCTGTCCATGCCATCCTTGTTGCCTATCCAGTAAATTTCAACTGGAATATTTCTTTCCTTTGCCTGAGCAACCAGAGCATCCGCCACAGCGATTCCAGGGTAAATATGACCGCCTGTTCCGCCCCCTGCAAAAACTATTTTTAATTTGTTATTTTCACTCATTTTTTCCTCACACTTAATTTACGATAGAAACCCCCAGAAAACATATTCTTCTAAAGATTCCGTTATATAATCAGGACTTAGGAGGAAATCTTTCCATAAGAGCAACCATTCCCGGTTTCCTGAACAGGTTTGCATACTCTCTGGCACTCATTCCCATGCTGTCCTTAACATCAGGATCGGCACCGTTTTCCAAAAGGAGCTCCACAATCTTGACACTTCCGTTTCCGACTGCGAGAACAAGAATTGGCTGTCCGTCTGATGTAATATAATTCAATTCAGCTCCTTGGTCTACCAGATATTTAGAGATTTCGTAATTTTTTCGCCAAACTGCATCCATTACGGCAGAATATCCTCGATCAAGGGACTTCTCATTTATGTCTGCACCGTTTTCCAAAAGCCAGCGCACCTTCTCCGCACAGTCATTCCGGGTTGCAACACAAATAAGCGGCACACCTTCGGTAGTACGCACATTAACGGACATTCCCGCACTGTAGAAAAGACCACATGTGTCTGAGTCATCCTTTGCAATGAATTGGGCAAAACAGTCACTGGTGAACGGTATTCCCAGTGTAAAGAGCTGTACGAGAGCCTGATGCTGTCTGTCGGCAGCAACAAAAGCCTCAAACCTGCCGTCGATCATTGATAAAAGTTCCGAAAGGTTAATATAAACATGGGTAAGAGCGTTGGGGTCATTATCAATAAGCTCGAAACACTTCTCCCCCGGAGGAACTTCCGTTCCTGAATAGACAAAGGTCTTTACCTTCTTCCCGCAGAGGGCCCCGTAAAGAAAGATATAATCAGAATTGTCCTTCATCCCACAGGAACCAAGAATAATGCAGTGAGTTGTCTGAAGGATATGCTTAAGACAGTCATACAGATCATCCCTGGACATAGATTCATGAAGAATTATTTCAAAAGGCGTCACATCATGTTCATGCAAAAAATCTTTTGCCCTGTTGAGATCTTCATAGTTGTTTTCGTGTGCAATCAAAAGCCAGTTCATGACTTCCATTATAATCCAAAAACATGAAATTAACAACAACGGTATTCCCTTAAAATAAAAACAGGACCCTCCTAAGAGAATCCTGTCATTTCATTCAGAATTTACGGGCCATGTCCCTATAATCAGTCCTCATAACGGCTGATAATATGAGGCTCATCAAA
Source organism: Treponema sp. (assembly GCA_045642665.1). Lineage (GTDB taxonomy): Bacteria > Spirochaetota > Spirochaetia > Treponematales > Treponemataceae > Treponema_D. The sequence goes on from JAZUJH010000010.1 coordinate 43,331, forward strand.
ACAAAGTCTGACAGTCGGAAGCTTCCTGAGTTCTGAATAGGTGTTCTCCATCCAGTCCCCGTTAGGAGCTTCATCATAATCTGCACAAGGAGAATCATTAAGGCCTGATGCAGGAGGTGCAAAGATATTAAGATTCATGTCACATCCTGATTCAAGAGGCTTGTCAAAGAACAGTGTCATCATGTCCACACACTTAGTACCAGGAGCCTTGTAGAACCAGTATCCCCCGAGCTCAAGCATAAGGTTTGCATCAGCAAGCTCATCATCAAAGTAAACTTCAGCGAACACGGGCTGCTTTTCAAAGTGGAGAGGAATGCTTACACCTTCTGAATCTTCAGAACCACCCCACCTGAGTTTTGCCGGCAGCTCTATTTCACCGTCAGAAACTATAGGCTGAGAGAAGAAAGGCTTATGAAGCTCGTCTCTGTACATTGAAAGTATAGGCTGCTCAATGCCCACCTCAGAATTATTAGGGTCCGTTACTTCAAGTCCAAGGCGACCGTCATCACGGAACTGATAGAAAGTGAACGCGCTCAGCCATTTCTCCTCATCCTTCTGGAGACGCTCCATGAAGTGACGCATCATGTTTGACTGAACGAACGCTCCAGTAACATCTCCGTCACCATTAAGTTCCGACAAAACAAAAGGTTTGTCCTGGCCTGTGATTTCCCTCAGACGGTGAAGAGTTGCCTTTGCCTGATCATAAACCTCATCGACATCATAGCAGGCAAAATCATTTCCGCCCTTCTCGGCAACCGTGACAGGCCATCCCCAGTGAAGTGAAAGGTAATGGTCTCCGGACCATATGTCCGCAGCCTTATGAGCTTCAAGGAAGATATCCTCCATCTCAACTTTGCATTCATCCTTCATGAACATTCCTGCGCAGAGAATAGTTCTGACGTTAGGCGCATGCTTCTTCAGGACCTTTGAAAACCGCACGAAGAAGTCTGCAAGTTCCTGATAGCTTGCACGCTTGTTGAAACAGAACCATGTTCCGGTGCATTCATGATTTATTCTTAGATATATTCTTCCGTATGGACGAAGATCCTTTGCAAGTTCAACAAGATATTCGTCTTCAAGATGAGGATCAACTGTAAGCGTAAGGACAACATCCTGTCCGCGGCGACGGATTTCCTTCATAAAACAGAAAGGCTCCCCGTTCCTGTCACCGTTTTTTCCGCCCATATACGGGAAATAATCTTCATACGGAAAATTCCATGCCCCTCCTGCCTTGTTTTCAGGGAACGCAACGCTTGCACGCTTAGGCCAGGTTTCATCCTTGGGATAATAAGTATACATGAGACTTATTCCGCGGTGAACCTTCTTCATCTTGTTCAAAATATAATCCTGGCTCACATAGAAGGAACGTTCGCTGCCGTCCCCCATGTCAAGTGCACAGTCCGCTCTCTTAAGCAGAACCTTATTTGCTTTCATATAATTCCTCGCTGAAAAAACTAATTTAAAATAAAAACCTCAGCGTAAGTATAAATGACCAAATAAAATAAGAATATCAGATTTTTTTGATTTGTTTCATTATTCTTTTAGGGAACCTCTAAAAATTACAGTTTTTAGATGTCCCTCTGAAAACGAGATGTTTCAGTCCTTGTAATTTCAAGGATTAAAACTCGCAGGCATCCATTTTCATATAAATATCCTTAAAATAAAAACATGTAAGAATCCATGGGAAAACATTGAACAGTCCATAACATTTTTTTTCACAAAATTTTCAGAGCTTCATAAAATTTTGATATAACTATAAAAAAAATGATAGTTGCAAAGCAATTTCAGATTTAGCATAGGAACAACTCAGAGCTCTGGTAAAAAAATTAAAGGTCGTATAATTATGAAAAAAAACTCTCTTAAATTCATTCCGCTGGCTGCAGCAAGTTTGATAGCATTTATCAGCTGCGGTCCATCAGAACCAACATTGCCTCTCGGAGAAAACGAATCAATTGAAATAAAGTCAGATGACTGGGTTCTCAACAACTGTGAAAACGGGGTATCAACAGGATATGCAGATAACGGTGCATACGTTATTAATATTTCAGACCTGGGAGAATATGATTATAGCGTCCAGCTAAAAGCTGTGATAGGCGAAAGGATTGAAGTAAACGAAACCTACAAAGTTGAATTCAAGATTACTTCAAGCGTAGACAGAGAAGCCAAGTGGTGTTTCATCACAGGCGAAAGTGAAAACTACTGCTGGGCTGCAGGTGCTGATATAACGCTGAAGGCAAACGAAGAATATATCTACGAAGAAGACGTAAAAATAAATGAAGCAAATGATAATGGCAAAGTAAAAATCACTTACGACGAAGCATTCCAGTTCTCATTCGGAAAACTCGGAAACTCAGCTGCCGGAAAAATTACAATCAGGGACGTAAAAATTACAAAAGTTTCTGCATCTCCAGAAAATCCGCCAGCACCAGCCGATGATGAAGATATCATCATTTCAAGTTTTCATTACACTTCAGAGATACCGGATGCTGAAGGAATCTACACAATGGAAGCAACGTCCTGGTCAAAACAGTTAAAACTTGTACACGAAAAAACAGACCTGTCTGCAGCAAAAGTTAAGTTCGCATACAAAGTTTCAGAGGACTGGAAATTCAGTGACAATAATAACGCCAAGTTCGTTGCGCAGTTCATTTCTGAAGACGGAAACGTTGAAAACGATTACAAACCTTACGCCATGAGCCAGATTGATGTGCCTGCATACGACGCAGCAGGTACATGGAAGGAAGTCGAACTTGACCTTTCACAGGTTTACGGAAACTCATGGGACGTAGATGAAAAAGACGGTAAAAAAGCTAGCGGTGCAGACATGACAAAGGTCGTTGCACTAAGAATCAATCCGCTTTCAGGAGAAGGAACCGTCTTCTTAAAGAACATCAGATACGTGAAATGATTTTGCAGAACAGGCCTCTTCTTGTTAATTCATGAAAATTTCTTTGCCCCAACTGCGAAAGTAGCTGGGGGTTTTCTGTTCCAGCACCTACAGGCCCTGCTCCATTAATATTTTTTTCCATAATACTTGAAAATTTCACAGAAGATGTTGTAATATGTTGGTATAAAAAGGGGTTTTAAATGAGATGTCCTTCTTGTGGAAGTCTTGACGACAAAGTAATAGAATCACGCACAATGACAAACGGAGACAGCATAAGACGTCGCCGCGAATGCCTTTCATGCCACTACAGGTTCACAAGCTACGAAAAGGTTGAAGAAAAGCCTCTCATGGTCGTTAAGCGTTCAGGAAGAAGAGAACCTTTCGATCCTGAAAAACTTGCGAAAGGAATTGAGCGTGCACTTGAAAAAAGACCCGTGCCAGCTGCAACGACAGATGAAATAGTTTCCAAGATAGAAGAGGATGTTTACGAACTTGTAAAGACCAGCAGAGAAATACCTACATCAACATTAGGGGAGCTTGTACTGAAGAAGCTCAACACAATAGACAAGGTTGCCTATATCCGCTTCGCAAGCGTATACAAGCACTTCGAAAATCTTGATGAGTTCATAAACGAGGTAAAGAAGTTGGAGAATAACGAAATCTGATTTCCGAATAAACGAATCTAGAAAACGTAAAGAAAAATTTGAAGCATAAAAAAAATCTATCTTCATGGCTGCAGCCTTCGGACCTGGAGCAATAACATAATCCATAGATATTCTGCTCAGGGAGGAAGGCATGCGTCATCCTGCAATGACAGTCACACACCTTGCAATCACTTTGACCATACTGTTTTCAGAATCATAGGTTCAGAAGAAAATCTGATGCCTCACATAAGCTAAACCGTTTTACCTACAATACCGGCCGCATGTATTGCAACGGAACATCGCATTCTCCGCATCAAAAAAAATACATTCCGAAAGACAAAATGTTTGATGACGCCGGGCACTTCAATTTCAAGGACGCCGGTAATTTTTTTCCATGAACACCGCAGCCCGTAACCTTTGCATAAATCATACAGTCTGAAGCTTCCCGCCCCCCCCTGGAATAATCCCTTTAAGTTGCCGGAAAATTCTTTTCATGAAAATTCTTCCCGAATTCCGAAGCCTGAAAACAAACATCCTGCCCATTCACAGCTACACAATAAGAATGCAGGCTACAAAACCCTGTACGAGCTTTTGCCGACGAAGAAATCCCCAGAATCAAGAACAAATAATTTACAGACCAAATAAAAATTCTCAGAAACATTTCCCGTTCCGTGATATCTTTCACAAACTTTGCAGGACATTAACCTAAAATATGACACACAGAAAGTATGAATTGTATAAATTTACCGAAAGAACCTATAAATTTACTTTTTTTTCTGCATAAATATACATTATCCTATTGCCAAAATTATTTTTTTCCAATATCATCATAAACATAAGGCAGACAAACTCCGGAATCTCAAAGTCAGTTTTGGGATTCCATTTTATTTTTAGACCAAGAAGTCTGCCTCGGGGTTAGATTATGGAAGCAGAAAAATTTGAAACACCTTTTAAAGGCAGAAGTCTCTTGAACTGGATTGACTGGACACCCCAGGAAATTGAAACCATTTTGAACTACGCATTCCTTGTAAAGAAGCAGTCACACAACAACGAAATACACCAGCGATTCCTCGGAAAAACAATAGCACTTATCTTTGAAAAACGTTCCACAAGAACCAGAGCCTCCTTTGAAACAGCATTCGGAGAAGAAGGAGGACACCCGGTTTTCATGTCAACACAGGACATACAGCTCGGCGGAAAAGAAAGTGTTGAAGACACTGCAAGAGTCCTGGGAAGAATGTTCAGTGCAATTGAATTCAGAGGATTCAAGCAGGAACATGTTGAACAGCTGGCAAAATATTCAGGAGTACCTGTAATCAACGGACTTACAGATGACTTCCATCCTACGCAAGTTCTTGCAGACATAATGACCCTCAAGGAGCAGTTCGGAACCTTGAAGGGGCTTACCCTATGCTTCTGCGGTGACGGAAGAAATAATATGGCCCGCTCGCTCATGCTCATCTGTGCAAAGTTCGGAATTAATTTTACAGTGTTCTGTCCGAAGGAGCTTTCCCCAAAGAATGATATTATTGACATCTGCAGACCCTTCGCCGAGTCTTCCGGTGCAAAAATTTTAATTTCTGACGACCCAAAAGTTGTCAAATGGGCAAATTGTGTTTATACTGATGTATGGGTATCAATGGGTGAAGAATCGCTCAAGGATGAACGTACAAAGTTGCTTAAACCGTATCAGGTGAACAAGGCCCTGATGGATGCAGCCGGTAAGTCCGACACCATATTCCTGCACTGTTTGCCAGCCATAAAAGGAATGGAAGTAACGGAAGACGTGTTCGAAGGAAGCGCCAGCAGAGTTTGGGACCAGGCAGAAAACCGCAAGCACACGATAAAAGCAATAATGTTAGCCCTTATCTAATAATGTACCCACAAGGAAGGAATCGTTATGAAAAAGATTTTAACAGCTTTATTATTGGCAGCTTGTCTTGCAGTACCTGTAATTGCACAGGAAACATCATCAGACACTTCTGAAACAACAAAAGCTATCTGGGATCACGGTGACAATGTTTCTCCTCTCAGCTACTACAAGGTACCGATTTACCAGATCTGGGACCAGAAGGATGCCTACGTTGTATTCTACCAGAAGCAGGACCTTAAGGTCGGCACAATCACAGTCCCAAAGACCTGGGCCAACAAGGAATCAAGAAAACTCCAGTTCCGCAACAGGCCGAAACAGGAAACATCGACACTTACAGTCTATTACAAGGACGGGGAATTCCATAAAGTAGTTCTCACTGTTTCCCCGAGCAGACAGGACAGCGTTTGGTCGACAGCTCCTAACGGAACAAAGATTGATGCAAACGTTGAAACGATTGACTTCAAGCTGTAATTCGTATAATATATAGCATATCTTAGAAAGGCAGGAATTATTTCCCGCCTTTTTTTTACGGCTTCAAGGAATATTCAAATGCAAAAACTTAATCAGACACAGATTGATTCATTCTCTGAATTCATCAAGAACCATGAATCATTCATAATCGCAGGACACAAGGAACCAGACGGAGACTGCATTACCTGCTGCGTAGGCGTTTCCTACATACTCAGTCACTTCAGCAAACCTTACATCATGCTCAGCGCGGGACCGTTCAAACGACCTGAAATAAAAAAATACGGAAAGCTTTTTACAAACGAGCTCCCATTCATGACTCAGGGAGAACGCGACAAGTGCGGACTAATAATCGTTGACTGTTCAGAAATCTCAAGACTCGGCGAAATTGACGGAGACCTTAAGGGCTTTGACACTTTCATCATCGACCACCACAAAACATCAAGCACTTCACAGACGAATACAATAATCGACTCCACTTCACCAGCTGCAGCCTGTCTTGTTCAGCAGCTCTTTGAAGCAACAGTGGGAACACCGGATGAAGAACAGGCAAAAATGCTTTTCTTCGGAATAGGAACCGACACAGGATTTTTCAGGTTCCTTAACAGCGGAGACTCTGAAGTATTCAGATCAGCCGCAAGACTTACGGACGCAGGCGCAAATCCCCGTGAAATCTACCAGGACATGACAGGCGGAAAACCATGGAATACACGAAAACTTCTGGGAATAATGCTTGAACGTGCAGAACGTCACTTCAACGGAAAACTTGCCGTCACATACGAAAAAATGGAGGACACAAAGAAATACGGCCAAGAAGGACGAGACACAGACGCACTTTATACGGCACTGCTTGCTGCTGAAGGAATAGAAGCAGTCCTATTTCTCCGTCAGGAAACAGACCACAGCTGCACCGCAGGATTCCGTTCACAGGACAAGTGCGATGTAAGCCAGATTGCTGCCAAATTCGGTGGAGGAGGTCACAAAAACGCAGCCGGAACAAGCATAGAGGGAAGAATCGAAACTGTAATGCCTCTGGTTTTAAAAGAATTCGCTAAAGTTCTGTAATGGGAACCTCTAGAAAATACAATTTTTAGAGGTAACCTTGAAAACGTGCAGTTTTAAGCCTTGTAATTTCAAGAATTAAAACTCGTCGGAATCTCTAAAAAAAATTCGGAATTCCCCAATCTAATTTAAGCCTAAAACAGCAAGAAAAATGCAAAAGTCCTGCAAGTTTTTTACAAAATTTGCAAGACTTTTACAAGAAATCTGCAAGATTTTTACAACTTTTACAAAAAAAATACAAGAAATCTGCAAAACTTCTGCAAGAAATGCAAGCTAAATAC
>JAZUJH010000011.1:0-54081 GCA_045642665.1 Treponema sp.
TTATTGATGAATGGCTTATGGATGATATTTCTGATGAAGAACAGCATTTCATTTTTGAACTGATTGAACGCCGTCATGACAAAGCTTTCACCATTTTCTGTACCCGGTACAAGAAAGAGGATTGGAACAGCCGACTTGGTGGTGGAGTCCATGCAGATGCAATTCTAGACCGTATTGTTCACAATGCAATCTTTGTTGGAACAGGCTCAATGAACATGCGTGAATATTGTGCAAAAATGCATAAATATTTAAGTGCTGCTGTCCGTGTGAATTGTAATTGCTGATTTTTGAATTCACTGTTGCTGTTTACGCTGAATAATCATTCAGTAACCGAAAAACAGGATTCATATTTTCTGGTCAGGTTAAAACTCATCAGAAGATGTCGGAGAAATCTGAGCAGCTGGAGAAGTTTATGAATTAAATATAAACTTAGTGCATATTCCAGCTTAGCCCAGATTGTAGTGGCGCTTGCGTTCTGGAGCACAGCGGAGGAATGGAGCGGGAGCGGAACCACGGAAAGCGGGTGATGGTTCTGGCTGTCGGCCGGTTTTAGCTGTCAGATTTTTTTAATGGTTGCAGCTTGCTCAAAACAGAATCAAAAGAAACGCTGGCGGTGTTCAACTTTTTTATGACCTTCATTTTACAATCATGGAAGAAGGGAAGATTTCTATACGCTCCAGCTTTGGATAGAGACTTTCAGATCATGAATATTTTTTTCTTGTCGCCTTTTTTGCCCCACCTGAACAGATGGTAGTGCGGTGACTCTTCATTAAGAAATTTCCATCTGATTATGTCATCGAGAAATATTGCTATGAGTGCCAGCAGTATCCAGATGAGAAAAAACTGAGGGCAAATCTGGCCGAGTATATTTCCAGGAAGGTCTGAATAGTCCCAGATATTAAGTCTGAAAAGTTTATTCAGAACTAGGCCTGAAATGAATTCAAGAATCGTACAGGCTACGGCTCCGATTATGTCCTGTAGATAAAGCGGCATTTCCGGTGTAAAGATTTTGTTTATCAGTCCTGTAATGAGAAAGACAAGTCCGCCTACAATACCCATTGTCCAGCTGATTCCTTCGTTGTGTCCTGTGCAGTTCTTGAAACAAACTTCGATGTAAGAATAGAGTAGTCCGCCCTCAATAAATATGAAGGCATTTTTAAATAACGTTTTCATGCACTGAATTCTATGGTTTTATTCAGCGCATGTCAATGAATGTTTATCCTTTATTTCTTCCACCCGTCATATTTTTCGCATTCGAGTATTTCTCTTGCTCTTGCAACGCTTTCGGCAGTAGGGCTTGGAAGGTCTTTGAGTTCATAGTCTATTCCAAGGTCCCTATACTTTATTGCACCGAGTCCGTGGTACGGAAGAATTTCAACTCGCTTAACGTTATGGAGTGTTCTTATGAAGTCTCTTGTCTTTGTAAGGTATTCTTCGTTGTCAGTTATTCCCGGAACAAGTACGTGGCGAATCCATATAGGCTTGCTGATTTCATCAAGATAAGCGAACATTGCTTTTATGTTTCTGCCGCTTCTTCCTGTAAGCTTAACATGTTCATCCTCGTCAATGTGCTTGATGTCCATGAGAACTGTGTCTGTAATATCCATAAGGTGCTTGAATTTTGTAAACCATTCACCATCTTCTGTGAATGGGGCTCCCGATGTGTCGATGCAGGTGTTGATTCCTCTTGCCTTTGCCTTTTCAAAAAGCTCGATGAGGAAGTCCAGCTGGAAAAGTGGTTCTCCTCCTGAAACTGTGATTCCGCCTTTCTTTCCCCAGTATGATTTGCAGCTTTCAGCTTCGTCAAGAAGTTGTTCCGCGGTATAGTCTTTTCCGTCTGAAAGATTCCATGAGTCAGGATTATGGCAGTACTTGCATCTGAGAGGGCATCCCGCAAAGAAAATAATGAAACGAACCCCAGGTCCGTCTACTGAACCGAATGATTCGAGCTGAAATACTTTGCCCATGAAAATTACCTCCGTTAGGTTGAATTGAAGAATAATATGGACATCCATAAAAAAAAACTTTTCAGAGATGCCTGCGAGTTTTAGTGCTTGGAATTGCAGGGCCTAAAACATCGCGTTTTTTTTTTATTATCTCATAAAATTGCAATTTTAGAGATTTCCATTATGAACTGTTGTGCAGTGAACAAAAAAGCACCGTCTAAGAATACTAAAATCATCAGCTTCTTAAACGGTGCCTCCGTTACGTTATTTATTGGCAGACCGCCGTCATTTTATTTTGGCAATCCGCATTTTCTTCCTGCAGGAATTACAATGAAGCGTGGCAAGTGCGAGCGATAACGTCGTCCTGCTGTTCCTTTGTAAGGTTGATGAAGCGAACTGCGTAACCTGAAACGCGAACTGTGAAGTTTGCATATTCCGGCTTTTCAGGGTGAGCCTGGCAGTCCTTGAGCTTTTCAACACCGAATACGTTAACGTTAAGGTGGTGAGATCCCTGAGAGAAATAACCGTCAAGTACATTTACGAGGTTGTCAACTCTTTCGTTTTCATCGTGACCGAGAGCAGACGGATTGATTGTCTGTGTGTTAGAGATTCCGTCGAGAGCGTACTTGTATGGAACCTTGGCAACAGAGTTGAGGGACTTTACGAGACCCTTTGTTTCTGCACCGTAAGATGGGTTTGCACCTGGTGAGAATGGTTCTCCTGCCTTGCGTCCGTCTGGCAATGAACCAGTAGCCTTTCCGTATACAACGTTTGAAGTGATTGTAAGGATAGATGTTGAAGGCTCTGCGTTGCGGTATGTCGGGTGCTTTTCAATCTTTGACATGAAAGTCTTGAGGAGCCATACAGCAATTTCGTCTGCTCTGTCATCATCCTGTCCGTAACGTGGGAAGTCTCCTTCAATTTCGAAGTCCTTGGCCATTCCCTTTACAGTTTCGATAACTTCGCCTGTCTTCTTGTTCTTAACCTGAACATCTTCACGGATAACCTTAACCTTTGCATATTTGATAGCAGAGAGTGAGTCAACAACGTGGGAGAAACCTGCGATACCGGTTGCGAATGTTCTCTTGAGGTTTGTATCTTCGAGAGCAAGTTCTGCAGCTTCGTAATAGTACTTGTCGTGCATATAGTGGATTGCGTTCAATGTATTTACATAGAGGTCTGCAAGCCACTCAAGCATTGCGTCATACTTGCGGATAACTTCATTGTAGTCAAGGTATTCAGAAGTGATTGGTGCAAGTTCCGGACCAACCTGTACACCTGGTGTGAGACCGCAGCCTTCATCACGTCCGCCGTTGATTGCGTAAAGAAGTGCCTTTGCAAGGTTAGCACGAGCTCCGAAGAACTGCATTTCCTTACCTGTCTGGGTTGCTGAAACACAGCAGCAGATTGAGTAGTCATCACCCCAGATAGGACGCATGATTTCATCGTTTTCATACTGGATGGATGATGTGTCAATAGAAATCTTTGCACAGTACTTGCGGAATACTTCAGGAAGTCTCTTTGAGTAGAGGACTGTCATGTTTGGTTCCGGGGAAGGTGACATGTTTTCGAGTGTGTGGAGGAAGCGATAGTCGTTCTTTGTAACCATGTGTCGACCATCCTGTCCAAGTCCACCTACTTCGAGTGTTGCCCATACAGGGTCTCCGGAGAAAAGCTGGTTATAAGAAGCGATACGTGCGAAACGTACCATGCGGAACTTCATGACGATGTGATCAACAAGTTCCTGTGCCTGTGATTCTGTAAGGATACCTTTCTTCATATCACGTTCGATGTAGATGTCGAGGAATGTTGAAACGCGACCTACTGACATGGCTGCACCGTTCTGAGTCTTGATAGCCGAGAGGTAACCGAAGTAGAGCCACTGGAAGGCTTCCTTTGCTGTCTTTGCAGGCTTTGAGATGTCGTATCCGTAAGATGCGGCCATTTCCTTCATCTGCTTGAGGCACTTAATCTGCTCGGATATTTCTTCGCGGAGACGGATAACATCTTCTGTCATTGTTCCGTTTCCTGTGTTAGCTTTGTCAGCTTCCTTGCACTTGATGAGGTAGTCGATACCATAGAGAGCAATGCGGCGATAGTCACCTACAATGCGTCCGCGTCCGTATGTATCTGGCAAACCTGTAAGAAGGTGTGCTGAACGAGCCTTGCGGATTTCTGGTGTATATACATCAAATACAGCGTCGTTGTGTGTTTTGTGATATTTTGTAAAAATCTTCTTGAGTTCAGGATTAACTTCATAGCCGTACATTTCACAAGACTGCACAGCCATGTTGATTCCGCCATAAGGCATGAATGCACGCTTGAGGGGCTTGTCAGTCTGGAGTCCTACAACCTGTTCAAGTTCTTTGCCTTCTGCGCAGATATAACCTGGTTCATGTGCTGTGATGCCTGTTACAACATCTGTATCCATGTCAAGAACACCGTTTTTGTCGTGCTCTGCCTTCTGGAGCTTCATAAGTTCACTGAAGAGCTTAGTTGTAGCTTCTGTTGGACCTGCCAGGAACTTTTCGTCACCTTCGTATGGTGTGTAGTTAGCCTGAATAAAGTCGCGAACATTTACTTCACTTGTCCACAAACCGTTAGGATTAAATCCTTCCCATTCTGGTCTCATTTCCATGTTAAACCTCTTTATAAGTCAAAGTTCTCAACGAGAATTTAATTTTATTAGCGACAATTAGTATAATCAATTATCAATGTTTTTGCAACACAGATGATGAACTTTCAAAGCATTACTTGGTTGTCGCAAATAAGTTGTTCCCGTTCCGGCCTGAAAAAGTTTGTCTGATATAATAAATTGAACTTATTACAACTTTGAATATAAGCCAATTGTTAAAAAAGTGCAATACTTTTATATTTTTTTATAAAAAATCCGGGGTCGGTTCCCGGAAAAATTTGGTTCAGGATTTCAGTATACGGCTCAGTTGTTTTCGGCTATCCACTCATGGTAGAACTTCATTCTTCTGTCAGGTACACGCACCTCAAGTTCAGGACTTGTCTTGAAATTCATTATTGCAGGAATTTCTTCTGTGTAGGCCTTCCATTCTGGCATGGGTTCTCCGTTTGAGTCACTGCCGTTCGGGTCCAGAGTCTTTATGAAGTTGCAAAGATAGTTGCACATTTTGCGGGAAAGATCATAGTCCTTGCCTGTGAAAGGTCTCCAGCATTTTGCCAGGGTTTCAAAGAAGAACCACAGGTCGCTTGAGTGGAAAGCTCCCGGTTCATCACCTCCGGGCATATAGGCTCCGAACTCATATATGTATGTAGGGGTCCTGTATCCTGCTGATTTTCTCAGGCCGTTCAGAAAAATATTGCCTGCCTCCACTGTGTTGAAGCGGCTGTTTGCAGTTGCTGCTTCAATGCCTTTATGTGTGTCCATGAGTTCAAGGAATTCATCGGCCCTGTTTCCGTATGTTTCATTTGCCTTACGGATAAATTCTTCCGTGGTGCTGGCTCTGAGTTCATCAAAGAATTCGTTGTCGGTCCATCCGTGAAGAATAGGTACGTCAAGGAATGTCCTGTTCCGGATTCCCTCTTCCGCGCTGCAGGTGCTGAATGTGCCGTCCTTTACGGAGAACCACATCCTGTGGAAACTGTCGTTGGCGTCCCTGACTGTTTCCCAGCTAAGTTTACGGGCTTCGTCTATTGAAGAAACCCCGAGTGATTCAAGAAAGTCTTCGCTCTGTTTCTGAGCCTGTTCAGGAGGAAAGCTGAAGTGCTGTGTGTACGGGGTCTTGAAGTATCCGCTTTCTATTACGGCACCCTTTATGTATCTTGAATTCTCCGGGCAGTTAAGCTGGCTTATGACGCTTCCGCCTCCTGCAGACTGTCCGCCTATGACAATATGGTCAGGGTTTCCGCCGAAGGACCTTATGTTTTCATAGACCCATCTGAGTGCGAACTGCTGGTCCAGGTTACCGATGTTCTTGTCACTTTGCGGATGTGCAAAAAAACCGAAGACATTGAGACGATAATTTATTGTGACGACAACGATTCCTCTTCTTGCAATACGTTCCCCGTCAAATTCCATTTCAGCAGAATTTCCCCACTGGAGACCGCCTCCGTAAATCCAGAAATATACCGGCAGATTGTCTTCGGTGGAGTTTGCGGGAGTCCAGATGTTAAGCGTGAGACAGTCCTCGTCCATTGGAATCGCGGTATCAACATTCCATTCCCTGTCATAGATGTTAGGTTCTCCTGTTCCGGGTTTTGACTGGCACGGAATAGGAGAGAAGGTGTAGCATTCTCTTTCGCCCTCCCATCTTGGATATTCAGCGGGGGCTCTCCATCTTAGGTCTCCGGAAGGAACTGCCGCATAGGGGATTCCTTTGTAGGAAATGATTCTCGGGTCCGCTGCGGGAATTCCTTTGACTGTTCCCTGTTTTGTCTGTGCTGTTTTTAACATGTTTTCCTCTCTTTTTTACATATATTCCCGCATGAAATTATAAATCCTGTATGGCTTTTTCGCAAACTTTATATTTGATGATTCGAATTTACTGGTCCATAATTTTATCATCAGTCGGGAGGAATGCATGAAAAATTATCTTTTTGTTCACTTCTGGGAAAAGTCCAGTCCTGACGGTGAGCAGGTTTATTTTGCCTTGAGCAGGGACGGATTTAACTGGGAAAGCGTTAATGACGGTAAGCCTGTTCTCTGGGCCTGCTACGGGGATAAGGGGGTGCGGGATTTTACAGTTATACGTCTTAACCGGAATGGCAAAGAAAAATTCCATATATACGTCTTAACCGGAATGGCAAAGAAAAATTCCATATAATTGCAACTGACCTGAGCCTTTCCTATGGCATGAGGAACCGGTAGCATAATTCCTGGTCCGAAATAGGAAGGAACGGAAGCAAATTTTTTCATTGTGGGAAAGCGATGACCTTGTTGACTGGAAGGATCATCGGCTAATAAAAATTGGCAGTGAGGATTTCGGCTGCATGTGGGCGCCTGATGTCATAGCTGATACGGAAAGAGGCGATTTTGTCGTTCACTGGTCATCAAGTCACATGGAAGATGGATACAGGAAAAAGAAAATCTGGTACAGCCGCACGAAGGATTTTGAATCTTTTACAGAACCGGAAGTGCTTTATGGGAAACCCGGTAGCAGTGTCATAGACAGTGCGATGTATGAGGAGGACGGGAAGTATTATCTCTTCGTGAAAAGTGAAAACAATCCCGCAAGAGTTCAGCTTCTTGCAGGTGACAGCGTTACGGGTCCTTTTCGTGTAGCAGAAGGGTTTTCAAAAAGTATGGAGGTTCTGCAGGATGGTGCTTATTAAGCTCCTGCGGCTGTCAGGACTGATGACGGAAGATGGTGTCTTTTCCTTGACTTCTACGGAGTGCGCGGTGCAGGACAGGGGTATGTTCCCTTTGTGTGTGACGACATTTCTTCCGGAAAATTTGTGCGTTCTGATGCAAGCTTTTCTTTTCCCTGCGGATTCAAGCACGGCACTGTTCTTGCAATAAGTGACGAGGAATATGAAAGAATCAGGTCCAGGAAAAGCTGGGACCCTTGCTGCTGACCGGGGGACAATGGACGACAGGAACTTGAAAAATGTTTATTTATTTGTCATTTGTCTGCAAATAATGTTGATTATAAACTGAATTTATCTTATTATTGTATCGAAGGGAATGAAATTTTTGCATAAAAATACTAAAACAGCTCTGTTACGTTGTAAAGACATCTGTTTAAGAATGATTCCCCTAATATAGGAGTTTTTTGTTATGAGTTTGACACTTGAAGACATCAAGCACCCAAGAATTAAGGCTTGGGTTGAAGAATGTGTAGCAATGTGTGAACCAGACAGCGTTGTTGTTGTTGATGGTTCAAATGAAGAATACGACCGCCTTATGCAGAAATGTGTAGACGCAGGTCTTGCAACTCCACTTTCAAAGAAGGAACACAGCTTCCTTTTCCGTTCAGATCCATCAGACGTAGCTCGCGTTGAGAAGAGAACATTCATTTCTTCTGTAAAGGAAGAAGATGCAGGTCCAACAAACAACTGGATCAACCCTGTTGAACTCAAGGCAACAATGAAGGGCCTTTACAAGGGTTGTATGCACGGACGTACAATGTATGTTATTCCTTTCTGCATGGGACCTCTCGGTTCACCGATTTCTAAGAACGGTGTTGAAGTTACAGATTCTGAATACGTTGTACTTAACATGGACATCATGACACGTGCAGGTAAGAAGGTTCTTGACATCTTCAATGCAGATGCAAATGCAGAATTCGTTCCATGTCTCCACTCGGTTGGAAAGCCTCTTAATGACGGCGCAAAGGACAATGGTGTTTGGGCATGTGCTCCTGTTGACCAGAAATATATTTCACAGTTCCCTGATGAAGGGCTCATCTGGTCATACGGTTCAGGATACGGCGGAAACGCTCTTCTCGGAAAGAAGTGTTTTGCTCTCCGCATCGCAACTGTTCTTGCTCGCAAGGAAGGCTGGCTTGCTGAACATATGCTTATTCTTAAGCTTACAAACCCGCAGGGTGAAGTTAAGTACGTAACTGGTGCATTCCCGTCAGCTTGTGGAAAGACAAACCTCGCTATGCTTATTCCAACAATCCCGGGATGGAAGGTTGAAACAATCGGTGATGACATTGCTTGGATGAAGTTCGGTGAAGACGGACGTCTCTATGCTATCAACCCGGAAGCAGGATTCTTCGGTGTTGCACCAGGAACATCTGCTGAATCTAACAAGAACGCTCTTGTTTCTGCAGAAAAGAACACAATTTATACAAACTGTGCTCTTACAGAAGACGGAGATGTTTGGTGGGAAGGTATCGGATATCCTGCTAAGGGTGAACTTGTTGACTGGAAGGGTAACAAGCGCGCAGCACTTCCTAAGGACAAGGCTCCTAAGGGTGAAGAAATGGCTCATCCGAACGCACGCTTCACAGCTCCTGCAGGACAGTGTCCATGTATTGCAAAGGAATGGGAAGATCCTGCAGGTGTTCCAATTTCTGCTATTCTCTTTGGTGGACGCCGCCCGTCAACTGTACCTCTCGTACACCAGAGCCGCAACTGGAATCACGGTGTATTCCTCGGTTCTATCGTAGGTTCTGAAATCACGGCAGCTTCTACAATCAACGCTGATGAAGTTGGTAAGATCCGCCGTGACCCGTTCGCAATTCTTCCGTTCTGTGGATACAATATGGGTGACTACTTCCAGCACTGGATCAACGTTGGTGCATCTGCAAAGGATCAGGACAAGCTTCCTAAGATTTTCTACGTTAACTGGTTCCGCAAGGACGAAAACAATTCAGAGCTTCCTGGCGGATTCATGTGGCCAGGATACGGTGACAACTCACGTGTTCTCGCCTGGATTTTCGACCGCTGTGACGGAAAGGACAATGCTGTTGAAACACCGATCGGATTTATGCCAAAAGAAGGTGCAATCAATACAGACGGTCTTGCAGACTACTACAAGAAGACACTTCCTGAAATCCTTAAGGTTGATGTTGAAGGATGGAAGAAGGAACTTAAGGATGTTCGTGAAAACCACTATACAAAGTTCGGTGCTCACCTTCCGAAAGAACTTTCAGCTATTCTTGACGACATCGAAGCTCGTCTCAACGCATAGTCTGAATAAGCTTTCGGCTTAGTATTTATAGTAACAGAATGGTCCCGTGCCGGTTTGTCTGGTGCGGGATTTTTTATTGATTTTATATGAGGGACTTCTAAAAAGATTTTTTTTAGAATGTACCTGGCGTCTCTAAAAAAAAAATTCAGAGACGCCTGCTGGTTTTGATCCTTGAAATTACAGGGCTTGGAACACTGTGTTTTTAGGGTCGCCACGGAAAATTGTAATTTTTAGAGGTTCCCTTGTGAAATATATTTTAGCAGGAGATTTAAAATATGGAATTGCGTAAACTTTTTGATGAAACTTACGGGGCTTGTCTTGAACTTATAGAGAATGCAAAACTTGTGGAAGGAAATATTCTGGTCGTAGGATGCTCAACAAGTGAGGCCATAGGTTCTACCATAGGACAGGATTCTAATGTTGATGCCGCGGAAATGCTTTTCGGAGGAATCTATAAGGCATGCCGTGAACATAATATTTACCTGGCCTGTCAGTGCTGTGAGCATTTGAACCGTGCGATCATCATTGAGCGTGAGCTTGCTGATAAACTGAATCTTGAAGCGGTGAACGTTGTGCCTCAGAAAAAAGCAGGAGGTGCATTTGCTTCAGCAGCTTTTGCTAAGTTCAGGAATCCTGTTGCCGTGGAACATATTAAGGCTCATGCTGGCATGGATATTGGGGATACACTCATAGGCATGCATCTGAAGGATGTTGCTGTTCCTTTGAGACTGAGCGTAAACAAAATAGGCGAAGCCCATCTGGTATGTGCACGTACAAGACCAAAATTTATTGGAGGTGCACGTGCTGTTTATAATGAGAACCTGATGTAAGAATGTTTTAGAATATAAGCCCCGCATTGATGAAGTCGTATACATTATCACTTTCTGCGTGGGCAGATTCCCCTTCTGACAGTATCCCTGTATTTGTTACATTGCATGCAACAGTTGCAGAACCTCCGGCACCAGTTACTGAACCACTGTTCCTGCAGTTCTTGACAGTACCTTCGTTTACTCCTGCTATGAAACCTGCAAGGGAATACAGTGTTCCAGTGTTTGTGTTTCCGGTCATCATGATTCCTGAATTGGTGCAGCTTTCTATTGTTCCCTGGTTGTGGTAGACAATTCCTGCAAGAGGCTTGTAAGATTTGCCGTACGCAGTGAAGCTGATTCTGTTTGTACAGTTCTTTATTGTTCCTGTGTTACCGAGTGCAATTCCTGCAAAAATACAGTTTGGATTTCCTGCCCTGTCGTACATGATTCCTGCTACCGTAAGATCCTGTATCGTACCCGAATTAACCTGGCAGAGACCCATGTAGGTTCTTGTTTTAAGGGTGATACCCTGATCTATGTTTTCTCCGCCTGCATCAAGTTCCAGGAAGTCATTTTTTACAATGATGGTATGTCCGTTTCCGTAGAAGGCGCCGCTGAATGTACCGATAGTAAGTTCCTGTGCACTCTGGCTGCATTGTGACAGATCGATGTCCGCCATGAGAGCTATGTTCAGTCCCGTGTTTTCCTTTAATCTTGAAAGCGCATCAATATAGTCGGCTGCGGATGTTATGTTTATGTCACCCGTATGTATTTCGGGAGTGTAACTTTCATCTTTTTCCTGGAATGAATCTGACGGGGTGTCTGCAGATGAGCTGTTGCCTGTACTGCCGGAGTCCCCCGAAGAGCCTCCGTTTTCTGCGGAAGAATCGTCGCCAGAAGAAGTGCCGCTTCCGTCAGCTGAACCTGTACTGCCGGAGTCCGGAGTTCCGTAGTCTGAGTCCCCTGAAGAGCCGTAGTTTCCTTCTGTGGAAGAATCATCGTCTGTTTCATTTTCTGCAGGGGCCGTGATACCCGGATTCTTATTTTCATTGTCGCCTGCATTTGGATTTCCGGAACCGCTGCCGGAGGAATCTTCAGGATAGTCAAAGATAATACGGGTAAAGGTCATGCCTTCTTTTTTTATTTTAAGTTCTGTTGTACCTTCATTTATTTTTTCGTCTGAGAGGGAATATGCTGTCACAATTATCCTGTAGGTTCCTGTTGAGAGACCTTCAAATATGGTGTAGGTATAATTTGACGGAGACTCTGATTCGGCAATGAGATTGTTACGTGACAGAACAACAGTTTTGTAGTAGTGGATAGGGTTCACGGATTCTGTGCCGGATCTGTTGTGTGATGGCGGAAATCTGACGCAAAGAGAACAGTCCGTGCAGGAGACTTCTTCACGTACGAACATGCATGATGTAAATCCTAAGATGAAAACAGAAATACCAAGTACAAAAAAAATTGAATGCTTCATGAGCAGCTCCGTTTTTTTTTTTTCATACTTTTATGAATTCTACTTCAAGAATTTAAATACGGATGTATTTTAACATGAAATAAAAAAAAATCAATAGGTATAACGAAAATTTTTCCGAAAAAAAATTAATACTGTTCTGCGGCATCGTATCCGTAAAAATCAGCGGCGCTTTCTTTTGACAGAAATTCTTTGCAGCTGATTTTTTTGAATTTGAAAAAACAGGAATGCTCCTATTTACTGAAAGTTACAGAACATGATGTTTCCTTTCCCGGTTCAAGTGAAAGTTCTCCAATGGAAGTATCAGAAATTATGCTTCCGTCCTGTGCAAGAGCCTGGGCTTCCAAGGTGTATGTTCCTTCGTCAAGAAATCCGAATACAACATAACGGCTGCCTACAATGTTTTCCTTCTGGTCCACAATTTTTCCGTCCTGCTTTATGTATATATTATATCTGTCGGCGGTAACGGATGCTGTTTTTCCTTTCCGCAGGACTGATGCAGGACCCGGCAGTTTTATGGATATGCTCGCCTTGTTGGTGTCCGTTGTACACTGTGCGATGCTCATGAAAAATAATGCGGCAAAAAAGAATACGGCAATTTTCGGATGTCTGAATACATGTTTCATAAAAATCTCCTGTTGCGTAATACGAGGGCATTTCTGAAAAATACTTTCCACAGATGCCTGCGAGTTTTTATTCCTTGAAATTACAAGGCTTAAAAGCTTCGCGCTTTCAAAGTTACCTCTAAAAATTGTAGTTTTTGGAGGTCCACACAAATTAACTGCAGCATTAAAACTGCGGGAACTTTTTAAGCTCCGTGACTTCTAGAAGTACCGGATGTAACTTTTAGAGACGGCATACAAATCTTAAGTCCTTAAGTTGTGATGCCTTGAATTATTATTCTTTATGGAATCCGGGATTTCATAAAGAAACCTACGGAAATTTTAATGCAGATTTCTTGTTTGACAAGCCGGGATTCATTTTTTTTATGAATATGCTGTTTGACAAAAAAAAGGATATGATTTATTGTTTTTGCAAGGGGTTTCTTAGGAATTTCATTTTCAGAGATGCCCGGAATATTCATGTGACATTCGAAGCATATTTTTTTCGGATCCACGGAATTGTTTTATGTTTCTTCCGGAATCTGAAATTTTTGGGTTCCCTTCTATGGATGGCATCCCTGATAATTCTGAATGGGCTGACTGATATTCAGGACGGCTGAATCGGCGGGGCCCTGAATTTCTTATTCCAAAGATTGTCTCTAAACTTTGCAACTCTTAGAGGATCCATGAATTATGAGGAAGGCTGGTATAATATGGAAAAGGAACGTGCTGGACGGAACAGGACTTTGAGAATCCTTGATGAAGAACGTGATGACCTGATGAACAGGATTATTTCTTCAGATTCCGTCTGTGAAAATAATTTTATGAATTCTACTATAAATGGTTCTCTTTATGATGTGCTTCCAAAACTGCCTGACGGTTTTGCTGATCTGATAATCATTGATCCGCCTTATAATCTGACAAAGAATTTTAATGGAATGGTTTTCAGTTCCATGAAGGATTCGGATTATGATGCGTATCTGGATTCATGGCTGCCGCAAGTTTGTGCAAAGCTTAAGCCTGAGGGGTCGTTATATCTGTGCGGTGATTGGAAATGTACTTCGAGTCTGCAGCGTTCTCTTGAAAAGAATTTGTCAGTGGTGAACAGAATTACCTGGCAGAGAGAAAAGGGCCGCGGTGCAAAGTCTAACTGGAAGAACGGCATGGAAGATATCTGGTTTGCGGTTAAAAATGAGAAGGATTATTATTTTGACGTGGAATCCGTCAAGATGAAGCGAAAGGTCATTGCTCCTTACAGGGAGAACGGTGTCGCAAAGGACTGGGAGGAAAGCTGTGACGGTAATTTCCGCATAACATATCCTTCAAACTTCTGGGATGATATTTCAATTCCTTTCTGGTCCATGCCTGAAAATACTGACCATCCTACACAGAAACCCGAAAAACTTTACGCGAAACTTATCTTGGCATCCTGTCCTAAGGACGGTGTCGTTTTTGATCCTTTCCTTGGAAGCGGAACTGCCAGCGTAGTTGCGAAGAAGCTTGGACGGAATTACTGTGGGATTGAGCTTAATGAGGAGTACTGTCTTTATGCTGCAAAGAGACTTGTCCGGGCTGAATCTGATAAAGATATACAGGGCTACAGCGGAGGTGTCTTTTGGGAAAGAAATTCATTGAATCTTCAGAGGAAAGAGCAATCTGCTCCTGAAAAGAATATGGAGCTATGGTAATTCCTGGAAGCGAATATTTTTTTATGGTTTCAGGCTGCTGGTGTCCTGGGACCTGAATTTTTTAGCGCATGCAAATTCCTGCCAATTTTATGCGGCGCCCTTCATAAATAAATTTCTAATTTAATATCTGTTATTTAATATCTGTAATATTAAAACAAGATTTTTTTGTGATAGACTTTAAATACATGAAGTTATCATCAAAATCATATTTGTTTACATTTGTATGTGTCGCTGTTACCGCGCTGATTGCTGTGACTGTCTGTTCCAATCTGAACCGAAGAAGTTTCAAGCAGTCGGCTGAGTCTGTTCTCAGTCAGTCGGCAATCCAGAAGAAGCTTGAATTTGAAAACAATCTCAACGGTGAGATGAAGCTGGTCCTTAAGCTTGTCTCATCCCCGGCTGTCATAAATTATATGGAGAACCCTGGGGATGCAGGATTAAGGGATGCTGCCATAGAAGAATTCAGGAGTTTCAAGGATGCTTTCGTCAGTAAGGAAATTTTCTGGCTTAACGTTAAGGACAAGGACTTCTGGAACAACATGGAATATTCATATACCGTAAATCCGGAGGAGCCTGACCAGTACTGGTACAAGCTTACGATCTTTGAAACTGATGTCTACAACTTTAACATCAACTACAATGCCCAGATGGGTAAGATTATGCTGTGGATCAACGGCGTAGTACGCAATAACGAAGGCAAGGTTGTAGGTATGGCCGGTACGGGTGTTCCTCTTACTAACTTCATTGATGACAACTACAGGACACTTTCAAAGGACCTGACAATGTATTTCTACAATGACCAGAAAGAAATAACAGGTTCCATTGACCAGAAGCAGATTGAAAATAAAACGGATATTTCATCTGTCGTCACAGAAATTTCTATTCCTGAAAAACTTGTTGACGACTTTACAATATGCAGCAGCCCTTCCGGAGAATATCTACTCGCGCCAATAAAGGAAATCGGATGGAACATGATTTTGTATTATCCTAGGTCCAATTACACTTACAACTCCTTCACCAAAATAGGTTTCGCGGTTGTGGCATTCGTTGCCGTCATTCTCATGGTGTACGTTTTCTTTGTCCAGAACATGATCGGCAGGCTCAAGAAAGTTTCCGTTGCAATTGATGGTTATGCAAAGGAAATTGCAAGCGGAAACGCGGACCTGACTAAGCGTGTAATTGATAAGTCCGCTGATGAAATCGGTGTTCTTGTTTCGGGATTCAATATGTTTACAGAAAAACTTCAGCTGATTGTTGGTGTGATGAAGAACTCTGGGCAGTCCCTTGCTGCAGCCGGTAATGAACTTGATTTTGTTTCAGAAAAGAACACTTCTTCCGTTGAAAGAATTACCCTTGACCTCAATTCTTTTGAAATGCAGATGAACAGTCAGATTGAAAGCGTAGAGCAGACGGCTTCATCAGTTTCTGTAATCAAAGATAATATGGATTCATTTGCAGGTCTCATTGAGCTTCAGGACAAAATAGTTCTTGATTCTTCAGATTCCATTGACCGTATGGTAAGGAACATCGGTTCAGTAAATGATTCTGTTTCTGATATGGCCCGGTCTTTTGATGGTCTTATTGCGGAAACTCACAGAGGTAGCCAGAAGCAGTATGAAGTAAACGAGATGATCAAGCAGATTGTTAGTGAATCACAGATGCTCAGCGAAGCTAATGAAGCAATTGCAAGTATTGCTGAACAGACTAACCTTCTGGCCATGAACGCTGCCATTGAGGCTGCCCATGCAGGTGAAGCGGGAAAAGGTTTCAGTGTTGTTGCTGATGAAATCCGTAAGCTTTCTGAAACTTCTTCGACTGAGTCAAAGAAGATAGGTGACCAGCTTGTTAAAATCAAGGATTCAATTGAAACTGTAGTCAGTGCCAGTGAAGAATCTAAGACCGCCTTTGCAAATGTTACCAGCAAGATTAATGATACAGGCAAGATTGTCCATAACATCCGGGAGGCAATGAACGAGCAGAAAGACAATTCTTTCCAGGTAGGGTCATCTCTTGAAAAGATTAAGGACAGTACGCATCAGGTTGCTGATGCTTCCGCGAAGATGAGCGGATTCGCGGATCGGATAAATTCTGCAATGAAGAGTCTTCAGGCTGAAAGTTCAAAAGCAAGGGACGCTGTTTCAGAGATGGGCAGGGATGTTAATGAAATTAAGTCCGCTGATGACAAGCTTAATGAAATTTCCCGCAATGTGGTGAAATCAATTTCAGAAATGTCAGGACAGATCGGTAAGTTCAATGTATAGAACGTTCAGGGGAGTCTTTCAAAATTATTGGGGGATGTTTCCTGGGCTTGTCTTGCTGAATTTGTTTGATTTTTATTCGGCACCGGATTTTTTTTGTTTCAGTAATTATAAGTCATCCGGTTTGATTTTCTGCCGGGTGATTGAACCACTTTCCTGCTATGCTGAGGTTTATGTTCCGCATACTTGATTTAAAATTCAGTAATTCTTACAATTGGGTGTATTATGAGAAGTTATGGTAAGTTTAAGATTTGTATTCTGTTTTTTTCGGCACTATCACTTTTAGTCTCTGCCCAGGAATCAATGCCGGAAGATTTCCGTGAAGATTATGGTCAGCGTACTGATGAACAGACTGCAGATGTGCTGCCGGAACAGCTGGTCTGCGGAAACGGTTTCGGCTCTGATTTTTTTCGGCCTGATTGTTTTGAAGTTTTTGCAGGAAGCTCATGTCTGTTTGACATAGGAAATGAACATGTTCCTGTTTATGCGGAGCTGGGGGTTATTCTGCAGAAAGGAAATTTTTTTTCCAAAGCTGGAGTTTCTGTTTCAAAAGGTGCATGCGCCTTTACAATAAAATCAGTTTATGACTTTATTGATGCCAGGGGAAAGGGGAATCTTTATATAAATGATTCTGTTTTTTCCTTGTTCTTAATGGGACATACTGCAGGCCGCAAGAACATTTCAAGTCAGGGCTCTGTTTACGCAGGCATTATTTATAAATATTATCTGGATGATTTTTTTTCTTTTGCAGCTGAGTGTTCAGTGGGATACGTTTCATCTGCAATAATGGGTACAGAAATAAAGCCTGTTTCAAATTTTGACAGCACAATAGCTTTTGTTTTTGATTTCCGGCTTCCAGGCAGTAATGAAATTTCAATTTCCGCTGGCAGCTATGAATTTTTCAGGCACCCTCTGTTAGGTTGTCCAAGCTTTTCTTTTACCTATTCCCATGAATTCAGGAACAACCTTGGTCTGGATATGAGTCTTCTTGTGCGTTATCTTGATTTCTTTACACTCTCTTCCTACCTTGATTCCTGTGGAATTAATCTGACTGTGAGGTATACGTTTTGAAGAATAAGTTTTCTGTTTGCATTAGCGTTTTGTTTTTTTCTCTTTCCTTTGTTTCGTGTGAATATAATATGGCTGAGCTATTTTTTAGAAAGAATGCGGTCTATACAAGGACTGCCGAGGTAAAGCCTGTAGATGCACCGGCAGGTACAAAGGATGTCTCAAAATTTTCAGTCCTGATTTTTTCGGACATTCACTATGGAAATACAAGGATGCTGGACTTCAGGGAAGATGATTTGGTTTCCAAGATAAAGGAAAAGGCTTCTGAGCTTTCATCAGCATTCCCGCTGAAATTTTCATTGTGCCTCGGAGATGTAGCTGACCATGGTTTTGAGAATGAGTTTGCCGACTATGAAAAATTTGTGGGGCGGCTAAGAAATGAATGTTCTCTTGTGACGTATACGATTCCCGGTAATCATGATTTGTACTTCGGCGGATGGACTCATTACGTGAATTACTGTTATCCGAATTACGGAAGCTTTAAATTTGTTACCGAATGCGGTTCAAATAAAATTTCCTGGTATTTTTTGGACAGCGCCAACGGAACATTAGGTCCTAAGCAGTTTGAGTCTTTGAAAAATAATCTTGCCTCGGATGGTAACATGAAATTCGTGTTCACTCATTATCCTTTGTATGCTGGCGGAGTTTATTATTTCTGCATGCAGGATCTGGATGAACGTAATGAGCTTATAAAAATGTTTGCCGACAGTAAGTCCCGCTATCTTTTTGACGGCCATAATCATCCCGGCGGGAGATATGATTTTACTCCAACCTTTCATGAGGAGAATCTTATGTCAGTAAGAGAGTTCCACTCTTTCTGTATTCTGAAAGTTGATGCGGCATCAGGAAATCATTCTGTTGAGGTTGTTAGCTTTTAGTGGGGAGTAAAATTTAAACAGCTTAGTTTCATTTTTTTTTCTGGTCCGGCATGTATCTTGAACAAAGCAAAAAAAACTGTTATATTTCCAGCGTTAAAAAGTCTTTGCTCTATAGACTCTTTTATGGGAACCTCTGGAAATTGCAGTTTTTAGAGATGCCCTTATTTTATTTTCGCGGGGATTTTTTTTATGCTGACCGTTAAATCAAAATTACTGAAAGCTGTTCAGGTATTGTCTCTTGTTTTTATGTTCCTGTCCTGCAATTCTGACGGCCCTTTTACAGGTCAATTAATTTCAGCAAAGGATACTCCGTTCGGATATGCGTCTGCAGGTATTTATGTGAGGTACGGAAAATCTGTTGAAGTTAATTCAAAATCAGAACTGGTTTCGGCTCTAAAAAGTAATGATGCGTGTATCATTTATTTAAATAAGATGATCGACCTGTCTGAAGGTATGTGTCCTTCTTCTGCAGGAGGCTCCACGGATAAGCTTGATGCATTTGTATCTTCAGGATCTTCCTACAAATGTTACGGCGATTTGAAAAAAGCTTATGCTTCGGCATGCAGAAAATCTACGGACGACAAGTATTCATCAAGCCCTTCAACGGCTGAAGGAAAAACAGTCTGGGACTTGAACATGAGATACCAGGATTCTGTTGTGATTAAACTTGGACGTTCGAATTCAAATAAGACTCTGATCGGAACATCTTGTGATGCCGGTATTAAGGGAGGATCAATTGTAATTTCCGGCGCAAGCAATATTATTATCAGGAACATAACAGTCTGTGATGCGTACGACCCATTCCCTCATCATGAAAGTAAAGACGGATTCAATGCCGAACTTGACGGAATATGTATCCAGGACGGTTCAAAAAATGTTTGGATCGACCACTGCACCTTCTTTGATTCAATGAAAAAGAGTTCCGTTAAACTTGGAGACGGTACCTACGAACCTTGGCAGACTTATGACGGGCTTCTTGATATTAAGGGAAATGGTACAACGAATATAACTGTCTCCAGCTGTCGCTTCATGAATCATGACAAGACAATGCTTATGGGGTCTTCTGCAAGTGACGGAAAAACGGATACCCGTTATGCAACTCTCTTCGGAAACTATTTTGAGAACTGCGGACAGCGTTTGCCTATGGCAAGGAATTTTAATATCCACATGGTGAATAATGTCTTTGACTCTAATCCTTCTGCTCCTTACGGACAGCAGTATGCAATAGGCGCCAAGGACGGAAGTAAAATAATTGCGGAGAATAATTATTTCGGAAGCGGAATAAAATATTCTCTCATTGCTGACAGCACCGGAAGAGCGGGTAAGGTTTACTTCGGCCCAGGTAACGTTGATGTTTCCAGTAAAAGGATCAAGACGAAGACAATAACTCCTGTCGAGCGAAAACCTTTTGATGTTTCTTATAAGCTTTCAGTTGGGGATATAAAATCTGAACTTGAAAATATCAAAATGAATGCCGGTTCTGGCTGTGTAGTCTCAAAGTAAGGAGCCTGCATAAAAAAAACAGGGAGCCTCCCGGAGTTCTGTTTTCGGAATGCCTGCTGCACAGAGCCTAACCGATATTGCATAAAAAATATTTTATATATTATACTTGTAGCCATGTTCAATAAATTTAATTTATGTCCCGGCTGCGGTTCTGAAAACATCAGGACTCTTAACGGCGGATTCAAGTGGATGTGTCCTGACTGCGGTCTGGAACTTTATCATAATACTGCCGCCGCTGTCGGTGTGATTTTACGTAATGAGAAAAGTGAGGTTCTTTTTGAGAAACGGGCAAAGGAACCCCGAAAAGGTTTTCTTGCTCTTCCGGGAGGTTTCGTCGATGCTGATGAATCTCTGGAACTTGCGGCAGCCCGTGAATGTTTTGAGGAAACCGGAATTGAAATCAAGGAACTGAATTATCTTTGCTCCTTTCCTAATGACTACCAGTACAGGAACATTCTGTACAAGACCTGCGACACTTTTTTTGTTTCGTCTCTTCCTGAAAACTTTGAGCTGAAGTGCCAGGAAAGTGAGGTACAGGAATTTGTATGGGTAAAGATTGATTCCCAGGAAGATGTTGACAGATGTCCCGTTGCATTCGGATCTTCTGCTAAGGCGCTTAGAAGATATGTAAAAGAATTGGAGAAATAGATGAGCACTTATGAAATTGATCTTTATGTCTGCATTTCTGCACTGGTTCTGTGGATTTTTGTTGCCGTTTTTTATGGAATAAGGATTGCAAAGTCAAAGAAAAACTGTTCCAATGAAAATGTAAGGACGGGGGGCAAGTTCATGGCTTCCGTTGTATGTTCCTTTCTTCTGATTGCGCTGCCTTATCTTGTTCCTTTTGAGGTTCTTCCTACAGTTGTTCTTGAGGGCTGCGGAGTTATGGGCCTTCTTGTAATTATGCGCGATCGCTTGTCTGAAGTGGTGGAAGCTTCCGGCGAAGAAAAATCAGAGGAATCAAAAAAAAATAAAAAAAATGTTTAAAATTTGGTTTGGAACTGTTGACATTTTTTTTGTGAATTGATAATATATAGACACTTAAGCGAGAGTAAAGCGACGCTTGTAGTAATAAGGA
This sequence comes from Treponema sp., assembly GCA_045642665.1. GTDB lineage: Bacteria > Spirochaetota > Spirochaetia > Treponematales > Treponemataceae > Treponema_D. The sequence continues at coordinate 20,917 of JAZUJH010000011.1, forward strand.
GTCTTACCCAAGTGGTAAGGGGCTGGTCTGCAAAACCATTACTGAGCGGTTCGATTCCGCTAGACTCCTTTTCAAAAGCCTTGTCTGAAAAGACGAGGCTTTTTTTATCAGGTTTTTACAGCAAAGCTTGAACCTGTTTGGGACTGCGGTGACGCGTCCGCTATATATGGGCATTTTTTCTTTCCTTGTGATGGAGAAAGTGCCTTTTTTTATTTACTTTGCAATTTATGTCTTTTATGATAGAATGTTAAGCAATTTTAGAGGTAACTTTGAAAATGCGATGTTTTAAGCCCTGTAATTTCAAGGGCGGCAAAACTCGCAGGCATCTCTGGATAATATTTTTGGGAGATGCCCCTGATAAGAAATTTGATTAAGGGATATGAGATGAAAGTATTAAGAAAAATAGTTTGTGCCGTTCTTTTTGCATTAAGTTTTTTGCCGATTTTTTCACAATCCCTGTCACAGAGTGAACGTTCTAAGAAAGCTGAATCCCTTCCGAAGGATATTACTTTCTGGAGCAAGTATGATAACGAGATTCTTGCCCAGGCTATGGTTGACAGAATGACCGATGAAGAACTTCTTGCCCAGATTTTCATGTTCGGATGGGCGGACGCTGAACCGGGAAATCTTCTGAAGTCATGGGTCAAAAGAGGTTTGGGTTCCGTCAAGGTTTTCGGATGGAATACAAATAATATTCAGCAGGTTGCACGCTCCATAAAAACTCTGCAGACAATTTCAGCGGGACTTCCTTTCCAGATTCCTCTGTTCGTTGCAACGGACCAGGAGGGCGGATGGATTCGCCATGTAAAAGGAGAAACTTCTGATACTCCCGGCAACATGGCGATAGGTTCTTCAGGATATCCGATGGACGCTTATTATTCGGGATATTACATTAACAGGGAAATAAATGTCCTGGGAATAAACATGAATTTCGCACCTTCAATAGACCTTTACACTAACCTTGACTCCTCTGTAATCGGACCCCGTTCTTTCGGTGCGGATCCAGCATCAGTTGGTATTTTGGGTGAAGCATTTATGCGGGGTTCAATAGATGCGGGTGTTATTCCTACTGCAAAGCATTATCCGGGACACGGAGATACAAGTCTTGACAGCCACGGACGGCTTCCTGAAATTGATGTTGATATTTCCGTTCTGCGCAGCAGGGAGCTTGTTCCGTTCAAATATCTTATACAGGCAAATGTTCCTGCAATAATGAGCGGACATCTTGCCTTCCCCCAGATAGAAAAGGACGGAACTCCTGCAAGTCTTTCCAGGAAGATGCTCACTGATATTCTCCGCAACGAGCTTGGATACAGGGGACTTATAATTACTGATGACATGATGATGAACGGTGCGACAACTTTTGCAGGTTCCCTGACGAGAGCTTTCACCATGGCAATTGAAGCCGGGAATGACATTATAATTTCCTCCACGACGGCACGTCTCAATGAAAATCTCTGGACAAAGAATCTTGAATACATGAAGACTTCCAGGGAATTTCATGACCGGGTAAAGGATTCAGCCTTCCGTGTAATTTATTATAAGCTTGTCTATTTTAAGAGCGGAAATGCGGCTCCTCTTTATCCTGATGAAACAAAAGTTCATGACCGGATTCCGGACAGGGAAGGCGAGAAATTCTTTCTGGAACAGGCCTGCCGTTCAGTTTCAATGTACAAGAAAAGTGAAAGATTCCCTTACAGGCCTGCGGAAGATGAAAGAATTTTAGTTGTAGGACCTTTTTCGGATCTTTTGAAGGAATGCAGGAAAAGGTGGCCTGATGCTGCAGGCTTCCATATTGCTTACAGCCTGAACAGTGACCAGAGTAATTATGCTGAATGGAATGCTTACGGGCTTGAGGGGACTGCTTCAGCTTACGATACTATAATTATAAATGTCTTCGATGCGCATTCTGCTGGAATTGCAAAGAGGCTGAAGAACTCCCGCAGAAGAGTGATAGTTCTTTCCACAATGTCTCCTGTATATGTTATTAACGGTTTTGAATGGGCGGATACAATTCTCTGCGGATATTCCTATTCCTCTTATTCCTACAAGGCTCTTGTTGCGGCTCTTAACGGGGAATTTGAAGTGAACGGAAAAATACCCCTGGACTTTGATTAGCGGATCGCAGGCAGCTTCAGTTTTTTTGAGGAGAGATTTTATGACAGAAAAAAGACAGACAGTTGGACAGGCGTTTGATGATTTCGCAAAAAAGTTCAGGAGGTCTTCCCAGTTTTCTGACGGCTCAAAACCTAATATTATTTATGAGGATGATCTTGTCCAGAAAAAAATTAATGCGACGGAGGATGCCTTCAGGAAAACCGTTGTGTCATCCTATGCGAAGTATCTGAATCCTTTCAAGGTGTACGGAAGAAATTCAGCCCAGGCAAAAGAAATCAGCGAGGATGAAGAAAATCTTGTGCGGGCCTACAATCTTTTCAAGGCCGTTAAGGAAGCGAACCTTTCTTACGGCACCGATGACACTTTCATAAAGACCAGTAAAATCAGTTCCCCTTTGACTTCAAAAAATATTTATACTGCAGGCGGAGAGTTCCTATATCTGCAGTGCTGGCTGATTCAGGCCCGGAATGTGAGGGACTATATTCCTGAACTTGTGGAGCATGAGGAAAATTTCCAGACAGTTTATTCTCTTGAATTCTATCCTCTGAGAAACTATAAGTTTGACCGCAGGGACAAGGAAATTATTGCAGTCCTTCAGGAAACTTACGGCAATCTGTTTCAGGTTCCGTGAAGCGGCCGGCAGTTTTTGTTGACTGTTCAGAGAGGTTTCTCTTATTGTAACTCAACTGTAAATTCATTATAATGCTTGAATTATGGCTTTTTATGATTCATTTGACGTAGCTGTTGTTGGTGGTGGTCATGCCGGAATAGAGGCATGTCTTTCTTGTGCCCGCATGGGATTAAAAACTGTTTTAATTACACAGACCATTGATTCAATCGGAAGAATGAGCTGCAACCCTTCAATCGGCGGAATTGCGAAAGGTAACATTGTCCGTGAAATTGATGCCCTCGGCGGTGAGATGGGCAAGCTCATTGACAAGTCCATGATACAGTTCAGGATGTTGAACAAAAGCCGTGGTCCTGCCGTTCAGTCTCCACGTTCACAGGCGGATAAGCTTGTATATTCCTCGCTTGCCAGAAAAACTCTTGAATCGACTCCGAATCTTTCAACTCTGATGGATACTGCCGTTGATATTCTTACAGTTCCTTCGGACACTCCTCTTGCGGAAGGTTCGGATTCCCGGGCGGAATACGGTTCGATTCCCGGTGAAAAGCGCGGCAGTTCGGATTATGAATTTGCAAATGAAGCAAGCAGAAGCGGAAAGAGGCAGAAGGTTATCGGAATTGTTACAGAACGCGGCAGAGTAATTCCCGTGCGTTCAATTGTTCTTACGACAGGAACATTTCTTGGAGGAAGAATTTTTATTGGTGAATACGATGCACCTTGTGGCCGCATAGGAGAAAGCGGGGCATTCGGTCTGACGGAAAGTCTTAACCGTCTGGGCTTTACCACAGGAAGACTCAAGACTGGTACACCTCCAAGAATCCTCAGACATACAATCGATTTTTCAAAAATAGAGGAGCAGTACGGTGATGAGGTCGTTGAGCCTTTCAGCTTTGATACGGAAAAGATTGAGCGACCTATGGTTCCGTGTCATCTTGTTTACACGAATGAGGATACCCATAAGATTATTCGCGACAATATAGGCCGGTCTCCTCTTTATTCAGGAAAGATTTCAGGTGTTGGTCCGCGCTACTGTCCGTCAATTGAGGACAAGGTAATGAGATTCGCAGACCGTGAAAGGCATCAGCTTTTTGTTGAGCCGGAAGGACTTGAAACTGATGAAATCTATATTAACGGTCTGTCTTCTTCTCTGCCGGAAGAAGTTCAGGATGCCTTCATGAGAACAATGCCAGGCTTCGAAAACGCTGTAGTTTCAAGACCTGGTTATGCTGTTGAATATGATTATGTTGAACCGACCCAGCTTTATCCAAGTCTTGAAACAAAACGTGTCGCAGGTCTTTTTAATGCAGGACAGATAAACGGAACTTCAGGTTACGAGGAAGCTGCAGGTCAGGGACTTGTTGCCGGCATAAATGCAGGACTCTATGCCCGTGAACATATGAAGCTTTGCGGAAATCTGTGCACGCCTGACGGAACTTTAGGTTCTGCCGCTGCAAGTACGGAGCCCGGAAGATTCTGCCCTAAGTTTGTCTTTGACCATGACGAGCTTAAATATCTTGCCGAAGTTTCTGGGCGTGTTACAAAGAATCTTAGTGCAAAGCTTTATGAAAGTATGGGCGATAACCTTTACAGGATTCCGAACTACGAAAGCCTTGTTCTCGGACGTGATGAAGCCTATATCGGTGTACTCATTGACGACCTTGTAACTTTGGGGACGAAGGAACCATACAGAATGTTCACGGCCCGTGCGGAGTATCGTCTTAAACTTCGTCACGATACAGCTGACAGGCGTCTGCGTGAGAAGGGATATAATGTCGGGCTGATCAGTGAAGGCCAGATGGCAGCTCTTAAGCATAAGTATGAGAAAGTTCAGGAGGCCTTTGAATATATTGACAGGCATCCGGACGCAGAGAATCCGGGAACTTTCAGTGTTATAGAATGGACTGAAGCTCAGGAAGATTACAAGTATCGCTATTATATTCAGAAGCAGGATGCCCGTGTAGCGAAGATGCACAGGATGGAGAATGCAAAAATACCTCCGGACTTTGATTACGGCAAGGTTGTGGCGTTAAGTTCTGAAAGCCGCGGAAAGCTTGAAATGATTCGTCCGCTTACATTGGGACAGGCAAGCAGAATCAGCGGTATCCGTAACAGCGATATAATGCTTCTTATGGTCTATCTTAAGTGACAGAAAATTCCTGGGGCAGGTTGCCTGTTTCCGGGACATACGATTCTTTGTAAATAAAAATACCAGTGCGGATGAACTTTCTTGGAGTCTTCCTGCACTGGTATTTTCATTTCCTTATCAGCCTGTTCGGTGATTACAGAAGTTTTTCCAGTCTGTCCACAAGGTCACGGAACACGTCAAGGGCAGCCTGAACAGGTTCTGTCGTTTCCATGTCTACGCCGGCAACCCTTAGAGCTTCAATAGGGTAGCGGGAGCCTCCGCTCTTGAGGAACTTGAAGTAGTCTTCCTTTTCTTTTTCTCCACCGTTTACAACGCGCTTAGCGAGTGCCAGTGATGCTGAAATACCTGTAGCGTACTTGTAAACGTAGAATGCGTTGTAGAAGTGCGGAATTCTGAGTCCCTCAAGGTCGCTTGATTCTTCAAATTCCATGTCAGGACCGAAGTACAGTTCAAGAAGTTCCCTGTAGATTTTGCGGACTGCACTTGTGCTTAACGGCTGTCCGTTTTCTACAGCCTCATGAGCTTTGAGCTCAAATTCTGCAAACATTGTCTGTCTGTAAAGTGTCGAAAGAATATCGTTCGCTCTCATTGCAAGAAGATATTTTTCCATTTCAGGGTCATTCTTTTCCTGGGCATCCCTTATCATGTATTCAAATACAAGTTCCTCGTTGAAGGTTGAGGCTGTTTCTGCTTCAAAGATTGTATATTCGTAGCATGAGAAAGGATTGCTTCTTACGCTGTTCCATGAATGCATTGAATGTCCGCCTTCATGTGCCATCGTAAAGAGGTCACGGATGGAGTTTGACTTGTAGTTGAGAAGAATGTAAGGGTATCCCTTGTAACATCCTGAAGAGAATGCTCCCGAATGCTTCCCCTTGTTTTCGTATCTGTCGCACCAGCCGTTAAGAAGTCCTTCACAAAGTGTGTCAGTATATTCCTTTCCGAGAGGTGCGAGGGCTTTGCGGCAGATTTCAACTGCTTCTTCGTAAGGAAGGTCCGTCTTGACAGATTTTACAAGCGGAACGTATACGTCATAGTGGCGGAGCTTTTCAACACCGAGCACACGCTTTCTGAGTGCATAGAATCTGTGGAGGGCGTCAAAGTTCTTGTGAACTGTGTCAATGAGATTTCTGTAAACACTTTCAGGAACCTTGTCATCGTAAAGAGCTGCATCAAGAGATGATTTGTATCCTCTTGCACGAGCGTGGAAAATGTCATTGTTCACTGAACCTGCATAAAGTGAAGCAAGTGTGTTCGCGTGGTCTTCAAATGCTTTGTAGAATTTTTCATAGGCCTGCTTACGAACTTCCCTGTCCTGGTTTTCAAGGAAGTTGCTCCATGTGCTGTGGGTGAGAGGGAGTTCCTTTCCCTCAACAGTCACTGTTCCGAAGTTCATGTCAACATCATTGAGTAGGTTGAATGTAGTCTGTGCAGTCTGTGCGGCTTCGTTCTGGAGGGCAAGGATGCGTTCTTCTTTTTCGGAAAGTACATGAGGTTTCTGGTGAAGAGTCTTCTTTATTGAAATCCTGTAGTCCGCGAATTCCGGCTTCTCGATCCATTCGCTGATTGTTTCGTCTGGAATTGACAGAAGTTCAGGTACGAAGAAACTGAGCTTTGCGCAGCCCTGTGAGTAGGCCATCATTGCCCTGTTGTCCATTTCCTGGTAGGAACTTTCGCTGTGGTCTGATTCGTTAAGAAGACTTGCATAGTGGTATACGTTTTCAAGTACACGGTTGTATGCTTCATCAGCTTTGTATGCGGCAAGAAGTGTTGCGGAATCGCTGCCAAGCTTTCCCTTGAATTCAGCAACCCTGTCAACAAGGGAAGGAAGAAGTTCAAGGTCCTTCTCCCATTCGCTTACGTCTGCATAAATTGTAGACAAATCCCATTTATCCTTTGCAGGAACATCTTTTCTTAAAGGTATAGTTTCATTACTCATGGGTTAAGTTTATCATAATTCGTGTTTTTTTTAAAGATTTGATTGTGATAAAATGCCGGCAGACTTCCGTTAAAATGTTTGCTCAGCATTGAAGTCCGCCGGTATTTTATGGTATGTTTTATTTCTGCGGTTTACCAGTTTAAACTGTTGTATACGGGAACATCTGGTGATTGCAGTTTTTGGAGGTGACCCTAAGAATGCGATGTTTTAGGCCCCGTGATTTCAGGGGCAGAATTCGCAGGCCTCTCTAAAAAGAGTCGTTCAGAGATGCCCGTATGTTATAATCTTCTGTCAAAGTTTCAGGTCCGTTGTAAAATTTTCCGTTCCTGAATATTGTGCCGATTGTATAAAAATCTTTGAAACCGTTTCTTGAGATATACACTCTTACGCTGTCCTGGTTTTCCGGGAAGCTGTCAAAGCTGATGGTCAGCTTGTTTTGCCTGTTGATTTTGTTTTCAATCCGGGTGTCTCCCAGCTTTACGTCAAAGTTCCTGAGCTGGCTGCTGCTTGTGTTGAAGCGTACTGCAAGATATTCTGATTCGTTCTCTGTACTTGCAATTTCTACCTTCAGCTCCTCAAAGTATATTCTGAATTTTTCAGATATCATTCCGTTGTTTGCCACTACCTTGCCGTCCACATATTTTTTTTCGCCGGAACTGATTTTTGTAAGGCTTTCCACTTCGCGAGGGCCCATTGAAAAAATTGCCTCCATTTTTTTTATGATTCTGGACGGAGCATAGTGTTCGTCTGAGTTTTCAAATGTGATGTAAATGTTTTTGTCTGAAAGCTTTTTTCCGGAGACTGGAATTTCTACTGAGCTTTCAAAGTTGCTGAAGAAATAGAATTCCTGGTCAACAGAAATCATGAAGGCAGTTCCTGAAATCTCCTCCATAAATTCTTTTGTGACCTTGGATGCGGGGATATAGATGAAGTCATTCAGCTCATAGTCATTGAGATTTTCCTTTTTCGCCAGCAGCTTTTTCTGGTCCCTTCCTGCTGACTTAAGAAATTTCTTTGGAATTCCTGTAGTTTTTTCAACTTCGCTTTCGGAAGGCTCATATTCATTTCTCGAAGCGTCATTAATATAGAATCCGGGAATGAAAGTATACAGAATTTTTCCGTAGTCAGGATTCAGGATATAATTGCCGTTTGAATCTACATGGTAGTCATCTGTTTTTTCATCGTAGAAATATCTCGACTCGCATTCCCCGACAAAAATTTCTCCGGGAATGAATGAGAACCCTTCAATCTTCTGTTCCGTAAGTTCCTTTTCCTTTGCGGCCCTGTTTTCTGCGGAAATCCTGTTCGCAAGTTCTGGTATGGCCTTGTGTTTTCTGTATTTGTAATAAGGAGCCTCGGTTTCATAGAAACTTGAGCCTGAATTAGGAATGTCCGTGTTTGCTGTAAAAATGATTGTCCTTGGATTTGTGTATGTAATTCTGCTAAGGGAATTAACGAAGCTTCTGTTCAGCGGATAGTTGCTGTAGGATGTATATTTTGTCCCGTTTGTGTTTACGACTTCTGAAGAAGAAATCTGTATGTCCGCGGAATTTGGCTTTCCGTATGACATATACATTTTTGTAATCTGTATCCTGAAATTTCCTGTGTCAAGAATTTTTGCAGTGGCAGGAACCACGTTCTTCAGGAGGATGCTCTTGTTTGTTCCGAGCATGAATCGGCTTTGGTTCGGGATAAGCACCGTTCCGTTTTTGTCGACGATATTGAATTCAATTTCAGTAAGAAGAAAATCTTCGTCACCGTTTGTTGTGTAGGAATTTTCCTTAAGTAGACCTTCGCTTTCATAGGGTGAAGTGTAGGGGGAGTCGCTCCAGTGGGAGTTGAACATTTCTTCGCTTGCATTGAAGTTGCTGGTGCGGGAATAGGTTCTGAAACCTTCTGTCGCAATCCATGAGGCCGTATACTTTGAATCGTATTCAACGTTTCCGAATACGCTTGTCGTTCTCTTTGTCCTGCTGTCATAGTTTTTTGTGGAATTGATTTTTGAAATCCTGTTATATGAAGCCACTCCGTATTTTGAATAGGAATCTGCATCGTATTCAAGAGATTCTGCAGGCCAGTTTTTGGGAATATCATTCCAGCTGGATTTCCATGACTTTTGCAGCCCCCGTTCTACACTTTCCATGAGCTCATGATATTTTCTGCTCCGTGAGTTGACTTTTACTCTCAGTGTGTAATCTTTTGTCCCGTTTCCGTAGACGGTATTTTCTTTCCTTATTATGAATGCAAGAGTGTTTGCCTGAGGATAGAATTCCGTCCAGTATTTGTCTGCGTTCCTGATGAGCTCAAGATATTCATCGTGAAGGGTCTGGGAATTATATTTTGCCTTCATTCCCGGGAAGCCCTTTGCAAAACGTTTCTGTAAATTTTCAAAACCCTGTAAGGCTTCGTCATGGTCATCGGATTCGGATGCAAGGGCGTCATAATAAGTTGCATAGGCATAGAAATATTCACCGGAACTTTCATAGTTCCTGGCAAGGTCTACAAGATTTCCGTAGTTTTCGCTTGAATAAACCTGGGCATGGGAAGCAAAGCTGAGTGCAAAAAGGAACACCAGTCCCGATACAATTTTTCTTATTTCTTTCATAACAAAGAGTTTATAAAAAAATCGGGGCTGTGTAAAGGTTAGGTTATGGTATGTTAATATCCGGGGCCCGTTTCTAGCTGGTTCTGATATTTTTAGTCGTAATACCAGTTTCCGTTTGCATATTCAAGACCTGTTTCCAGTTTTTCCGTTACTGCATTTATAAAGTCTTGCGGAAATTCGTTTGAGCGGTTTTCAAGTGCACCGTAAATCTGTACCGCAAGAGATTCTGCCTTGTCCTCATCAAAGTTGTCGCAGGCTTCAATGAACTTGTCAACAAGGTCTCCTAACAGAATCTGGGGAGTAAGAAGATATTCTCCCCTGTAAATGTTGTACAGGTCCGTAACAAAAAGTCCTGCCTCCTGTGCTGAGAGTACTGTTATTTTGTTTGACGAATCAGTTTTTGAACCTTTCTCCACTTCAAAGATACCGGTATTTATGCTTACAGAAAAATAGATTGCTGTAGTCATTGACGAGTCTTCACAGAAAGGTGTTCCGTCATATTTTCCTGTGAGGCTTACAAAGGTTTTCCCGTTTTCCACAAAGCAGTCCCATTCCAGGTTTGTCATTGATTTGGTTGCAACAGTTTCAATTGTTTCGCTTTCACCTGACAGCACTCCGGCCTTTACAGTTGAAATTGCTTTTCCTTTTCCGCCGCAGCCGGTAAAAATAAGGGAAGCTGCAGCAATGACTGCAAAAGAGCATAGGGATGAAATAAGTTTCTGTACTTTCATGGTTCTCTCCTGAATGTAGTAGTTGTTAAATTTGATTATAAAGCGATTTGAATTGATTTCAATTTTATGCTCCATAATTCTTTTAAGCTTAATTTGATTTGAGTTTAGTATTTTGGACTGCTTCCGCAAGAAAAAACCGCTTTTCTAAATTCTTAATTTATATTGACTAAATGCGATTATTAGGATAAAATACCGCTCACACTGTATTGTGTATAAGTTGTTGAAAATTTGTAAGTCTTTGGCTTATAAGTAGTTTCAGCAAATAATTTTTTGGAGGCAACTCAAGTGGTAAAAATCAGACTTAAGAAGTTTGGTACAAAGAAGCGCCCAGACTATCGTATCGTAATTCAGGATAGTCGCAGCCCTCGTGACGGTGTAGCTATTGAAGAAATCGGTCACTATCATCCAATCGCAGCAGAGGATCAGCAGGTAGTTCTCAACGCAGAACGTGCTCAGTACTGGCTCGGTGTTGGTGCACAGCCTACTGAAATCGTAAAGAAGCTGCTCCACAAGTCAGGTTTGTCAGTAAAAGGCGAAAAAATCACAAAGTAACTTTACGGGGATAACAAATGGAAAAAGACCTGATTGAATACATTGCAAAATCATTGGTCGATGATCCTAATGCAGTCTCTGTAACTGAAACTGAAGGTGAACGCGGACCTGTTTTACAGTTGAGCGTAGCCCAGGGCGATATTGGCAAGGTTATTGGTAAGTACGGACGTATTGCCAAGGCATTGCGTACAGTATTGAGTGCAAGTTCCAATAAGGACGGAAAGCGCTATAGTCTGGAAATTCTTGACTGATGGTAGAACAATTTGTTGTAGGAATTGTCCGTGGATCTCATGGAGTTACGGGCGAATTTAAAGTGGAAAGTACTTCCGGCGAGTATGAGCATTTTGCACGTATGGACGAAGTTACTTTTACAGACGGCAATGTTTCCAAGGTATGCAGAATAGAATACGTTAAGGAAGCGGCCAATACTCTGTACATGAAGATACTTGGAATAAATACACCTGAAGAAGCTGCAAAGTTCAACAAGTGGCAGATCGTAGTTCCAAGAAAGTACGCTCACCAGTTGCAGAAGGGTGAATGGTATGTTGAAGATCTTAAGGGATGTTCAATATGGTACAAAGAGGAAACGGCGGAAAAGACCGCACCGGATACGGAACACGTAGTCGGGACAGTCACAAACGTAATGGAAGGCGGATCAGGTTATCTCGTTGAGATTTTGCTGTCCGAGAGTTGTACTTTGCTTGCCGACGGCGTAAAACTTACAAAGAGCGGAAAACCGCGTACCGTTTATGTTCCTTTCAAGGATCAGTTCATCGGTAAAGTTGACGTCAAGGACAAGAAGATGCAGCTGATGCACCTCTGGATTCTGGAGTAATTCCTGTGAAATTTACTGTGCTGACCTTATTTCCTGAAATTCCGAGAGCCTTTTTTGAGACTTCGATCATGGCAAAGGCTGTCGAAAGGGAAATTATTGCTTACGATTTAGTGAATATCAGGGACTTTGCCTTTGATAAACACAAAACCTGTGACGACGCAACCTATGGCGGGGGAGCCGGGCAGCTGCTTATGGCGGAACCCCTGGGGAAGGCTTTGGACAGTGTGGAGGCCTACAAGAAGCACGTCATTTACGTGAGTCCTGGAGGAAAGCCTTTTACACAGGCAAAAGCACAATCCCTTAGTCATTATGACGAGCTTGTATTCATTTGCGGAAGGTACGAAGGTATTGACCAGAGAATAATTGATTCCTACGTTGACGAGGAGATTTCCATTGGAGATTACGTAATGTCCAGCGGAGAGCTTGCGGCTACGGTTATTATAGACAGTGTTTACCGTCTGGTGGATGATGTCATAACATCGGAATCTCTTAGCGAGGAAAGTTTTAATGACAACCTTTTGGAATATCCCCAGTATACTAGGCCAAGAGTATACAAGGGCATGGAAGTTCCCCAGGTTCTTATGGGGGGTAACCACGAAGAAATCCGGAAGTGGCGGCTTAGGAAGAGCCTTCAGAAAACTTTGATGAACAGACCTGATCTGATAGTCAAGGGCAGAATGACCGGTACTCTTTCCCGGGAAGCAGAAAAAATGATCGAAGAACTTGCGGAGCATGTTGATTACAAGAATGACCGCAAGCAACGCAGGAAGTTACATTCAATGCAGAAAAAAGTCGGGCGGAAGGATGCCAAGTCTGAAAGCCGGAATGATTTTGCAAAGAGTGAAGATGACCTCGCTAAAATGGAGTAACAAGATGGATCTTATTAGAACTATTGAAGAACAGCAGAAGAAAGCTAACGCTGAAACATTCAGAGTTGGTGATACAGTTAAGGTACACTTTGAGATTATCGAAGGTAAGACAAAGCGTATCCAGGTTTTTGAAGGACTCGTTCTTTGTTTCAAGAACTCTGGTATCGGTAAGACATTTACAGTACGCAAGATCAGCTACGGTGTAGGAGTTGAACGTGTATTCCCACTTCACAGCCCACGTGTTATGAAGGTGGAAATCGTTCGCCCTGGTAAAGTACGCCGTGCAAAGATTTACTACGTACGCGATAAGATTGGTAAGGCTGCTAAGATTAAGGAACTTATTGGACCTAAGGCTCAGGCACGCGTTGCTGCTAACCGCGAAGCAAACAAGGAAGCTGACAAGGCCGAAGCTGCTTTGAAGGCTGAAATCAAGGCTGCTTCAAAGAAATAATTTGGTTAGTTCTTTAAGATAATCAAATGGAAGGCGGATTCCTTTTTGGGGTCCGCTTTTTTTGTTTCCAAATTTATGCTTCAATTGAATTGTTTTATGAGTTTTCTGAATAAATATTTAGGACATCTTAGTAAATGGATATGCCTGTGAGCTTAGATTCTTGAAAGTACAAGGATCCATGCACTGTGCTTTCAAAGTTATTTCTAAAGATTGCAATTTTTAAGGATTCCCTTTAAATAATTTTAAAAAATGCTCCGAAAATCATCGACAAAAAAAAATTATGTGCTATACTTCAATTAGGACATCATTTATATAGTTAATATGAATTAATTGAGGGAGTTTAAAATGAGTGCCGTAGTGAAAGTGGAATGCAAGGATATTGCTGAAGGAGATTTTTTCTCTGAAGCGGTATTTTTTGATGACGGAGAAAATATGTTCCTCGCACCGAAAAGACCTGTAAAACGTTATCATCTGATGGCAATACGGAGGTGGAATATTCCGTACCTGCTTACAGAAGGTGCAAAAATTCAGGGAGATGAACTGGATAAGCTTCTTGAAAGTTTTTCTGAGCAGCAGAATTTTTTGGATGCCGAAGACCTTGAAGAACTGGAGGAACTCTAAATCATTAAAGCTTCATCCGTTGTTACAGGCAGGGGAGGAGAAGAAAGGGCCTGTGAATATTTAAAAAAATTAGGGTTTACAGTCGTTGACAGAAATTTCCGCTACGGCAGAATGGGTGAAATAGACATAATCGTCGAGAAAGATGATCTGCTGGTTTTTGTTGAAGTGAAAGCTCTTCCCCATGGATCAATAGACCTTCTGGCCCATGAACTTAGTTATTCCAAGCAGCAAAAAATAATCAAAACCGCTAAATTTTATTTGCAAAATCATCGACAATATAATTGTAAGGTTATAAGATTTGATGTCCTTGCTATTGATGTTCCGGGGCTGGAGCCGGTGCACCATATAAAAGGCGCTTTTTCTGAATAGTGCCTAGTACATGGAGTAATGCAGAATGCCAGTAATTAAAAGTAAAAAAAATGATGTATCGTCTGAACAGCGTCTTGAAGAGATTAAAAGAAAAATTCAGGATGAAAGTTACATTGACAATGCCATTGAGCACATTGCTCTTGTAATGACACGCCAGATTCTTGAGGACCGGGTATCGTCTTCAGGGGTTGCCGAAGCCATATTCCTATAGTATTCTTTCTTTGCTACTAGTAAAATTCATTTTTTTCAAGTAAAATGGTGCTTATGAATAATAGAGACAGACATTCTAAGAGACATAATTCTAACTGGAAAAACAGTAACGGAAGTACAAATACAAATGGCAGCAAAAATTCAGGTGCTTCTCGTCAGGACCAGAAGCACAGCGGAAGGGTAAGGTTTTCTCAGCATTCTGATCGCTTCGACAATAAGGCATCCGAGGAGGCAATCCGTGAGTTTAAGGCAAGCAACAGGCCTGAATGTCTACATTGCGGACAGCCTATAGTTGATATGTCCCAGGCAATAATGGACAGAAGCGGTAAGGGACCCATTCATTTTGACTGTGCCCTGGAAATTCTTGGGGACGAAGAAAAAATTTCTTCGGGAGAAAAGATTACATATATCGGTCAGGGACGTTTCGGGGTTCTTTATTTCCCTAATGTTCATGACATGAAGCATTTTACAATTAAAAAAATTATTGACTGGGAGGAAAAAGAGTCTAAGCCTGAATGGCGTAACAAGATGGCGGACCTTTTTTCTCACGTGAAGTAAGAATCCATGAAACTGAGAAAAGTATTTAAATATTTTATGCTGGTGCTGTTTTCTGTAAGCGTTGCAGGACAGGGTCTTTTTGCGCAGGAACCGGATGAGAGGTGGGAGAAGAAATATTCTTCCGCGGAGTTCTGGTACGGCGGAAATAATCTTAACGGGACAATTGTTACGGAGCTTTCGGTTTTGGACGGCGGCAGCGATTACAGGAATGTAAGAATTAAAAAATATATATATCCCTTTGATTTGAAATCAGAATTTACAGTCAGGGCCCAGTCAAATGGTGTTCATTATGGTTTTTCTTGTCTCGATGAATATATGAATAAAATTTCTGGATATTTTAAGTATACAAGGCGAGGTGTAATTCTTTATATGAGTGTAAGGGAATATTCTGAAGCCGGAAGAAACTGTTCCATGATGTACGGGGAAGAAAGCTTTCTTTTTGAAACAAGTTCTGATGAAGAATTTTTTGAAAATGCCTGCAATGTTTCCGAAATAAAGGAGACACTTTATTCTGCAAACGAAAAATACTGGCCAAAGGAAAATCCGCTTCTGTGTGTCAGATATGTGGGCAGGGTAAACGGTTTGACTCTTTATTCAAGTTCCCTTCAGAAGAATAAGTCATCTTATGTTGCCAACCGTCTTGCTGTCTTTGAAAACGGAGTTTATTCAGGACAGGTAGAAGGAATTGATTATTGTTATTACCTTTCAAATTCTGATCTGGTTTTTCCTGAAGTTGACAGTGAATATGGAAATTCTGTGGATC
Source organism: Treponema sp. (assembly GCA_045642665.1). Classification (GTDB taxonomy): domain Bacteria; phylum Spirochaetota; class Spirochaetia; order Treponematales; family Treponemataceae; genus Treponema_D. Next base: position 36,312 of record JAZUJH010000011.1, read on the forward strand.
TGTCAGAAGAATTTCCTAAGACTTTTGTTGTGGACTGGGAACAATTTTATTTCAGGAAAGACAATTAAAAATGGTTAAAAACCTTTGTTTTATAATGTTTAAAGGGTTTGTAGCTATTGATTAAATAACTGTTTTATGATATCATTAATTTTATCAGCGCCGAGCTGGTGGAATTGGTAGACACAAGGGACTTAAAATCCCTCGGCTAGTAATAGCTGTGCCAGTTCAAGTCTGGTGCTCGGCATTGCCTTGCGGTATTTTGTACCGCAAGGTTTTATTATTTTAAATTAATTTGTTGATTTTTTTTTCTGTGAATAAAAAAAGACTGTCCTTCGTAGTGAAAGACAGTCGGAGGAATATATCCGTTTCCTTAAAGAAAAAGGTAATAAAAGGAAACGGCTGAATTTTACTGCATTGGTGCAGAAAGTTCCGAAGGACTTATTCTTTTACGCCGCCAGCTGTAACACCACCGATGATGTTTCTTGAGATGAACAGATATACGATGAGCAGCGGGACGATTGCGATACAAATCTGCATATAAACCTGACCCATATCGAATTTTGAATAGTCTGCACTTCTGAGCTGGGCAATGAGAATAGGGATTGTCTTGTTCTTTGCCTTGCTGATAACAAGTGCAGGTGTGAAGTAGTTGTTCCATGATGTTACGAAAGAGAAGATTGCCTGAACAGCAATTGACGGCTTCATAAGAGGAAGCACAATTGTGTTGAAAGTTCTGAATTCATTGCATCCGTCTACACGGGCAGCTTCTACAATAGAGAACGGAAGTGTTGATTCCATTGCCTGGTATAGGTAGAAGAAAACTACTGGTGCAGCAATTGCTGGAATGTAAAGAGCCGGGAGAGTATCCATAAGTCCAATCTTTGTGATGAGTTTGATGAAACCAAGTGTTGAAACCTGAGCAGGAACCATCATGACTGCAAGAATGAACTTGAAAGCGAAATTTCTTCCCCGAAACTTGTACATGTATACACCGTAAGCTGTCATTGTAGAGAAGTATGTGGAAAGTACGGCACTCATGAATGAAACATAGATGGAGTTAAAGAGAGCACGGAAAATTGGGATGTTACCGTTTGAAATAAGACTGTTTATATTCTTGAGAAAATACCTTCTAGGAAGAACAGAAAATCCTGCTGAAATCTGTGTATGAGATCTTGAAGAGTTGATAAGCAATACATAGAACGGGAACAGTGACAATATTGCTAATAAAATTAAAATAATATAACAGATTGTGCGTCTTACATTAAGAACTGCACGGTTGCTTTTGTATTCTGATTTAGCCATTATCTGTGCTCCTTTGCTCTATATTTTGACATTGTTGATCTGTAAACAAATGCACTCAGAACTGCTGTAACTGCAAATGTAAGAACTGAAACAGCACCTGCCATACCGTAGTTTTTGCTTGCAAGGTGATTGTTCAGGTACATGATGATTGTCATTGTTGTACGGTTTGGAGAACCTGCTGATGCTGTAAGAATGTTTGGAACATCGAACATCTGGATACCGCCGATAAGGCTTGTAATCAATACGTATACGAAGATAGGCATGAGAAGTGGAAGAGTAACCTTGAAGAAGACCTGAATTGGAGATGCTCCGTCAATGCGTGCAGCTTCAAAGAGGCTGTCATCAATGCCCATGATGCCTGCCATAAGAAGAATCGTTGTGTTGCCGTACCACATGATGAAGTTCATGAGGGCAACCAGGACACGTGTCCAGCTTGTGTAAGAAAGGAATCTTATAGGTACACCTTCATCAATGAGGTGAAGATTCATGAGAAGACTGTTTATTGGACCTGCATCCGAGAACAAAGTAAAGAAGAGCATAGCAAATGCGGATGCCATGATAAGGTTTGGCATATAGATTACAGTCTTGAAGAACTGCTGGAACTTAAGCCTGAGTTCTGTGTTTGTAAACCAAACTGAAAGGAGAAGTGAGAAAAGGATCTGCGGAAGGAATCCCATAACCCACATGATGAGTGTGTTTCCTGTGTACTTAAGGATATCACTCTGGAAAACCTTTATGTAATTTTTTATTCCAATAAAGTTCGGTCCGATAATATCAAGACCGTCTCTGTAATTTTCAAAGAAACTGTTAAAAAACGTTGAGAAAAGTGGAATGAGAGAGAAAATAATGTAAATAATAAAGAATGGTGCAATGAAGAAATATCCCCAGTTGTCATATTGAACGCTGCGTCTTTTCTTCTTCTTTTCTGGATCTGCCATGGGAACCTCGCAAAATGGGTTAAAAAAAATAGCAGGTCCATGAAATATATTAACCTGCTATTGTAAATTGCTTCAGAGCAGCACAGTACCTGATGCACTAAGCCTTATGGTACCGTGTTTTTCTGATGATAAACTATCTCTGGAGTGCCGGGTACTTTTCTTCAATTGACTTGTAGAAGTTTTCCCATGCTGTTGCTTCGTCTACTTTACCGTCGAAGTAATCTTTCATAGCTGCCTGGATTTTTTCGCTCATACCCTGGTCATACTTTGAAATGTTTGTCTTGCTGATTGACTTTGCTGAATCGAGGAAGAACTTGATGTGGTTCTGTCCTCCGAGGAATGGGTTTGCATAGTCACTGTTTGCAACTACTTCCATAGCCTTTTCGTTGTTGGCGAAGTCGTTTGCTACCTTTGCAATCTGTGTCATGATTTCTGAATCGCAAGTAAGCTTAAGCATGATGTCCTTTACGAGTTCAAGGTTGTCAGAACCTTCTGCTGCACAAATCCAGGTTCCACCCCAAGAGAAGCCCTGTGGACCCTTACAGAATGCCCAGTCACCGTATGTTCCGTTTCCGAGTTCGTTCGGACCGTCTGAATCATCCTTTACCTGTGGTGCAAGAGAGAAGTCCAAGAACCAAGCAGGTCCGAAGTAACCGATTACATCACCTGTTGACTTAGCACCTGCCCAGCTTTCTGCTGACCAGAGACCTGCACGGTTGTTGAATCCGTTATCTGAATAATCCTTTGTCTGCTTAATCCAAGCACGAATCTGATCATCGATGTTGATTTTTCCGTCAACTACCCATGGGGACTTCATGTTGTCAGAGAATACGCGGAATGCATCATCATAACCTGAGAGCATCTTGTATCCTTTTGTCTTTGCCTGAGCTGCAACTTCATCAAACTTTGCCCAGTCTGAGAGGTACTTCTGAACTTCGTCAGGTTCGTCTGTTCCGATAACAGCCTTGATGCGTGAACGGTTGTAGATAAATCCACCCGGACATGCCTGCCAAGAAACACCCTTGAGTGCTCCCTTTGAGTTTGTCATGATGTCCTTTGTATACTGGTACTGAGCTGAAAGGTCAGCTTCTGTGAGACCAACATCCTTGATTACATCGAGTGTATAAGAAGGTTCTGTATACTTGAGAGCATAGTCTGCTTCAACGAGGAAAAGGTCAATCTTTTCATCCTGCTTTGCAGTCTTCTGTCCGTAAAGAACTTCATCAAGCTTGTTCTGGTAAGCGTTGTCTGTAGATGGTGTAATTGTCCATACAACTTTTACATCACCGATGCTGCCTGTACCGTCCTTGTTCTGAACGTATCCCGGGTAGAAATCTCTCATGCGGTTCTGGAATTCTTCGTTCCAGCAGTAAATGTTGAGAACTTTGCCCTGTTCTGCAGGCTTTGATGCGGCTGCTTTTTCATCCTTCTTTGAACAAGCTGAGAGAGCGCATGTAGCTGCGATTACAGCCGCTGCTCCAACTTTAAACATTTTTTTCATACATCCTCCTAAAAGCGATTCCTTTATAAATCTTTGTGTATGTCTATAATGTTTATGTTAAATCGCAGAAGGTGGAAAATATATCAAAAAAATATTAATTTTATCATTTTTTTTTGAATTTTGCATTTATCTTAATTTATATTTTCGTGAAAAGTTTCGTAGAAAGGAAAACTATGAAGTTTAAATTAATCTAAACGAATAGTACAAAGAATTTAAGTAATAGTCAATATTTCTAGCAGATTTTTTTGAAAAATATTTAAATTTTCCGGAGAATTCTGTAAAATGCTTCCATGTTTTCAGATACACATTTTCATTTTCATTATTTAGTAGAACGGGGCGGTGCCGGTGCAGGAAAAAAGATTCTGGAGCAGATGGCACGGGACAATGTTTTTTTTGGTCTTGATATTGGGACAAGGAGTGATGATCTTGTTTCCCGCTATGAAAGCATCCGGAGCTGCCTGGACTTAATTGAGGATGCGGAACTTAAATCCAGGGCGGAAAGTTTTCTTCATTACAGTGCAGGAATCTGGCCTGATGTTGATTCCATTGAGAACAGGTTCAGTCAGATGAAAATCCTCAGAACTTCCATAAAAGAATTTGAGGAGAAATATTCGCAGAAGGTTTGTGCCATAGGTGAAGGCGGAATAGATCATCACAGGAATCCCTCGGGAACGGACGGAAGATGTGAGAGCGACTTTGGCAGGGGAATGTATGAGGGCGAGAAGGAACTGTTTGCCATGCAGCTGGAACTTGCGCGCGAGATGGATCTGCCTTTTGTTATGCACAGCAGGGATGGCTTTGAAGATACCATTGATGTTGTCAGGAATGTAGGCTGGAATAAGGGTATACTTCACTGCTGTTCCTACGATGCTGATAAGGTGAAGGAATTTGTTGAACTTGGATGGTATGTAAGTTTCAGTGGAAGTGTCACTTATACCAAGAAATCGAAGGCTGATGAAATGAATGAACTGCTTCGTTATGTTCCTTCCGACAGAATTCTTTTGGAAACGGACTCCCCTTATCTTTCACCGGTTCCTCTTCGCGGAAAGGAAAATAATCCGTGTAATGTAAGGCATACCTATGAGTTTATTGCTAATGCAAGAAATAGTTCTGTTGAGTCTCTTTGCAGTACTGTGGATGAAAACTGTATCAGGCTTTTCGGCTTGCAGGATAAATAAAGTCTGGTGAAATTGTTTTGAGAACTTACGGCTCCGTAGATTTGAACGGAGCGGCCGTTTTTGTTCTTTGATTAGGGTATCTCTGGAAAACACCTCTTTGAGATGCCCGCGAATTTTTTGTCCTTGAAATTATAAGTCATAAAAACAACACATTCCCAAAGTCATCTGTAAAAAAAATAAAAAATAAAATCTGCAGTCCTTAGAGGTTCCCTTGTAATGAAAATTGTTCTCCCTTTTTTATATGAACGGGCACCGGAGTGTTGTCATGGGGACCGCTAAGAATTGAAATCTTCGGGAACTCTCATGCGATTCAACGATGCTCCGGTGCCTGATGTAATGTGACATCACTGACAGTTGTGAAAGAGATGCCCTGTTATATTTTCATGGTTATTTGATAAGCAGATCAGCGTAGGCTTTGAGTGCCCCTTCCATTTTTCCTGAAAGAACTGTCTTTGCCAAAGTCTTGCCGAGCTGAACGCCTTCCTGGTCGAAGCTGTTCACGTTCCACAGGAATCCCTGGAACATTATCTTGTTTTCATAGTGAGCAAGGAGAGCACCGACTGATTCCGGCGTTACCTGGTCTCCGAAAATGAGGCTTGAAGGACGTTCTCCTGCAAAGAATTTGTTTGGATTTTCATCATCCTTTCCGCAGGCGAAAGCAACAATCTGTGCTACGACATTTGCACAAAGTTTTACCTGGCTTGTAGAGTCCTGGATAACTACGTCCTTTCCTGTCTGGTTGCTGCGGTATGCAATGAACTGGAGAGGTGTAACGTCTGTTCCCTGGTGGAGAAGCTGATAGAATGAGTGCTGGCCGTTTGTTCCGGGTTCACCGAAGATTACAGGTCCTGTAACATAGTCAATCTTTTCGCCGAAGCGGTTAACGCTCTTTCCGTTTGACTCCATGTCGAGCTGCTGAAGGTGAGCAGGGAAGCGGCTGAGTGCCTGTGAGTATGGAAGAACTGCTGTTGCAGGGTATCCTTGTACGTTGCGTTCATACATACCGATGAGAGCGTCCATGAGTGAAGGGTTCTTGCGGATGTCTGCGTTCTTTGCGGTTTCGTCCTGGTCTGCGGCACCTTTGAGGAAGTCTGCAAAAACTTTTGGTCCGAATGCAAGTGAAAGAATAGCTCCTCCTACACCTGATGATGAAGAGTAACGTCCTCCGATGTAGTCATCCATGAAGAATGCTGCAAGGTAGTCCGGGCTCTTTGCAAGCGGTGAAGTTTCTGATGTAACGGCAATCATGTGCTTTGCCGGGTCGCAGCCTGCATTCTTGATGAAATCTTTTACGAATGATTCGTTTGTAAGAGTTTCAAGCGTCGTTCCCGATTTTGAAACGAGTACGAAGAGTGTCTTTGAAATATCAATTGAAGAGCAAACAGATGCAGCATCATCAGGGTCAACGTTGGAGATGAACTTTGCTTCCATCTTGAAAGTGTTGTTTGCCTTTGCCCAGTTTTCAAGTGCCAGGTAGATTGCACGTGGTCCGAGATCGGATCCTCCGATACCGATCTGGCAAACCGTTGTGAATTTTTCACCCTTTTCGTTTAAGATTTCACCGCTGTGAACTTTGTTTGCAAAATCAGCAATCTTGTTCTGCTCGTTGATGTAGAATTCTCTTTTGTTTATACCGTCCGCTACAACATCCTTTCCGAGCTGTCCGCGCAGAAGCTGGTGGAGAACCATTCTCTTTTCTCCGGTGTTGATGACGTCACCGTTGTAGAGAGCTTCAAACTTTTCAAGAAGCTGGTGTTCTTTTACTAAGTCGTCAAAAACGCTCAGAATCTGGTCGTTTACCTGTTTTGCAGCGTAGTTGTATGTCAAACCTGCGGCCATCGGAATCGAATATGCTGCAACACGTGAAGCTCCCTTGTCAGATGCAAGTTCCTCTGCAACGCTTACGCTTCCCTTGAGAGACAGAAGCTTTTTGTAGCTTTCAAGCTTGTCAAGATTGTTCCATGAAATTTCATTCATTTTTTATGCCCCTTCTTAAAAACTGATAGAGAAAGACTCTATAATCCCATTTGAGGGCATCTCTGGAAAATACTTTTTCGGAGATGCCTGTGAGTTTTAATCCCTGAAATTACAAGGCCTAAAACATCGTGCTTTTAAAGTTACCCCTAAAATTGCTATTTTTTTTGAGGTAACTTTAATATATCAAAAAGAATAATCTTTTTCTATAATTTTGCGTAAATGTTTATGATTTTGCAAAAAAATACAGGCTCCTGCTGAATCAGATTTCTTGTTTTTGCAGGCTGATTATATTTTCCCGGAAGGCTGAAGTATGTTGGACTAAGGATTCGTACAGGAATGAGCGGGTTTCAGGATTTATTTTTATTTGGGCATGCTGTTATAATTCGGCAGAGAATTGTAATTTATCTTTTACCTGGTATAATATGTACGGGAGAAATTTATGGAACTGAATCTTAATTTTATGAAACATTTTGCCGAGGTTTTTGTGACAATGCTTTTTGTGATGACCTCCTCTTTTGCCAGGGAAAACAGGTCTTCTGAATCTGTTCCTGAAGTTTTAAGGGATCTGAGTGCCGTGCAGGATGTAAACGGTTTTCTTCCTGAGCATATTGAAATCCGTACAATGACCCAGAGTTACTGCAGGTATTATGAATTTGCTCTCGTTGACGGAAGGATATATGCAAAGAAGTCCGGTGAGAATGACTGGAAGCTGTTCATGAAGACAGGACTTCCGTTTTCCAGGAACCGCAAAGATAAATTTGTTTCCCCTAAGGCTGTAAGGGAAATATGTGCTGACGGTGACAGTCTTTATGCATTTGATGACCAGGGAGTGCTGTATCTGTGCTACGTGCATAAAGGCGGAACTGCAAAGGCTTTTTACTGGTACAAGCTTTTCGGGTTCCCGAAGGACGGTTTTCTTGTGCAGAATGATCTTGTTCTTGATAAGCGCGGATGGAGCATGGGAGCCAGAAGAGGTGAGATTCTCTGGTATGAGGATATCTACGGAAACCAGCATCATTACGGGACCATGGGGCTTGAGACAATATATTTTCTTTCAGCCGACGGCCGGCATATCCTGTTTACTGACAGCGGATTGCAGCAGGATTTCAGCAGAAGAATACAGGGCCCCCTTGACGGCAGCTTCATTGCAGAGAATATTAGCGTTTCCGGGGACACCATATTTCTCATAGGAAACAAGGGCAGCATGTATACCCGTCTCATTGACTTTGACACTATGGGCTGCGACCCTATGTTTTTCCAGTACACCTATGACAAGGTTGAGCAGAAGTACAGAGGTTCTGAATATCTGTCAAATTATTCTCCGTGGGCTCTGCCTGCTGAAGGATGGAAGGAGCACCCGAAGATTCCATTGAAGGAAGGGGAGCGGCTTACCAAAATGATTTCCATTGCGCAGACAGGTAAGGGAAATGAGTCCCGTGAAATGAAGGTCTGCGGAACTGATTCTGAAGGAAGGACAGGCTACTGGCATAAAATGCTTAATGACTCTGAGTGGGAATTTGTTGAATCAAAGTTTTATCTTGATGAATCAGCTTATCTTGATTCTTCTGAAAGTGAAACAGGGGAGCCCAATCTTTATGAGTACAGAGGGTATATAATAAAAAATAACAGGACACTGGACGGTTATTCCTGTAAGTTGGAAAGAGTTTCTCTTACAAGTGAAGACAAATATAAGTTTACTGTAAGCAGGGGGAATGAAAGTTATTCCTGCGGTCTTCATGCCGTAGAGAAGTGGACTTATCTTGACCGCTACAATCCGGGTTTTGACGGAACTTCAAGGCATTTTTTCATTACCGCTGAAACAGGGGAGCTTGACGTTTCAATGTATTCTCCGGATTTTGCTGACCTTGTGAAGGATATGTTCGGGGGCAAGCATCATGCTCTTTTTGCAATTTCAGGTGAAGCTACGGATAAGTTTTATCAGATTGAAATTGAAGGCAGAAGTCAGCAGACATTAATGAATCCTCTTGCAATGAATAACCGCTACAAAATTTTTATGGGAACAGGTATGGATTCCGGTACAGAAAAATCCATGGGCTTGGTTTCTCCTGATGTGTTCAAGACAATGCATGTCTTTACCCAGCCGATTTATCAGAAAGTTTCAGACAGTGAACTTATTCTTGAAAGCGGAAGGGAATATACAGTCCGGGAAAGGTCGAGGGTTCAGAGGGCCGTTGATGAAAATCAGTTTTATAAGGAAGAACTTAAGGCTGCAATAAAAAATCATAGGGACATAAGCAATAATGCTGAACTTTCCCGCTGGGGCTACGGAATTGTTTCCCTGATAACGAAAGTAACTTTCCTTGACCGGCTGAATTTTCCTAAGATAAGGCAGATGACTTCTTTCGGTTCCGAACTGATAAACACGAATGCCGATAATTTTACTGAACTTGCTTACTGCAGCGAATGGTCCTATAACAATATAATCGATCTTCTTGACGTGAGGCTCAAGTACTATAAGAAAATCATAGAAGATTTTGATGACAATAAGCTTGTTTCGTATCTGGATTCACGAGTGCAGAACAGCTATCAGGATTATTTTGCCCAGATCGGTATGCCTGAATTTGCTGTGCAGCTGGGACCTGACGGTGAACCTGAAAGAGGCGCTGTCATGGTCAAGAATATTCCGTACTTCCCGGGGTATGTGCTTGCTGATAAAAACGGAAGCATTGTTCTTGTCATGTTCAGGGACTCCGCTAAGAAGATTCTTGGTGTGCAGAAGAAAATTAAGAATGAATCTCTTGATGAAGTTCTTTCAAGGAGGCCCGTAAAATTTGATGTTGAATATTATACTGCGTCCTTAAGCGGAAATTCTGTTTCAATGGTGAAAGACAGCAGGTCAACTGCGGGTGAATATGAGGAGGGAGAAGCTTTGTGGGACGGAAAATCCTTGAAGTTCAGAGCAAGGACTGCAATCTTTTCGGGGAAATATATTTTCAGCGGACAGGAGTATAATCTTTCCGGGGATGCAGACCCTTTTCAGGAAAAATAAGTTCATACCTTATGTTAAAACGGATTCCTGCCGAATTTTCAGGGTGCCCTGCAAGAATGGTGATTGTTGCAGGTTCCAATGATTTTAAGGTGCTCTGGTCAAATAAAAAAGGATTACCGGTTGATGCTGGGAATCCTTTTCGTTTCATAAAACTGTTTATTCTTCTTCGAGTTCCGGAATTCGTGCCTTGAGTGACTTGATGAACTGTTCTCCTGTTACGCCTGCCTTTAGACATGCAAAGATACAGTTGTCTCCTGCAATTGTTCCGAGAATTTCATCAAGGTTCAGGCAGTCAAGTGCATTGGAAACTGCATCCGCATGACCGCCGAAGGTTTTGATTACAACAATATTACCGTTGAAGTCTATGCTGACATATCCGCGCAGGAAGTCCTGGATATAAATCTGTTCACTTTCCCTGCGCTCATCATCGTCCGGCATTGTGTAGACATAACCGGCATGACCGTCACTGACTTTACCAACTTTAAGCAGCTTAAGGTCTCTTGAAAGTGTGGCCTGGGTAACTTCAAATCCTTCTTTCTGCAAATACCCCAAAAGTTCTTCCTGACTTTCAATCCTGTAATTCTTAATTAATTTTCGTACTGTCTTAAGACGGGTAAGTCGCTCTTTCAAAATAATCCCCAAAAAAATGAAATTTTAGGCAGAACACAGTCCGCCGTTTATTTTATGTATAAGCTCTATACAATAATTATGAATATTTATGCATAAATAGTCAAGTTTAGAAATAAAAAATATCAATTATTTTTTGATAAAAATAATAGGGCACCCCTAGAAAAATATTTTCAGAGATGCCTGCGAGTTTTTAATCCTTGAAATTACAAGGCCCGAAATATTGCGTTTTCAAAGGCATCTATGAAAACTGCATTTTTTAGGGATGCCAAATGTTTTATGCAAAAATATTCACATTGCAGAAGAAACATTATACAGAAAAATGTATTTCAAATCAATGCTACATAAGTCTTTCCGCTGCCACCTTCTTCCGGCGGTGCGAAGTGGAAATCCTTTATTCCGGGATAATGGGATAGGTAGCTGTGGACGCCCTGCTGCAGAATGCCGTTGCCTTTTCCGTGAACAATGCTGAAGTTCTTGAAGTTGTGCATGAGACAGAGATCAAGCTGACGTTCCAGAGACTTCATGGCCTCCTCGTAGCGCATGCCGAGAAGACGGAGTTCAAATGCAGGTCTGTTTTCTGTATCAACAGTCGTGTCGCTGCGTTCAACAATGTAATCGGCCTTCGCAGGCAGGTCTTCTGAAGGAACTGGCATGAGCTGTTTTTTTGGTACTGACATTTTCATGGAACCGAACTGAACGATGAATGAGCCGTCCCTGTTCTGCTGTACGATTGTACCTTTGCGGCGGGCCTTTCCTGCATAGACTTCAACTCCTGCCTTTAGCTGAATTTCCCTGACCTTTTCCGCCTTCTTTGAGCGGTTTTCTGTCTTTGCATTTGAATACTGGGAAGCCTGTACAGTTGCAAGAGCTTCCGTATTGGAAAGCCGTTTCTTTGTCTTCTTGTTTGAAGAACCTTTGTGTTCCTTTGCCCTTGTGAATTTCATTCCGTTGTCAAGTATTCTCTGTGCGTTCTGTTCTTCTCTTTTCAGCTGCTCCTGTTCTTCGTCGAGAGCATACTTGGTGTTCTCAATGTCAACGACCTGCTGGTCAACGTCTTCGGTAAGCTCCGCAATGAAATTCTTAACTCTGAGAGTCTTTTCACGGTTGATTTCACCTTCACGGAGTTCACGTACAAGATTTTCAAGTTTCTTGCGGGTCTCCCTCAGGAAGATGCTGCTCTGCTTGTGCTCGGCTTCGCGAAGTTCAACTTCCTTTTCCTTGAGGGAAAGTTCTCTTCTGTGGAGCCTGAGTTCCTTTTCAACGTTCTGCATTTCCTTGATTTTTTCGTTCCTGAGAATCTCATCAAGTTCAAGGTGTTTCTGGCTGAGACCTCTTATGAGGGTGCTTACGTCTGACTGCTGTGTTGAAATATAGTTTCTTGCCTTCTCGACAATGAATTCCGGAAGGCCTGAACGGCGAGCTATATCAATTGCGTGACTTTCTCCTGGTACTCCCATTACAAGATGGTATGTAGGGCTCAAGGTTTCGCTGCTGAATTCTACGCTGGCGTTTATGCACTTTGGATTCGTGTAACCGTAGTTCTTGAGGATTCCGTGATGGGTTGTAACAATTACGAATGAATTTTTTTCAATCAGGTTGTCAAGAACGGACATAGCTATTGCACCGCCTTCCTGGGGGTCAGTGCCGCTTGCAAGTTCATCAAGGAGTACAAGGCTGGTATCGTTTGCGTTAAGTATCATCTGTGCGGTCTTCTTCATGTGGGAGGAGAAGGTGCTCAAAGATTCGTCAATGGACTGTTCGTCTCCGATATCAGCGAACACTGATGTGAAGAAGGGAAGTCTTGTTCCGTCTTCCGCAGGAATCGGGAATGCTGCCTGGTTTAGCAATGCAAAGAGGGCTACTGTTTTTAATGTCACAGTCTTTCCGCCTGTGTTTGCGCCTGTAATTATGAGAACCCTTTTCCCGTCAGCGAAGCGTATGTCCACGGGAACGGCCTTTTCTCCCAGAAGCGGATGCCTTGCACCGAAAATTGCAGGCGGTTCCCTCGTAAGGTCACAGTCCTCAGCAAATATTCCGTTGCAGGCTTTCTGGTATCTTGATGCAGCGAATGTAACGTCGAGAATGAGCATTGCCTTGTGGGCTTCCTCAAAGTCATGTCTGTATTCGCCAAGCTTTTCTGTAAGGGTGACAAGAATTTTTCTGATCTCGCTCTGGAGTTCAGCTTCCGCCTGGATGAGCTCATTGTTCGCTCGTACAACTTCTTCGGGTTCTACATAGATTGTCTGTCCTGATGCACTTACCTCATGCACTATGCCTTTTATGGCGTTGCTGTGGTCTGAACGTACTGCAAGAAGTTCCCTGTCCTGCCTGTAAGCAGGGACTGTTGACTGGAGAGCACTTGCCAGGGCAGGGTCGGATGTATAGCTTCTTATGGAATTTTCAATTTCCCTGTGAAGTTTCACGATCCTGCTCCGGATTGCCCTGATTGAAGGAAGGTCACGTATATCTCCTTCCTCGGTTATTATTGAAAAGATTTCTCTTTCCGCGTCAGTGAGCAGGGGAATGGTCTGTACAAGCTTAAGAAGGTCTTCAACAGGAATATCGTAGGAGGCAAGCTTTATTGCGTCCCCCACTTTGCTGCATGAGATGCAGAACTGTCCCAGGGCGTAAATCTGTTCAAGTGTCAGCTGTGATCCCTGTATTGCAAGGACCGGAAAAAGATGTTTTATAGCCGGCCATGGTGTAACGCAGCTTGATTTCTGTGCATTAAGATATGTCGTCCACTGGCGGGAATAATTTTTCATCAGTGTAACGCTTTCCTTGTCGGAGGAGGCTTCCCTTTTCAGAATCAAATTCCTTCCTTCCTCGCTTGCTGTGTACTGGGAAATTGTTTCCCTGATTCTGTAGAAATCAAGTTCCTTTGCTATTTCGCCGGTCAGGAACTGGTCTTTTGTTGTGCTGGTTTCGTTCATAGTTTTCCTGTAAAAAATGTGGACGCCCAAAGAAATTATTCATCTGAAAAATTCCTGGGCCCATGGAATCGTGGAGGGGGGGATTTCCTGAACATTTTTGGAGTGCCCCTTGTTTCAGGTTCTGATGTCAGAGACCTGAAATTTGCATGATGAATCTGAAGGTGAAATTTATTTGCCGTCCAGATGTCCCAGTAATTCTTGCGGGCGAGAAATAAGAACTGATGCTCCGTGTTCTCGAAGAAAATCTTCGTCCCTGAAGCCCCAGGTTACGCTTATGCATCTGATTCCCGCGTTAAGTGCAGTCTGTATGTCTACATCGGAATCGCCTATGTAGATGGTGGAATCTTTTTTTGCGCCAAGGGTTTCCATTACTTCAAAAACTGGATCAGGGGAAGGCTTCGGCTTGAAGCCCTTCATTCCCAGGGCTGATTTGTCTCCCACTGAAGTTTCAAGTGAAATGTACGATGAAAAATATTTTCCGCAAAGTTTCTTTACATCATCATCAGGCTTGTTTGATACCACACCCATTTTTATGTCACGCTCCTTGAGTTCGCGGAGCATGTCCTCTATCCCGTCGTAGAGCCTTGTATTGTCCTGGCTGTGCACACCGTAATAGCTTTTCGCATCAGAAAAAATTTTCCTGAAATTTTCTTCCTCGTTCCGGTGTGAGAGAAAAATTTCATTTTCAATATTTTTTTCGGAAACATTTCCAAGGTACATTGACCTTTTGATCAGCTTTGAGAATCCGTTTCCAACAAACTGTCGTATCTCATTTCTTGTACGCTCCCTGTATCCGTTGCTTTTCAATGCGAAGTTGCAGGCGTTGTACAGGTCCGTAAGAGTATCGAGCAGTGTTCCGTCCAGATCAAATATTACGGTTCTTGTATTGTCCATTTTATTTTGTCCCTTTTGACATGGAGCTGTATATCACGTTCCGCAGGAAGCATAAAGCAAAAATCACTGCGTTCGCTAAAACTATTGTTGCACCCGATGCACTTCCGATGTAATAGGAGACAGACAGTCCTGATATTCCGCTTGCAAGTGAAATCAGGATTGCAAGGCCTATGTATTTTCTTGTCCCTCTGCTTACTAATCTTGACGAGGCTGCGGGAAGAACAAGAAGGCTGTTTATTACCAGAAGTCCTGTCCATCTGATGCTTACTGTTACTATTAGTGCGGTGAGAAGTGCAAATATCTGCTCCATGACGAATGTTTTTATTCCGCGGCTCTTTGCAAACACTGAATGCATGTTTGTTATCAGCATCCTGTTGTAAAAGAAAATCCAGATGACAATGAGAGCTGCTCCCGAAACGAGAAGCATTAATATTTCGTTCGGCCTGATGCTCAGAATGTCTCCGACCAGATATTTCTGGTACCTGGCGAAGTTTCCCGTTGAGCTGAGCAGTACAATTCCGAGTGAAACTGCTGTTGACGAGAAAACTCCGATGATTGTATCCGCTGAAGATTTTCCTTTTATCTTGACTGTAATGATTGTGAATCCGAGTAGCAGTGAAAAAAGGACCATTGATACTGTAGGATCTTTCATTCCAAGAAGCACACCTATAGCAATGCCTGTCAAAGCGGAGTGACCGATCGCATCAGAAAAGAAAGCCATCCTGTTTGAAACTACAACAGTTCCCAGCGTTCCGAAGAGGGGGCATGCAATAAGTATTGCGAGGAATGCGTTCTTCATGAATGTTGGAGAAAGCCACCGGAAGGGCAGCACTGTGTCGATTATGTTGTAGATTATGTTCATCAGTTTTCTCCTGGGGTTTCTTCAACCTGATTTTCATTCCGGCTCTTCGGCAGCGCAAAATGTCCGAATGCTTCCTTAAAATCTTCTCTTCCGTAAATTTTTTCTACGGAGCCTGAATATGCTTTCCTGTCGTTTATGAAAATAACTTTGTCCGCATGCTGTGCAACAAGGTCAAGGTCATGGCTTACAAGAAGAATTGTTATGTCATAGTTGCGTCTCAGGGATGAAACAAGTTCGTAGAAATGTTTGAGCCCGACATGGTCTACACCGCTTACCGGTTCGTCAAGTATCAGGATGTCCGGAAGAGGATTGATTGCCAGCGCGAGCATTACTCTTTGCAGTTCGCCTCCTGAGAGTGTAGAAACTCTGCTCGTGGCAAGGTGCTCTGCCTTTGTGGTTGCAAGGATTCTTAAAACTTTTTCCCTGTCCTGCTTTCTGTGGCGCATCCATACAGGTCTTTTTGTCGTGCAGGAAAGTACAAGGTCTTCTACACTTACAGGGCTGTCCTGGTCAACGGAAAGAGACTGGGGTACGTAGCCGAATCGTGGTTTTGAAGTCACGAATCTTGTTGATGTCTGTATGTTACAGAATTCAGAATGATTTGCGGTGTGCTCTTTTCCGCAGTTGCCGTTGCATTTTTCGCCTTCAAAGATAATCCTGCCTGTGTGGGGAATTACGTTGAGCAGAGCCTTCATGAAGGTTGATTTTCCGGCACCGTTTTTTCCTACCACGGCTGTAAGTTCTCCGCAGTGGAGGTGCAGGTTTATGTCTTCAAGGATTGTGTCCTTCCCTATCTTTACTTTGAGGTTTTCTATGCGTGTGCAGCAGACAGATTTTCGTCCCAGTGTGCATTTGATCATGCAAAACATTATAATAATTTAACTTGTAAATTACAAGAGAAGGAAGAAGCCGTAGATGTGCAACGGGTGCCGGATTTTGTCCGGCGAATTCTACGGGAAGCATCATGACCATGTGTTCCCCGTAAAGGTCCTGCCGTCTGATTCAGTTTCCTGCAGCTGAAATTTTTAGCGGCTGCCGCTGAGAGCTTCTTTTATGACAAGTGTATTTTTTTTCATTGCCTCAATGTATGCGTCAGCCTTAAGTTCTCCTGTAACGCAGGGGTCAAGGTTTCCGAGTTTAATTCCGGTCTCAGATGCGATTACTTCTGCCGCTGATGATGAATACTGTGGTTCCGCAAAAAGTCCGGGAGTTTTTCCCTGCTGCTTGAAGGTGCTGATTGTTTCAATAAGTTCGGCAAGTTCCTTTGCACTCGGATCCTCTCCTGCTTCCCGCTCAATTGTGCTTATCGTGTTGAACCGGAATTCCTTTGAAAAATAGGGGAAGGCTTCGTGGAAGGTTATAATTTCGGAGCCTTCAAAAACTTTCAGCTCACCGTGCATATATTCTGAAAGCTCTTCCAGGCTTCTTACATACCTGCTGCAGTTTTCAGTATATTTTTCTGAGTTCGCCGGATCAAGAGAGCACAGGCCTTCAGTAATTTTTTTTGTTTCATGGATTGCACCGCCTGGGCTTACCCATACGTGGGCATTGTCATCAGCAAGAGGGAATCCCTCTGAAGCAATGATCGTGCAGTCTGATTTTATTTCCAGGGCCTTTTCCAGAAAGTCTTCCATGCCGCTGCCGTTTGCAACAAGGATGCTGCATTTTTCAAGGGACTTCATGTCTTTTGTTGTAAGCTGGTAGTCGTGGAGGCAGCCCGTGTTTGCCGGTGCCAGCATTGAAATTTCAACGCCCTCAACTCCCTGTGCAAGGTTCATCAGAATAATGTAGAGAGGGTAGAAGGTTGCAAGAATCTGAGTGTTCCTGGGTTCCGTGCCGGCTTCAGGAGATGTTTTTCTGGTGCATGAGATAAGTGAAAACTGGATGAGCACAAGTATCAGGACAATTGAAATAAGTGAATTGAATTTTGCTTTCATAGGAAGAACATTAAAGGATTTTTATTTTTTTTTCAATATCCTGCCGGGGGTGTCAAGACCTTCTTATCAAGGTCTTCTGCAAGTTTTATTTTGAGAGACGCATAACTAAGTTGTAGATCATTTTGAATTCTTCTTCTGTAAGTTTCTTTAGTATGGATAAAGGGGTTCGGGAATCAGAATCTTCTGGCGGTGATTTGATTTGAGACTTATCCTGCATGAGTTGTTCTATGGAAACATCTGATGCCTGTGCAATTTTATATGCAGCATCAACCGAAGGGATGGAAGAGTTTTCCGTGAGGTAGTTGTCTATGGTCCTTTTGTTTGCACCGGATTTTTCTGCAGGCTCCTTTTCAGTCATATCCTGATAAGCGAGTTAATGTTTTAAGTTTTCCTTGAATGGGGTCATATAAGAAAAATATGTATTTTTTTGTAGGGAAAGTTTTTTTTATTTTTATTTACGTAATATTAGGTATCAGGCGCTTAAAATTTAGTATTTAAATATGTAAGCGTGTATCAGGAGATGGCTTTTTCATTTTGCTTTGGAGAATGAATTTCTGAATAGAATTGTAAATCATGAATTCTTTTTCGTATGCAAAATTAAGTTAAGG
>JAZUJH010000012.1:0-37980 GCA_045642665.1 Treponema sp.
GAGAAGGATGACACGGCAGACAGAATCAGGGGAATGAAATATGCACCGGGCAAAAATCCTGAGAATCTGACCGAAAACCAGAAGACAAAGCTCATTGTTCTGGCAAAATCGGATGCAGGACTTTATGAAGCGATCATTTCAACGATGAAGCACGGTCTTTCGAATGCAAGAATCGAAGCAACGGACAACAAGATAAAGCTGTCAATCAGAATGGCATACGGATTCAGAAACATGGACAACATGATTTCAATGATTATGTCAAGATGCTCCGGAACTGAAGTAAGTTTACCATGAAAAAGAAGTGCTCAGGGCACCACACATGTGTGCGATGCCTCTCTTTAATTACATTGTTACTGCTGCCTATTGATTTGGTATGTAACTTTGCGTTGACTTGTTCATTTATATTTTCAGATTATGGATTCGATTTTTCGTCAGTTTTTATTGACAGTCAAATTTGGAGGAAAAATGAAAAGAATTTTAAAAATAACATCCATTCTGGCTTTGACAGCATCGCTTATTGGGCTTGTTTCCTGTTCTTCTAAAGTTTCGGCAGCCGGAGGTGAATATTTTTCAGAGAAATCTCCTGCACTAATGAGCAAGAAAGTTGTTTCTGATAATTTGATGCGGGAATCTGCTGACCGTCAGGTTAGCAGCGATGAGGCCTTTTCGGATATTGTAAACTATGAAAGGAAGATCATTTATTCGGGATATCTTTCTCTTGAAGTGCAGAATCTTGATGAAACAAAGTCTTCCATAGAGAACTGGGTAAAATCCTTCGGAGGATATGTTGCCTCCGCATCTCAGAATGACCGCTATGTTTCCATGAACGTGAAGGTTCCAAGTAAAAAATTTTCGTCCGCAATGGATGCTGCGGGAACTCTAGGGCAGCTCAAGGAAAAGAATGTAGATTCCCGTGACGTGAGCGATCAGTTCTATGATCTTGAAGCACGCCTTGAGACACGCAAAGTTATGCGCGAACGTCTTATGAATTATCTTGAGGAGGAGAAAATTTCTGTTGAAGATATGATTAAGGTTGAGTCAAAGCTTAACAGCGTTACAACAGAAATTGAATCGATGCAGGGACAGCTGAACCGTCTTGCAAATCAGATTGATTATTCGGAAATCAATGTATATGCTTCGCTTCCACTTAATCATGATGCAGGAGGATTTATTTATCCTGATGCGAAAGAAAAGTTCCGTGAATTCTTGGGAGCAATGGCTGACTTCTTTGTGGGACTGTTCTTTGTAATTCTTTATATCATTGTCTTCGGAATTCCTGTGATATTGATTCTGGCACTGTTTTATTGGCTCTGCTTCGGAAAGGTCGGACTGGTCAAGAAACTTTTTGTGAAGGTAAGCGGCAAGTCAAAATCAGTGGACGGAAAATCAGAATAAGGGCATCTCTAAAAAATATTATTATGGATGCCAGCTAATTTTAATCCTTGAAATTACAAGGCTTAAAACATCACGCTTTCAAGGTTGCCCTAAAAATTGAAATTCTTGGAGGGGCAAATAAAAGAAGTTATAGAAGTGTTGCAATCGGTTTAAAAATACATCCGAGTGTACGCTGAATCCATGGAATCTTCCTGTAAGTTTCCATGGTAATTTCTTCGCAGTCCTTAAGAGTCTTCTGGAAATCATTTTCAATGTCATCAATTTCTGGCGAATGATACATGAAGCATCCGCATTCAAAGTGGTGCGAAAAGCTTCTGTAGTCAACGTTTACTGAACCTACGGTAGCCCTGTTTCCGTCTGCGACAAACACTTTTGAATGAATGAAGCCTTTCTTGTAGGCGTAAATCTTTATTCCTTTCTGCATGAGCTTTCTGATAAAAACTCTTCCCACGCAGAAGGTAATCAGATGGTCGTAGGTGAAGGGGACGATTATTGAAACATCAACCTTTCGTTTGGCTGCAAAGCAGAGAGCATTCATTAAACTGTTGTCAAGAATGATATAGGGTGTCATTATGTGGATATAAGTATGGGAACGGGAAATGATATATGAGTAAACATTCTCGGCGATGTCCTCTTCGTTGAATGCATCGTCCGCATAAGGAATGAGCACACCTTTGTGGGTAAGGGTATTGCGGTTATTGTTTATGTAATCCGCATAATCACATTTAGCTGTCCGTTTGTCTGCCAGATTCCACATCTGAAGGAACATTGCGGTAAATGAATCTGCGGCACTGCCTTCAATTTTTATGCCAGAATCCTTCCAGTAGTCAAAGCGGCTGTGATCTTCATTGATGTATTCGTCAGTAAGGTTTATTCCGCCTGTGTAACATATTCTTCCGTCTATATCAAAAATTTTTCTGTGGTCGCGGTTATTCAGGCTGATATCAATTACTGGTATGAAGGGAAAGAAAGTCTTTGCATTAATTCCCTTCTGCCTGAGTATTTTCATGTAACTTCTGGAAGAAATTGCCATAGATCCGAAGCCGTCGAACAGGAGCCGTACCTCAACTCCGTCAGAAACTTTTGCTTCCAGAATTTTAAGAATGCTGTCCCAGAAAAGGCTGGGCTCGATTATAAAATATTCAATGAAAATAAATTTTTTAGCGCTTCCAATGTCATGGAGCAGAGTCTCCACCATGGATTCTCCGTTGGGAAAATATGTGCTTCCGTTGTTGAAGTAAGGCGGATAGTTGTCAACTGCCAGAAGGTATTCTGAAATGTCGGTGACCTTCGGATATGCTCCGTAAACTTTCTGTGTGTCGGTATATAGGAACTCTTTGCTCTCCGTTTTTATTTTCTTTAATCTTTGTGCTGTCCTCTTTTTTCCGTTGTTCAGGTCAAAAATAGTATAGAGTGTTATACCGAATAACGGTGCCATGATAACAGGAAGAAGCCATGCAATCTTGAATTCATTTTTTGTATAGACATTGCAGATGTAGATTATGAAGACAAAGGACATAAGCATGCTTACCATCCAGTAATATTTTATGTAGTCCCTGAGCCTAAGTATGAAGAGAAGCATTACTGCGAACTGGGCAGCAAGGAGAAGAAGTATTATGAGCAGTCTGAGATGTGAGAGAAATTTGAAGAGATTTTTTTTGTAGGACCTGTACATAATCTACTCCCTTGAAAAATAAATATCCGCGTCACCGGCTTTTAATAAAAATATTGTGCTGAATGGGATGAATCTTATTTGAAGAGATTTTTTTTAAGACACTCAAGGAATGTATCAGCGATTACAGGGTCAAACTGGATTCCCCTGTTTTTTTTAATTTCACTGATAATTTTTTCCTTATCCAGTTTTTTTTTGTAGCAGCGGTCACTGTTCATTGCATCGTAGGAATCTGCAACGGCAATTATTCTTGCAACCTCCGGAATTTCTGCTCCCTTTTTTCCTGTAGGATAGCCTGAACCGTCATATCGTTCATGATGGTACAGAGCACCTTCATTTATGTGGGGAATCGCCGTGAAGTTTTTAAGAATCCTTTCACCGCTTGTTGTATGTTCCTTTATTTTATTGAATTCTTCTTCAGTGAGTGGTGCAGGCTTGTTTAGTATTTCATTTGGAACTTCAACTTTTCCTGCGTCATGTAGAAGACCTATGTAATAAACATTCCGTGCGTCTTCTTCCGGATAACCGAGAGATTTAGCAATTGTATATGAATATTCTGCGACTCTTCTTGAATGGCAGTTCGTGTATTCATCCTTGGAGTCTATGAAGTTTGAAAAAGTTTCTATTGCCTGGCGTATAATCTTCTGGTCCTTCTTTCTTTGGCATTCAGTTTTTTTGTCATAGTAAAAGATTATAAGGTCGGAAGTAAAAAGAAATATACTTAAAATCAGGATACCTGCAAACGTTATCATAAAGCTCTTATGATTTGCAAGGGAGTCGATTGCATGGTAAGATAATTTTCCGTCCTTTATTTTCAGGGAAAAATCATGGGGGTTGTATTCTGTGTAAAAAATTGCTCCCACAGAAGTGTTGCAGTTTTTTTCCAGAGGCTGCTCTTTATTTTGGGTGCTCGGATGGTAGATAATTCTGTCGCCCTTTGCTAAAGGAAAAAGAGTCAGCTCGCTGCAGGGAATTGAATCTATTTTTATCTGCTCATAATTTTCCTGCAGAGATTTGAATATGTCGTGTTTTTTTCCACCTTCCTGAAAAAATTCTACTGATCCCGTCCAAGCCTTATTAAGGAATATGTTTGTATCAGTTGTCAATTCAAATGACCATTCATCTATTGTGTAATATGATAAATTATTAACAGCAAAAGTGTATGTAGCACCATAAGCTGCGTTTCCGTATTCGCTCATTCCTGTGAAGTCGTGATCAAAATATTCAGGGTAAACAAAATCTTCTGGCATGATTTTCTGCCAAGGATTGCTTACATTTATTGTCACTTCAACATTCTTATCTGAATATCCGTCAGAGAGATTTAAAACTCGTTCTTCCTTGTTGAATTGTCTGATGCACATACTCTTCTTTGCTATGGCGGTGATGCTGAAAATAAATAATGCCAGACTTATATAAAGTAAAATGAATTTGAATTTTTTCATGTCAATGGCTTTTTAATTTTAATCATATAAAAACGGACACCGAAAAAATACGGTATCCGTTTCTGAATAGAATCCGCAGAATTCATTCCTCAAACTTGATTGTTATGGAAAGGCTACCCCTTGTTGTCCTGTCTGAAACGCTTTCTACTGTTGACTGTGTTCTTGCAGGTGCTGCAGCTGATACAGTTGAAACAGCTTCCAATGCTGAAGCTGCTTTGGTATTGTTCGGTGTACCCGATGATGCAGCTGCTTTTTCTTTCTGTGGGCTGGAGCGTACCCCTGTAAGACCGTTTGCCTGGCTCTGCTGTCCTGCTGCAACCGGAATTCCGCCGTCATCTCCAACTTCCGCTGCTGATGTAAGCGCTGTTGTTTTCGGAACCCTTACGGATGCATCTGCTCTTGTTTCATCAGCATTGCTGTTTGTTTCCGCAACTTCTTCATCCTTGTCGTCAGCTATTACGGGCTTATCGGATTCTGCTGGAGTAAAACTTACGAGACCTTTTTTTACAACAAGCTTTCCTGCTGAGTTTACAGAAAACTCTGTTCCACGGACGGAAGCTGTTGCAACCGGTGATTTTACTTTGAATCCTGTTTGCTTTCCGCCAGCAGAATTAACTTCTGCTGATACTTTGCCGGAATCAATATACAGCTGGCTGGAGTCCTTCTTTGGGGTTGAAACTAATTGCTCTACTGTAAGGCGTGTAAGAGGTCCTACTGTAACTGTTGAACCTTTTGCAGTAAAAACAAGATTGGATTCAAATCCTGTGCTTATGACTGTTCCCTGTGTAATTTTATCGCCCTTGTTGAGCGCAATCCAGGAATTTCCTTCTTTTTTTTCAACCTTGCCTGATACTGCTACAACTGTTGCGTCAAAGGCCCAGACGCTTGTGCTGATGCTTGCGAAAATTAGGGAAAGAGTAAATGCTCTAAATTTTCTTAACATAAACATTCCTCCGTATTGATTAGATTATGGGAATCCCGAAAAATGTAATTTTCAGAGATTCCAATTATATGAAAATATGTTAGAATTTAATAGCCCTCGAAATAGTTTTTCACTTTGCAGGAAATAGCCAAAAACTGAAGTCCATGGACATTTATTACAGGGCTATTGCTGCTGTGACAGAGACTTCCGTTTTGCTGTACTGCGGATCATTTGCAAAGAATGAGGTTGCATTCAGACCGAATGAAACGTCACTGAACAGCTGGTAGTTTACGGCAAAAGCTGCCTGTGTTCCGTAGTATTCAAAGGCACCCGGCATGTAGCAGTCAAATACTATATCTGTCCCGATTGAACAGAATAATTTTTCAGCCGGAACAGCGGATCCGGAAAGACCTGCCTTGAATATACCTGAATAAGAAAGCTGCTGCTTGCATAAAGTTGAGCTTGTCTTTGAGAATGATGTGAAAGGTATTAAAGCTCCGTTGTTTCCGGAAGCATAAGTTACGCTGGCTGCTACGGATGAGGAAAGCAGGTCGGGGAACAGTGAAAGATTTGCTTTTGCAAGAAGTGCTATGTCATCAAAACCTGCTGTCTCTACAGTTGCTGATGCCGAGTAGAACAGGTTGTTCATAACCGGTCCGTTTAGGGCAAGAGTTCCGTAAAGGCGGATGTCCTTGTCTTTCGCAGAGTCAATTATTCCCGGAAGCGGGTATGCACCAAATATTTCCGCTGTAATTGTCTGGTTTGCAAAGAGATATGGAAGTGAAAAAGTTGTAACGCTTACGGCATATGGTGCCGCGAGATTATAAACATCTAAGAACCCCCCGCTCCTTGACGGAATGAACAGATCTCCATTGCTCTTGAGGATGGAAGCTATTTTTGAATTAAGAAGTCCTGTGTAGCCGAAGTAAAGTGAGGATTCAAATTTTTTGCTGGCAAACTGTCCGAAAATTCCGTCCGCATTCTGGCTGTATATTGTGGATGTGATGTCAGAAAGGGAGAACCTGCCTGCTGCAAAATTTATGTTTGCAGCAGAATTAATTTTTCTTGAGCCGTTGATCTTTGCAAGGGCAATGTCTGCTGTAAATGAATTTGAAAGCTTTGAGAAAGGTCCTGAAGCTGCATGAGTAAGAGTAATTTCTCCTATAAAGTAAATGCTTCCGTTCTTCAGGATAGGAACTTTCATGTCTCCGACAAGAGTTTCAGACTGGCTGAGACTGGTGTTTGAGAAACTATTTTCATCGAACTTGAACCCTGAAGAATCTGAAATTATCCCGCTGATTTCAATCGCGAACAGTGAAGAAAAGGAAAGAGCTGTAAGAATTGCTGCTGTCAGAATTTTTTTCATTTTCATTTAACTCCTGATTCAATCATGTTTTCTTGTCTCAGGTCATACTGTTCGAGACAGCCTGTGAGTATGTTAAGAAATTCATGGCCCGTAGGTACATACCCAGGGTCCATGTTACCAGGGACTATTCCATCAGCTTTAAGCTGTTTGAGAATGTAGCGGGGATTTTTTGTTGTACTGAGCAACAGGCTTCCCTTTATGTCCCATGTGAAGTAAAGAATTTTGCAGAGATCCTTCATTGGAATTTTTTCATAGTCGTTGATTCCGATTCTGATAGCCCCTTTTTCTTTTAAGATTCCCAGGGATTCGTTATAAGGGACCGTATCTTTGCAGATTTCCAATACAACTGTAGAGTAGTATGCTGCCTGTCCGTATGTTATTTCCTCTGTTTCGATAACATCTGTTACGCTGTCTGCAGACTGGGCAAAAGTTGTAGTGCAGAGCAAGCCTGTAATAAGAATAAATAAAAAACTGATTTTTTTCATGTCTTCACCTTTAAATATAGTATATAATACGTTAGAATTTTTGTCATGAAAGATAACGTAAAAAAAGATAAATTCGTATCCAATGTTTTGGTCAGATACAAAAATATTCTGATTCTGGCTGTAATAACTCTGTTCAGCGTAGTTCTGATTACATTTTCTGCCTTTAGAAATTTTGATTACGGATTTTATGATTTACTTCTGTCCCGGACAAAGGAGGTGGAAGCGGATAACAGTATTGTTCTTCTGGACATAGATGATGAGTCTCTTTCAAGAATAGGCGCATGGCCGTGGCCGAGGGATATTGTTGGAGATGTTCTTCTCCGTCTCAAAGAATTTGAAGCCCGTCAGGTAGTATTTGATATTGAATATCTTTCTCCGGCAGAAAAAGCTGTGGCTGAAAATTTTGAGTCGAACATATATTCGGCTTTCGGTGCCGGACAGCAGGAAATTGCTGCATCTATCATGGAATATGCGGCGGCAGTAGAGAAGGGGATAATAAATTCTTCCAACGCATCTGAAAACGGAGAGGGGCTTGTCAGTTATTCCAATGATGTTCTCTATGAGATGCTCAGAAACTGTACCGATGATTTCAGCAAGGATAATGATGATTACTTTGGCCGTACGGTACAGTTCTTCGGTAACGTATCTCTTACTGTAAACATGAGGGATATTTCAATTAAACGTTCACAGGAAGAAATTGATTATGCCCAGGCCAGGTTTCTTTTTGGTAATGTGACTGATTCAGATAATCTGATTTCAAGGAACAATGAAACTGAAGCGATGTCTGCAGGTCATGACGTCAGGCTTGATTTTGTTCCTGTAATAAATCCTCTGCTCACAAGATGTTCCTGGATTGGTTTCCCTAATGTTGTTGTTGACAGTGACGGCGTTAGACGCCGCGTTGAACTTCTGGGGCATCATGACGGAAAATATGTTGGCCAGCTTGCATTTGGTCCTCTCATGAAATCCTGGGATGCCCAGGGGTTTGAACGCACAAGGCATGTGCTCATAGTTAAGGGAGTGCTTGTTCCAGGAGAAAGCGTGCGCCGTGATATTAAGATTCCTGTTGACAGAAACGGATGTATGAACATTAACTGGCTTCACAAGGAGTATGCTGAAAGCTTCAGGCATGTGCCTGTTTATCTTCTCCGTAATCTTGACTTGATGGAGGATC
Source organism: Treponema sp. (assembly GCA_045642665.1). Taxonomy (GTDB): domain Bacteria; phylum Spirochaetota; class Spirochaetia; order Treponematales; family Treponemataceae; genus Treponema_D. Next base: position 8,457 of record JAZUJH010000012.1, read on the forward strand.
TGATAGTTTCAAATCTTTCTGAAGCAATGTATGCTGACATGGAAGGTGTTTCTGAAGAGGATTCTGCCTATGTCGCTGAAGGAAGTGAATATTTCATGGGCGAGCATGGAAGGCTTGTTGCAATGAGGAATGCTCTTCTTAACCGCTGCAAAGGTTATGATATAAACGGAAATGCCATAGACGGCGGCCTGACGGGAGAAGATTATGATGATTATTTTACGGCAAGAAAAAATTATTTTTCATACCTCAGGGAGTTCACGGATTCCTTTGAAGGTTTTGCGGGACTTCTTTCTTATGAATGCGTAAGTGAATTAAAGAAATCCGTGGACACGTACTTTGAGTATAATGAAAATATGAGATTACAGCTGATGAATTCTTTTTGCCTGATCGGAAACAGTGCAACTGCAAGTACTGATATTGGTGTCAACCCTTATTCAAAGAACTATGCGAACCTCGGTACTCATGCGAACGTAATCAATACTGTCATGCACAATACATTCATAAAGGAAGTACATCCTCTCTGGGCAGTTTTTATATGCTTTGCAATAGCTCTGGCTGTAATGCTGTGCAGCCTGAACCTTTCCCCTACGAAAAGGAATCTTGTTTCATCTGTCTATGTTGCTGCTCCTCTTGCATTGTTCAGTGTTCTGATGATTTCAATGAATATTTATATGTCAATGGCGATTCCTGCCATAATGGTGATTACAACCTATGCAGTGGAAGTTTTCTTTAATTTCCGCGAAGTGAACAGGGACAAGAAATTCCTTCAGACCAAGTTCGGTGCCTATGTTTCACCGGATGTTGTAAAGGCTATGCAGAAGAATCCTCAGCTTGCGGAACTTGGTGCCCAGAATAAAAATATGACGGCGCTTTTTTCTGACGTTAAAGCGTTCTCAGGGTTCACTGAAACTTTGAACAATGAGCTTGGAGAAGAGATGGGGGCCATAAAGCTCCAGCAGATTCTGTCAGATTATCTGGGATTCCTTACAAAAGAGATCATGGGCCAGCGTGGTACTGTTGATAAATTTGTCGGCGATGAGATTGTTTCTTTTTTCAATGCACCTCTCGATGATGCTGAGCATGCTTTCCACGGATGTGTTGCCGGAATACGTATGCTTCAGGCTGAGGCACGTTATAATGAGGAATTCAGGGATTCGCTTCCCGTCAACAGGCAGACGGGGGAAAAGTTCTGTTTGCATTCGAGAGTCGGCCTGAATACTGGCTACATGGCTGTTGGAAATATGGGTACTGCTGACAAGATGAATTATACTGTCATGGGAAATGCAGTTAATCTTGCATCACGGCTTGAAGGAACAAACAAGGTTTACGGTTCATGGATCATGTGTTCCGATGCTACATGGCAGGAAGCTGACAGAGGTGAAAATAAAGGCAAGCTTGTCGCACGTAAGTTTGACTGCGTAAGGGTAATAAACGTCAAGAAGCCTGTGCAGATTCATAATATTCTCGGACTAAGGAATGAACTGCCTTCCGCTCAGGTCGAAGCTGCGGACCTGTTCAATGAAGGAATCAAGTGGTACCTCAGGGGAAGTGAAAATCCTGAAGATAAAAAGGACATGGAAGATTTCAGAAAGGCCCTGGCGTATTTCAGGAAGGCAAAGGAATGTTATCCTTTGGACGAATCTTCGGACACCTTCATCAGAAGATGTGACGACTTTCTGGGCAAAGGTTCCGTAAAATCCTGGGACGGTGTCTATACTATGACCCAGAAATAATTTGGAGTTTAAAAAATCCACGGAAAATTAATTTTCCGTGGATTCCGTTTCAGATATCCAAAGTGCTACATTCTCTTGTCTGTATCAGGATATTTCTTAAGAATTAAAAAAACAATTACAAGTACAGTTAAAGTTATCATGCCGCCCCTCCGATAATTTAAGCTTAACAAAATTATAAAACGACTTTCCTGAATAATCAAATCTTTTCTTAAATTTACTTGAATTTTCATTTTTTTTGTTTTATGAATTTATGTCTGATTGTTATTTCGGATTGTTTTCGCTATAATTTAGTCCATGACTGGAAAAAAAGAAGTAAGAGCCCAGGCAATGACGATTTTAAATAACTTGGATCCGATAACGAAGGCCTTTGAAAGCATGGGAAAATGCTTGAAATTTATTCAGGGTGAATATTACATGAATGCGGAATATATTTTCGCATTCATGCCTTCAAAAGATGAAGTTGATGTTTGTCCTGTTCTTAGGCAGGGACTTTCTGACGGGAAAAAAATTGTTCTTCCCCGTGTCGTTCCCGGTACAAATGACATGGACTTTTATTTTGTGGAAAAGAATTTAATCGAAGAAACCGCAGCAAATTCCTGGGGAATTTATGAACCCGTAGAGTCATGCACTAAGTGTGATGCGGAGAAACTTTTTTCGGAAATCAAAAAGAATCAGGCTGTTATTTTAGTACCCGGTCTTGCATTCGGAAAAGACGGAAGCCGTATGGGAAGGGGCAAAGGTTTTTATGATAAGTTTTTGTCAAAGGTGTCAGAGCTTTCCGGTGAAAACAGGCCGACCTATATAGGTGTATGTTATGATGCACAGATTTCAGAAAAGATTCCATGCGATGACCATGATGTTTTTATGGATATGCTGTTCTAGCGGAATAATTTCTAGTGATATTTATGGAAACCTCTAAAAACTGCAAATTTTAGAGATGCACTTGTGTTTGTGGAAAAATAATTATGAAAAAAGTTTTTGTACTTAAGGGAAAAAGATCCTGTATCGGAACCGTCAACGGATTTTATAAAAATATTCCTGCCGAAATTTTGGGAAGCGAAGTGTTGAAGGAACTTCTTCAAGAAACTGAGGAAATGTTTCCTAAAAGTGAAATTGATTTTCTGGTCTGCGGAAATGCAACTGCAGGCGGAAATATTGGGCGTCTCCTTTCTCTGGAATCAGGACTGGATGTTCCCTCGTTTACTGTTGATTCCCAGTGCGCATCTTCTTTGGAGGCTGCTGACATTGCTGCAGAAAAAATTATGTGCGGGAAAGCTGACTGCATAATAGCAGGAGGTTCAGAAAGTGCAAGCACAATACCCTTAAGAAGATTGAATGCTAATCATCCTGAATATGATTATGATGATGAAAATAAAAACTTTTATACTGTGGCAAAATTTTCTCCAGGTTTTTATGATGAGTATGCAATGTTCAGGGGTGCTGAAAATGTTGCCGGAAAATATAAATTTTCCAGAGCATTCCTGAATAAATATATCTTACGGAGCCACATGAATTCTTCCGAGGCATATAATGAGAACCGCTTGAAGAATATTTTGTGCTGTTCTGATTTTTTCAGGTCACTGAATGCAAATTGTGATGAAGGTGTCAGACAAAAGATTTCTGAAAAATTTTTGAACAGACTTCCCTGTGTCTTCGGAGAAACTGTGACACCTGCTTCCTGTTCCCTGAAAAATGACGGCGCAGCTTTTATGGTTTTATGTTCAGAGGATTTTATAGAAAAATATAATCTGAAACCTATGGCAGAAATTCTGGATTCAGCATTTATTTCTGCAGATCCCGATTATTCTCCTGAAAGTTCCTGCACTGTCATAAGCAGGCTGCTTGAACAGAATAATTTGAATGAAAAGGATGTAAGCATCTATGAAGTCAATGAATCCTTTGCAGTTATAGGTGCGTGCTTTGAAAAACAGTTTGGAAATATCTTTGATTGCTATAACATAAGTGGTTCCGCGTTAAGTTACGGACATCCTTACGGGGCAAGCGGAGCTGTTCTGGTTCTGCATGCGATAGAGAATCTTGGATATAAAAATAAAGGTGATCTGGCAGTGGCATCTGTTCCTGCTGCAGGCGGAATAGGAAAGGCTATGCTGGTCCGTAAAGTGTGAGTTTGGAATTATGAATTATTATGATCTTCTTTTGCAGAAAAAAAGTGACAGGGTTTTTCTTGTAAGCCATGAAAATAAAATTACTTACAAAGAATTTATTTTGCTTGTAGAAAAAAAAACAGATGAAATGAGGAATAATTTTATTCCCCTTTGTGAAGGGTCGAAGCTTTATTATATCCAGGAGAATTCAATTCTCAAGGAGCTGGTAAGTTTTTTTGCTGCACAAAAATTATCTTTGATTCCTGCTATAGTTGCAAAGGATCTAAAAGAATTTCCTGAATATAAAACCGTAAGCGAGTATGAGAAAAAATCCTGCATGGCGGTGCTTACTTCCGGAAGCTCAGGAGTTCCTAAACTGTTTTTCAGGACTTATGAAAGCTGGGCAAATTTTTTTCCGATGCAGAATGAAATATTTAATGTGGATAAAGATTCCATGCTTTTTGCGAACGGAAGTCTCTGCTTTACAGGAAATTTGAACTTGTATATGGCGCAAGTTTTTGCAGGTGCTTCAATATGTTTCAGTGATAGTATGAATATTCGCATGTGGCAGGCTCTTATTGAACAGAACGGTCCTTCCCATCTGTATCTTGTTCCTTCAAAGCTTATGCTGTTTGTAACAAACAATCTTCGCGCAGAAAATATTTTTCCTTCGGTAAAAATGATTGTCTCAGGTTCTCAGAGCCTTGGAAGAAATGATGCGGACAAAATAAAAAAAGTTTTTATGGAATCCAAAATTATTTTGTATTACGGTGCAAGTGAAATGAACTATATATCGTATATTGAAGACAGATATATGACTGATGAAAAAAATATTGTAGGCAAACCTTTTCCAGAAGTCTCTGTTGAAGTTCGTGGTGAAGAAATTTTTGTGACAAATGATTTTCATGTGGAAGGTGTGCAGTGTCCTTATACTCTTCATGATACAGGCTACTTTGACAGCAAAGGTTTGCTTCATTTTACCGGACGCAGTGATGATATTGTAAACGTCCACGGAAGAAAAGTTTCTCTTCTCAGAATAGAGAACCAGTGTGAATCTCTTGATGATGTGGAAAGCTGTATTGCCAAAACTTTTGAAAGCAACGGTAAAACAAAAATTTCTTTGCATGCTGTTACATCCCTGTCAACGGAAGAACTTTTTGGAAAGCTGAAGACCGTTCTCTATGATTACGAGATTCCTGCGGAAATAATAATTGAGAAGGAGATAAAACTGAATGCCAGTGGAAAAAAAATCCGCAGATAATTTTCATTTTGTTCATCTGTCCTTGAACCGAGAAATTTTTCTGATATAATGAAATATTATAGGGAGATTTTTCGAACACATAATTTTGGTTCCAAAAATCTTTGCCGTTTTTTTTATGGATGATGAATTTAAATCGCAGCTGCAGGCGGATTTAAAGTTCATGACCATCTCTTTTTCTGTTGAGATGATCTTTTACTGTAAAATTCTGGAACAAAATGATACGGAGAAATTTATGTTCAGCAAAAAGGATTCATACAAAAACAGGTTCATGCTTACCGGAAGCTTTGCAAGACAGGGATATGACTGGTGGTGGCATTCATTTACTGCAAGGCACGAAAGAACAGGTGAGGAGAAGCAATTCTTTATAGAATTCTTTTTAAGTAATCCTGCACTTTCTGATGGTGAAGTTTTTTTTGGTCAGAAGAAAAACGGATCAGATAAAAAACAGCGTCCTTCGTATCTGATGGTGAAGGCTGGATGTTGGGGTGAGAATGCAAAGCAGGTTCACAGATTTTTTCCGTGGAGTGAAGTTACCGTAAAGAAGGGGGCCCATTATTCCGTGAAGGCCGGAGACTGTTATGCAAGTGACGAGGAACTCAGGGGGGCTGTTAGTCTGTCGGATGAAGAAGCTGGTGCTCATCCAGAATATATGTGTTCCGGAGGACAGATTAAGTGGGACATAAAAATTAATAAGGTCATTCCATTCAATGTCGGCTACGGAACCTGTCCTTTTTTGTGCGGCATAAAGGCTTTTGAAATGTACTGGCATGTACAGGGCATGAAGAGTGAGTATTCTGGTGTCTTAGAAATTGATGGTGAAAAATATGTGGTTGATCCTAAGACAAGTTTCGGCTATGCGGATAAAAATTGGGGAAGAAATTTTACAAGCCCATGGGTATGGATTTCCTCCTGTGATCTTGTAAGCAATGTAACAGGAAAAAGACTTGAAGATTCTGTCTTTGACATTGGAGGCGGATGTCCTAAAGTTTATTTTGTTTCCATTCCACGAAAACTTCTGGGTGCCTTTTATTATGAGGGAAAGGAATATGAATATAATTTTTCAAAATTTTGGCATCCATCTGAAACTAAATTTGAATGTTCGGAAACAGATACCCAGATTATCTGGCACGTTGTTCAGGAAGACAGGAAGTCTTTGATGGAAACAAGAATCACCTGTGAAAAGAGGGACATGCTGTTCATAAATTATGAATCCCCTGATGGATTGAAACGTCATAACCGCTTGTGGAATGGCGGTAACGGAAAAGGAAATATAAAACTTTACAGGAAAGAAAAGCATCAGAAAATTTTGATAGATGATATTTCTGTGGGACACGCCGGCTGCGAATATGGAGAGTACTGTTAGAAATTACTGGAACAGTGCTTCAGTTTTTTGTTAATGTGAAATAGTCTTCATATAATTATATGAGGACTGTATGCAGACTCTTCTGAATTTATTTATTCAGTTTTTTTCTACTGTTTGCTCTGGGATTTTTTCATTTTCTGCCAGTTGTAGAATCCGTAGACATCGTTCATGAAAAAAATAAGGAAACATACAGCCATTGCGGTGCAGCTTCTGTCTGTCAAACTTGCCATGGTCCAGAGAGCAATCAGCACAACATCGTTTGCCATAAAGAAAACTGCATAGTAGCTGCTTCGGATAAGTTCCAGAAATGAAGCGGCATAGCTTGTTGAAATTGATATCGTGCACGTGACCAGGTTTGATGTTCCGAGAACTCTTAATATGAAGTAGAAAACTGCTGTAACTATTGCATCGGACAGACAAAGCACTGTCCATTTCTTTGGACTTGTATGAGCAACTTCAATCTGTGCAGTTTCTTTATAAGGATTTCTTAACCAGATTATCATTGTCGCAATTGCTATTGGAGTGTTCATTCCAAGATAAGTAATTATTTCGCTGAAGTACCGCTGTTTTATTGAAATTATTCCGTAGAGTACAGAAAATATTACAGTAAATACTTGCCCGAGCACGGTTCCCTTTGCGACAAAGAGGACAAGGCTTACTCCTGACAGGGATGAGAAGAGAGCCGCATAATCTTTTTGCGGAAAGATGATAAAACTTGCAGTCACAGATGCAAGTGAAAAAATCCATAATGCCACTTCAAATTTTGTTAGGGACTTTAGGCCGTCAATAAATATTTTCCTGAAAAGATTCAATCGAAAAAAAACTCCATGCCGTCTTCTGCGGTTCAAATGTTTGCTGGCCGCATCAAACAGGATATCATTATATTCTATAAGACTATTCATTGCAAGAAAGATTCTGCTTTGGCGGTGGATATTTTTTTCAGTCCTGTGCTGAAGGGGAACTGGATTTGTAAGCTGTATACATTTAAAAACATTCGCCTATATTTCTTACCGTAAAGGGCACCTCCAAAAATTGCAATTTTTAGAGATGCCCTAAAATAAAATTCAATCTTCATAGGAGCGTTGCCATGCTATTGGGAACTAAACTTGTTAAAAACAATCCTGAACACTACGAGAAGCTTCGTCATATTGACAGAAAAATTTTAGCTGGGCTTGGAACTGGATGTGTTGGTGCGGAGTTCCGGTTTTTCTTTGAAGTGTTTATGGCCCGTCTTAAAATAAAGCCTGCGGGTCTTTACAGCTTTCTTAGGAAGGAAAATTATAGTCAGGCACAGCTTAACATGAAGCTTACTCATAAGATTCATACTTTCTGCACGGTCAACGGATTTGGCAGTCCACGTTTGCTGGAATTCATGAGCAGAGGTCATGTTACCCGGGAATTAATTGACGCATGTCTTCTTGATATAACGGAAACTTCTCCCGAAGATTTTGATGAGTTTTTTGCAGAACATGGGCGGGGTTGACGTTTCAAAAAATCGGGCTATATTAGTTATACAGATTTTTGATATTGAGCGGACGGTTTTCCGGAGGATTTTATGAAGACTGATGAGAATTATTTTGATGAAATTATCGATAAATATCCTGTGCTTTCCGTTGAAGAAGAAACAGAGTTGCTCAGGGAATCGGGGAACGGAAATCAGAAGGCCCGAGAAAAACTTGTCTATTCTAATATTCGTTTTGTAAAAAAAGTTGTGGGTAATTATGACGGCTGCGGAGTTCCCTATTAGGATCTTCCTGGAGCAGGACTTAAGGGACTTGTAGTTGCAGTGAATAAATTTGATTCCTCCTTTGGAACAAGACTTTCAACTTATGCGGTACGATGGATCCGCTACGGAGTACAGACTGCTGTCCAGAATTTTCATCTTGTTCATGTGCCCAGGGAAAGACTCAGAATACTTAAGGAGGATGCAGATCACAGTGAAATTGGTTCATCTGTTGTTGGTGCCGTAAAGAATGCTGCAGGCAAAATAGAATCTCTTGGTGCTCCCGTAGACAGTTCTGGGGACGGTTCGTGCAGAAGTGAATTAATAGAAGATAACCGATATTCTGCGGAAAGGGATTATGAATGCAAGGAACTTAAAGAGATTTTTGAAAAAGCATTCACTGTTCTTAAGGACAGTGAAGTTCTGACCTTGAAGTGGATTTCCGGTTGGGACGGATGTGAAGTTCTTTCCTATTCACAGATAGGAGACTGCTTCGGAGTTTCAAGGGCCCGTGCTTATGAAATTGCAAGATCTGCCTGCAGGAAATTAAATGAGCCTGAAGGCAGGAGCTTTTTTGAAGGCTATGTTGCTTAACTCCTGGGACATGCATAAATTGACGTCTTACGAGTTCATTTTTTAATCTTGCCTAAACTGTTAAAACTTGTTACCCTTTAGATATGGATTTAGTATTTGCAATTCTAGGTATTATTTTAATTGTTGTAGGATTCCTTGGAACATTTGTTCCTGTGATTCCTGGGGCACCTCTTGCATGGATAGGATTTCTTTTGGGAAAATTTTCTTCTTACATAAATTTCCCTGCCTGGATTCTGGTAGTTACAGGCATTATTGCTGCAGCAGTTTCAATCATTGATAATTTTTTTCCTGTGTGGATGACAAAGCACAGCGGAGGTTCAACGGCCGGAACTACAGGTTCAACAATCGGTCTTGTGGTAGGGCTTTTTACAGGTCCGTGGGGAATAATTCTTGGACCATTCTGTGGTGCACTGGTCGGAGAACTTATTCATGACCACTCTGATTTCAGGCGTTGTCTTAAAGCTGCATTCGGTGCATTCAAAGGTTTTCTCTTCGGAACCGGAATGAAGATGATTGTTGTGGCCGCCTACGCATGGGTTTATATTGTTTACTGGGTTAAGTAAAATACCGGATAACTTTTTTCGTGTTTTTTTAGTTAAAATTTGTTTATAATTCGGTAAACGTATTGCACGAAAATGTTTATTGTTGTATTCTTTTACGACACAACAAATAATACACTGCCGTTGACAGCAATGTTGGAAAATCCCATGTTTTGTGCCGGGACGTTAGGTAACGCAGGCACCAGTAATGGAGAAAGTCGATGCTTGAAAATAAGGGCACCAATCAGTATTACATTACCAGACAGGAATCCACAGAATCTAATGCCCGCAGTTACCCACGCAAATTTCCGTTTGCATTGGCACAGGCCAAGGGGTCTTGGGTTGAGGACGTAGAAGGAAACAGGTATCTGGATTTTTTGTGCGGAGCAGGTACTCTCGCACTTGGTCACAACGACCCTGAAGTAAATCAGGCTATGGTCGATCTCATTCAGAGCGGATCACCACTTCATACACTTGATTTAACCACACCAACGAAAGATGAATTCGTTCATACACTTCTGAGCAATCTTCCGAAAGAACTTGGCGAAAATGCAAAAGTTCAGTTCTGCTCACCAAGTGGAACTGATGCAACCGATGCTGCTCTTAAACTTTGTAAGACAGCAACAGGCCGCACAAGTATCATTGCTTTCCAGGGTGCATATCATGGAATGGGTCACGGTGCCATGGCTTGTACGGGTAATCTTGGTGCAAAGTCTAAGGTTAATGGTTTGATGCCTGAAGTACATTTCTTCCCGTTCCCTAATTCTTACCGCTGTCCGTTTGGTCTTGGCGGGGAAGCTGGAATAGATGCGTGCTGTAATTTCTTTGAAAAGACATTGAAGGATCCTGAAAGCGGAATCCCTCGTCCTGCTGCTGTTATAATAGAGCCTATTCAGGGTGAAGGCGGAGTTATTCCTGCACCGGTAAAATTCCTGCAGACAATTCGTCGTGTAACAAAAGAACTTGGCATTCCTATGATCTGTGATGAAATTCAGTGCGGAATGGGACGAAGCGGTAAGCTCTTTGCATTCGAATATGCTGACATCATTCCGGATGTTGTTCTTATTTCCAAGGCAATCGGTGGAACACAGCCTCTCGCGGTTGTTGTTTACAACAAGGAACTTGATAAGTGGGGACCTGGTTCCCATGCAGGTACTTTCCGAGGAAATCAGCTTGCAATGAAAGCTGGTACCGTTGTCCTTAACCGTGTTTCCAATCCGGAATTCCTTGCAGAAGTTGCTCGTAAGGGAGAATATTATCGCTCACGCATAAACGAAATCAAGGGAAAGGTTAGCATCATTGGTGATGTTCGTGGCAAGGGGCTCATGTGCGGTATTGAATTCGTTGATCCTAGAGGTGAAAAGGATTCTCTTGGTGCATATCCGTTCAGCGGTGAAATTGCAGCTAAGGTACAGCATATTTGTTTTGAAAACAAGCTGGTCATGGAAAAGGGCGGAAGATTCGGATCTGTAATGAGATGTCTCTGCGCTCTTAATATTTCTGATGAGGACCTTAAGACTGGACTTGATATTTTTGAAAAGGTAGTTCTTCAGGTAAATGCTGAAGTAACGGGAAAATAATTTTTGTTCAACTTATTTGGTTTGCATGCCATATTCAGTTGAGCAGCTTTATAAGCGTACGGATTAAATTTTATTAATATTAAATCCGTACGCTTTTTTTTATGGGGTAATGAAGTGGAAAATCTTTTTTTGACAGATAAGGAATGTGACAAGAAATTTTATTCAAAGGTAATGGCTGATACAAATGCCGTGATTCTTGAATCCTTCAATAACAGCCAGGCTTATACCGGTCCTGAACCTGATGATCTGAAGAAACTTGTTCACATGGATTCTATCCTTCCTGAAAGTGGAATGGGTTTTGATAAAGTTCTTGGACTTGCAAAAGAAAAAATTCTTCCCAACATGTTGCGTCCTTCAAGTACAAGTTACATGCCTCATCTTCATTCTCCTGCTCTGGTAGAGAGTCTTTGTGCTGAGGCAATCATCAGTGCGTTTAACCAGAGCATGGACAGCTGGGACCAGGCTCCTGCTGCCACGGAAATCGAAGTTGAAGTTACAAGGCATTTGTGCAAGCTCTATGGCTATCCGGAAAGCAGCGACGGTGTCTTTACAAGCGGCGGAAGCCAGTCTAATCAGACTGCAATTATTCTTGCCCGTGACTGGTTCTGCAATAGTGTTCTGAATCATGATGTAAAGAAGTTCGGTCTTCCTGATGACTTCAGGAAACTTAGAATGTATACAAGCGAGATAAGTCATTTCAGCATGGAAAAGTCTGCACATATTCTCGGTATGGGATATGAAAGCGTTGTAAAAGTTCCTGTTGATTCAAAAAAGAAGATGGACTTTTTATCTCTCAGAAATCTTGTTGAAGAAGATGTAAAGGCAGGAAACATTCCGTTCCTTGTTGTAGCTACAATCGGTACAACAGATTTCGGTTCCATTGATCCTGTTGATGATATATCTAAGCTCTGCGAAAAATATAATATGTGGCTTCACGCTGACGCAGCTTATGGTTCTGGGGTAATTCTCAGCAAGGAATATTCCGGCTGCGTAAGGAATCTGGGGCTCTGCGATTCAATTACTGTTGACTTCCACAAGATGTTTCTTCTTAACATAAGCTCAAGTGCTGTTCTTATTAAGGATGCAAAAGACTTTGATGCACTTACAATTCATGCGGACTATCTTAACCGTGAGGAAGATGAAGAGGACGGATATACAAATCTTGTTGACAAGTCACTGCAGACAACCCGCCGTTTTGATGCTCTTAAAGTGTGGATGAGCTTTCTTATGCGCGGTAAGGACGGGTGGAATGATATTATTGGGACAAGCATGAAGAACGCCCGGTATTTCTATTCCATCGTAAGCGTAAATCCTAAGTTCCGTGCTGTAACTGAACCTGAAATTTCTTCTGTAGTTTTCCGTTATGTGAATGAAAATCTTTCCGCCGGAAAAAATGATGAGATAAATAAAAAAGTCCGCCGCACTCTGATTCACCGCCATGGAATCGTAGTGGGGCAGACTGTAAGTGACGGAGCAGTTTGCCTGAAATTCACTTTGCTGAATCCTCTTATGACTCACGAAAAACTTGATGAGCTTCTTGCTCTCATTGAAAAGCTTTCAGAAGAGGTCCAGAAAAATTTGTGATGCATAAATTTGTGTTGTTGTAATTAAAGAAACCTTCAGTAATCTTTGTGGTCCTGGGGGTTTTTTATTACTGGGTAATTGCATGGTCCGAGGAATACATTTCCTTAAGTAATTTTTCTGGATTGTATTTTTCACCCATGCAGAATTCTTTTGACCATGTCATGTAATATGCCCATGGAGTTTTTGTTTCTTCAAGAACTTTTACATCCGGCATGTAACCTACTTCCGCAAGTGCACAGACTTTATTTTTTGTTGTCTCGTTAATTAATTTTTCATAGTCCTTCCTGTAATCAGTTGACCTGTATTCCGGAAGATATATGTCCACTGAAATTACGTCAACAAATTCATCACCGGGATATCCGGCTCTTGTTCTGCAGTTCCATACCCAGAGAAGATTATTAAGATGGTGAACGTTCACGTAGTAGTCGTACATGAGCTTGTAAAGCTCCCGCACAGTTTCCTCTCCCTGTGAGCCCCACCAGAACCAGGTTCCGTCGCTTTCATGGAATGGTCTCCAGAGAACAGGAATTTCTTTGTCACAGAAAATCTTCTGTTCAGCAGCGATTTTATTCATGTCAGAATAAAATGCTTTGCACTCTTCGGAGTCCTTCACTAAAATTTTTCTTGGATCAAAGTTTGTGTTCTTTGCGTAAAAACTTTTGTCTCTTCCGCCAAGAGGTGAGAACCAGTGGAATGTGAATGTTATTATTGAGTCCGTGGTTTCTGCAATCTTTAATGCGGTATTCAGTGTATCCTTGTTTTCTTTAACTTCCGTAAGACATTCTTCGCTTGCGTCATCGTAGTTTATGTTCGGTGAATAGGCAAGAAGTTCGAATCCCATGAGCTTAGGTACTTTTCCTGTCACTTTTTTTATGTATTCAGTTTCTTCCATAAAATTTGTCTGGGTATGCTGTCCGGTGATTATTTTGTTTCCCGCAGCTCCGCACAGATAATTCAATAGGTTCTGGGCATTCTGTAAAATATTTTTGTTTGTAGCTTTCTGCATTTTTCCTCCGCTGATACAAAGATTTTATCATAGCAGATTTCTTGCCGCAATTAAGATTTCTTATTTTTATCCTGAAAATATATTTTTTATATGATCACTGTCCAGTGATTGAAGTTTCCATGAGGCTTCTGTGGTTTCGTTTATTAAAGCTTTCAGTTCCTTGAAAAAGACGTCTCTGTGTATTAGAATTTCTGTTGAATAAAAATATTGTTATAAGGATATAAGGAGAGGTATATGTCTGAAGTCTTGAAGATTCAGAAACTTTGTAAAAGTTATCCTAAATTTTCGTTAAAGGATGTAAGCTTTTCAATAAGAGAAGGTTCCATTATGGGGTTCATCGGCAGAAACGGAGCCGGAAAGACAACTACAATCAAATCACTATTAAATCTGGTTCATCCTGATTCCGGTTCCATTGAGTTTTTTGGAATGAATCTGAACGGGAATGCAAATCAGGTTAAGCAGCTGATAGGTTATGCTCCGGGCGGAATAAATTATTATCCGCAGAAGACTCTGAAAAAAATTACTGACATAACCAAGATATTCTATTCGTCATGGGATGAAGGTCTTTATACTCATTACATGTCCGTGCTCAAGCTTGACGAATCCAAGAAACCTCGGGAACTTTCGGAAGGCATGAAGGTAAAATACAGTCTTGTGCTGGCACTTTCCCATGGGGCAAAACTTTTGATTCTCGATGAACCGACAAGCGGTCTTGATCCTGTTTCCCGTGATGAGCTTCTGACAATTTTTGAGAAACTTGCTGCGAAGGGTGTCACAATTCTATTTTCAACACACATTACATCTGATCTCGAAAAGTGTGCCGATTCCATTACCTATATCAAGAACGGACAGATAATCGGATCCTCATCCAGGGAAGAATTCATTGAATCCCAGGGCGGAGGTTCTCTTGAAGATATTATGGTAAGACTTGAAAAAGAGGAAATTGATTTATGAAAAGTGAAAAGACAAATTCTCTCGGCAATCTGCTGAGAAAGGAAATAAAATTGACGGCACCTGCAATTACATTTATTTTTATTCTCTTCGCGCTGATGGTATTCATTCCGAACTATCCGATTCTTCTCGCAGGATTTTTTGTATGCTTCGGATTGTTTCATAGTTTCCAGAGCGGAAGGGAGGCAGGCGATATTTTTTATTCTGCCATGCTGCCTGTTGAAAAAAAAGATGTAGTCAGAGCAAAATTCATGTTCTCAGTTTTCATCCAGATGTGCGCGTTTGCCTTCATGCTGGCTCTTGTCATCATAAGACTTGTTTTCATGAAGAATGCTGGACCTTATGTAAGGAATGCAATGATGAATGGAAATTTATATTTTCTTGGAATGATTCTGATAATCTACGGATGTTTTAATCTGTTTTTCATCAGGAACTTTTTCAGGACCGCATATTCAGTTGGAATCCCATTCCTGCTTTTTGGTATCTCCACATTCCTTGTAATCGGTGCAGGCGAAACACTTCATCATATTCCAGCCCTTAAGGATTTGAACAGTACAGGACTGAATGCCTTGCAGGTTTATTTCCTTGCTGGAGGAATATTTGTGTACGTCCTGTTCACGGCAGTTGCTGAAGCGGAATCCATAAAGTCCTTTGAAAGGATAGACCTCTGATTGACATTCAAATCGGAAGGGACAATATAAATTCTGTTCCGTGTTTGGTCTCTGATGTTGAACTTTTTACTTCAACTGAAATTCCAAGGACGGAACATATTTCCTTTGCCATCGAAAGTCCAAGCCCTGAACCTCCAGTGCTTCTGCAGTGAGAATCATCTCTCCTGTAAAACCTTTCCGTGTTTTTTCCGTCATCGATTCGATGGAGCTGAACCTCAACATTTCTCAGTCTGTCTGAATGACATGTTCCTTATGTTGGCCGTTTCTGATATCAAGTCTTTTTCCTTTTTCGTAAACAACAGATGCCATTCTATCTAGAAGCTGCCGTACTTCCTTCTCATAAATCTATTCAACCAGATTCCTGCTTTCTTCCCTGATTTTTCTTCAAGAAAATTAAAGCAAATGGTGTTTTCTTTTTTTGCTGTGAATTGTAAAATACTGTCCATAAGATGTTTCCTTCGGTGTGCAACTTTTGCAGAAAAATGTTTTAACCGATTCAAACCTCTTTTTCTATTTTACGCCTCATCTGGCAATTAAAAACTTTTGATTATAAATCGGAGAGGGAGACCGGACAAGATTACTTGTCCGGCTTTGCATGTAAATTAATAATTATATCTTTGCATTGCATCTTCTCTTGTGCCAATTATCATTCGTGGACTTGGACGGAAGATCATTTCGTTCTCCATCTCCCAAAGCCATAAGCATTGGTCGTGATGCAATATATGTTTCCCCGCTTTTTATATCTGTTTCATACCTTTGTCTTTCACTCTCTTTCAAATCTAATATTTCTGCATTCTGTAAAAATCATGTCTCAAGATATTGGGAATTCGCAGATTTTTTATTTGTTGTATGATCGATTTTTAAGTCCAGCCGTGATGAAGCTGTGATAGCTTTTTCTCTAGATTCATTTAATGCAAACTGTTCCTTTTCTACCAGCAAATCTTTTATCAGAGCTGTTATATAATCAAAATCACTGTTTCCAGTTTTTCAGACAGTATTCTGTTCTGCAGTTCTACCAAGTCCCTTAACATCTGATACGGCGAGAAAAAATTTTCGTCTTGGGAATAATCGTCAGTGATTTGACGAACTGTATTACTTTGTACCAAACGATTTGTTCTTTCTTGTATTGATACTCTGGATTCTCCCGTCCTGATACCTTCCTGCGAATCAAAGAAATTAGAAATATATGTTCTGTATTCTTCAAGCTCCTCAATATGATAATCCCTTATTTTCCTCATTGAGGCGGCAAGATAAACCATTGTTGGTGACAGATTATTAATAAGATTCTGCTAATTATCGATTACTGCATCAATGTAATAGATTCTTCCATCATTCAAAAAGAACATTGTACGGAAATAATCGCTGGCATAACCAAGGACTTCACATTCCTGTGGGTACATTGGATCAAAATATCTAAATATTTCAACTCTGTCATTTCCAGAATTTTCGCTGTTTGAGTTTGTCTCTAATACATTCCTGCAAAATTCTTCAAATGTTCCATTGAATGT
Organism: Treponema sp.; assembly: GCA_045642665.1. Classification (GTDB taxonomy): domain Bacteria; phylum Spirochaetota; class Spirochaetia; order Treponematales; family Treponemataceae; genus Treponema_D. The sequence goes on from JAZUJH010000012.1 coordinate 25,075, forward strand.
TCGGCCTGTGTCACCGATACGAATACTCCAAGAATCATTTGCAGTACTTTTTATCAAAAATGAATCACGATAGAATTTGTTTTTTTCAAGTGGAATGACCTGCATTTTATTATCTTCAAAATAACCTGAATAAATATCAATAGAAAAAGAAAGCCATGCAAGTTCATAAGATTTTGTATAACTTTTGGTTTGCAAATCTACATCAGCATCCATTAAATTTTTAAAGTTCGAAGCGCGCCTTTTTTTGCATTTTCCAGAAGTCCAAGTTTTACGGCATAATCTTTTGATTTTTGCCCATAGGCAATATTAACTGGTTTTATGGAATTTTCATAAAGGTCTGAAATATTTTTTTCAGCTGCTGTTCTTGGAGTTATAGAATGAAATTTATTGCTTGAGAAAACTTCTACCTCTGGGTATTGAAATGTTTTATTCCCCTCATTATCCGATAAAACATTTACTTTTGAGCAGTCAATTTCTGCACGAACTTCAAATGTTGAAATCTCAAGATAGCGGCCGTCTTTTCCGTCCATGATATTGATGAAGTCAATCTGCTGTTTTCCGGTAACAAGTTTCATTTCATCCTTGATAGCTGTTATGGATGTGTATGTTGAAAAATCTTTTTGCACGAACGTTCTTACACCAGGAATATTTGATAGCACAGCGTTCTTTATCTAATCATTCAAAGAGCAGCTTGATAAAAGACCTGTGAATATTATAAAGAACAAACAGAATATTTTATTTTTTACGCTTTTCATATTTACAAACCTCTATTTAACAAATTGAATTTCTACATTTTCCCAATCTGACAGACCTGTTACAATTTCTGTAATTCTTGTTATGAAGGTTTGGTAAACATCCATATCTTGAAGATTGCGAGTATCATTAAAAATTTTGGATTCAAATTCCTTTTCAATTCCTGTTTAACATTCTGAACTCTTTCTGTCCCAGTGGATTCTGGTTTGATAATGTCCATCTTGTAATTTAAAAGTTTTACAGGTTCGGATTCAAAACTTGTGACTTGATAAATATTTTTTTCATCAATAATTACATCAATGTCGAAAGGTATTTGTCTTCCTGGATTTTTGTAATTAGGACGCAATGTTTTTGTGGATATATCAGGTTTTTCCTCATCCATCATAAGATTTTTTATGTCAGTAAAGCAAACATCTGCATGTCCAGATACCATATACACACTTAATTCATCTGTATATTTAGTGTCTGTTTTCTCCAATCCTTTTGCCTTGTCCACATCAGTTCCTTGAACAAGAAACTCCTTAAATTCAATTGTCTGAATAATAAGTTCCTGCCTTTTTAACTCGGCAAGATTAAAACTGTGGAACGCAGATTTTTCTAGATAATACTTCATGCAATAAAAGATTGTGGGTCCCAGCACACATAGAACAAGAACTATTGGAAAAATAATCTTAAATTTTTCACGGGCTTTGATAAAAAGAAAAATACCAACAGCTATAATAATTACAATTCCCAAAATATAAAGCATTACTCGTACACTCCATAAGATTTAATTATTCTAATAACAATTTCACTATTATTATTTTCTTTTGCTAAGGCTAGAGCACTTTTGCCGCTATTGTCTTTTGCATATACACCAGCTCCGTACATTCTCAAAACTTTCATAATCCTATAATCACTATTGTAAGTAGCAGCATATAAGAAGGGGGTGAGTCCGTTCTTGTCTTTCTTTTCAAGGGGAGAAGGATTTTTTGTCAAAACTGCTGGAATAAGCGTGGGAGCGGTTTCAAAATCAGCATAGCGTGCAATACACATCAGTAAAGTTGCATTGCTATCATTTGAGTTATTCAATTGAACATCCTCAATATTCTGCTTCGTCTCTTTCAATATCAATTTTGTAAGTGCAGTGTCGTGATTTTCCACTGCATAGAAAAGAGCTGTCCTACCAGAGTTTGCAGGACCTTTGCTAACTTGATTTACATCTGCTCCTTTTCTATAAGGAATTTTGCAAGATCATAGTTTTTGTTCATCGCCGCAAACAATGATGCAGAATTTCCATTGTATTCGCCACCTCTGACAGTTTCGTTTATATTCAATCCACATTCAATAAGCTGATTAATGATTTTTGGTTCGATACTGACGAAGATTTTCAGTCGGACGGATTCTTGTTGTGTAGACCAGCAAACCGCATTCCATGTAGCTGTTATCTGTTGGAATAGTTTTCTTAAGATTTGAAACATTATTTACACCTTCAATCTTTATGAAATCTGATAAGTAAGAATCATGACCATTTGATTCACTGTCAATGGCAGAGAACAAACTCTTTTTCATTTTTACATCATGATCCAGGAAACGTTTTATTACTTGTGTGTAGTTGTTTTTAAATGCATAGTCTTTTGCATTTTCCTGGGCATTATCTTCAAGATCGTAATTCGCTTCATATTCCAAAAGTTTTATAATATATTGCTCGTCCTGTGACACTAGCAACGGTGTTTTACCATCGCTGGTCAGGCGTTTATCTAACCCTGTCACAGTAAATTTATTTTTGTTTTCAACAAGAAGATTAAGAACATTGTTTCTGTTTGTATTGGAAATTTCTCCTTCCACAATAGTTTTGTAGACTATTTGATTCACGTGAATACCATTTACTCCATATTCTTTTTTGATATCTTTGAAATCGCAATAAGACAGAAATTGTCTTAAAAACTCTGTTTTGCAACTTTTTAATGCAGCATCAATAGCAGCAAAAATTGAAGAACCTATCTGGATTTCGGTTCCAATAAAATACTTAACTATTTCTGTCTGAGTATAACTGAATGCACAATCCAGAGATTTTTTTCCGTTTGCATCCGTGTTTTCCCAGGAAATAGATTTTTGCAATTCAATTGCACTTTGACTGTAGCCATTTTTTATGGCAATCTGTACAAGGTTCCGCTTGCTGTCTGGGAATGAAACTGCATTGAAGTCGCCATTATAATCTGCCCAATTGTTGCCATAATCACTTAAAAAGCCTTTGCTGGAACGACTTTCTTCATAAGAAAAATCCAATCTGTCTGCAATATTTTTGACTTTTCTAACACACGTGTGGGATAAAAAGCTGTATAAAGTCCTATAAATATTGGAGAAATAAAAAAAATATTCCGTTCAGTTTTTACAAAGGCTCCATGGTTTGATGACTGGAGTGATGAAAATCAGCTTGACCTGTATATAAGGGATATGGTCTGTCAGAGCAATTCACTTTCCTACGGACTTTATGAGGAAAATATTCTGACGGGAATTTCTTTGGGAAGGTCAAGGCACTGGTATTCGGGAACTGAATATAGCATTGAGGAATTCTGTGTTCTCACAGATAATCAGGGATGAGGATTAGGTTCCGCGTTCATGGAAATGATAAAACAGAAGCTCGCAGAAAAAAAATGACACATATTTTTCTGTTGACCGAAGACAATGTTCTTGCCTTTGATTTTTTACAGGAAGAATGGATTTGAGAAAATTGAACATAATGTTGATCTGTTTTCTGGGATAAAATCAGAATAACAATCTGAGTGAAAAATGAAAGAAATTTGAGAGTGCATACTGAATGCGGAAAGTTTAATTTATAAAAAGCATGGCCTGCTGATTTTGCAGAATGGTACATCTTAATGAAGAGGGGCAGTGCTGGCGAAGTTGTAAGGTATTTTTGTGTGCAGATGCCGACGAGTTTTAATCCTTGAAATTACATGGCTTATGATATCGCATTTTTAAGGTTATCTCTAAAAATTGCAATTTTTAGAGGTTCCTGTAATAAAATATATGTTCTCCGGGAATGAATTTTCAGGTAAGCACTGGCATGGGCTTTCTGCGGTGAAATATGATGACAGGCATTGTACTTATGAAAGAGGGGATGACTGCGGTTGTATGTATGAGATTTATCTTTTGTGAATGCTTAAATTAATTTCAGTTATCTATAACTAATTTCTTGTGTCCCTGTGGAAATGGTGGTAGAATTATATCAGGAAGACGAGGAAAAAAAGTTTCTTTGGTTCCCTGGCAATTCTATTATTAAATTTTAAGGACGGATATGATATGGTAAAAAATTATTTTGATCTTTCTGGACAGGTTGCTGTGGTAACAGGCTGTTCTTCTGGACTTGGAGTTCAGATGGCTGAAGCTCTTGCAAATCAGGGGGCGAAAATTGTTGCCGTAGCCCGCCGCAAAGAAATGATTGAAGCTGTTGCAAATGATATTGCAGGAAAATATGGCGTAGAAACTCTGGCAGTTCCTTGTGATATTACAGATACTGGAAAAGTTGAATCAATGGTTGATGAAGTTCTTGCTAAGTTCGGACGAATTGATATTGTAATTAATAATGCCGGTACCGGTGCAGTTGCTCCTGCCGAGGATATTACTGATGACCAGTTCAAGCATGAAATGGACATAGACCTTTTCGGTTCCTTCAAGGTTGCCCGTGCCTGTGCGAAAAAAGCTATGATTCCTGCAAAGTACGGACGGATTATTAATATTGCATCCATGTATGGTATGGTAGGAAACAAGATTTGCGGATCAGCTCCGTATCATGCAGCAAAAGGCGGGGTCGTAAATATGACCCGTGCTTTGGCTGCGGAGTGGGGTGCAAAGGGGATAACCTGTAACGCTATTTGTCCTGGATATTTTTATACTCCGCTTACGAAGGAGACTCTTGATTCAGACTTCTTCCAGCAGAACGCAAAGACAATGATTCCCGAGGAACGTTACGGAAATCCTGGAGAACTTGATACGGCTGCAGTATTCCTCGCTTCAAAGAATTCAGCCTATGTTAACGGTGTAATTCTTCCTGTTGACGGCGGATATACGGCAATGTAATTTTTTTCTGCCTGAAAAGCGGAAGGCATATAATCCAGAGTTATTCTGGATGCTCTTATTTAGTGCATCTCTGTAAAAGATTCTTTTTTGGATGCCGACGAGTTTTGGTCCTTGAAATTGCAAGGCTTAAGACATCATGTTTTAGAGGTAATCTTTGTAAATTGTTTTGGATTCTATCATCAGGATCCAAAACAATTTTTTTTAATTTTTTTTTGCTTTTTTTAGGTTTGTTTGTTGACATAAAAATCTGTTTATGATAATATATACACATCAACGAAACAAAGCATAAGAAAAAAAAAGAAACTTATGAATTGGTTGTATGGAGGATTAGCTCAGCTGGGAGAGCGTCTGGTTTACACCCAGAATGTCGGCGGTTCGATCCCGTCATCCTCCACTTAGATTAGATTGAAAGATTTAGTCGCCGGGACGTAGCGCAGCTGGTAGCGCATCTGGTTTGGGACCAGAGGGTCGCAGGTTCGAATCCTGTCATCCCGATTATCTTTGGAGGATTAGCTCAGCTGGGAGAGCGTCTGGTTTACACCCAGAATGTCGGCGGTTCGATCCCGTCATCCTCCACTAAAAGAACTTCTCAAACTTGGGAAGTTCTTTTTTATTTTAAATTCCTTTTCATAGAAGTTTTTGCTTATTGTTTTCTGCAGCCTGCTTTGCAATAAAAAATCCGCAGAAAAAATCTGCGGACTGTAAGTTATAAACTGCAGCTTAAATTCTGGAAGATTTTATTCCTGGTCATTTATAATGTCACTTCTGAAAAGGAAAAGATCCTGTATTTTAAGGCTGTAGATTGAATTAAGAGCCATCCGGTCATTTTTTTCACTTACCAGTGGAAGTGTAAGCTGATAGGTAATTGAATCGTATCCCGGAGATGAAACTTCAATGGAGAAACTGAATTCCCTGTTCTCTTTTTCTATTTCCGTGGATTTTGGTGCCACCCAGAAAGTATAGCTTCCGTTTGTAGAGGAATAAGTCTTGCACGGGTTCATCCAGCTTTCATCCATCATTTTTGCAGGTACTCCGTTTTCAAGAAGCGTGACCTGGGCATTTGAAAGAGGTTCAAAAGAGGATCCGTCATAAATATTTCCGATGAAAGTCGGGAAATTGAATACAGGTGTCTTTATTTCAACGCTTCCGTTGGCATTGAGTTTTGCTGTCTTGTGGTACGGACGCTTCGCTGTGCTTACAAGCTTGATTCCTTCAAGTGCAATGCGGTCAATATCACAGATAAGCTGAGTGTCTGATGCTATGTTTGAATTATATGTGACACCTCTTCCACTTACAACATATCGAGGAGGTATTCGGTTAAGGACGTATGTTATTGCGTCCACACGACAGTTTTCGCAGTCGCAGGTAAGCCAGGCTGAACCTTTTTCTCTTATCTGATTATACAGTTCATTTACACGGCTGCTGACCTGTTCTTCCATTAAGTTATGAATATTGACCATTTTGTCCCACCTTTTTTTTCTGATTTAAAACAATGTCATTCTTTATTATATTTCAAGGAAATGCAAAAATCAAACGGAAGTGATGTTTTGGTAAAAAAAAAGGACTTCCTAAGCAGGAGTCCATGTGATTAAGTGTCAGTTTATTTTATTTTCTTCTTCCGAAAAGGCGGAGAAGTGTAAGGAATATGTTGATGAAGTCAAGGTAAAGTTCAAGGGCTCCCAGTACAGCCAGCTTTTTATAGTCGTCCGAATTGTATGCTCTTTCTGCAGTTTTGAGAATCTTCTGGGAATCATAGGCTGTAAGTCCTATAAAAATTCCTAAGGTTACAAGGGAAATAAGCCAGTCGAATATGCTCAGATCGATATGGAATATAAATTTGACGGCAATTTCAATAAGTGAAACGATTATTGCACCGAAAAGTGCCATCATCAGATAATGCCCGAGGGTTGCAAGATTTTTCTTTGTGCAGGCTCCGTAGATTGCCATAACAGCGAAAGTAAGTGCAGCTCCAAAAAAGCAGAGACTTATGGAAGTGATGCTGTAGATCAGGAAAATAGTGGAAAGGGTTATTCCGTTTATCACTGAATAGGCCAAGAACATTGCCTTTGCCGCTGCTGTTGAAAGTGTTCTGATGTTTCTGCTGAGTATGAATACAAGTGCAAGTTCCGCGGCTGCAAGAATAATCAGTCCGGCTGCGTTATGGTTCAGGAGAAAGTACATCATATTGTAGGAAATGGATGTAAGGAATGCGGTAACTGAGCTTAAAGCTAAGGCGAATCCCATCCATGCATAGGTTTTTACTAGGAATTTATTTTTTTCTGCCTCATTCGGTGTGTAATTTGAAATATAGTCTGTCATATAGTTCTCCTATTTTCCATATAATTTGGAGCACCCAGGAACAGAATCGTTTGGATGTTCCCTTTAAAATATCATATTTATTCCGAAAAAAGTCAAGGATAAAAATTTTTCAGGATTTTCTGAAAACCTGACGGTAACTTCATTGAAAGGTAAAACGGTTATCAGCCCTTCCGGGAGAAGAAATACTCGTATTTTCTTTTCTGAATTAAATTATCTTGTGCCGCCGGATTTTTTTTCTGTTAGAAAATAGGCTTCATATTTTTTATGGGAGCTTCACTTTTTCCGAATTTTAATTTTTATTGATTCTCATGTTATTTTTTAAACCTTCAACAGCGGAAGGTCTGAACTGCCGGTGCAAAAAAACAGGGCGGCCCTGTAAAAGTCACCCCGTAATTTGTTTTAGCTAGCTGTCCGCCGGAATCAGATTACTGTCCGCCGTTGCGTGTATAAGCTGCAAGTCCGCCTGCCATAAGAATATCTGCGGAACGTTTTGCAATGTCATTCACACATTTGATTTCTGCCGTACCGTTGATTTTTACTGTGAAAGGTGTTCCGTTCTTGAGTGATGAGTCAAGGTCAACAAGTTCAAGTGTATCACCCTGAGTGATTTTGTCATAGTCAGCAGGATCTTCAAAAGTCATTGGGATGATGCCGTAGTTAATGAGATTTGCCTTATGGATACGTGCAAAGCTCTTCGTGATTACGGCACGGACGCCAAGGTACATAGGTCCTAATGCTGCATGTTCACGGCTTGAACCCTGACCGTAGTTTTCTCCTCCGACTACACAGCAGTCCGCAAAGTTTGCTTCTTCGCTTCGTGTATAGAATGTTTCATCAAGACGTGTGAGAGTGAACTTTGAGATTTCAGGAATGTTTGAGCGAAGAGGAAGAACCTTTGCTCCTGCCGGCATGATGTCATCAGTTGAAACATTGTCCTTTGCCTTGAGTCGAACAGGGAGGGACATGTTTGACTTGTATTCACGGCAGGGTGGACAAGGCTTGATGTTCGGTCCGCGAAGAATTTCAACTTTTGAGGCTGCTTCTTCATCGAGAGGGGCAATAATCATACCGCGGTTTTGTGCTGTCGCCGTAATGTCCTTGAGAGAAAGACGGGAATCCTTTCCTTCGAGCATTGAATAGCGGATGCCGTTCTGCCATACCGCGTCCTCGTAGCCCATACTTTCAGCTTCTGTGAATACGCCCGTAACAGCAGCGGCTGCAGCTGTTTCAGGTGATACGAGGTAAACGTTTGCATCTGCAGTTCCGCTTCTTCCCTTGAAGTTACGGTTGAATGTACGCAGTGTAATACCTTCCGAGTTCGGAGCGAATCCCTGGCCGATACAAGGACCGCAGGCACTTTCAAGAATACGGAAACCTGCTTCGATAAGTGTTTCAAGAATTCCGGCTTTCGATGCCATGAGGAGAGTTGTACGGCTTCCTGGAGCAATACCTGCTTCAACTCCTGGGGCAATATGCTTTCCCCTGACAATTGCTGCTACTGACTCAAGGTCATCAAGTGATGAGTTTGTACATGAACCGATTACAACCTGTGTAACTTTCTGTCCCGCAAGTTCGGAAATAGGTTTAATGACATCAGGGTTATGAGGGCATGCTGCAAGTGCGTGAAGTTCTGAAAGATTGATTTCAATGATCTTGTCGTATTCACAGCCTTCATCAGCTTTCTGTTCGCTCCAGTCTGAACCGCGTCCCATGGATTCAAGGAAGTGCCTTGTTGATTCATCTGAAGGGAATACTGAACAGGTTGCACCAAGTTCGGCACCCATGTTAGTAATTGTTGCTCGCTGAGGAACTGTAAGTGTTGCAACTCCTTCCCCGAAATATTCATAGACAGCGCCCGTACCGCCTTTAACTGTTTCACGGCGTAGAACTTCAAGAATAATATCCTTGGCTCCGACACCCTTGTTAAGCTTTCCTGTGAGCTTTACACCGAAGATTTTTGGCATAGGAGTGTGGAATGCTCCGCCTCCCATTGCAACAGCAACATCAAGTCCTCCGGCTCCGATGGCAATCATACCGATACCGCCTCCAGTTGGCGTATGGCTGTCCGAACCGAGGAGAGTTTTACCAGGTTTACCGAAACATTCCAGGTGAACCTGGTGACAGATTCCGTTTCCCGGACGTGAGAAATGGAGACCATATTTTGCAGCAACGGACTGAAGATAACGGTGGTCATCCATGTTTTTGAAGTCAGTCTGAAGAGTATTATGGTCAATGTATGAAACAGATAGTTCTGTTTTTACACGGGGTACACCGATTGTTTCAAACTGGAGGTATGCCATTGTACCTGTAGCATCCTGTGTAAGTGTCTGGTCAATTTTGAGTGCAATGTCTTTGCCGCGCTCAATCGGTTCGCCTTTAGTAAAGTTTGCTTCCGTAGCAACAATGTGGTTCTGAATAATTTTTTCAGCCAGAGTCAATGCCATGTTATTCTACCTCATTAAAAAATTTTGTTTCAATAGTACATTTTTATCAGATTTTTTACAACCAAAAAAAGCTATAAAACTTGAATATTTATAAAGAATTTTCAATTTTATTGAAAATTTATGCAGGAGAAATGATAATTGAATTTCATGGAATTTTCTGTTATCATTGTAGGCATGGAAAATTTCTGGAGCAAAATTTATATTTCACTTTTCATTTTGTTTATTGCATATTCATTTGTTTCGTGTTCCAGTCCTGAAGAGCTTTTTGATTCGGAGTATTCTGAGACGGTTAAGTCTTATTTCAATTCTGCGGAGGAGGATGTTCTTTGGACCAAGGAACTTGAAACTTCTGTCCTCACTCAGTCTGTCCAGAATGACAGGGGGATTGAACCTTCACTGGGTATAAGTCCTAAAAATATTTTTCTGTCGAAGGTTTCCGGGAATACTGAACTTTATCCTGCAATAGAAGATTTTGCAACTCTTGATACATCAGATCTTCCTGAAAATGCAAAGTCCAGTTTGAATGGCTTCTGTGAAGCACTGGTCAGTGGAAGGGGTGCAGATTCTTTCATGGCAATCGGAAGTGTATATTCTCTTGTGCTCTTCAGGTATTCTCTTTCTGAAACATACGGAAAGCCTGGAGTCTTTTCGTCATATGTTCTCGGTAAACCTTTTATAAATGAAAAAACCCTGCAGGTTCCTGTAAGGTTTTATCTTAAGAGGGGGGGAAATCTTGATGTCTTTGTTTATCTGGAACCGTCTCCTTCCTGCAGAATTAGGCAGATAGAACTTAGGGAACAGATTTTGCTGAAACAAAAATAATTTATGGAAAATAATACAAAAAGTTTAAGTCCTTTTGAAAAGGATCTCGTAAAAAAATTTCTTCAGGACAGGATGTCAGTGAAAATATTTTTTAATCTCATTGATGAGGACGGAAATATGTTTTTCACAGATGCAGAAAGTTTTGCTGATGACAAATTTTTTTTTGAACTTTCTGCTGAAACGGAAAGCCTGTGCGGAAAAATTGTCAGGGCTGAATTTTATTTCAGTAAAATAGGATTATGTTTTACTTCTAAAGTTTCTGTTACTGATAGCAGGGAGTTTTTTGTCCTTGATTTTTCAGGCGATGTATTCAGAAAAGAGAGTTCGGAATCAGCTTCATCAGATTTTTTTGGGGGGCTTTCGTTTTCTGACGGAAGAAAAAGGACTGTGAATCTTTTTTTCCGCGGCCATGAAGATTATAATCTTTTTTCTGAACCCAAATGGGATGACATTGCGGAAGACATTCGGAATGATGCCAAGGAATTTTTATCCTTCCTGATTGAACAGAGCAAAAAAAATAACATATCGGTGGGAAGCGGCAAGCATCTGATTCCTGTATGCCGCTATCTTATGCAGAATTTCAACGAAGAAATAGAAGCCGTGCAGGGACGCGTAAAACCTTTCTACTGCCTGTATGTTGATTCAAAAAGAATTGTGCTCGCGAAACGTCATGATAGTTTTCTTCCTGCACTGGAAATGGACTACAAAATATCAATGATTTTTCTTCTCTCAGGTAACAGACTTCTTCGTCGTACTGTAAAGGCTAGCTGCATTCCTGAGAACTATTATTTTTCTGATGACGGGGAATCTGTATGCTGTGTCTGCAGGTTAAGGAATCTACAGCTTGAGGACATGAGATTTCTTTCGGAAAAAAAATAAGGCACCCTTCGGTATTCAATTTCAAAGGATGCCGGATATTAGAAACATTAAAAAAATTTATTTAGTTTCCGCAGTTTCATTTACTTTTGCAGGACTCGTTTCAGTTTCTTTTTTCCTTGAATCTGCTTTCCTGTTTCCGAGAATCACTGCGACAGGTTTCAGTATTGTCACGTTTTCGCAGATGATTTTTATGATAACTGTCAGAGGTACGGCAAGAACCATTCCAATGAATCCCCACATCCATCCCCAGAAGGATAGGCTCACAAGAATTGCAAATGGAGAAATTCCTAAGTCCGAACCTTCCCAGCGTGGTTCCACAAAGTTTCCGAGCACCATGTTTATTGCCAGCACGCTGACGCTTACGTAAACAATGATTCCCCATTGAGGATAGAACTGGAGAACAGCGAACAGGGTTGTAATTCCCCAGGAAATAATTGAACCGAAGTTTGGTATGAAGTTAAGGACAAAAGCAATGAATCCCCAGATAATCGGGAAGTCCATCTTCACAATGAAGGTTGCAATCCATACCAGGAATCCTGTGAGCAGGGAAATCATGAATTTGATGGAAATATAATGAGTTACCTGTGAGATTGTTGAATAAACTATATGAACTATCTTTGATCTCAGCTCTGATGAAGTGAAAGCATCCTGCAGCTTTATCTTTAGGGAACGGACTTCAAGTAAAAGAAAAATCATGAGAAGCCCGATTATGAGAAGAAGTTTGACTACGGAAACAATCTGTCCGCTGAGAGAAAGTGCTGTATTCTGTATGTAGTTTCTGAGGTTAATTGAATTCCAGAGGTTCCTGAAAAGTGACTGGTCTGCATCGTAATCCAGGTTCAGGCTTTCGCATATAAGCTGATATATGTTCATGAAACGTTTTTCATATTTAGGATATGCGCTCAGGATGGTTATTGTGCTTGAAACCAGAAGATTTCCGACTATGTACATGACTATGATGGCTGTTACGAAAATAATGATTATGCATAGGGGCCACGGAATTTTACATTGATGAAGTTTCTTGCAGAAAGGGTAGAATACGAATGTAAGAAGCACTGCAATAACTATGGGAAGGAAAAAGGAATTCGCCAGCTTAAGCAGGACACCGAAAACTGTTACTGTAAATAGTAATAGCATTATGAAAATCGGCTGCTGAAAATTTTTTTGTTCCATATTTAAATAATTTCTCCTGTTTTATGATTCTTTATTGTAACACGGTTTCATGTAAAATTCACGCCTATTAGTTCATCTGAAAAAAAAGCCCGTCAACTTTTTTTTGGCCACTGAAAAAAGGTCTCTTGTTTCCGGACCTGAAAAAAGAGAACCAGATTTTTGAGAAAAAAATATCATTAATCTGGCTTTTTTTTAGCGGATTGCCTGTCTTTGTTTTCCTCATTCTTCATCCAGGATTGTAATGATACGTTTTATGTTAGCCGCAAAGATTGTGCAGGCTCCCTGTATTTTCATTGCACAGGGACATCATACCCCGTCACGTTTTTGAGTTCACCGTTCTTTGCTTCAATCCTGTAGCGTTCTTTCGGAAGCAGTTTGGACACTCCGGTTTCCTGGAATTCCTGCAGCTGTTCATGCTCATCACATTTCAGGGTCACGCTGAAAGTCCTGGACC
>JAZUJH010000013.1:0-31636 GCA_045642665.1 Treponema sp.
AAAAGAAATATTAATAAATATTTAAAAATATTAATAAATATTAAAAAATATTAAAAATCAGTCTTTCAAAAAAAAATAAAACTATATATTATTAACCCGCCTGCTGAATACAGCACAGCACAACAAAAAAAGGAAATTAAAATGCAGTGGTCTGACAGAAATTACTTATTCAAAAGCAATAAATATGGATGGCTTTTATATGCAGGACTTACTAACAGCTTTTTTTCCATATCTGATGACCTAAAAAACAAAATTGATTTATTTAAAAAAAATTATGACATAAATATTTTTGATGATTATGTACAGAAAAAATTTATAAAGTGCGGTGTTATATCAGAATATTCAGATGACGAACTCCTGAATTTATATATGCTCAACTGGGTAAAAAAAGCAAATCAGAATAACACGCTTCTTCTTACCATAGCACCTACAATGGCCTGCAATTTCTTATGTGAATACTGCTTTGAAAAAAAATACAGATCATCATCCGTAATGTCTGATAATATGATAGATAAATTGTTCCAGCTTATTGAAGCATCAGGATGCAAAAATGTAAATATATCATGGTTCGGTGGAGAACCTCTTATAGCAATGGATGTAATTAAAAAGATAAATATAATGCTAAAAGAAAAAGAAATTAAAATAAGCCAAAGCATTGTGACAAACGGATATTTATTCAATGAAGAGGCAATAAAATATTTTCATTCAGTAAATCTTGAAAGCATTCAAATAACTCTTGACGGAACAAAGGAAACTCATAACAAAAAAAGACCTCATAAAACAAATGCAGACTCATACAGTGTTATAATGAAAAATATCGATACACTTTACAATTACTGCATACATAATGATTATAAAATACACGCATCCATTCGCGTTAACATTGATGAATCAAACGAAGATGAGTTCCCGATTCTCAAAAAATATTTTACAGAAAAATATGGTGACTTTTTTGAAGTATACTTCGGAATCATTGTTGATACAAACAACTGCGTAGATAAATCTGAGCTTGTTTTGCTGAATGAAGGACAGAAGAAATTTGTTGAAAAACTTTCCACAAAATACGGAATATTGGAAAATAATTTTTATCTTAAGAACAACTCAAACTGTTACTGCTGTGCACAAGTTATAAATTCATATGTAATAGAGCCCAACGGAAATGTATACAAATGCTGGGAAGACATAGGAAATGAAAGTGAGAAAATTTTTAATCTGCTGGACAGAAATAAAATTGACCGGAAGAAGGAAAGCGATTTTATAATAAAAAGCCAGGCAGTGTTTGACCCAAAATGCCGTGAATGCATCCTGTTGTTTACTTGTCTTGGCGGATGTCCTAAAAGAGCTCTTGAAAATAAAAGAAATTGTCCTGTCATACGGGATAACATAGATTCATATCTTGAAAAACATTATGAATCAAAAATCTTAAAAGGAGGCGAAAAATGACTTGTATTGAAGAAAATTCAATGGCATCTTCATTCGGCGTTTTACTTGACGGAGAAATTCCATACGATGAAGTTAACAAGTGTGGAATACATGTTTATGTCGGATGTTTATTTAATAAATAAGCACCACTAAGTGCTACTATGTTTTTGCGGCGTATATTAATTATAGGCCGCTTACATTTATTTTAAATTTTAATAGGATATTAAAATGCAAGAAAAAAAATCATTTAAAACATTTACCGTCATCTGGGCGGGACAGTTCTTTTCCATGCTCGGAAGTTCTCTAACAAGTTTCTGTCTCTCTCTGTGGCTTTTTGAGAACACAAAAAATGTAACTTCATTCACGCTTTCACTGTTCTGCTCCATTTTTCCGTTTGTTATATTCGGACCTATAGGAGGTTCCTTTGCCGACAGAAAGAACAGAAAAAAAATCATAATGCTTGCGGATTCATTTGATGCACTTGTGAAGCTTGCAATGGTCATATTACTTTTTCTTAATAAATTTTCCTTCTGGATGATCTACATAATCAATTTCCTGACTAACTTAACAGGTGCATTTCAGGGGCCTGCGTTTTCTTCTTCCATTGCAATGCTTGTTGAAAAAGATAAGCTTTCAAAGGCAAACGGAATGGGAGAAATTTCATCATCTGCTTCAAGTATTCTTTCTCCAGTTATAGGAGGAGCACTGTATCCGTTTATTGGTCTCAAAGGTGTAATTATCATTGACTTTGTAACTTACTTCATCGGAATATCAACTGTAGCCTTCTCAAAAATTCCACAGCCCGAATTACAGAACGGGGAAAGTTCAAAAATAGATTCACCTTTTGTTTTCATAAAAGACATAAAGCTTGTCTTTGAGCAGATTAACAGAATTCCCGGGCTGAAAAATATAATCATCTTTGCCGCTTTATCAAATTTTATTGGAGCATTAACAGAAGCTCTGAACACTCCATATATTCTCGGCTTCAACTCAGCACAGGAATATGGAATATATGAATCCATACTTGGCATAACGGCTCTTGGCGCAGGCTTTATTATAACAATGCTTCCTGATATAAAAGACAAATACAAGGCAATATACATAATATTAACGCTGGTCGGTATAATTTCAGCCATGGAAGGATTTTTTACCAGATGGTATTTCTTTATTATTTTTGTTGCGCTCAGTTCATCCCTATGCAAATATTCGAGTGCGCTATTTCTTTCAACAGTTCAGGCCGAAATTGAACCTTCACTTCTGGGACGCTGCTTTTCTGTAATAGGAAGTATCTTAAATCTCTTAATGCCTGTCGCCTTTTTAATAAGCGGACCATTAACGGATTTATTATTCACACCTATTCTTGCTGAAAACGGAATTCTTCATAATACGACGGTAAATAAATTTTTCGCAAACGGCATTGCACTTGAATTCTTTGCATCAGGTATACTGTTAGCAATAATTTCATTCCTGGGATTCATTAGCCACAAAAAATCTGTCAGAAAAATAGAAGACATCCCTAATGTTGCGGAAATGAATGCCTGAAGAATTTACAAAAAAAATAATTAAGAAGTGTACCTCTAAAAATTGCAATTTTTAGATGCAACTATAAAAACGCGATGTTTTAAACCTTGTAATGTCACGGATTAAAAACTCGTCGGCATCTCTAAAAAGCAATCTTTAGAAATGCCCAGAAACATTAAAACAAAACCTCCGCAGCAACAGCAGTTACTACGGAGGCCTAATAAAATTAACTTAAAATTTTAATGAACTTCACAGGATAAATCCTGACCACAATTCATTAAGTGCTCAGACTTTCCCTCTATCTTTAAGGCTTTCCCTTATTCTTCACTTCCAGAATTTACGAAACTTCCGAACAACTCAATGAGCTGATCTTTTGTAAGCTTCTTTGAATATGTTGACTTGTTGTTGTCATCGTAAACTGATAATGTAACATCAACATTAATAAGCTCCGTCAAGTAATTTGAAAGATCTTCAGTTACAGCAGTAAAGTCTTCTGACTTTTCAGATTCTGAAAGTGCATTAAGTTTTTCAAGAAGCTTTGCATCTGACTTAACAAAAACATTTGTGCTAAGAACAATCTTTCCGCCAAGCGCTGTATTTTCATCAACAGGAAGAGCAAATGAAGTACCAAAGTTTACACTTGCAGCCGCAGAAGCATTTCCTCTGAATTTTCCGTCAACAGCAATAAGACCGGCATATTCTTCAGAATCAAAATTTAATGCTGCAGCAGAAACGGGAAGAATCATGCCCTCTTCTGCAAAGTCATCAGACTTAATTTTAAGAGCTATATTTCCCTTTGCCTTTCCTTCAGAAATTATCTTTCCTGATTTTGTTTTTTTATCTATGTCTGCGTTAATAACAAATTTCAAATTTGAATCATCAAGCTTAAGATCAAGCAGGTTAGCAACAGGTGCAAGTTTACCTGCTGGGTCGGCACTTGCAATTAGGGCTGCCAAATCAACAGTTCCAAATTCTTCATTAAATTTAATATCTGCTGTAAATTTTTCTTCCTCATCAAAAGTTCCGAGCTCATTTAACAGATTTCCGAATTCCATAATTTTTTCTACAAAGTTCGAAGTTTCTTCATCTACAAGCTCAATTTCTGATTCAGATTCTGGTGGCAGTGGAAAACTGTCAGGAAGACCTTCTGACGGATTAAAATCTCTGAAAATCTTAGAAAAAGCTTCCGGAGGCAATTCTTCACCACCAGAAATACCACCGATAACAGCAGACAAACTTTCCTTAATGATTTGTAAATCTTCATCACTTGAAACAAACTTTGTAGCATTTGATGCAGGGAGATCTGCAGGCTTAACGGCATCAGCCTTAGCTGAAGCTACAGGAACTTCCAGTTCTGCAGGAACTGCCGAATCTGTAGACGGGGTACATGCTACAAAACCAATCACTGTTACAGCAGCAACAAGAGCGGCTGAAGCGACTTTCACACTTTTTAAAAATCTTTTCATACTCTAAGACTCCAATTATTTTTTCAGGAAAAATTAAAATTTCTCCTGTGTATTCATTATGAACCTTAAATCATATTTAAGTCCTTAAATAAATCTTTATTAATCGAGAAATTGGAGATTTTTGCAAAGTTAATTAACATAAAATAACATTTATGTTATTTTATTCACATAAATATCTTCTGAACTACTTCCTGTGAATTCAGTGAATTAGCTGTGAATACTATTACATCTGTGGATAAATTTTGAAATTTTCGCTACATTCTTGTGGATAAATCGTGAATTTATAAGAAATTCTGTGAATTCTGAATTCTTAAAAATAAATTGAAATTTCTTTATACTGATGTTAATTCTATAAAATATAATAAAATAAGTAGAATTTACGAATTTAGACTGAATTTGTGAAATTCTCACAAATTCTGAAAATTCACGTGCAAAACTTGTGGAAAACATGAAAATTCTTTTAATAGGATATTCAAAAATTATAAAGCTTGACTGCATTATTCCGAGCACTCAAGAACCATTTGCGTAAGTTCTTCAGCAGACAGCTCCGTTTTGTCCTTAAACTCTTCCGCAGCCTTCATAATTTTTTCTTTCGTAGGCACAATTCCGTAATCACTATATTTCATTGGCATTCCAAGACTGGCAAAGAATGTAAGCAAATTTTTATATCCTTCCCATATAGCATCAGCTTCTTTTTCTAGAACATTTACGTCCATCACGCTTACCATATAATCTTTAACAACCTTACCATGATAAATGCTGTGTGCCTTTAACCAGCGCGGAAAAAGCACAGTCACAGCTTCCCTATAAGAGACATCAATAAGTGAACGTATAAAATTAGTTTCATCACACAGACTCTTTCCCCAGTCAAAAGAATCCTCATACCTGATAAACCCCATTGTAGAGAGACTTGCGGCAAGCATAAGAGAGGAACGGCCTTCATAGTCATCAGGTTTATGAATAACTTTGAACACCGAGTCCTTCAGATTCTGAAGCACATCAACAACAACTTTATGAGTCAGAGAGCTGCTTGTTCCCAAAAAATTTACAGACATCTGGCAGAAAGACACAAGCGCCGCATATTCGGTTCTCTTGTTCAGCAAAGTGCAGGTATAAATTGGATTCTGGATTGCAAAATCTGGGAAAACTCCGCGCAGAACTTTATACACTTTCTGTGTGTCGTCATAGATTTCTGCAACATCATCAACTTCAGAACCGCTTGCAGGATAAGTAGGAACAGCACCAACCAAAAGATGCGCTTTGCCCCTCGGATTCCTTTTACCTTCAAGATAATCCATAAAATGAATATGTTTCACGCCAAAACCTATAGCCTTGGCCATATCCATTGCAACTCCGCCGCCAATTCCAATGACACAGGAAATTTTTTCTTTTCTGCAGAGTTTTATTCCCTTCTTCACATCAGACAGAAGAGCTTCCTTATTTCCGCCGAAATCAATTATCTTGCAGCCGAGTTTCTTGAGTTCAACAGTTATTCCATCGTAGGAACCATTTCTCTTTGCGGAGCGGCTGCCATAAATTATCATGACATTAGAATTTTCAGTCACAAGATTATTAATCGCAGAAGGAGAATTTGTGCCAAAAAAAATCTTCACCGGATTATAAAAACTAAAATCATTCACACAAACCCCCGATAAAATTTAATTAAATTACTTCAAATATTTTAAAGCAAAAGTTTGTGATTACCAAATTAATAAAGAAAAATTAGAAATTTAATACAAAAAAATTTCATCCCGATGCTGGTGACCCAAAATTTGCAGAGCCGATTTTACACTTTCCTCCGCATTCGTTTCACAGAATTTTTTTAGGTCAACTATGAACCTGTTCATTGAAAAATGCTGATAAACATAAAGATCATTCCAAAGTTCAGTGCCGGAATATAAGTTTTTCATAACATCCCTGTACGCCAAAAACAGACCCTTGTTTTTAAGTTCCGCATAACCTACAAGCCACATCTGAGTCCTGAAGTCCGTAGAATTTTCATTCAAACTTTTCTGAAGATTAAATGTAAGCTCAGCCATTTTTATCTGGGACTCTTCAATTAAATTTCTGATTCCTTCGCTGCCGTTTCTGATAAGATATTTCAGATGGGAAGTCTTTGCTGTATGCACGGGAGTTTTGTTCATTATGATTACATTCTTTCTGAAATCAATTTCAAGTTCAGGATTACGTTTAAAAAAACCGTCAGCAATTCTTCCGCTCTGGCCCACAAGATATTTTTTGTTGCAGTCAAGTTGCTCTTCCTTTCCGGGATTATCACCGACTACGATTAGTTTTATCTCATCATTTTCAGTAATATCATCGTAGGATGTATTATATACAACAGGATTTTCCAGAGGATATTCGGGCGTGTCCTTTACGCTTGCTGTCTTCTGCAAAGGCATAAGCTCCTTACCAAATTTCTGTGTCCATTCATCACAATATTTCTTTAGCTGATTCTTATACTCACAAAATACATTCCACTGATTCTTAGTCATTTATTTTCTCCATAACAATTCCGCTGCTGGTGCAGTCTGAATTTGTAAAGAAATTTTCCAGTTCATATACGCAATTGAATCCCTGCTTCTCATAAATATGTTTCGCACCTTTCCACAAAGTATTTACAAGAAGCACTTCCTTTTGTATATTCTGATTCTCTTCCCTGATTTTATTTCTGCACCTGCAGAACAGTTCTTCCGCTAAACCTTTTCCGCGGTATTCTTTTCTGAGCGCGAATGAGCTGATATATAAAAGTTTACCGCCATTACGATGACTTTCTTTTGACGAATGTCCTAATGCAAAAGATTTACTGAAGTCAAAATCATTCCAAAGTTCCGATGAAAAATATCCTGCTATACTGGAATCATCCTCATAAAAAACATAGAACCCCTTTGCAAAAACCTTAATACGTTCCAGAAAAGTTTCACGGCTTTCCTGTACATCTGCATCAAAACTTTCTGCCTCAACCTGCATTATCTGCTCAATATCATCACCACATGCGTTACGAATGTTCAGCATATTCACCTCAGAAGTATGATAGCGAATATCATGCAAAAATGCAAACAATTCCTGGCACTGTCACATTCTGCGTACACGGTTAATAAATTTATCATTTATATAATTGGGCACCCCTAAAAAATTCAATTTTCATAAGGTTTATAATTTTAGCTTGAAAAAAAAAAAAAAGTGACTTACCCTTATTATAACACTATGTTTTCTAATAATATTTATTCTGAACATCAGCAATAAATGAACCCGATTTGTGAATCTTAAACAATATTTCTCAGACTAAAATATAAATTCAAGGGGCTGCCATGAATAAATCAATACGCTTTACTTTTCTGGTCACTGTCGGTCTGGAACTTTTAATAATTTCAACATTGCTAACATCCTATATAAGCAAGAGTGTACGAGAAAGAAACAGCAACCAGATTGAGAATAGTATTCTTACTCTCACAGAAAAACAGGCTTCGAAAGTTGAGACTCAGCTAATGAAAGATGTTCATGCAGCTGAAGCTTTATCAGGACTTCTGAGCGGCTGCTGGGTAATTCCTGTTGAATACAGAAGAGATGCCATGGAACAACAACTCAGGGCAATGGTAAAAAGTTCCAGTATTACCTCCGCATACGCTTACTGGCTGCCAGGAAAATTTGACTCCTTTGACGCAGAATATGCCGATCCGGAAGACAATCCTACAGGTCAGTTCATAATGCACTATATACGAGACAAGAAAGGTCACATCAAAAATGATATTGCAGCAGAACTTTCAAATGAACAGATTGAAGCCTATTCACATTCCTATAGTGCAAGCATAAGCGATCCTGTTGAAATTACTCTTGACGGGAATCAGGTTATGACATCCAGAGTTTTCTCCAGAATAAGCAATTCCCTAAGCCAGGATGTCGGTGTTGCAGGCATTGATATTATTCTTGAAGGACTGAATTTTCTTGCAGACGGTTCAGCCATTTACAAAAATACCGTATGTTCTCTTCTAACATCAACAGGTACCGTCATGACCAGTTCAGCGGGAGAATCAAAGGGAAGCATCAGCAAATATTTTACCCATGAAGCAACAAAAATGATGTTTGACCATGAATCCAAGGAGCAGAAAACTGAAGATATAGTTAATACGGTTCATGCAAATCTGGGGAACGGAAGAAGCTTTATTTCTGTTGCAAGAATTACTGTAGACAGAACAGGGCGACACTGGTATTTTGTTTCAGAAACACCATTAAAATCTATTAACAAAGCTGCCCGTGAAACAACACGAGACCTGATGATTGCGTTCATATTTGAAACAATTGCAATACTTGTTGGAATTTATGTTTCCGTATCCCGCATCTCTGAACCTCTCAGAAAAACAGCAAATGCTCTTACAAATATAAGTGAAGGTAACGGAGACCTTACAGTAAGACTTAAAAGCAACCTCAAAAATGAAATAGGACAGGTCAGCGATGGGTTCAACAAAACCATGCAGAAAATCGGTAGTTCAATAACCGAGGTCAAGAATACTGCTGAACAAATGGAAACAATAGGTGAAGATCTTCAAGATTCAATGACCCTTACAACAGAATCCATTATCAATATAAGCAGAAGCATAGAAGCTGTCCAGGAACAGATGCAGAAAAACGCATCCGGTGTTACCCAGGCTAAAAATGAAGTTGATAATATTGTTGCTCACATCGGTCAGCTTAACACAAATATTGAACAGCAGGCTTCAAGTGTAAATCATTCATCATCTTCCATACAGAAAATGACACAGAACATAAATGAAGTGACAGAAGTTCTGAAGAAAAATAATGACACAATGAATAACCTTGAATCCGCATCGGAACTTGGTCTTGAACTTATAAACACAACGGCAGAACTATCTACAACAATTCAGGACAGGTCAAAACATCTTGAAGATGCGTCAAAGGTTATAAAAAAAATAGCCAGCCAAACAAATCTGCTTGCCATGAATGCATCCATAGAAGCGGCTCATGCAGGTACTTCAGGTCAAGGTTTCAGTGTAGTTGCCTCCGAAATCAGAAAACTGGCAGAAGAGTCCAGTACGCAGGGAAGCAAAATACAGGATGCCCTAAAAGAAGTTAAGGATATGATCAACAAGATAAATGATTCCACCAAAGATGTTCAGCAACAATTCTCTTCCATATTTGAACTGACTAAAATTGTTTCAGAACAGGAAAAATCCATAGAAAATGCCATGCATGAACAGACATTGGGCGGAAAGGAACTTCTTGACACAATGTATAATATTCAGACAATAACTGACAATGTAAAACAGGATTCACAGGAAATGATGAACGGAAGCATACAGGTCAGCGAAAATATGGATAATATTGCCGTACTGACAGCAACAGTAAATTCTAATATGCAGAATATGACTGAAAATGTAAATGCAATAAACACTTGCTCCCAGAGAGCTGAAGATTGTGTTAAGCGAAATACAGATAGTATAACAATGCTGCAGTCCGAAATAAGAAAATTTAAAATCGAATAGGAGGAACTTCATGAAAAAAAAATTTATCATTTTCTTATCCATACTTATATGCTTGAATATAGAAATTTCTGCTCAGGTAACAAAAGGTGAACTGCCTGAAGGAACAGTAACACTTATAGACGGATTTGAAAACGGAAACTACTGGATATGGGCGGGTTCGGACTACGACCAGTGGGGAACTCATAAATATTCTGCAGGGGCTCGTATTTCTAAAAAATGGGCTTCGGAAGGTACTCATTCTCTGGCCTGCAAAGTTGAACCTATGCCAGGAACAACAGGATGGTATGACGGATTATGGTTCTATGACGGAAACCAGAATTTTAGCGGAGTAAAATATATAGCGGTAGATGTATATAATCCTATGCAAGAAGGAATTTTACTTTCACTGATTCTACAAGTTACAGACAAGTGGCTGTGGAAACAATCAGATTTTTTCTGGATAAGCCCTGGCGTAAGAACTGTAGTATTTGACGTTACAAAATATGATGAGTTTCTGGACAGCGTAAAAAGAATCCAGATTCAGCTGGGAACAAATACAGCCTTCAAGCAGTATGAAACTTTCTATATAGATAATCTGAGAATCATAAAATAATATTCCATGACAGGGCGGATTTTTAGCGTGAATAACTTACAGTTATCATACGGCCGCCCCATCCTTCTTTTCTTAAATAAAATTTTCCGCAGATACTTTCATAACTTCATGTCCAAACTACATTGAACAGGTACATCTTTATTCTATGCATATTATAATTTTCTTTTAATGTATTCCAAAATTGTAAGCGTTAATTTTCAATGTTAATTGACGCTTACAGTTCAATTACTCTACTATTTGTATTTAATAATTCGTCCAGACTAGCATTTTGTACATCATTTATATTTTTTATTGGATTATCGTGTATATTTCTCCAACATTGGCATGAATATAAATTACCATCTGCAGTCACACTAACTTAATTTGTACCTGCACCACAAGGAGATTTAAAACACATATGATGATTACTTAACAATAAATTCCACAAATAGAAAGTAAAGGTAACATCTCTGATTTCACGATAGTGTAAAATTTAGTTCGCAATTTCGTATTTAAAATTGAAAAAAGTCATTGAAAACACTAAAATGTTTTTTGCGACAAAAACTCAAAGGAGGTTAACAATGACTCAAGAAGAGATTATCAGGAACTGCGAAAATTTGCTAGACGGGAAACAGCAGGATCCGCTCTATCAGAAAATCGGAATAAGGAAACTTAAATTGAAAAAACAGATTCTCTCTATTGCAGCATCCATTTTGCTGGTGGCAAATGCTTTTACCTATTATGAAAATCGCCTGGATGAAATTGAAATTATTGGAACCACTAATTATAATTCCTACTATGAACCTGAAAAAGTTCTTTCCCAGCATGAATTCATGGATGACCTTAAAGACTTTACCTATATTTTTGATGAAGGTTATATTTTCGCGAATGATGCATACTATAATGGTTGGGATTCATCAAATTTTATAAGCCTTGGTTTCAATTATTTTCTGAAGAAAAATAATACAGCGAAGGACTTATTTTCTTATATAAATTCAAACATCAGTAAATATATAAATGATACGCATTTTTCTTGTAACTCGGATACACAAATTTTGGGTTCAAGACAAAAGATTGTTTGTTTTTCTGATACTTACGTAAAAAAATCTTTTGGAAAATATAAAGTAATTTCTTCTGACAAGTTTGAACCTGGTACAAGATTAAAAATCAAAAAGGAAAATATTTTTCCGGTTCTATATGAAAACAAAAAAGCTTTCAGAATTGGTAGTCTCTATGATCCTTCTGAATTATACAAGAGATATAATTTTATTTATAATTCCTATGAAAAAGTTTCTACAAGTATAACTATTGAAAGCAGGAATAATAAAAGCAACCTTATCTGCACTTCCGTTGATAACACTTATTATGATACAGAATTTTATTATAGCGAAGGAGATGATTATATTTACCTGAACATTCCAGAGTGTAATGTAAATGCTTCTTTCTATGAAACAATGAATGATCTTGCAGAAAAATGCTTTGACAAAAAAAATGTAATCGTTGACATTCGTTCAAACGGAGGTGGTATTCTTCTATTCTGGACGAAATTTCTGTACAGACTTTATACAGGAAACACGTCCTGTAATATGGAAGATATTGAAATAAATTTTGCTAATTACCTGTGTCCAATAGTATTTACGAAAGAATCTGAACTAATTAATAAATACATAAAGAAACTTGAGGAGGACGAAATAAAAAACGACCATAATAATTTATTTTCGTCGATGACTTCTGAGTTTACTTTCAGAGAAAGTGAAATGAAGTTCAACTGTAAATTCAAGGGAAACTTTATTATCCTTATGAACAAAAACTCTGCTTCATCAGCAGAACTTTTTGTACGTAATGCAAAAAAGCTTTTCAAAAAACACTGCATTACAATTGGATCAAATACTCTAGGCTGCCTCAGGACAGGAAATCCTTACACCTACAGGCTCAAGAACTCCGGAATAATACTTTCAGTTCCAGCGTGTAGATTTGAAAAAGAATTTTTTACAGAAGGAACAGGCCTTTTCCCGGATTACTGGACTGATACAGCAGGAATGAATATGACGCTTCAAACTTTGATAGGAAATAAAGATTTAATTATAGAACACCCTGAAGAACCTGTAATATAAAAATAAGCAGTGCTCACCAGAACAATTACATTCAGATGAACACTGCTCTTAATAAAAATATTTGCCTACCTGTTTTCAAAATATCAAATGCGTCAATTATATCAAGATACACACCGTCAAATCCTGACGCAATAATTTTATCAAGATATGAAGTCTTTTTACCGTAAATTACTTTTTTCCACTCAGGATTCCAGTATTCAACTTTATAATTTCCTTCCCTGTCCGGATTCTCTTCCATAACAAAGGAACTGTTTTCATTAACAATTCCTTCTTCCCAGTAGTATCTGTAATCCTCGGCTTCACCAATGCTCATATAACAAACAACAAGTCTCCTGTTTCCGTTCGACTTTTTCTTAAGTCTTTCAACATCAGATTTGGAGAGCATACCTTCTTCACAGAATAAATCAATAATCAGTAAATCATAATCTGTTTTTTCAAGAGTGCTAATATATGATTCCTTTGATTCATAATATTCAGAATCAATGAGATACAAAAAATTTTTTACGTCAGAAAGTTTTTTTATGCCTGAATGACTTTTATTATAAGGATAATATTCATAAGTTTCAGGAATTACATTCAGTTCTCGCTCAGGTGCCGCAAAAGAAATATACCCTCTGTCTTTATTATTTTTATATGATCGTCCCAGATTTTTTGAAGAGCAGTAATCTGTAACAAGAACAGT
Organism: Treponema sp.; assembly: GCA_045642665.1. Lineage (GTDB taxonomy): Bacteria > Spirochaetota > Spirochaetia > Treponematales > Treponemataceae > Treponema_D. The sequence goes on from JAZUJH010000013.1 coordinate 13,278, forward strand.
CTTTCCTGCCTTCTTAAAAACATCACATAATTTAACCATATAATTCATTTCTTCTTTACCGGTCGCAACATCAACATCCTCATATCCGTAAAACAAATCTTCACGACCGGTTCCGTCAACAGCATCAAGATAATCAGGATAATTTATTTCCTGTCCGTTCTGAGGAATTACTGCAAAATAATTTGTACGACTTTTTGCATAGACACTAATTTCTTTTACAAAGTCAGCCATCTCACGCCGATAATCCAAGGGCCCTTTCAAATCTATAGCTGATGCAAAACTGCAGGAATTAAACAACACAAAAAAAACTGTAACAGCAATACCAATGGAAATAATTTTCTTATTTTTTTACTCTCCAAATTTTTATGAAAAAAAATATATCATCCCATTTTAATTAACATCAAATAAATTTCGTTCCATAATTTTCTAGATTTAATGAATGCCAGAAAATTCTACTTAGTCAAAAATTTTTATTTAAAGCCATAAAACTTCAGTTCCCTTAATCTGCAACCGTTCTTCCTCCCCAGCGTTTTGAATTAATAAATTCATGTTCCAATGTTTTTTCAAAATCTGCTTCAGGATTGCAGTTACGTTCTATTTCAAGTGCAGTACTGTGTAATCGTTTCAGGCATTCAGACTTATCATTATAACCGAGCCTTGATTTTTCAATGCTTTCACCAAGTATTCTAATTGATTCATCATAAATTCTTGTGGGCACAGGAAAGGGATGTCCGTCTTTTCCTCCATGAGCAAAACTGAATCTTGCGGGATCTTTAAATCTGCTTGGAGTTCCATGAATTACTTCACTGACTAATGTCAATGACTGCAAAGTTCTTGGGCCCAGACCTGGAGTAAGCAGAAGGCTTTCAAAATCTTTTACATCACTTTCGTATGCAGTTGCAAGAACACCGCCAAGACGTTTCAAATCAACATCTTCCTTTCGGACTTCATGGTGAGAAGGCATTATGCAGTTACGGGACTCACCGATTGTAACATGGCGCAACTCTTCCTGAGACAAAATATTTTTCTGGACGGGAGACAAATTGCCTAAAAGTTCAGGAAAAAGTTCACCATCTGCATCAACTGGAATTTCCTGCACAGGTTTTACTGCAACATCTTCAAGTGAATAAGAATCTGAAATTAATTTTATTTCCTTCAGAAGTTTTTCAGGATTTTCCTTTGTGAAATCTACAATTGATTTTCTCGTAGGGTCTGCTTCAGAATCTGCAAGATTCAAAATAAGCCCTGAATTTTTTCCGGTAACTCCTGTATGAGGATTATCAGTAAAGCTTCTCAAATTATCGGAACACCAGTGATAACGTCTTGCTGTTTTTGTTACACCGTTCATTCCCTGCTGAACAACGGCCCAGTCTCCGTCAACTGAAAGAATAAAATTATGCATATAAAGCTGGAATCCGTCCTGGACAGCAGTATTATCAATCTTTGCAGAAAGTTTTGATGCACGAATAAATTTATCTGCATCCTGACCAGTATGGTCGCACAAATAAAGAATCTGTTCTGGAGTCTGACGAGAATATTTTCCTCTTCCGCCACAAATGCACAGACCAAAATCCTTTGCACGTTCATTGATTCCACGCTTGAGTGCATACATTACGCTGGTAGTTATGCCGCTTGAATGCCAGTCCATTCCCAGAACTGCTCCAAGTGACTGAAACCACAGAGGATCACTAAGACGCACCAAAACTTCTTTCCGTCCGTAATTTATCAGAAGAGATTCTACAATTTCAGTGCCCAAAGCTTTCATTCTGTCTGCCAGCCACTTTGGAACAGTTCCGTAGTGCAGCGGCAGATCAGCGTAACCGTTTTTTCTAAGCATTTGTAAAACCTACGGACTTCTTGTTTCCTGTCAAACTTAATTCTTCTTCACACAGACGCTCCATAAGTTCAAAGGTCTGCTTGTGCTTAAGTTTTGCAATGCAAAGTTTTTTGACGATATTATCAATATTGCTTCCGCTTAAACGCATTTTTGCAAGTTTTTTGGCTTCATTTTCCTTGATGCCGGGAATCTTGGTCATAAGAAGTTTATAGCGTACATCTTCATCAGGGAATTCAAATTCCATTTTGTAAAGAAATCTTCTGTAAAATGCTTTGTCCAGATAATCCTGATTGTTTGTTGTCGCAAAAAGAATTCCTTCCCAAGTATCAAGCTTGTTCAGAAGAATATCAATTATTCGGTTATCCGTCTGCTCAGTTCCGGTTGCCGATCTTACTCTGTTTGCAAAAACAGCATCCGCTTCATTGAACAGAAGAATAGGCTTAAGCTTTTCTTTTGCCGCAACTTCATAATAATTATCAAAAACCTCGGCAATCTTTTTCTCACTTTCCGCGTACCACTGGCTCTTTGTATCCTCAATATTTACGCTTATAATTTTTCTGCCGGAAGCTTTTGCAAGCTGCAAAGAACTTTCTGTTTTACCAGTTCCGCTTTCACCAAAGAAAAGACATGTAAGTCCGCTAAGAAGTTTTGCTTCCTTCAAATTCTTTACAAGACGCTGATAATTCTTTTCCTGAAGAACATAATTTATTTCATCATACTGTTCCTGAGTCTTTTTGCAGAATACAAGTTCCTTTCCGACAATATCTTCAGGAGCTTTTATATTGCCTTTCTTCTTTAAGTCCTCTTCCTTCTTTTTGATCTTAAAGGGTTCGCAGAGATTTTTTCCAAAAAGAAGTTCAGTGCCCCTGTCGCCAAGAAAGATTGTATAGTCAGCAAGATCCTCTGCCCTGTCAATTGCAATAAAACCTTCCGTTACAATTTTACATTCTCCGTTGAGGAATTTTGAAATCCATTCTGCAACTTCAGCATCAGTCTGAAGAATAAGCTGAAGAGGTTTCATAAAAATCTGACGGCCGCCAACGTTCTGTGTAAAATCGCACTGCTGATAAAATACAACGCGCTCAATAAAAGGGAAGCCCTTCATTTCATGAACAATTGAAAGGTGTCTGTTCAGCATTTCAAGACCCTTGATTCTTTCAATTTCTTTTGCACGCTTAGCAATTACATCCTTATCAGCCGGAGCATCTGCCTTTGAATTAAGAACCGCAAGAAGAACAGAACCGCATGCTCCAGCAAATTCCTGATTGTTATCGTAAATTCGGAACAGATTCTCATCAATAACAGGCTGTCCGTTAAACGGAGACATATCATCGGCACCTGTTCCGAAAATATCTTCAAAAACATCTTCCTTTGAAATTTTTCGCAGGGACTTCTTATTTGAAGCCGAAGTTTTTGAAAACATCTTCTTGACTGACTTATTTTCAATGATGGCACCGACAATATCTTTTCTGATTCTGAAGGAAGAATTCTCAAGTTCCTCATCACCATTGATTATTGTGTTTATTTCAAAAAATCCTTTTTCCGCAAGAACCCTAAAATCAGCAATGTACCTTAAAATTCCAGCATGAGTTTTTCTTGTGTATGCTGCAATTGAATCAAAGGTTGTAAAGTTTGCTCCTGAGCTTGTAAGTTCAAAAACAACAAGAAAAAGAACTGTCTGAACAGGTGTAAGATCTCCCAAATAAGTTGCTACTCGCTTGATATATTTGTTTTCCGTTTCAAAATTTCCGTTTTCAATACTAAGAATTGCATCGCTTATGTACTCTAAAATGTGTTTTGCCAAATTCCACTCCAATAAAAATCTATTTAAATAAGTTATCTCTAAAATTGCAATCTTAGAAATAACCTTAAAAATGCGATGTTTTAATCCTTGTAATTTCAGAAATCAAACCTCGCAGGCATCGCTGAAAAGTATTTTTCAGAATAACCCAGTACATAAAATTACTATAAAAAACAATTTTTTTCCATATGTAGTCAGATATACCTAAAACTTCAGATATCCTTAGAAATTTTACAGAATTCCGGAACCTGTTATTATTAATATATTTTAACTTTAAGGATGTTTCAGCTAACTCTTTACGTTCCCCTGATTTTATGTCCAACTATTCATTGTGAAAAATTTCTTTGTAAATTTATCGATTTAGCATATATTCTGATAGTAACACTATTATTATAATAGTGTTACTACATTTATTTAAATATTTTGAGTTCCTTTACGCCTAAATCAATGACCATTTACCTGCCGACTGCATTAATATGCTTGACTTTTATCTCCTGTCCGGACAGCAGACCAAAAATCAGTCTTCCAGAAAAAAATGTATTCGTTCCGCTTCACGTACAGCTTGTGCAAATCCTCAATCAGCAGATTTTAATAAGCATCCTGAAAAAAAGTAAATGATAATCTGACTGTAATCATCCTAAAACATTTCAATCGTCGGCATCTCTAAAACAAACCTTCCGCCAGCAATATTTCACCAAGGTGATGCCGGCTATATTTTATTTAAGCTCCACTTTTTTTTTAAAATTAATGAATTACAATATTGTTGTCTGATTTGATAAATTTAGGAGCAGATTTATGAAGAAAAAACTGATTACAATGAAGCCAAAAGAAATTGCAATGGTCATACTGCCATTGATAATTGTATCTGTTTATATTTGCATTTCATTTTCCATTTTGACAGATAAACTAGTTAAGGAAAATATTGAGGATAAAGTCTCCAGTTCAATGAAACAAGCTGAACTGTCTGCAAAATGCTTGCTGCTGGGAGAAATTTCCAGCCTAAATACAATCGTTAATGTTGCAGGTTCTTCAAAAGATGCTGACACAATTGATGCAGTTCAGAAGATTGCTGCAAAACAACATCCCAATGCAACATTCTATTTTGTCACAGCGGAACCGTTAAACAGTAAAGGCTACTTACTCATGAGTGATGACTGGAAAGCTCCAAAAACTTTCAACCAGTTTGAACGTCCATGGTATATTGATGCTGTAAATGCAAAAGGCAACTATGCAGGAAATGTTTACCTGAACACTCGCGTAAACAAGAATTGTATCGCCATGTCAAAGGCTGTTTATGACAATAATGGAAAATTATTCGGTGTTGCAGGATTTGATATTTATCTTGATGTTTTTTCAGAATCCGTCAATCAGATTATGATTTCAGAAAATTCAACAGTTCATATTGTTCTCAAGGACGGAACATATATGACTCACAAGGACCCAGGTTTCTGCCTTAACAAGAACTACTTTGAGGAATCAAAAATAATCCCGAATAATATTACAGCTGCAACATATCTCGACGGTTCATTGAAATATAACATCAATGGCAAAAATTATTTCTCCACGAGTAAATTGCCTGAGTCTCCTTGGTTTATTGTAGCAGAAGGTCCTTTATCAGATTTTACAGGATCCATCAGAACATATTTTACAATCATCATTATAGTTTCCGTTATCCTCATTCTTGTTTGTCTTATTCTTAACGGATTTGCAATGGAAAAAATTAAAGGTAAGGAACGTATTCTCGGCTCAAAACTTTACGGAGAAACACAGAACCTTGTTGTTGCGGCTAAGGAAAATGCAGCAACGTCACAGGACCAGAGTGCTGCTGTAAAAGAAATTGTTGCAACAATGGAAGACAATAATGACCTTTCGGAAAGTATTTCCACAAAAATCAAGGATGTTTCCTCCGTTGCAAACAAAACTTCCGATGATGTTACCGACGGTGTTGCAGCCCTTGCCAAGAATGTCGAGAAACTCCACGAAATCTTTGAAGCAAACCAGAATACAATCGACGGAATCAAATCCCTCGGTGAAAAGATTGAAAATATCTGGGATATTGTTACGCTCATCAATTCTGTTGCTGACCAGGCAAAGATTATTGCCTTCAATGCAGAACTTGAAGCATCCAGTGCAGGTGAAGCAGGTAAGAATTTCCACATTGTTGCTTCCGAAATCAGACGTCTTGCTGACGGTATCATTGATGGTACAAAGGAAATCAAGGAAAAAATAAATGAAATACAGCAGAGTTCCGACAGTCTGATTCTTGCATCAGAAAGTGGAACCGAAAAAATAAACGCAGGCTGTGAAAATGCAAAGGAACTCGAAGCAAAGTTTGAAAGCATTAAAAATGCCTCAGAAATTACTGCAGGAAGTGCCAGCGATATTACTTCCATCATTCAGCAGCAGACTATTGCTTCTGAACAAATTCTTATTACCCTTAAGCAAATTGCAGCCGGTGTTGAAAACTTTACCCAGGCTACAGAAAACATTTCTTCTTCCGCACAGAACGTACAGATAATTGCAGAAGAACTGAATGAATCAGAAAAGAACAGTGAAACTGTATAAGGAAATTCAATGAACGAAGAAATTGTTGAAAAAATCGAGAATACTGTTTCCCAGATTGAAACATCAGAAAATAATGATGCCATTGAAAAGATTACCTGGCTTATCTTTTCCATCTGTGAAAAAAGATATGCCATAAAATCTTGTGAGGTTCATGAAATCATTAGAGATGTTCCTGTCTATAAACTTCCGTTTCTTCCTTCATACATTGAAGGTGTTATGAACAGACGCGGTGATCCGTTTACTGTCATAAATCCGCTGGCAATTATTGATGACGGAGAAAACGCTAAAATTCCGGAACAGCCACTTTTTTTGGTTCTAAAACGAGATGACGATCAGGTTTCACTTCATATTTCAGACATACTGTTCTTTCTTGAAACAGAAATCGGCGATCTTCATTTAATCCCAAGTGCAAACGAGGAAGGTATTTTTCTTGGTACAATAGATTTTGACCGTACAGAAATTCCTGTACTTAATCCGAATGCATTTGAACTTCTTTTAAGGAAAGATCTTGGACGATAAAAAAAATGAAGCTTTGCCTTCAAGGACAGAACATTTTACATGCATCTCATACGATACCACAGATTTTCTTATTCCAAGCAGATATGTGGTTTCGGGAATTTATCTCTACGCAGATAAGTCTGCAAAATGTTTGATATTCAACAAAGAAACTCTCCCTCATATTTTTATTGGCGATTACCTTGAACAGATTTTTAACTGCAAACCAAAAGGTGAAGCGAATGCTGTTATTGTTCTGAATCTTAGAGACTTTGCAAAGGATGTTGCAAAATCAATGATTACTCTCACAGATACAGCATTTCCGGCAACCGGTAATCTTGCACTTTCAGTTACAGGAAACATAAACAGTCACATAATTCAGGTTTCAGAATTCAGACTTCCTCCAAAGGGCATCCGCTCAAGGCTTTTGAACTGCGGAATATGTGCAATTCGTTTCAATGGAAGCGGAAGAAAACAACTACTCATTTCCCCGGACTCTCTTCTAAGGCGACACTTTGCAGGAGGAAAATTGTGAGAATTCTTATTGCTGATGACTCTGCGATTGTTCGTGCAATAATTGAGCAGAATCTTACGAAAAAAGGAAATTTCAAAATCATTGCATCTGTTTCAAATGGTAGAAAAGCTATTGATTCATGCAGAGCTTTATTTCCTGACATAGTTATCACTGATGTTGATATGCCTGAGATGGATGGAATTGAATCCACAAAGATCATAACAAAAGAACTCAAGATTCCTGTCATTGTCCTTGGAGATACAGATACTCTTGCGGAAGAGGCTAAAAAAGCAGGAGCATATAGTTTTCTGAAGAAACCGGAAATAAAAGATTACAACTCAACGTTTTTTGAACGTCTGATAACAGAAATAAACAATGATTACTCTCCTTCAACCGCCGCAAAATCAAAGGACAGTCCATACGAAGGTTCAGAAATAAAGATTGTCTGTCTCGGAGCTTCAACCGGAGGACCTACAGCAGTGGCATCAGTTCTTTCTAACCTCGGAAGAAATTTTCCGCTGCCGATTATTTATTCCCAGCACATAGAAATTGGTGCTGACGAAAAAATGGTTCAGTGGTTTGACAAAACCTGCAAGAACATTCATGTCAAACTCGCAGAAGACGGAGAAGAAGCCAAAGAAGGAACTGTTTATATGGCTCCGGCTGATAAACATCTTCTGATAAATTTTGTTAAACCAAACGGACATCCTGTTCTGAAAGTAAGTGATGATCCGCCAGAACGTTTTCTTAGACCTGCCGTAAACAAAATGTTTAAAAGTGCAGCCCAGTTCTACGGAAAATCTTGTCTTGCAGTTCTGTTGACAGGAATGGGACGGGATGGAGCTGACGGATGCAAAACAATAGTCAGTAAAGGCGGATATACAATTGCTGAAGACCGCTCAACTTGCGCAGTTTTTGGAATGCCTGCAGCTGCAATAGAAGTTGGAGGAGCTAAAGAAGTTTTGCCACGAGATAAAATTCCTTCTCGCATCCTGGAACTTATAAAAAAGTTTTGACAAATTTTATTAGGAGAGTGCTTCCATGACAGATTCCGATTTTAAGAAACTTATTGAGTTCATAACAATGAAAACTGGAATTATTCCAGGCGAAAGTCATAAGACAGGCATAAAGAAAATAGTAGAGAAGAAACTTGAGACAATGAGCTTTTCCTCTTTCTTTTCACTCATAAACGCGGATACAAGAGAGTTTGAAACATTCATAAACTCCTCAACAATAAACGAAACCTACTTCTTCAGGGAAGAAAAACAGTTCCAGCTTTTGCAGAACAAGATTTTCCCTGAGTGGATAAAAAAAAATGGTAACAAGAGAATCAAAATCTGGAGTGCAGCATGCTCTGACGGAGTGGAAGCATATTCACTTTCTCTTCTTGCATCCTTCTGCCAGGTAAAGGCAGAAATTATTGCAAGTGATATAAATACAGAAGTTCTTGAAATCTGTTCGCAGGGAATCTTCAAATCATCTTCCATAAGGTCCGGTGACGGTGATGCATTCAAAAATCTTCTTGCACCATACAAGAAGACAGACGGATTTTATGAATTTTCAGATTCAGTAAAGTCAACAATCTCTACAATGAAACTTAATCTATCAGAAATTGATGTTTCACCTTTTGTGATTCCGCGGGACCAGGACATTATCTTTGTAAGAAATGTTTTTATTTATTTCTCAAGAGAACTAAGAACAAAGATATTGAAAACAATGGCAGAAAAGTGCCTCAACGATAAAGGTAAGATTTTTGTTTCGATGAATGAGATTGCACAAATTGATTCATCAATAATGCCGAGTTGTCTTGAAAAAGTTTCCGACGGAAATGTTTTCTATTTCCAAAAAATTTAAGAAGAGGATTACCTATGGCAAAAATATCAGAAGACATAACAGAAAGTTTCTTAAGTGAAAGCGAAGAACTTCTTGAAAAAGTCAAAAAAAACGTTATCACTTTAAAATCAGATCCGAATAATGCAGAGCTTCTTGATGACCTTCTCCGCAATCTTCACACCATCAAGGGAAACTCAAGAATGCTCGGATACAATACAATTGAACATCTTTCTCACGCCATGGAAGACGTTTATAAAAGTGTAAAGGACGGAAAAAATAAAATCTCCGACAGACTTGTACGTCTTATCTATCTTGTTGCAGATAAAATTTCTGAATGTCTTTCCGGAATACGCAAAAACGGAAACGACAGCAGTGATACAGAAATTTATATTACCTACTGCGACAAAATTGCGGCAGGAGAACTGTTTGATATTGAAAACGTCGTAAGTGAAATACAGAAACAGAATCTTGATCAGTCAATGAATATTGATGAAGATGAAGATGAAACAAATCTTTCTGAAGTTCAGTCAATCAGAATCAAGCTGAAGAAAATCAACGAAATCATTGCTTCCTTTGACGACATGATTATCCGTGAGTTCCGACTGAAACACCAGCTTGATTCTTTACGTGAAATTGAAGAGACAACAGGAAACCATGATATTTCAAGAATCAGGAAACAGCTTGAAAACGATATTGCTTCACTTGAAACAACAATATTTTCTGTACAGCAGCAGGTTTTTGACTTACGAATGCTTCCTATTTCAATGGTCCTGAATCCTCTTGCAAATACAATTTCAATTGATTCTCTGAATCTCGGAAAAAATATTAAACCGGAAATCCCGGATTCAGATATTGCTCTTGATAAAATTGTTCTTGAACAGCTTTCAGATATCCTCATGCACCTTGTACGAAATTCCATTGACCACGGAATCGAGACACCGGAAGAAAGAAAAGCTGCCGGCAAAAGCGAACAGGGAACAGTTTCCATAAAATGTAAGGCTGAATCAAAGCACATTGAACTTACTGTAAGTGATGACGGCAGAGGAATTGATTACGATAAAATCAGGGCAAAGGCAACAAAGAACTACCCTGAAAGATCAGAAGAAATTAAGACTATGACAGACAAGGAACTTAACTCTTTTCTGTTCATGTCAGGCTTTTCAACAAAAGAAGAAGTTACCGCTATATCAGGACGAGGTGTGGGACTTGATGTTGTTTGGACAAACATTGAAAAAATCAAGGGCCGCATTTCAATTGAAAGCGTACAGGGAAAAGGAACTTCGTTCATCCTGAGGTTCCCACTTTCTCTTGCAACTTTGCAGGGACTTTTTGTTACCTCCAACCAGGACAAATATCTTATTCCTTCCCAGCATCTTGTTGATATTATTTACAGAAAGAAAAGCGAATACATCAATCTGCAGAACCAAAACTACATCCGCCTGAACTCAACTCTGATTCCAGTCTTCTCACTTTCATCTCTCTTCAAAAATCAGAAGGCGCAGAAGGCAACAGATGCGGATACAATTCTCATTGCGGAATACATGGAACAGCAGATAGGTATCATCGTTGAAAATGTTCAGCGCTATGCATCTCTTGTTGTAAAACCTCTGCCTGAATCCTTCAAAAATTTTTCTATCTTGCAGGGAATTGTTTTTGATGAACATTATGACATTGTTCCTATTCTTCATGTACCGGAAATCATTACAAAGTTCAAATCTCTGCGCGGTTACGACATAAAGAAATATGAAGCAAACACAAAGGCACGGACTTACAAGATTCTTATTGTTGACGATTCAGAAACGACAAGACAGATTGAAAAAACAATTCTCGCCAGCGGCGGCTATTCAATTGAAACTGCCGTAGACGGAATTGATGCTATTGAAAAAATCAAGTCAAAGCAGTACGACCTTATTCTTTCTGACAAGGATATGCCTCGTATGAACGGTCTTGTTTTACTGGAAAATCTTCGCCTGATGGAGAACTACAAAAAGATTCCTGTTGTTGTTGTTTCAGCAGACAAAAGCCCGGAAACAGCAGAAGCATTCAAAAAGGCAGGTGTCAATGCTATTATCCAGAAAACAGATTTCAAGCGCGGAAATTTGCTGAGCGTAGTCGAGGAGCTGTTACATGAGTAAAAAAATTCTTATAATTGAAAATTCACTTACACTGCAGAAAGTTTTTACAAAGACTTTAGATAATGACGAATTTAACATCAAGTTCGAAAACAAAATCGAAAACCTCGTTGATTCAGTATTTGATTTCATTCCGGATATTCTTCTGGTGAATTCAAATTTTGAAAACCCGAGCAGCTTTGATTTTGTCAAACTGATACACTCAATCCCTTGCTTTAAGAATCTTGCAATCGGTATGTATGCAAATACGGAGACATCTTTTGATGAAGAATTTGCAGCTTCCTGCGGAGCAAATAAATTTATTCGTCTTGATGAACCTAAGACGCTTCTTTTAAATGTTGAAGAACTTTCCGAAATTTCTTCAAGCGAAAAAATTGATAAAGCTGAAGCAAGCCAGACAAGAAAGAATATGGACGACAAAAAGCTTCTTTCAATCAGTTCCGAAATAAACCATGAAACAAGAATGAAAAACAGGATTCTTACTTCCCTTTTCATGATGATGAATTCCATTACATCAGTTTCAGATGTTGCCTGCGAATTTCTTTCTTTCGTTGCAGAGTTCTCAAACGTTCCTGCTGCGGCCTTGTACTTAATAGAAAATGACGGTCCTCACGGATACATGATTGTTTCTAAAAAACTTACGGAATCAGAAAAAGAAGATTTCCTTAAAGTCTGCAAAAGTGACTTCGAGGATCTGGACCTTGACTCAAGTATAACAATGCTTATGCCAAAAATCCTTGAACCAAAAACAGATCTTGATATTTTCAAAATTGATGACATTCCTCTTTCTTCATACCTAAGTACAAAAATTCTTGACATGCAGGGGAATGCCACAGGTACGCTTCATATCCTGCGCTCAGGAAACTTCTCAACAGAACAAACTGAACTATTCAATTTCTGTTCAGAAAATGCTAACCTGCTTTTTGATAAAGTTCTTATGCTCAAGAAAAAAATCTTCTTTGAACGGCGCATCAGAAAAGCATTCAGCATGTTCGTTCCGGAACAGGTCATTGACTCATACGTTGCAGGAGTCAGCGAAGACGACAGTGAAGAATCAAAACAGGCAATCGGTGAAAAGAGACCTGTAGCTATTCTTTTCAGCGACATACGTTCATTCACAAATATTTCTGAATGCAACAAACCAGAAATCATGATTGACTTCCTTAACAGATATTTCACTATCATGTGTAATATCATCAAAAAGCATGGCGGTACAATCGACAAGTTCATTGGAGATGCCATCATGGCACTTTTCGGAGCTCCAGTTTCCTACGAAGACAACACGCGAAGAGCAGTTGCCGCTGCTTATGAAATGAGAGAAGCATTACCTTCTGTTCCTATGGGAGACCTGATTCTTCCAGAGGGAATGAAATTTGATATAGGCATCGGTATTAACTACGGTGACGTTACAGTTGGTTCCCTCGGTTCTGATGACCGAAAAAGTTATACAGTTATCGGTGACTCAGTAAACCTTGCATCACGTTTGGAAGGCCTCACAAAGACTTACGGCACAAAAATTCTTATTTCCGATTCCGTTAAAAAGGACATTGAAGAAACTGCTGATGAAAAGGAATTCGTTTTCCGTTATCTTGATGATGTCAGGGTAAAAGGAAAGTCCATGCCCGTACCAATTTACAGCATAGACAAAAGCCTGGATGAATACTCTCCGTTCTACAGGGACTGCTACCAGAAAGGTTTCACGCTCTACAAACAGGGAATCTTTAATCTTGCCAAGGAATACTTTGAAAAGTGCCTGAAGGAAGTAAAAAAAGACAAGGCTTCAGAACTTATGCTTTCCCGCTGCGACGATTTCATTGCAAATCCTCCTGAGAACTGGGACGGTGCAATCAAGTTCACGACAAAATAATAAAGCTTATACACGAAAGGCCCGCCTGAAAACAAAATCAAAAAGTTTTCGTGCGGACCTTTTAATAATATTATTATCCCTGTGCGCTTAGACCTTAAACTTTCCAACCTGACCAGAAATCTGGGTAATAGCTCCGTTAACCTTTGAAGAAATTGATACAAGATGTTCTCCATCTTCCTTTATCTTTCCTGCACCGCCGGACATTTTCCGGATACTTTCAGATATATCCTTAGTTGCAGACATAAGCTGAACAATCTCTTGATTAATTACAGAACTTTCACCAGACATTTCCCTGGAAGCATTAAGAATCCTGCTCGTACTTGATGTAATTTCTTCAAGAATATTTCCTATCTGATGGGACATGTCCTGCTGCTGGTTCATTGAAAGCCTTATTCCCTGAACAATTTCATCTGTGCAGGAAATTTCAGAATAAACCTGGTCAAAAGATTTGCGGGATTCTTCTGAAGTCTGAACAACACTCTGAATAGATTCACGAATTTTTTCCAGCTGATCACCAATTGTCTTTGACTGTGCACCTGAAGTTTCTGACAGTTTACGAATTTCATCTGCAACAACCGAGAAACCTTTACCGACTTCCCCAGCATGAGCAGCCTCAATAGCGGCATTCATGGCAAGAAGATTTGTCTGTTCCGCAATATTAGAAATTGCCTGATTAGCATCCTGAAGCATGCGGCTCTGGTTTTCAACTTCCTTGATTCGTTCATTAACATCTGTCTGCTTTGCACTACCACTGCGTGTTTTTTCTTTAAGGTCACCAAAGGAACCTGCCATATCTTCAACAGACTTGTTTACAGAATCAATATTCTCAATCATTGAACGGACAGAACGGAATGCATTATCAACCCCTTCAGACTGTTGCGTGATAAGCTGTTCAAGAGATTCAATGTTAGCCGATATTTTTTCAATTTCCAAAGTTGTATTCGTAACACTGCTGTTCTGTACTGTAACTTTCTTTTCCGAATTCTCAATGCCTTCAAGAATATCATACATTGTTTCAGATGTTCCCGAAATAACAATATTTAGTCCGTTACCAACACTGTTAAGCTGCTGTTCTGAATGCTTAATATCCGCAACTATCTGCTGAAGCTTTTCGATAAACTTGTTATATTCGTAGATCATTTCACCAAGCTCATCCTGTGAAGAGGTAAGCATTCGCTTAGTCAAATCAGCTTCACCGTTTTCAATTTCTTCAATTGACGAACTCAGTGCACCTAAAACATATTTTATTTCTTTCGTTATTCTGATAATAAAGAGATAGAAAACAAGAATAATGGATGCTGAAATAAAAATTACAATATAACCCAGGACATTTATGGAATTAGCATAAATTGATTTCACATTCAGAGGACATTTTATTACCAGTCCCCAGCCAATGTCATTGATAGGTGAAATAATATACTCGCCGTCAGCAGCGGACACCATTATTGTTTCAGACGGTATCTTATCAGGAATCTGTGCAAGAGGAAAAATCTTCTAAATAAGGGTCTTATCGTCAATAAGTTTCTGATTGTTTCTGGCTGCAGAAACTTCCATTCCGCTGTTAAACATATACATCTCATAGTTAGGATCAAGTTCTGTATAAATTTCATTTATGAAATCAGAAATTGGTATACCGGTTCCTGCAAGTCCAAGAGGAGTTCCGTTTTCATCACGAACAATTCCGTTAATCCACAGAAACGTTGCCTTCAAAGATTTTTCGTAGTCAACATAAAAAGAATAATTCCCGCTTGCATTCAGATTTGGCAGATACCATGAATCTTTAGGATCATTCACATCAAGGATATATTTGGGTTCACAGTTTGCAAAATACTGCTTGTCCTTATCAGAAATCCAGAAACTGAGCTTGCTCTTAAATGAACTTTCATAGCTTCTGAGTTCCTGCAAACCTGCACTCTTCCATTCAGGGCTGGAAGGATCTTTCATATATTCCCTAATCACAGGAGAAGTAACCATTTTTTCAGAAAGCGCAATCTCCTTGTTTACCTTGGAAATAAATGAAAGCTTTAGCTTTTCGGCCTCCTGTGAAATATGCTGCTGAGCATTCTTTTTATAAAACTTTTTGTTAAAAATTCCACAGCCTAATACTGTCAGAAAGATTACAACAAGCATTGAAACTATTGCAAATAAAACAGTCCTGAATTTCAAAGATTTTGTTCGTTTCATTTCTCTCACCCTTTGTTCACATAAAAACTAAACACAACTTTTCGTTAAGCCGTTACAACTATCATCCCCCATGAAGAACATCTCCAGTAATTCATAATCAGATGACTGCTGAATTCAAAACCGCCGGACTGGCAACTTTCTGAATATTCTATTCAAAAGGTCAGCCAAAAAGATTGCTGTTTTTAAGGATTCTATATTTTGAAAATCTCTAAAAAGTTTTTTTTAGAAATGTCCTTTTATTATCGACCTCTATATATTTTTATTATAATGGGAACCTCAAAAATTGCAAATTTTAAGGATAACTTTAGAGATATCTTCAGAAATACCCCCAATTAATTCGGCATCTACATTACTGTCCTGACAATATGGAACTCCCCCAGGATCATGAAAATACGAGAAAACTTGAAGAATTCTTGACCTGATGAACGATATTGATTCTCTTGAAAGAATGAAATTCATAAATGAATTTGGTGTTAGCGAAGAAAAAATATCTGAGAAGCAAAGTCAAAATGGATATTCCGGTTCTACGTGAAAAATACACAGAAACAGGAAACGAAAAGTACAAAGAAACCGTTACATCTGCATCTTCAAAGCATCAGAGATTTCAAAATACCGGTTCAATTTCGAAATAAAAATTTCCACTTTCCCGAATTTTTTTTTTACGAAAACAAACGGTAACTTATTCCATATAAAAAGGTTTTGTTGTATAGTAATCTAATACTGTTTCCAATTTTCATTTTGGTAGGGATTTTATGAAGAAATTTGTTTCGCTTATTTTCGTAGCACTTATATCATTCTCTGTTTTCTCACAGTCCGTTCTGGATAAGCCTGAATACATTCACACTGAAGAAAAAAATTTTTTTGTGAAAATAGAAAACCCGAACCAAGTTGAAGAAGCCGGCCTTAAAATCATAGAGCATTATTTCGGCGGCGTTCCTTTCAGCGGCGTGCACTACACAGAAGACAAATGGAACGACGGAAGCAAAACAAGATACCGCTACAAATACTTCAACGAAAGAAACCAGGATCTTGGATACATAACAGTTGACTACATTGTACACGATGACGGATTCACGGAATTCATAGTAACCTACAAAGGTAATAACCGTAAACCACGCTACCACGTATACAACGACAGCTTTGATTTATATTACTAATACAAAGGCGAAGTGATATGCAAACTTTTCACTTCGCCTTTAGGATTTTAAATCCATTGAGCGTTTACGATTTCATAAAACATCATCATATTTTGCAGAAACTCTTCGTTCATTTCTTGCTCTGATTTTTTTGCTCCTTTTTTTTATTTTTAAGGATATCCAGATAATATTTTTAATTCCGAAAAATCAATCATCATTAACCAGTAGAACAATTAACTGATTCTGCCTAAAATATTTATATGACAGATTTTGCAAAACAGGTTTATGAATTTCTTAAAACAATTCCCAGAGGAAAAGTTGCAACCTATTCACAAATTGCAGCAGCCCTTGGACATAAAAATTCTGCACGCGCCGTAGGAAATATTCTGCACGCAAACCCTGACACTGATTTTTATCCATGCCACAAAGTTGTAAATTCACAAGGAAAACTGGCAAAAAATTTTGCACTTGGAATAGAAGAACAAAAAAAACGCCTTGAGGCTGAAGGCATTGTAGTAATAAATTATACTGTAAACTTGAACATCTACGGAATATAAGGAACTCTACAATAATTCCAAATAAAATGTCTGCCGAATTTTGAATCTCTGAATTAAAATAATTATAAAAACACAAATTTTAAAACAAAAATAAAATCCATAACGCCTTTAACACTTACGCCAGTTTCTGTATAATACGTTGCATGGAAAACAAAAAATCAGAAACTAATGCAAAGCCAGCCAGATCATTAAAAGAATTCATTTTTTTTGCAGTGACAAGCTTCCTTGCATTCGCAATTGATTATCTTCTCTTTACATCAATAACTTTTCTGACACACAACATTGAACCACGGTTAAGCATTGCAATTTCAAATATAAGTGCAAGAGTTCTGAGTGCAACATCCAATTATCTTATGAAGCGAAAGCTTGTATTCAGGAGCAGCGAAAGTATTTTAAAAAGTTCTGTTGAATTTTTTGTACTGGCAATAATTGTAATGTCCGGCAATACACTTATGATGGATATTCTAACTGCAAAACTTATGCTGAACAAATACATTGCAAAAATAATTACAGAACTGACCTTCTTTGTTTTGAACTATCTTGTGCAGAAAATTTTCATCTTCAAAAAAAACAGCTGACGTAAAATAATTTTAAATGAGCATCTCCAAACATTAAAACGCTCAAAGATACCCTCAATCTTTGAGTTGTCAGATCAGGATACAAACGATAAAAGTATTTTCTCAATGCTAACAGTATCGTCTGTATTAACTATTTTATAATTATTATCTATCGCAATCACTTTATCACAAAGCGAATCCAATACTAACTGATCATGTGTTATACAAATACCTGTTTTTCGTTTTATGATAGGACTAATTTTTTTTATCATAGACTTTTTCGTTACTATATCCATACCTGTAAAAGGTTCATCAAGAATGTAATATTCCAGTTCTTTTAATTGATGTACAAATCTCGCAAGCAAAACCTTTTGTTTTTCTCCGCCTGATACAAACGAACCTTCACTACCAAGACTACGATTAGTTAAATTTTTTAAATCAAACTCATTAACCAGCATGTTATATTCTTCTTTATCATAATTGTCTGTTAAGAATATGTTTTCTTCAAGAGACAAATTAAAAATCTCTGTCTGCTGACTTAATATTGCAATTTTCTGCATAGCGATTACATCACTGCAGTTTTGGTTTTTCTTAAGAAATTCTACAGAGCCGCCATTAGGTTTCGATAAACCAATAATTAGATTAATAAAACTCGATTTCCCTGCACCCGAAAATCCTATAAGCCCATAGTTATAGCCTTTTTCAAGTTTTATACTACTCTCATTGAAAATTATTTCATTTTCAAGTTTAAGACTTGTCTTATCAAAATTTAGAAAAAAATCATCTCCATCTTTTACACAACCTGATGCAATAATAAGTTTATCTTCATCAATAAATTCATTGAGATTATCTAATGCACCATTTGTATGAAACAATAAATC
>JAZUJH010000014.1:0-6982 GCA_045642665.1 Treponema sp.
GTTTGGTTTTACTGCGATGAAACCTTTGTCCCATCCGTGATGTTTTTTCTGTTCTGCAATTACGTCCAGGTGAGAGTAGTTGATTTCAGGAACCAGCATTGGAACATCTTCTGTCCAGCGGTTTGCTGAAGCGTTAGAAACTACAGGGATTCCTTCAGCAGCGTAAGCAGCTTCCAGAGCCTTGATAGCGTCTTTGTCCATTTCCAAAGCTGAGAATACGAATTTACATTTTCCGATTGCTTTTGAAGCATCGTTTGCATCTTCAACGATAAGGTCAGCTACATCGGCAGGAATATTTGCACCGATAAGCCAGCGTGAAGAAACTGCATCTTTATAAGCTTTTCCGGCAGAACGTGGTGAAGCAGCTACGAAAGTTACTTTGAACCATGGATGATCTTCCAGAAGTTTGATATAGCGCTGGCCAACCATACCTGTTGCGCCAAGAACACCTACACTGATTTTTTCCATAATATTTTCCTCTTTATAAATTGCACTCTTTAAGTGCGCCTTCAATTACTGCTTTTGCAGAGTCTGTTACTTCTACCAGTGGGAGACGAACTGTTCCGGCTGGAAGACCTTTAACGTTCATAGCATATTTGATTGAAGTTGGGTTTCCGTCAACAAATGCTGCCTTGAAGAAAGGAAGAAGTCTGTAGTGCATTTTGCGTGCTTCTGCAAAGTCACCTTTCAGAGCTGTGTTTGCCAGTTCTGTAACTGCTTTTGGAGCAAGGTTTGAAACTACAGAAATAATTCCGTCTCCACCAACTGAAATCAGTGGAAGAGTAAGACCGTCATCGCCAGAAAGAACAGCAAAATCAGGATGAGCTGATTTAACCTGCTGGATAACTTCCATCATCTGGTTAATGTTTCCGCTTGCTTCCTTTACACCGCAGATGTTTGGAAGATCTGCAATGCGCTTAAGAACGTCAGTTGGAATGTTAGTTCCGGTGCGTCCCTGAATATTGTAAACAAGAACAGGAATTCCTACTTTTGAACATGCTTCAAAGTGGCGGAAAATACCTTCTTTGCTTGGTTTGTTGTAGTAAGGAGTAACAACGAGGGCTGCATCAGCACCTGCTTTTTTAGCGCGTTCGCAGTATTTGACTGCGTCACGTGTGTTGTTACTGCCGGCGCCCAAAACGAGAGGGATTTTTTTACCGGTAGATTTTTCAAATGCGCGTACTTCTTCAAATACGACTTTAATAATTTCGTCTTCTTCGTCTTCATCCAGAGTAGGGGTTTCTGCTGTTGTTCCGAGAGGAACCAGTCCGTCGATGCCCTGTTCGAGCTGGAATTTAACATTTTTACGAAGACCATCATAATCTACTGAACCGTCCTGGTTCATAGGAGTTACCATTGCTGTGAATGCACCCTGTAATTTAATCATAAATCGCCTCTATATAAAATGAGATTCTACTATTATGGCGAAATTTTGATTTATGCTCAATATTCAGAAATGTAATTTTACTGAAAAACTTTAGTGAGACTGAAGAAAGCAGGTTGAGTGACAATATGATATATAAAATAATTTCAAAATACCGAAAAAATAATTTACAAAACGCCGAAAAATTTCTTTATAATTTGCCGAAAAATTGTATAATAAAATGTATGGATGATTATAAACCACGAATTGTAGATGAAATTTTGATGAAGAAACTTGAATCAAAGGGAGCTGTTCTCATTGAAGGGCCAAAATGGTGTGGTAAAACAACAACCGCATTGCAGCAGGCAAAAAGTGTTCTAAGAATGGATAATCCATTGGAAAAAGAACAAAATCTCAGACTTTCAAAATTGAATCCGCAAAGATTGTTAAATGGCGAAAATCCACGACTTATTGATGAATGGCAGATAGCGCCAACTCTTTGGGATACTGTTCGATATGAAGTGGACCAGCGAGGAATAATGGGACAATTTATTTTAACAGGGTCTGCAGTTCCTCCTGATACAAAGGAGATTACACATTCAGGGACAGGTCGTTTTACATGGCTTACAATGCGACCTATGAGTCTTTATGAATCAGGAGATTCAACTGGGGAAGTAAGTTTGAAATCATTATTTAGTGGAAACTTAAATGTTGATGGAGAAAATATCCTTGATATAGATAAACTTGCTTATCTGGTATGCAGAGGTGGGTGGCCTCAGGCCGTGGATTTAAAAACCGAGGCAGCCTTGCAGCAGGCTTTTGATTATTATGATGCGGTTGTTAAGTCTGATATAAACAGAGCTGATGGAGTAAATAAAAATCCTGAACGCGTAAAAAGAATAATGAAATCTTATGCAAGAAATCAAGGAAGTCAGGTTGCAACTACTGTTATTGCTCAGGATATTGCAATAAATGAAACGGAGACTGTAAATGAAGATACAGTACATTCTTATATAGAAGCATTGAAAAAAATATTTGTTGTTGAAGATATGTCTGCCTGGAATCCTAATTTAAGGTCAAAATCTGCAATAAGAACTTCTGATACAAGATATTACGTTGATCCTTCAATTGCTACAGCAAGTCTTGGTATAGGTCCAGAGGACTTAATAAATGATTTGAGAACTTTCGGTCTTTTTTTTGAAACAATGTGTGTTTGTTAGTGACGGGCGATTTTAACCACAAAAGTACAGGCGAAAATCGCCAAAAACTGACAAACGAAAATGACCAAAAGTTCACATCTCACATCTTTAATTATTCAATTTCTTGAATACTGTCAGAAACAGTTTTAGTTACTTTTGTTGTAAGCGTGAAGGCTTCCCTGTCTTTGCCTCGATGACTTGCTCCCGTAAAGTTAAAAATCATTACAGAATCAAACAGTCTGTCCATGGCACAGCGCAGAGAATCTTCATCGGCGAAATTCTGCTTCCAGAACTTCGGCTGCTTGTTGCTTGTGAAAATCATGTTGTAAGCGCCGTCCTTGTTGTACCTTCGGTCGACCATGTCGAAAAAAAGGCGTGTGTTTTCAAGATCAAAATTGCAGTAGCCGACTTCATCAAGAACGATGCAAGACGGTTTAACCATCGCATTGATCACTCTGTTTTCACGTCCATATTTTCGCGCTTCCGTAAACAAATCATTCAGTTCTGACATTTTTATGAAGTAGGCCTTCATCATTTTGCAACAGCATTCATGAGCAAAGGCCATTGCAAGGTGAGTCTTTCCGGTTCCTGCAGGACCAATGAATGCCAGGTTTTTGTGCGCATAAAGAGGATTCAGAGTTCTTATTGATTTCAGTTTCTCAACGCCTTTTCCTGAAAGCTCAGAGAAATTGAAATTGTCAAAAGTCCTGGGATTCTTCATTGGAAGCCTTGAGCATTTGAGCAGAAACTGAACTGTAGTTTCCTGCTGCTTCCTTGAAAAATGGTCGAACAGCTTTTCAACTGCATCAATCTGCTCGCATGTATATTCCTCGTCAATCATGAACGTTGCCATCTCTTCCGGCGGAATCTTCAGCTTCAATATTTCAAGATTCTGTGAAAGGGTTTCCAGCTGAATGCTACTCATCGTCATCTCCTTCGCTGAAATCAAACTGGTCAAAATAATCATCAGTTATGGAATCCACAAGCTGGCGGATTGTTGCTTTTACGGGCATTGTCGGGAATTCTTCAGGCTGTTCGATTTTTGCATATTGGTCAGCACAAAAACTATCCTTCCGGCTCCATGTTACTGGGTGAACCGTAAGTTTCTGCTTGAGGTCATCAGAATAAATTAGTAAATCATGGCCACTTCTACAGACTCTGACTATTCTTCCCGCGTATGTGAACGGCACTCCAAAACGTCTTCCTTCATAATTCACGAACCCGTCAAAGGATATTTTTCTTTCCGGGCACAAATAGGGGAACAGATCAGGACTTTTTTCAAGAGGAACTGCAACCGTAAGGCATTCTGCAGAATGTTCACTGTTTGGAACCATGTCCGAAGCCTTGTGGTAAGTGGAGTTCTGTCTGTTGCACCAGTCCAGAGCCTGTTCATTCAGATCCGTTACATTCATGAATTTTCTGCCAGCTATGAAGTTGCTTTTTACGAACTGAACGAGTCTTTCTACACGACCTTTTGTGAAAGGATGGTATGGCTTGCACAGCCTGGTTTCAAAGCCGATTATTTTCATGAAGTTTTCATAGTCATGGTTCCAGATAGGCTGTCCGTCTGGTCCGCGCTTGATCACAACGGACTTCATATTATCGGTGAGAACTTTTTTCGGAATGCCCATATATTTGAATGCGTGAATCATTCCGATGAAAAGATTTTCTTGTTTTGCGTTTGGGAAAAACTCTATATAGCACTGACCGCAATGATGGCAGTTCATTGCAAAGCAGGCTGCACGGTTTTTG
Organism: Treponema sp.; assembly: GCA_045642665.1. GTDB lineage: Bacteria > Spirochaetota > Spirochaetia > Treponematales > Treponemataceae > Treponema_D. The sequence goes on from JAZUJH010000014.1 coordinate 4,315, forward strand.
TTGCCAAGTTCATCTATTGCATCCACAAAGCCCCAGTCCATCTGATAGCATTCTCCGGGTTCTGTAGAGTATCTTCTTCCGCGGTTTCCCTGAGGGGAAGCAACCTGTCGCTTTGCCGGAATTAAGTTCCGGTGTCTTGCAATATAGCTTCTTACCGAACTCCAGCTTCCTTCATAGCCAAGTTTTTGTATCTGCTCGAAACAGACCTGCGAATTGCTGACATTGTTTCTAAGCAGATTATCTATCACTCCGTTATAGCCGGAAAGAATAGTCTCGGTAGCAGTCTTTCCCTTGTTTCCATGGGGAACTTCTTTGAAGCTGTTTGCTTTTAGACGCCTTAGTTTAGATCTTGTGATTCCTGTAAGTCTTTCAAGTTCAGCAAGATTCACTTCTTCATTTGAGAAGTTTTTTCCTTCTCGGCTCTTAATTTTATCCAGTGCTTCTGCTAAACTTAATTTGTAGTCATTATCTTTTGATTCATTCATGTTTCTCCTTCGATGTGAACTTTTAGTCAGAATCACATTTTAGGATTTATGAATTGATTTGATAATGGCTTTTTTATTTTGTCAGTTTTTGGCGATTTTCGCCTGTACTTTTGGAAGATGCGTACGATTTCTTGGACCTCGGCTTAGCCGAATACAGGAGATATTATGTTTTCATATGAAGAACGAAAAAAGGCAGTAGACCTTTACATCAAGTATGGGAAAAAAGCCATGCCCGTAATACGTGAACTTGGATATCCCAATAGACATTCACTGGTTCAATGGTATAAGGATTTTGTTAGAAACGGGAAAATTGTGATCCCCATTTTGGCAGGACGTCAAAAATATACAGAGGCCCAGAAAATTGAAGCTGTCAATTTCTATCTCGAACATGGGAAAAATATTAAATATACAAGGCAAGTACTTGGCTATCCTGGGACTCATCTTCTTTCTTCATGGATAAGTGAATTATGCCCGGAAGAGAAAAGGATTTACACCCCAAGATCAAATAAAGTTATAGATATTAGTAATGAAGAAAAGATAAAGGCTGTGATAGAATTAACAACAAGAGAAAATATTTCAGCCGGAAAAATATCCGAGAAATATAATGCAAATAGAGCAACACTTTATTCTTGGAAGAACAAACTATCTACCGGAAAGGAATTGAAATTGCCAGACAAGTGTAATACGGGAAATTTGGAAGAAGACAATGCTCAGCTCAAGGCTGAAAATGAGCGCCTGAAACGAGAGAATTTTCAACTTCAGCTGATGAATGATATTCTCACAGAGGCAGCAAAAGTATTAAAAAAAGACCAGGGTATCAGTCTGGAAACTCTGACAAACAGAGAGAAAGTGCTGGTGATTGATACCCTGAGAACTAAATATCAGCTAAAAGTTCTGTTATTGGCCATGAATATGGCAAAAAGTTCATATTGCTATCAAGAGTCTGTAAAAGACTATGACAAATATAGCGAAGAACGGAAAAAAATTGTCGAAATTTTCAAAAACAACAAAAGCAAGTATGGTTCAAGACGGCTTCACATTGAGTATTGTAAAAACGGAGACGTTCTTTCTGAACGGGTGATTAGAAGACTAATGCACGAAGAGAATCTTCATGTAATAAGTGTAAAGATGAAGAAATATAATTCTTACAAAGGCGAAATTTCACCTGCGGTTCCGAACCTTGTTAAGAGAAATTTTCATGCAGAAAAACCAAACAAACTGTGGCTCACTGATATTACAGAATTTCATATACCTGCCGGCAAAGTATATCTATCACCTATTATTGATTGTTATGACGGATGGATTGTGAAATGGAAAATAGGATTATCGCCAAATACAAAGTTAACAAACTCAATGTTGGAAGAAGCTATAAAATGTTTATGCAAAGGGGAATCACCCGTATGTCATTCTGATCGTGGTTTTCATTACAGAACACCAAGCTGGATAAAAATTATTAAGGATGCTGGATTAACTCGTTCAATGTCTAAAAAAGGTTGTTCCCCTGATAATTCAGCCTGTGAAGCTTTCTTTGGAAGATTGAAAAATGAATTCTTTTACGGACGTGATTGGAGAAACATAACGTGTGATGATTTTATGAAGCAACTTGATGAATACATTACTTGGTACAACGAAGAAAGGATAAAACTTCAATTCAAGGGAAGTATCAAGCAACACAGAATCAAAATGGGAATTATTGCAGCCTAAGAGGAACTTGAAGAAAAATGCAATTTCCAATATAAAAAAAGTCCAAGAAATCGTACGCATCTTCTTGTGGTTAAAATCGCCCGTCACTAACACTGCAAAGAGATCAATTACTGTGTAATTATTTTTTAAATGAATTTTTCCCATATTATATAGTATAGGGTCTTTCAGATATAAACTCAATAAATTGATATATTTGTAAAACCATCACACGAATTCATTTTCATGCTAGTAAGATAGAGTATAACTGAGCCTTATTACATTTGATGACACTAAATACTAACCAAATTAAAAAAAAAACTTGTTTATTTCTTTCCTTTTATGTTAGGGATAAGGAAATGCTTTTCTGCTTCAGAACAGAGATTTTTTCCATCTTTATCATCGCTTGGGGTTTTCGGCTCAGTCAGAATATAACGTGCGTCTTCCAAAGAAGGCTTCACAGGCTGAATTATCGGGAGAACATCCTTTCTTAGACATTGATC
>JAZUJH010000015.1:0-8941 GCA_045642665.1 Treponema sp.
TTCTAAGCCCGCTTGGCCTCCGACTTAGATTGGTTTCTCTAAATTTGTAAAACCCCTAGTATATGGATTTGGAACATAATATTTTGGAAACCAATTCCTTAAATATGTTTCTGCTTCTTCCTCTGATATATCCTTTGTAAATCGGGGATGATAAACATCGTTTTCATCAATGTAATACAATCCAACCTGACAACAGATTTGATAATAAGAACTTAGAAATGCCTTTGCTCCCCATTTACAGTTTTCCATATACTGTTTGAAATCAGTATTTGACATTTCTGTTTTTGGTAAGTTTCTAACTAATTCAACTATATTTTTAGGATATGGATTTTGAACTCTTGCTATTGGATCACCCATCAATCAACTCCATATTGTGTAACATCAATCTGCTTCAATAATGCAATCAAAACATCAACAACAATACTATTTCCAGCTTGTTGATACATTGATGTATCAGAAACTGTAATTTTAAATGTATCTTTAAATCCCATAAGACGTAGACATTCCCTAGGTGTTAATTTCCTGATTCTTCCCTTATGAGTTACATAATTATCTACTCCAGCTCTATGCATCTTGTGCATAGTGCAAAGTAAAGGACGAGCCACATCAAGATCAGTTTTTGTTGATGTATGCCAATTTTTAGTTCCGCCAGCCAAAACATAGTTCTTCACTTTTTCAGAAAGATAATATTTTTCTTCTACGTCTTTTACATCAAAAACAAATTCATTGAATTTCTCTTCAAAAACTTCATCGACAGCCTGAGGATGGTATACAAAGTCACCATGCCAATTAAACTGTTGATTTCTCTTTTCACATAAAGCAATATCCCCATTTATCTGAGTATAACTTTTCTGATGATTTTTTGTGCTTGTTACAAATTTAATACCCTTTTCTTTCAAGAAATATTTTGTATCAATGTAATCTTCAAGGAAATCATACATTTTATATTCTAGTTCTATTGGTTTTGGAAATTTAAACTCGGTTTCCTTCTTAAATCCAACACAGAATAAACGTTCACGATTCTGTGGGATTCCATAATCACGGCTATTTAAAACTCTAAAATGAATATCATAACCACAATATTCTTTAAAAGTATTATGAATTACTTCCCATGTATTACCATCATCATGACTTAACATACCCTTAACATTTTCAAAAATGAAAACCTTTGGCTGACATTCTTTAATAATACGTGCATATTCTCTAAATAAAGTTCCTCGAGTATCATCAAATCCCTTACGTTTTCCAACCATTGAAAAGGCCTGACAAGGAGCACCTCCGACAAGAATATCAACCATGCCTTTATATTTAGTTGCATCAAGTTCGTGAATATCTGTATGCCAGTTTTCTTCTGAGATATTATAATTTGCAAAGTATGATTCTTTTACTTTAGCATCAATATCACCTGCAAAGACAATTTCATGATTTAAGCCTAATCGCTGGAAAGCATGCTCGATAGCACCAATACCACTGAAAGAAGTTGCCAGCCTAATTTTTCTGTTTGGTGCAGAAAATTCTTTTTCAACCCAGTTTTCTGTAGAAAGTTCTTCCTGAACCACATCTGATATTTTTTTTGTTGCCATTTTTATTTTCCTAACTCAACTATTATACTATCTATATAGTGCCAAATAATGACACCGTAATTATTTTGTTTCAGAATCTTTATTCACCACGACAATATCGCCAACATCACACCCAAGAGCAATACAAATCTTCTTCACACTTTCCATGGAAATCAATTCACCTTTGCTCATTTTTGCCATAAGCTATTTATCACTTGAAGAATGGCTATCTGCAACATTCAAATTAAAAACATCATTTGATTCATAAACAGAAAAAATTCTGTTTAATACAGTTTTTGTCTTTTCATATTCAGCAGAATCTCCACATGAATAAGATGAAGAACAAAGGTCTATCCACTGTCCTATCCTATTTTTATTATCTACCAAAACTCCCCAATTTTCAGATAATGCTTCTGTTGAAGACAATCTAAGTGTCTCTTCAATCAAATCACGATGTTTTTCGATACGACCAAAGACGGCCGGCATCTTTACTAAAATACCCGCTTTAGTTGGTAAATCTACTTTTCCACCTGCTGAAAATTCATCACGAATATGTGTGCTTATAATTCCCTTATGTGTTAATAACCATAGTGAAGGATTGTCATATTTAGACTGTCCGTTACCTAGGATGGAAGGAAAGAATACTGTAAGTAAAACTCTTAAATTATCCTTTTCTTCTCTATCCAAAACTGAAAATAGTTTTACAATAAATGGAACAGTTTCCTCTGTAGTATCATTTGATTCAGAAGCCCACCATAAACTTTCTCCAGGCTTCAATTTTGATTTATAATATTTTGAAACGGGAACAACGGGATTATCCATTTTCCGTAATTCATCATAAGGAATTCCCATCTTATCAAAAATGGTTTCACCTTTTCTTAAATTCATGTCTATTCTATATCGAGGATAATGAGTAACCGCTATTTCAGATAAACATTCTTCATATGGCTTTGACCTAAATTCAATAGGAGATCCCAATTTTCCAAAAGTCATAAAAATTCTTTCTACACTTGGAATACGTGTAGATTCAAGAATACTACTACCCGTTGAAGTCCAATGATTAGAAATTGTGCTTTTTACTTCAACACCATAAAAATCATGTGCAACAATATCAGGAAATTTTGCACCTGAGACTAGATGAATTGAATTCTCAAAAACTGTTCCTTTTGCAGATTCAGTTAATGCACGACAGACATCTTCTTCTAATTTCTGATCATTACGATTGGAGTAATAACTTTCATGTGTTTTTGCTTCATCATTTAAGAACTTATCTGTTCTTTCCATCAAGCAAGTAAAATCTTTTAAGCTTGGTTCAGGATTTTCAGAATAAATCATAATTGCTCTCCAAACCATCGTTCCCACTTTGACTCAACATTTTTTGCAATGTTATAAGCCAACATACAAGGAACGGCATTCCCAATAATTTTATATGCTCCACTTCCAGACAAAGAAAGATGATTTTTTGTTTTTGGTAGAATAAACTGATAGTCGTCAGGAAATGTCTGTAATCTTGCACACTCACGAATAGAAAGTCTTCTTTCTTCTAATCCTTTTTCAAGTTCTTTTGAATGTGTTCCACCATGTTCTAAACTTAACCTTCTGTATTCAATATTGCCATGATGTTCAGAACGAATAGTTGGCCCAACTCCATCAAGTCTAACTTCTGTCTGTCCTTGACAGTGAGTTCCCATATATTTAGCCTTTGAGAATACTTGTTGCGACTTGTCCTCAGATTTTTCAGGTTCTTGTAAATCAATGAAAGCATCTTCACAAGTTACAAAAGGCAATAATTTATCAGATTTATCCGAATGAGTTTCTGTCGGATATGGATTGAAGTCAATAGAAATCTCAGATTTATTTAATTCAACTAAGGCTTCTTTTGTTAATGCATTTTTCCTAAATCCGAAAAATATTACGCGTTCCCTTCCCTGTGGAACACCATAGTATGCAGAATTTAAAACCTTTGCACTAACAACTAAATACCCACCATTCCCAGCTGTAGAAAAATCATGTTCTATAATTTGTTTAACATCACTAAGATTTGTTAATCCTTTGACATTTTCAGCAATAAAAAGTTTTGGTTCTGTCAAAGTAATAACATTCTTCATCCAAATATATAATTGACCTCTGCTTTCAATCGAAGGTTCATCTGCTTGAAGTTTCTTTCCAAAATGACTTTTTTGAGAATTGAATCCTAACCGTTTTCCGGCAATAGAAAAATCTTGACAAGGGAATCCCCCCGTTACAATTGATACATTTTCAGGAAATTTAAATTCCCCTTTTTCTGCCGCTTTTACAAGTTCTACAATACTTTCTAGTTTATATCTATCTGTAGCATCTTTATGAAATTTTGAAAAATAATTAGTCCATGCTATTTGAGCATCTTGTCTTATATCATTAGCAAAAATTGTATCAAATTTCGTTTCTTGAAGAGTAATCCAATTTCCTTTATCTTCTTTGATCCAATCGTTATGAATATTTCTATTTACCGATTTTGATAAACAATCAAATCCACCAGTAAATCCTAAATCCATTCCACCGCAACCTGAAAATAGAGATAGCAATCTTAATTTCTTATTATCCTTATTACTCATAGACAATTTTCCACTTTAAATATCGATAGAATGGTTTCTTTTAGAGAGAAAAACCAAATCAATATATCATAAATTTCAGTTTTTTTCTATTAACTATTTTCTTCCCAACCCATCGGAAAATTACTAACCGCACACCACTTAAAGTAATGACTTTAAGTAAAATCTAGACTCACCAAAAATCGACCGATTCCAAATTGTTCCAAAATACGGCTTAAAAAGTTGAAAATTTGGGAATTTTGAGGTATATTCTTATTACTCGGTGGAAAATTCTCCACTCCTACCTACTAATATCTATACAAATCTAATTTCTTATCTTTTTTAAATCCAACCAATTGGTATAAATTAAACCGCACATAAGATTCAGTTTCTTCAATCTGCAATTCCGGAAGTTCAGCTTCTGCAGTCTGCTGTATTATACGAGGAATTCCGCTGCCCCAATGTTCAATCAATTTCATATAGAAGATCGCATTCGCAGGAGCTTCATTTCTGACTTTTGAAAATCCGGACTTGACACAATCTATAGTAACACCTTTTGGAAAGCCACCAGGACTTGTAACTTCTAGTCTGTCATCATAAATTGCAACCTGAATACAAGAGTTCCCAATATAATTTCTATGAACAACTGCATTGACTATCAGCTCTCGAATTGCAGCAGGAGGAAGTTCATCAAACAGCATGAACGAGTTAGGCCCCATTATATACTCTTTCGTAAAATATTTTTTGTACCTTCCAATATTCTTCTTAAAATCCACCGATTATCATTTTATCAAATTCATGTTGATCTAAATAATCAATTAATAATGATTTTTCACCGGCCTGTTTGACGCCTACAGACAAAATTACCTCAAGCCCATCCTCAGAAAATAAATCCGGCCTGTATACAGGAAACTGTCATTGCAATGAAATTCTGACAGAAAAAACACTACAGTTTGGCTTCACTTATCCACAGGAATTTGTGCAGAATAAAAGTTTTCCACTACAGTTTGACTTCACTTATCCACAAAAGCTAATTCCTTGTTCAAGAAAGACTTACAGTGCGTATACAAACTGTAGTGCTACAGTTCATATACGCTTCTGCTACAGTTTGTATATATCTTCTATAAATTCAAATAATTACAAATAATTTTAAATACAAATAATAAAGAAACATGTCCTGTGGATAACTTTCCGCCAAAGAACAATACCGTATACAAACTGTAGCAGCTAAATATCTGAAGTCACAAGAATATATCTTATATCGCTGCTCTCTATCTGAGGCTTGCTCTTGCACAAGATCATTCCCAGATTTGCCTCATCAAAAGTTACATTAAGTTCCGGATAATGATCCGCCTTGATTTTCTTTATCTGGTCCTTGATGTAACTCCAGTTGGTCCTCATCTGATCCTTATTGAGAGGATCCTCCACAGGCATGAACTGATTTATAAGCTGTTCACGGGGAACGTAGAGAGGTTCCTTCAGACTGTTGTTCCTGTAGACGAGCCATGCATAAAGGTCCTTTCCGATGGCCGAAGAAATGCTCTTATATGTAATATAATTTATAGGAACGGAATGATTCCTTGAAAATTCTGCGAAGTGTTCATCAAGGATGATATCAAAAGCCAAGTTCTGCTTTTCACCCTTCCTGTCCTCTAGCTCTATGTAATGAAGACCGCGGATGAAAGGTATGATGCCTGTAGAATGATTCGTCGCCTTCACCTCATCTTCAAGCTGGTCTATCTCGTCATCCAGTCCCCTGAACAGTGATGAGTGAGCTATCTTCACTATCTTCTCTTCATAAATGAATGTCGACTGGGCGAAATATTCAAGCTGAGCCTTTATATCATTGCATCTTGATGTGGGAAGCTGCAGTTCCCTCATAAGTTCGTTCAGACTCCTGTACTGAATTCTCACAGGCTCACCGGGTTTTGTATTCTTTGTAATGACCGCGTGTGTCGTGAGAATCGTAAGCAGCAGTCTGCCGTATTTCCCGAAGGGAACCTTGTTTCCGCTGGAAATCTTGAGCGTGATGTTGTTGTATTTTCTTGTGAAGACAGACCCCTTTACATTCCTTGCAGGCAGGGCCGCTGCTATGAAGGGAGATGGTATGTAGCTTATGTATTTCTGGATCTCGTTCTTCCTTTCAAACAGTTCCGGCAACTGCTTGTCCTTGTCTTTCTTTGCTGCCATATAACTAACTGAGCCGTTTTACCCCGTAACGGGAAAGACTTATCCTTCCCTCTTCCACGTCAGCCTTGAGATAGTCAAGGGAATACATTATCAGGTCTGTTATTGTAATTCCGTGAGCCGCGGCGAATGCCTTGAATTCAAGCTTCTCCTCTTCCGGAAAGGAGAACGTGAATTTGTCTACGAATTTACCGTTCTTGCGGCGGGTTGTCCTGCCGTCTATTCTTGCAGCACTTTCTTCCGCTTCCTTGCGGAAAACCTTTTCCCCCTCAGCTTCAGCAATTTTTTCTGCTACAGTTTCTATACGCTTTTCATCCTGCGGATAAGTTTCAGCTGCAGCTTCAGGCTGTGCTACACTTTGTATACGCTTCATCTTTTCCGGTTCAGAGAAGTTTGATATGTTATTGAAGGCTTCCTCTACTCCTGCTTCTGCCTGCAGCCTGAGTTTTTCGGCCATTGAAAGATTTTTTTTCTGGGGTTTCACTGTCACTGCCATTATTTTGCAAGCCCTCCTGCAAGATTTGAGATAGCTTCAAGTGTTTCCTTCTTTGCGGAGAATTCCTTGTTCTGTATGACATCATGCAGAGTCTGTGCCTTGCTGAAGGCCGGATCCTTGGGTACAACAAAGAATTTGAATTTGTTATCACTGTTCATTGCCTCGAAGGCTTCAAGATATGCGGCCTCGTTCTTGAGTCTCCTGTCCTGCTGGTTCAGGACTATCCTTGAGAATTCAGGTTTGACTCCGTACTGGTCTTCCACTCCCGAAAGGTTCTTTATGAAAATCTGGAGACCGTCCTTCGAGAATTCGTCAAGGCGGAGAACAGGCACAACTTCATCGCATCCTATGAAAACTGATTTCTCGAATTCGTCGAAGGCAGGGGACGTGTCGAATATGCAGAAGTCGAAGTGCTGGGCCAGTACAGGTATGAGGTCCTTCTTGAATTTGAACGGGAAGTTTTCATTCTTTGCGTAGTGCCTGAGTTCACCTCCGATGGAGAAAGTCGGAACAACGCAGAGGTTTTCTATGTCAGACTCGTAGACGCATTCGAGAATGTCGCATTTTCTGTAGAGTGCATCTGCAAGTTCGTGTTCGAATTCGTTGAGCAGCCAGGACGAGCTGTTTCCCTGCGGGTCGCAGTCAAGGAGCACCGTCCTGTACCCCATGTTTGCAAGTTCCGTCGCTATGGTTACTGCAATGGAACTTTTTCCGGTTCCGCCTTTCTGTAAAGCAAATGCATAAGATCTCAATTTCGTTACCCCCAAAATTTTATATGATAAATTCAGTATATACCATCTTTACCATAAAAGCAATAAAAAAAATTGTTTTTACAATAAAATAAAGGGTGTAAAATATAATATAAATGATATTAAATAGGGTGTAAAATAGGGTATTTTTTATTGTAAAATTTATGGTAAAAAATATAATAAAAACAATATAAATAATATTTATTGTATTGAAATTGGCTGTATTAAAGAAAATTAAGGCGGGTAGGGTAATTTTACATCCGGGAAGAAAAAAATGCGTCCTGGGGCCTTTTTTTAAATTCTGTTTTTCCACGGGGAAAATAAAAATTTCTTGGGCACTGACACGGAAATGGCGCCGAAAAGCGTATACAAAGTGTAGCAGCACGAAAAAAACTGCCGTATACAAACTGTAGCACTTTGCATGGAATGATTTCATTTTGAAATGGATGAATGTGCAGCGGGGAAAGGGAATTTATATTTTCTTTTATGAACAAAGTGATATGAAGAACTTTTGCTGAGCCAACGGAATTTCTGCAGGCAGAGAAGCTGGTTGCCCAGGAGTGAGCCGGTTGTGTCAAGACTTGTTCGCAGTTTCTTTGAAAAAAAGTCATGCGGGTCATGCCGTTTTCTGCACCTTGTCCCATTCCATTTTTTGTTCACGGAGAGTGTCCGCGCTGATTGATGTAGCCGGCACCTGTGAGATGGTCTTCGCTGTATTCGGTCAGACTTGCAGTCATCGGTCTTTGATAAGATTCCGTGCTCGGAAAAATCCCGGCTGCACGGCTGTTTCTTCTTACTTCCCTGTTCAGTCGCTCCGGAGTTCTGGTGCCGGAAATTTTTCTGGACTCAATCCTTGAGAATCCGTGGTACTGGATGGAATCTTCAATTCCTTTTTCCAGACATTCTACTGCCTTCCCATATTTGTCTGCATACTTCTCGACAAAGGCATCCTTGCTGAGGCTTCCTGTAAGATGCTTTATCTTTCTTGTCGAAATTCCATTCATGTGAGCTTCCGCGATTATACTTTCGAGAGCTTTCTCGCTTCGCTGTTTGTCCTGCAGGAAGAATGGAACGTAACATGAATTCCTGAACTTTGGAATCCGGAGATTGAATGTTCTGAGCCTTGTATCGTCGTTCCCGCTTTCCGCTCCTGTAATCGGTTCTGCTGCTGTGCTCTCCTTTTTCGCTTCCGGTGATTCTGTCGGCTTCCATTTCCGTCAGCATGTTCATCATCATGAACATCATCTGGTAGAGCGGATCCTGCTGTTTCCCATCTAGCAAATTTTCGCAATTTCTAATAATATCTTCTTGAGTCATTGTTAACCTACCTTTAGTTTTCTTAAGCAAAAAACATTCTGGCGTTTTCAATGACTTTTT
>JAZUJH010000016.1:0-7108 GCA_045642665.1 Treponema sp.
TGAACGCTTTGGGAAACATCAGGAAGTTCTCCAGGAATGACTTCTCGGAGAAGATCTTTGATTCTCGCCACCATGGAAGTACAGCTGTCGGCATGGATGGTACTGGCATTTCCTGTATGACCCGTATTCCATGCTTTGAGGACTTCGTTTGTAACATCCCCGTATCGGAGTTCTCCGAAAATGATTCGGGATACATTACAGCGAAGTGCTATACCAACTGCTTTCAGTGTGTCTTTTCCAGCGGCCCAGATGTTTACCCTGTCTCGTGCGTGGCACTGAATTTCCCCAGCGTCTTCAACAATGTAAAAACGGTCATCGGGAGTGAATTCTCGCATTTTGTCGATGATGGCATTGAGCAGTGTTGTCTTACCTGAACCTGTTTCTCCACCGATGATGATGTTACTTCTTTTCTGGATGTGTTTGATCAAGAGGTCATACTGAGCCTTTGTCATTCTTCCGCCTTCGACATAGCTTTCCATTTGGAAAACTGTTGCCGGTGGACGACGGATAAAGAACATTGGGTTTTCAGTTGCTCTTGGTGGAAGAATCCCTTCAATGCGGATTTTCCAGTTTGGAAGAACACCTTCTACAATCGGATTATCAGGATCAATGGTAACTCCCAGAATTGCGGCACTTGCATAGATGATTCGGGTTGTTGTGGCATCATCAAAGAAAATGCCAGTGAATACCTTTCCCATACCCATGCCTTCAACAATCAGCTCACCACCAATTCCAATAGCGATATCAGTAACACGTTTGTCCTCGATAAAAGGGATCACAGCTTTTAGATCGTCTTCCAGGTTGCGGACCCATTTGTCCATCTTTACCTGCTGAGTAAAACCATCTATCGAAGCCAATTAATCACCTCCTTTCGCACTGCGTTCATAGATTTCCATCGCAAGTGAATCTAGGAATCCGTTCTTGGTGAGTTTTGCCTCAGTCGAACATGAGTCCATAAATTTGTCGAACTCCAGTTCCGTAATTTCGTCGCTGGCGTTTACCCTTGATGGAAGGTCTTTTATAATCTTTCTGGCTAACTCAATGATGAGTATTGCCATGAGATCCTGTTTTGTTTCCAGGTATCCAATTTTTCTTTTTGCATCATTCAGTGACGCATAAATTAACTGGGAATCCTGGATGTCCTTGTCCAGATAATTCATGCAGGCAATTCTTACGATTTCAGAAAAGTTGGTTTTCTTTTCTTTTGCCCTGCATTCAATCAGTTCTCCAATTCTTCGTGGAAAACGAATCTGCTTTATTGTTTCAAGTTTTGAATAATCTTCTTTTTCCAATTAAGCATCCTCCTGAAGTGGATCCCAATCAGAACTTATGATTCTGGAAACCTCTATAGCTTCTATGCTTTTTATTTCATTCTGAATGTCATCCTTGATTTCTTCCCTGAACGTCTTTTGATTGTTCATTAATGCTTTCATCTTTTTTGCACTCGGAAGTCCTTTCAGCTGTTTCATGAACCATTGATGCTCAGGAAGTTTCATAAATGCTTTTGTCTTAAATCGAGGGTCTTCGTAGTAGACAACCTTTTTCCCTTTGTAAGGTGGCATACCCTGGTTCATGACAATGATTCTTGAAAACTCAAGTTTCATAAGTTCATCTGGATTGATGAGGGATGTACTTGTTTCCTGACTGCTTCTTGAAATGTTGTTGAAGCCGACCTGATATTTACTTCCGCTGGCACTGATGTTGTCCAAAAGAACAGAGCGGTTGCCAATTGATTCACTGAACATTCGGGCATCCTTTAGTGAACCTGGAGCACCGATTACGATAGTTTTACAGTGATCCAAGAAAGGATGGTTTTCTCCATAGACATCAACCAACTGATTTAAGGCCTGACAGATAATCATGAAGGTCACCCCATAGCCCGCCAAAATTCCGGCGTTTAACGCAATGTCAGGGAAGTATCCTAAGACGGGGAACTCATCCAAAAGGAAGAGACACGGAATCTTAAGTTTCACTTCATTTGCATTTGTTTCGCCCGAACTAAACTTCTTAATCATGAATGTGATAATCATTCTGAATACAGGGCTGATACGCTTTATATGGTTGTAAGGAACAATCAGGTATAAAGAGATTGCGTTCTTTGAAGTGATGAAGTCATCAACACTGAAATCAGAATAGGCCGTAGCATTCGCAAGAAGAGGATCCTGGAAGAGTGAAATCTTACTGAATACAGTAGAGTAGGTTGATGCTCTTTCTTTTGGTGTCTGAATCTTGGAACGGTTTGCGGCTTCTACAATAAGCTGATGAATCTGTTTGTTTCCATGTTCAGCTTTGATCATGTCATCAAGCATCTTTCCACCTGGTCCGCCAGTTTCTTCATCATCCTGGTTCTGATTTTTGTCATCATCAGTTGCCTGTGAAAAGATGTGCAAGACTGTCGCCAGATTCTTTTCTTTCCAAGGAATGTCCTTGCAGAAACGAACATGAAGAACAACTCCTGCAAAAATATCTCTGGCAGTATTGTTGAAGTACTGAGTTGCACCGTCTGATGCAGCCTTTGCGGAATCTCCTCCAAAGAAGATTTCTCCGATTGTATCCGCCCAGCTGAATGCTTCACTTGGACTTTCAGGAATTTCCCAAATAGGGTTGTAATGTGCAGTATTGTTATCAGGGTCCAATGGTCTGAAAGGAATGACACGGCTGAACTTTGAACGATAGCCTGCAGTGGCCGCAAAGTTTTCTCCCTTTGGATCAAAGACTACAACGCTTCCTTTTCCTGCAATTTCTTTCTTCTGTTTTACTTTGAAGAACAGAATCTTTTTCTTTACCCATTGGTAGACAGGAACTCCATAACTTAAAAGTGTCGGTATTATGAAGGAAACTCCCTTACCAGCGCGTGTTGGCAGGAGAATTAATGTGTTTGTGCGTCCCGAATGACAGATGAGTTCTGCAATCTTCTTACAATGAAGGACAAGAGAAGCTTTTACTGCATCAATCTTATAAGTAACTTTTGCATTAGCAAGTTCTCCGCAGATAACACCGTGTTCCTGAAGCATCCCGAAATTCTTCAAGTCTTTCTTTGTCGCAAAACGTGCTGTTCCATGAATGTGCTGATTTCTCTGATGACTATTCACAAAGATACTTGTAAGCACAAATATAAGAACTGCTGAAACGAGACAAATGAATGTCGGTGGAATAGCCTGGAAGAAGTAATACGAGTAAGTGTCATTAAACGCAAACTTCAGCATTCCAATTAAGAATACAAGTGGATTGTAAAAACGATATCCGCCCTTTGTAATGAAGATTGGTTTGCCTACAACCGCAGGATCGTAGTTCATCAAAGGTGCAAATTTCTGTGTGGTAATAAAAAGACCCGTTATGACCAGTGCAATTGGGACAAGCCAGTTAAGTATGGCAAGCCAATAGATCTTGTGTGAACTGTCTGGGTCGAGTCTGGAAAACTCTTCTTTATCTTTCAAATCATATCCTTACCTGGGCGGGCAAGAATACCTTATGAGAACAATATATAATTTTTTGAAAAATATTTCAAGTAATACATATAAAAATATTTAATGTAATTATACAAATAAATAAAATATTGAAAAAATTACTAACTTTTTCATTGACAAATGAAATGTCAGGTATTATATTAATTACAGAGTTTGATAAAATTATGAAATATTTCAAACAATATCATAAACAAGGAGGTCCGGATGGCAGACAACAGAAGGGGTGGTGCACGTCCTGGTTCTGGAAGAAAAGCAACAGGATCAAATACGAAGCATTACACTGTGAACCTTACTGCGGAAGAGGCGGAGATGCTTGAAAGACAGGCTGCTCAGAGAGATATGAAGGTCAACAAGTATCTGCGAGAACTTATCAGGCTTGGGGGACAATATGCTAACGCAGGGCTTAATGTTCAAAGCCAGGATGATGACAATACGGCAGCTTCAGCTAAGGGAAGATTTGTGGACGAGATCATTTCTGAAAAAAGTTATACAGAAATTGAGAATGGACGTGAAGTTCATAAGACAGAAACTCATATCAGACGATGGGTTCCTGAAGATGAACAGGATGAAGACGAGGAGGTGAAGCCTTATGTTCGGAATAATTAAATGTGCATTTTATGGGTTCATAGCCTTCATGTTATTGATGGTGATATCTGGCATAAAGGATTATCAGAGACCAGCAAAACCGGTGGATGAACTTCTTAGCTTTGATTCACAGGCTGTTTATGAGCAGATTGACGATTCTCATAAGCCAAACCCAAACAGTACTTTATCAAAACTTTGTAATCGTCAGTAAAAAAGAAAGCTGATACTTCAGCATTATTAGTTGTAACAAGAAGGAAGAAGTTAAATTATCTTAACGGTAACAGAACATACGATGATTCCTTGTAAAGTCCAGCGGACGTACACTTCTTCTTAAGCACTGAAACGGTTCCCAACCTGGGTATGTTCGCTCAGAACTTTTTTTGTGTCTTGTTTTCGCCCAATTGCTAACGTATTTATTTTAACAGGAGGAAACAATGACATCATTTTCAGAATTTTATTCCAAATATCCTAATCTTGCTTTTGTAAAAACAAAATTTAAATTAACAGATCCATCAGAACTGCAGGATGAAAATTTCATTCTTGAGGAAGACACACCACCTTTGGAAAAGGGATTTTCAATAATCATGCCATTAAGTGTGGATGAATATCCTAAGATTTTCAAAATGGCAACAGCCATGGAAGCAGGAATGTATGCTATTGATATCTGTGAAAAACAGGGATGGGAAATTACCAGAGCAATGCTTTATGAAGTTCTTGGTAAGCTTGAAGAAAATTTACAGTAGGGGGACCATAATATGAAAAAAACAAAAATGATTTTAGCTGCAATGGTGGCAGCATTTATGATGGTATCTTGTCAGATGCCAACAGGTAACATTGAAAACAATGATAACGGCGGGGATAAAACATCGCCTGAAACAGAAATACCTTCAGATGACATTCCAGATACACCATTTTCATCAGATGATGAAAATGGTGATGAAAACGAATCTGATACAGAACCAATTCTGGATCTTTCAGTAACTCGTCAGTATTCAATGAATGTTGGCGATTCAATATTACTTCCAGGGAACTTAGCTGGAGTCTCAGTTTATTATGAAGTTAGAACAGGGGATGATGTTATATCAATTTCTGGAACTACTCTCAGAGCTGAATCGGTCGGGGATGCAGAATTGCTTGCCAGAGATTGGGATGATGATACCCATTACTGGGCTTGCTCAGTGAGTGTGAAGGCAGAAGGTTTTAACGGAAGTGCAATGGAGTATAAACTTTGTGGCAGTTGGGAGCGTGAAGGCGGTTCGGAACTTATTCTTAATTCAAATAAGACAGGAACTATGAAGAATTATCTGAAAGGAGCTCTTCTGCAAGAGTGGACATTCAATTGGTCTTGTACTGAGGGCGGAAACTACAAGTTCTTGAACATCACAGATTGCTATGACAGCCAGACAGGAGAAACTGTGGGAGACAAGCAGTTCACGATTACAAGTATCAGAGATACAACTCTTGTCCTTAATGGAAATCTGGGCTTTGGAATGCCAAAGAGCACAACCTGGACCAAGGAGTAATCTATGAAGAAGTCAGCATTATCAGTTATATTTGTGGCTGTTTTGCTTACTTCATGCTCGACACTAAAAAATCTGGTTTCACCAGATTATTCTGTTCATTATGAACTTTCTGAGAGTGAAGTAAGAGCTGCTGCTGCAAAAGTTGAATCGGAGAAGAATTATCTTAAGAAATTTGTTGCAAAAGATAGCATGGGAAAGCTGCATGATGTGATTATCTATGATGACTATTATCTCAAGATGGATAATCAGATTTATGCATTCAAGTATGACAATTTGATGTACTATCAGCTTTCTTTGAATGTTTTCGGAAATCAGATGAATGTTGATGGATCTGATAAAGTTATAGGCTTTACCTGCTGGGCAACATCTGTGTCTAATCCAGAACTTACGGTGCATATTATATTTGCGCAGGAATTGTTCGCAAAGAAGCATTACAATTCACAGTATGAAGCAAGTCAGATAAATGGTGTCTATTTTGTCGGAAGAAAGGCTGACGACGGATACATTGATGCCTGGGGAAAAGATAACAATTGAAGCCTCAAAATGTCCCCGTGTCAGATTCAGTAAGAATTTGAAAGATAGAGTAAATAAATGACATTTTATAAAGGGGGACACTATGGAAAAAAGAATCAAATATAGCAAATGTTTGGAAACGGAATATGGGCTTTATCGAAAGGTATATCCCTATTATAAAGATTGGGACAAAGTAGTAGAGCATTTATCGAAGGCTGCTTTGTAAAAGGTTCAAATGCAAAGACAGTATTAAATGAAGGGTCGAGTTAAAATTAAAGAATAAAGGGGTAGAAGAATGGCTTTGAGAATAGAACATGGAGACATCACAAAATACGGAGTAGATGCAATAGTAAATGCAGCAAACAGTTCTCTTTTAGGTGGTGGCGGAGTAGATGGAGCAATTCATCGAGCTGCAGGTCCTGAATTGCTTGCAGAATGCAGAACTCTTGGTGGGTGTCCGACAGGGGAAGCTAAAATTACTAAGGGATATAATTTGATGGCTAAGTGGATTTTACATACAGTTGGCCCAATTTATAACGAAAACCGAAAGGATGAATGTGAGGAATTGCTCAGAAGCTGCTATAAAAACTCTATAGCACTGGCTCTCTTGAATGAATGCAAATCAATTGCTTTCCCATTAATTTCAGCAGGTGTTTATGGTTATCCAAAAAAGGAGGCCTTGGACATTGCTATAGGAAGTATCCAGCAATATGCCGGAAATATGGATGCGGTGATTGTTTTGTTTGATACAGAGGCGTTTGAGATAGCAAAAAAGTATTATTCGCAGTTGGTAGGGTAGGGCAAAACCAGATTTGATACAAAATTGGAGGAAATAAATGATTAAAGCAGATTTAATTGATGCTATTGCAGCAGAAACAAAGACTCTGTGAAAACCTTTCTGTAAATTCCAAATATAATAGGACTGTGGTAAAATAAAAATACAGGAGCCTGCTATGGCAAAAGAAAAACACACCCCACACAAAGTCGTAATGACAGAAGGCAAACGGGAAATTATTAGAG
>JAZUJH010000017.1:0-2418 GCA_045642665.1 Treponema sp.
TGCCGCCAGGAAAGTTTTGATTAGCCATCGAAAATGTTTATCGATGGCTAAAACGAATGAGTCAAGGGCTTGAGTGAGCAGAAAGCGAACATCCCTTGACCATTCGTATTTCCTTTACATCAGTAATATCAATTTTTCCTAGCATTGTGTAACTCCAGCCGTTGTTGTCATAGAAGAAGCTGATAGAGTTTCCCTGATACAGAACAATGTCTCCTGGAACTGTATCAATCAGGGAATTTGCAGTTGGAAGTTTTGTTCCGAAAGTTCCGACTTTTTCAAATCCGCCGTAGTCATCAGTTTTTACAGTTACATTGCCTTTTGAAAGAAGTTCAAGAAGAGCTTTTGTTGCAACATTATCAACCAGTGTTGCTGTTTTTGTTACGCCGTTTACAGTTACGTTTATTGTTGTTCCCATAGTTTTGTCACCTGTAGATTTTGAGGATTGTGCACATGCGGAAAATGTGAGGAAGCATAATGCAGGGATTGTAATGATGGATTTTTTCATATTACTTTCCTACCTCTTCTACAAGTTCAAAACGCCATCGCTGTTTTATGTCTGGATATTTTTCATGATCTACTTCGCTCAAAAACATCTGCTTCTCACGAATCCAGAGAGAATTGTCATCATAAAGACGGCGATAAACAACGTATTCCTCTTTGGTTTCTGAATGATAAGCAACGTCTTCGACGATGTAATATTTGTTCTTAAAGTGACGGTAGATACCGTGGATTTTGACTTCGCGTGATTCCATTTTCTTTTCCTATAATTATTCTTCTTTTATCATATCTTCAAAAAATTCTTTATGTTCTTTGTACTCACTTGGAAGGACTGTCCCCAAATATTGCAAAAAATTGCGATAATCTTCTTCCGCATGTTCACCGCCAAAGCCAGTCACATAATCAAGAATAATATCTGCATATTGATCCAGGATATTGATATTCCGTTCATGCTTAAACATCAAACGATACAATTCTGCAGCCGCACTGTCTTCTTGTTGGGAACATAACTTACCTAATTCACCAATAGATTGCACTAATTCTTCTGAAATATGTATATCTCTTTCATTGTGCTTTTCTTCTGTATTTTTCATTCCTTATATTCTCGTAAATTAAAATCAGATAAGAACTTCCCCATGTCCATTTTTATCGGCACCGATTCGTTTTAAAACATCCATTTTTTGAAATTTCGTCATATTTCACCTCACCAAGCAGCAGATAACGGAAAAACTTCTCCAGATATTCGGTATTCATGTAGATACCTTTGGTCATGTTTGTATAATTTGCACGAACAAGACTGTTTCTGAAATACCAGCTATTCTTTTCAAATGGCTCATTGTTTACTTTGAAGCCAAGAGAATTCAGATATTTAATTGTGAATACTGCAGTTGTTCTGGTGTTTCCATAAGCCGCTTCGCGTCGTTTGCATGAGTGGAAATTATTGACGTTTGTGCCTTCCGGCACAAGCGCATCACCAAAAGGATGAATCTGCCGGATGTTTGCAATGAATCTTGCAAGATGCTTTACTTTTTCATTAGTTGAAAGAGTTAAATAATCAAAAGCTTTTTCTTGTGCAAAGTCATAATCCAAAGTCTGGCGAATCATATCGGCATTGGCGTAAAGAACTGATTCACCATACGTCGCTTTCGCGCCGTTTGCATAAGTGGAAATTATTGACGTTTGCTCCTTTGGCGCATGGGCATCAAAAACCCATTCTTTTTTGGAAATATTGTAGTCTCTGAAACTTCCTACTTTAACCTTATAGAAAACACCAGTAAATAAACGCTTATGAATTGAAAGAAGTAAATCAAGTGTAAAACTGAATGTATTTTCAGCAAGAATCTCTGTGATATTTGCAGAAACCTGGTCAGCCTCTTTTTCATCCTCATTGATTTCCTCTTTACCAACTTTAGACTCATAATAAGAATCAATAAGTTTCTTAGCTTCCTCAATTGTAATTTCACCATCAATATTACGTTTTGCAGTCTCATAAAGATATTTTGATGGTTTAAGGCCATCCACCTGCTGCAAACCGATGGCTGTCTGCCAAAGCTTGCCCTTCTCCTGCTTTGAAGGTTCTGACTGGAGGATGTAGGTATCAAAGTCTAGGACGAATGGGTTCTGTTCTTTTGGCATAAATATTACCTTATTCTCCTATGTATTGTTGTAGAACATATTTAACAAAAATATTTTCTAAGTTCAAAACTATAAAAATCATCTTGATGATTAATATAATCCACAAATTCTGTATTTGGTTCGATATTGTTATATTCATTTATAACAATATTTTTAAATTGATTATCTTCTCTTATTTTTTCAATCAGATTAATTGGAATTCCAAGTTTGATGAACTTTATTTTTAAAGGATCGTTTGTTCCATAAACATATTTGTTATATTCATCTTGATCTATTATTTTTTCA
>JAZUJH010000018.1:0-19231 GCA_045642665.1 Treponema sp.
TTTCTCTGTAACCTTTGTTGTATGCTGTGTAAACCCAGCCGTGTTCATCGCTTTTATGGAGGATGAGGTAATCACCGTTTTCTTAGTTTACAAGGGCGATTTCTTCTGAGTCAGCATCGATTTCATCCAGGAAAGGTTTGATGTTTGCCTTTTTTATAATGCTTTCGGATGCAGTATCAATGTTTTTTCTTGCTTCATTGAAAGCTTCATGAACTGCATCTTCTCCGTACATATCTGAGAGCTTTGAAAGGATGTCGTTGAGGCTTGAACCGTTCTGGAGCATAGAGACAAGCTCATCCTTTTCTGAGGCTTCTGTGATGATTTTTACTTCCTGGTTTTCAGGGAAATAGGTTTCTTTGATATGGTTTGCAAAGTTGAGGCTGTTTTCTGCAGCATCGTTTTTCGGATACCATACGTTGTGATTTCTTGAATAGAACCAGCCTTCTTTCTTGAGTTCCTCACGGATTTCTTCAGCTGGTTTTCCGGTAAAGCGAATGTTAGCTCTTTTGAACTGTTCGCTGTTGATAATCTCCATAGTTACTGGAGTTGTTGTGCTTTCTGCCATAAGTTTTCTCCTCTTGTGCGACATGGATGTCGCAATAAATAATTGCGGAGCAATTATTGGCATCGAAAATACAGGAAGTATTTTTGATGCCATATCTCCTTGTTGTAAGTGCAGTTGCTAACGACTCATTCCAGAGTCACGGTCTCTGTTTTTTTTGTTTTGTTGATTTATTTCTTCACGAACTTTTTTGTGTTCAAGATTGAAATCCTTTGCAGTGTAGGCTTTTGCATATTGGGTCCCTGCATCTAATGTCCTGCATATTTCTCTGCCAGCTTTCCAAGGCTCAATTTTTTGCTCTGCAGTTGTATTGATGATTTTTTCGAACATCGAATAACAGATTGCTTCTGATTGAGGATTAATTTCATTTTTAATAGAAGAACCTGTAGCCATGCTGCAAACATGTCTTGCTTGAGTATTCAGAAGAGAGGAAAAATTGATTTTATCAATTGGAAGAGAACCAGGAGTTTCGTAAAGACTTGAGGCCTTTTCACATACTGTTTTTAGCGATTCTTTGATTCTATCCAGTTCTGGAATTTTTCCATTTTTCGATTTCTGAACATTATGCAAATAATTGTTGAAGTTCTCTTGTGAATAGAGATCAACATTTTGATTTGCCGTTTGAAGATGTTTTTTTACAGCTTCCTGTGATCGGGCATCAAGAGAATCTAAATTGTATAGATATTGAACCTTTGTCTTTGTTCCACCTTCAGCAATATAAAGCTCATTTTCAAAAAGATGAGTTGGATTTGCATATTTGGTCATGCAAAGTGCTGGCTGGGCATTCTTAACCAAATTGATTGAGATGCCTTCATGCTGCAGCTTGTCTAAAACAT
Organism: Treponema sp.; assembly: GCA_045642665.1. Taxonomy (GTDB): domain Bacteria; phylum Spirochaetota; class Spirochaetia; order Treponematales; family Treponemataceae; genus Treponema_D. Next base: position 1,399 of record JAZUJH010000018.1, read on the forward strand.
CCCCATAAATCCAGGTTGAAGATTTATAGTTGTTACTGGCTGCAATCTGTTCGAGAGCTATAAGGTTTTCATCATTGATAATCTTTCCTGTTGAAAGTTCGACAGGCATTGATGATGGTTTTCGAGAGAATTGTGGTAATGTTCCAGCTTCAACGTTCTTCTTTACCGCTTCATAAATTTGGTTGTAGAAGTATTCGTCGGGAGTAAGGTTATGGTTAAAAGCGGAACCATCACGCCACTTCGTCTGAAAATAAGTTATCATTAAAAGTCCTTGGGCGGACTTCTTTTAACGTTTTTACTTACTTAAGTTTTAAGTTATTCTAAACGCACATTTCCATGTCAGGTTTCTTCTGCTTAGAAGCTACATTTTGGTTATTTTCAGCTGCGAGAGTTCTGCAGATGTCAGCACCACGCTTTTCAGCTTCAAAGAGCAGATTGGAAAGGGTAGGCATGTTTTTGTCACGCTTGTCAGGTTCACGGATATCGTTTTCCAAAGTAGGCATGAGTTTCCCTTTGAATTCTTCTGCAATCTGTGGATCAACAGAAAGTTTCATTCCAGAACGGCAGGCGGCGATGTAAGTACCAAGATATTCTTTTGGTTCACTTGAAGCGATAACCATAGAAACATCTTTAAGATTGTCCATCTGCTGAATCTTTTCCTTTGTTGCATTTATAATGCCTTCGGGATTCTGAGTCTGTTCTGGGAAGAAAAGCGATGCTACATGAATTTCACCTTGTTCATCCTTGAAGTTATAGAAAACACCTTTTTCATTTTCTTTGATGCTGTTTTCTAATGCACCAATTGTTGAGCGCGGAAATACGATATTTGAATTGTATCCGTTTTCCATTTTTGCAAACTGAACTGGAATGAGACGACCGGCTGGAAGACAGTAACCTGATGCACCATTGTAGATAGGTTCTGTTTTGATTGTTCCAGAAGCGTCTGGAAGGAATGGAGCCTTGTTTTCTTCAAGACCACGTTTCATCACTTTTGCGTTGTGATGGGGAATCCAGAATCCGTTGAATTCATCTTTAGATACTGGCTTTTCGAATGGATTGTTCTGTTCCATATTTTAATCTCCTTTTGATAGTAGAACTTAGATGTATTTGCTGGGAGACAAATATACAAGTTTTATTACATCATAAAAAATACAATGTAATAATATAAATATACTACAATTCGATTACTAAATCAATATTTGTATATATACATTTTAGAAATATAGTTGTATAAATATAAATGTGAGATACAATATTACTGTACATGTGCCGCAAACTACGAATGTGTCTTACACTCTATTTGCGAAAGGTTTTAATATAGAAATTCCTCAACTATCACAAGATGAATCTGAATACATTTTTAAATTCCTAGGTGGTACTGTCGCAGTACTTTTTTATAACTTTGGTAAGTTCAAGAAGGCTTATGTTGTAACCGGATGGCAGGATGAAAGGGATGGGGAACCAGTAACTCTACCTGGTGTGGATGGAGATCTTTATATTCTCTTTTCAGTTAGGGGAAAGAAATACTTAATCCTCGATAAGATAATTAAATATCTTTCAGAGAATGATGAGTATGAGATTTTTCAAATGCCTTTGAACTTCTGGTATAAGCTCGGAACCCTCATTGAACTGCATAAAACTAGAAAATCGTATATCAAAAACATCTATTTATTATGTAAAGAAGATGGAAAGAAGTTCTATTGCAGTCAAGGAGAATTAAAGGCTGATGGACTTGAAAAAGATATATTGGGCTTTTGTTCTGAACCAAGGGCAAAAAAAGAGATTGCAGAATATTGCGGTTATAAGAATCAAAGGGCTTTTGCCTCCAGGTATTTGAAAACACTTGTAGAGCAGCAGCTTTTAAAATATGAAAACGGGAAATATTTGGCATAGAGGTCAATAAAATGAAGAACACAAATAATGAAACAGAAAAAATGACTTATGTTAGAAAGGCACTTACTGAATTAATAGAGAAAAGGGAACTTCGTTCCTGGTGTATGGAGCGAGAGCTTCCTCATTCAACAGTTTACAGTGTGGCAGTAGGATCTGAGATTCCTCCTTTTGCTTTAATCTGTAAAATGCTTCCATATTTTTCTCCTGCAGAATGGGTTTATTTTACTGATGAGGAAATCCCTTATAAGCATAAGACTTTACCTGTATTTAATCCGAAGGATTTTTCTGTGTTTATTAAAAAACATAAACTTGATTACATGGAAATTGCGACAAAGCTTGGAATATCTGAAGTTAATGCAAAGAATATTTTCCTTCATAGAAGAGCTAATCTTTCTTTGCTGCAGATTCGAAAACTGGCTTCGGAAGTAAACCCGGAAGAGTTCTTTACAGTTGCCGATGATTCTGTAGATGGTCTTTTCTATCCAGAAAGAGGGGATATTGTTTCATTGAGTGGTAAGAATATTCTGGTTCTGTCGAAGAATAAAGATAATAGCCAGAACGGTTGTTTTGTGGGTGTGGTTGTTACTGATAATTCTGCTGATTCAATTTCTATTAAAGATGAAAAGATAGATGGTTTTGTCGCAATCCGAGATATGAGCAGTTTTACTTATGCCAGACGTAATCCTGTTTTAGTGGATAAGGTAGATTCTGAAAAGATGAAAGACGTGCTGAAAACATATAAGCAGCTATTTTCTTAATATAAAATAAAGACAAGTTAAGGGGGTATCCTTCAGCTTTTTACTGAAAGATACCCCCTTATTTTTTACTGGTTATACGGACAGTTTCTTGTTTCGGTTATTACATTAATCTGGAATTCCTGAGAAACTCCATTGTGTGTAATGGTTACATAAAGAATGTCTGTATTAACAGTGGAAACGACCTTGGTTGAATTTGAATTAACCAATTGAGCTGGCTGGTTTCCTGTCTGTCTAGCATCCCAAGGTCCAGCTGCAACATTCCCGTTCCAGTGCAAAACTGCATCGTGAGCTGGTCTCCAATACCATGGAATAGAACGGTATTCTTCAATGCTCATACGAGTATTTGCTTTAGCAGGAATTTCTTTCTTCCAATAACGTTCTGGGGAAAGATAATAGTCTGCATTAAAATCCAAGAAGCCGACATCATTGATTTTCCAACTGAAATTGTTTTTAGGATCAAGCTGGTTATCAGCATTCTCATAAGTAATTGTTTCAGCAGGTCCATTCTGGGTATTTACGGTATGAACAATTTCTTTTACTCCCATAGGAACATACCAAACTGGTATCAAATATTCCTGGGTAACCGTATCTTCTGTGTTTTTAATTACAACCTGATTACTGATTCCGTTAGTAAGCTTTGTATTCTTTGTATTGCTTACTCGTTTATCAAGCCTTGATGAACTAAGGTTCCAGTTGATTTTTTCTTCAAGGTCAAAGTTCATTGTCACTGTTTCGCCATCACCGATATACAAGATGTTACTTGCACTGTCGTAGCGAGAGAAACTTCCGACTTTTGAAACTATTGTAGGTTTAAGAGTAACCTTTGGATAAGAGAAACTCAATTTCACGGTTTTTGTTCCAATGGTTTCGCCAGTATCCTTGTTTGTTGCTTTAACTGTGATAGTTTCAGAGCCTTCTCCAGTTGGAGTAACCTTGATAGTTCCTTTTCCTGTGAAGCGTTTAACACCGTCTCCTTCTACATCTCCCATTTCTCTGTCGATATTCAATGTTGCAATAGATGGAGTAGTAACTGTGATATTTGCATCTGCAGGATTAACGGAGTAATCGATGGTATAAGTTTTTGCTGGTGTTCCACTTACAGAACTCTGAGTTACATCAAAAGCATATTCCCAAAGAACTTTTACAGTCACTGAAGCTTTAGCAGATCCGTCGGTAACACAGGCAAGAGTTCCTGTTCCTTCCTTAAGGCCGCTGACTTCGACATATCCTACACCTTCATTGTTACAACCCAAATCATTGAACATGAAGTAATCATCATCCTGAGCCATTGTCCAGGTGAGTGTTGCATCAGGTGGACTTACCAGATACTTAATCTTCTTTGAGTGGAAAGGCTGTACTTTCTTGCTTGATGTTTCGAAAGCAAAACTCTTTCCTGCTTCAACTATGACAGTACATTTTGCGACTTTATCTGAATCCGGTAATTTGCATTTAACTGTTGTCTCGCCTACAGCGATAGGATAGATGCTGACATTCTGGCCACTTCCCATGATTCTGACAATTTCGACTCCATTTACTCTTTCTGCATCCCATTCAAGATCGTAATAATCAGCTGAGCTTTCTGCATTATCGATAGTTGCTTTGATTGAAGAACCAGAAGATCCCTTTGTCAAAGTCATGTAAGATTTGTTCAGAGTAACATATTTTTCGGCTGTACCAGGAACTACTACATAGAACTGCAGGTCGCTTGCGGCTTTTTCATGTGAGCATGTAATCAGAGCTTCTCCAGGTTTCATTGCTGTTATGTAAATTGACTGACCTTTCACACTTCCGTCTGAAGAGATACCTGTAATAGAAATTACATCAGAATCACTAGTGGTCCATTTGAGACCATACTGGTCGGTAGTAGTTACACCAGTTCCTGTGAGAGTTGCACTTAAAGTTTGGCTCTTTCCTTTGTTTACAGTAAAGATTGTTGAACTTGCTGTAATGTAAACTGCAGATGTACTTGCTTCCTTTACATATACTAGCATTTCACTTGTGGCCTGAACGACCCCTGTACTTGAAGCAATAAGTTTTGCTCTGACAGTTGTTGTTCCTGGTTTGATTCCAGTAATCTGGGCAACAGCTTTTGTACCGCTGATTGAACAGATTTCAGAATTATCAACAGAGTATTCGATATGAGTTGTCACAGATGTTGTTGGCACCTGCATATTCTGGAAAGATACTGTTCCCTGTGTCAGAGAAAGAGAAGTCTGAGGGAATGCAAAGTTCGAGTATTCCTGAACATTTACAATAATCTGCTGGTTGTATGCAGCCTTTGGATGTGAAATTGTAATTGTCGCTGTTCCAGTCTGTTTTGGAGTGATAGTACAAACATTCGCTGAATACTGGAAATCAATTACATCATAGACATCAAGAGACCAACCAAAATTGTATTTATCAGTTGAAGATCCATTTACCAAAGATGCTGTAACAGTCTGTGCAGAAGCATTTGGCTTCATAGTAATAATGCTACTAGGAACATTGATATAACATTCGCTTTCAGTCTGTTTGTCACATACTACAAGAAGCTGAGCAGAGTAGTTCGCTTTTGGATGACTTACGGTTACATAAGTCTGGCCGCTTTCAAGTGCTCTGATTTTGCCGACTTCATTCTGTCCATATACCGCACAAATTGAAGGATCTTTTACAGACCATACAAATCCTGAATAATCATCACTTGTTCCACCAATCAAATCTGCAGTGACAGATGTGAAGTTTGAACTTACATTCAAAGTGAGAACGGAAGATGACAATTGTATAAATGGATTAGCACTTGCCGCAATTGGATCCACTACCTGTACGATGATGGAAAGAGGATATTTACATTCTTTGTTTGTGACAGTGATAAATGCTGTTCCACAAGAGTTTGCCTTCAATAGAGCTGATGAACCAGATGCTGTAATATCAACGATATTTGGATTGCTGGATTCCCATGTGTATCCATCTATGATGGTATTTGCAGCGTTTTTTACAGATACTGAAATTGTTCTTGTATTGCCTTCACCAATTGAAACAACATTTGTTGCTGTCGTCAGGTAAACATAGCTTGCAAGCTCTTCACGGCTGTTTCCTACAACAACAAGGACTTTCTTTTCAATCGGACTTTCTTTGTGTCTGATAGTAATCTGTGCCTGACCAGAACTTACAGGTTTAATATAAGCTGTTCCGGTTGTGGTCTGTGCTGAAATAGCGGCAACATTCGAGTTATCAGTTGCAAAAATAAAGCCTGATGTATCTTGGCCATTGAAGTTTGCAAGGAATGCCTGAAGAGGATATGGAGGATCATCTCTCAACAAAGTCAAAACATCTTCTGAAGAAATATAGACTACAGGATCTGTTTCTGGAATGACATATTCAGAACCGATTCGTACATATATCTTCAATGTATTCTGACTGTCTGGATGAGAAATATTAATTACTGTTTCACCTTCTTTCTGGGCCGTGATAGTTGCTGAAGTTCCGTTTCCAATTACAGTAGCTACACTTTCATCTTCTGAATTCCAGGAAATGTTTGAATATTTCTCAGGTTCCATATTAACTGCAGTCACTGATGTTCTGGTTGTATTTCCAGCCTTGTTCATAACAACAACATTTTGAGCTGTTGTAAAATAAACTTCAGGAGTGATTGAAACCAAACCTTCTGGATAAACGGTTACTGAATATTCGCAGCTTAATCCATCAAAAGAAATGGTAATTTTTGTTACGCCACTCTTAAGTCCCTTAATTGTACATGAAAGAGGATTCAATTCTGATCTTGTGAGAGACAGAATAGAAGAATCTTTAACACTCCATTTTACCGTTGAGAAATCAGGAGGATTTGAACTGTCATAACCGGCCGCATAGGTATAGAGAGTAGCAGTATCTCCAACACCGATATTGTAGTTAAGTTTATCAGAATAAAGAACCTTCATTGAATTAAGGGTTTCTTCATCATCTGCAGTGAGGATCAAAACAGTTTTATCAGTTTCTGCCTTTTTATGACTGATTGTGAGTAATGATTTTGAAGTCCCTGTTCCAAGGCGTGGAGCTGTAATATGGGCAATGTTTCCGCTTGTTGCAATATTAATAGAAGAATTGTCACAAACCCATTTTATTTCTGAATCGTCTCCAGGCTTTTTATTATCACCTTTTAGATTTACTTCATAATCAGCAGTTTTTCCGTTGAGGATTTTGAGAAGTCCTGTTCCTGTGAAATACAGTGGTTCTTCGAGGATAGCATTTTCAGGAAGAACTTTGACAAGTATTTCAGTAGGATACACTACCTTTGGATGAGTGATTGTAATTACGGCAGTTCCTTCGCAAAGTGGTTCCATAAACGCTGAGGCATAGGAATAAGTCTGTGCGGCTGCTCGTGCATTTGAGTGAATGACAGAACCTCCTGCTGATTCCAGATCTATAACCTTAGACTGGCTTCCGTCTGCTGCTGTGCTTTTTATGCTCCAGGTAAATCCTGATTCATCTCCTGTTTCGCCACCCTTCAAGGAAACAACAATAGACTGACCAGGTTCATGAACCTTTGTTCGAATATAGTTCTGACTGGTTGTGATATAACAGCTTGCATCTACGGCATCTTTAAGCTGCCCATTTACAATAAGAAGTACTTCTCTAGTGTAGGCTGCTTTTTCGTGAGAGATGAGTAATTTACAGGAACCGTTTGCGATGCCTTTTACAGTAACCTGGTTTCCGATCGAACCTGTAATTTCTGCAACATTGTAGTCATCTAAAACATAAGAATAACCATCAATGTTATAGCTACCATCAGTTAATCCTTCTAGTTTGTTTGTAATAGTGTAAGTATCATCTCCTGTTAGAGTAACTACAGTTGAACTAGGATTGATATAAACATTCTTTACAATAGTGATTACACGACAAAGGATATCGAGAGGATAAGCTGCATCAGGGTGTGTAACTCTGATTGTACAACTTCCACCTTCTTTAGGAGAAATAACAGCATTGTTTCCATTGGCATGTAATGTTACACATTCTTTTGAATTCTGTTCTTTGATTATTTCCCATGAGAACTGTGAATCAAGACTTGATTCTTTTCCGTTTACGAGAGAGACAGAAATCTTTGAATCTCCTTCATCCTGATTCAAGGTAACGATATTATTTGAAGTAGTAATGTAGCTGACTTTTGTTGCATCATCAAAAACATAGATTCCCATATAGTAAGGGTAGGCGGCTTTTGGATGTGTGATTTTTACTCTGGCATATCCAGGTTCTTTGGCTGTAAAAATACAATACTGGCCTGTAGGCTGAATTTGTGCAACGGATGAATTGTCTATGCTCCAGTTGTATCCGTCTATGTCGGATGCGTCACCACCGTAGAGCGAAACGAATACCTTTTCACTGATACCTGGTGTGGTCTGAAGAATAGAAAAGTTTGAATAGATATAAGGTTCAGTTGTTGCCTCATAGTTTTCAGAATAACCTTTCACGGTAACTAAACATGAAGCATCATATCCGTTATATGAGCAGCGTAAAGTTGTCTGACCTTCTGCAATACCTTTAATTGTGATTCCCCAGTTTGAGGTAGTATCGCATTCAATAATTTTTGAGTCATAAGTCCAATTCAATTTTACTTCTTTCTGAACATTGGATGGCTTAACCGAAACCGAGATATATTCCATGGAACCAACTCTTGTTTCAAGAGCTGTTTTTGCCATGGAAAGTGAGTTGATTGCTATTTCATGATTTTCTGTCGGATCAAGACTGTTAAAAAAATTACAAGAAGCAAACAAATTCACTAAAAGAATTGAAAGGGTTGTTAGCCCTGTTATTTTATTTCTTATTTTCATAGTACTCCACATTAGGTCATCTGAGCCTGATGACCTGTTGCAATTGTGTGATTAAAGGCTCATCACTTTCTTGTTCGTACATACTTTTCTGTAGCCTGGTAAACTTCCACTGGAGGTAGTTCCAATGGTGTGTTAGTTATCAGTTTAATTTCTGTACCTTCTTTGATTTTGATAGTTGGCTTAATATCCAATGCTCTATCAACAATCTTATTTCCTAGCTTTGACGCTTCTGCATAAACATCGGTCATGGCATTCTGCAGATACTCATTGTTCTGACTTTGGATGTCATTTGTTACTTCCGTTTGAATTATGCTGTAGATGGCAACCATTCCAAGAGCCTTAAGAGTTTCCCATGGATGGTTCGTTGTATAACCCGAATATCCGCTGGCCCCCTGTGCATTGACACCGTTCATATTTCCAAGCTGAACTCTGTAATTGTCAGGACGGATAAGAAGGTTCCATGCAACCTGAACTGTATGCTGTCCATAGGCAACTGACGAATTGTAAGTAGCCATAAGAATTGAACCTTCTGGTATCAACAAATATGAATGGTCCTGACTTGAATAAACGTTTTCCGTTACTCGTGCCATGACTACTCCAGGGTTGTCTGTATTGATTGCTGTAATCAATGCACCGGAAATAATGGTTCCATCCCAAAGACTCGTCTTACTTAAGAAGCTTCCGCTACCAGCATTTCCCATGGAAGAATTGAAGAAGTTTTCTTTATTACTTCCTGCACTATAGGTTGTCCCTGTAGATCCTCCAAGACCTGCCCCAGAGCCATATAACTGTTCCTGAAGAGTCTGAGTTTGTGCCATTTGCTGAGCTATGAACTCTTCTTTTGTCATTCTCTGCCCGTAAGCATTTACTCCGTAGTTTCCAGACATAATCTGGCTAACAAGGTTTTGGCCCTGAAATTGCGAAGAGTAATCAAGTCCGGCAAGACCTTCGATTTTTCTTGGACTTTTGGAGTTTCTTGTATCAGGTCTTTCTGAAACATAGCTTGAACTCCCTGAACTTCCTACAGAACTGACAGGAGCTTTTCCAACTTCACTCTGAGTAGGACCTCTAATTTCCTCTGGCAATGAATTCAGAACATCATCGAGATTCATAGCTTCTTTCTGCGGTTCTTTATCATAGTTGTCTTCGATATCTGAATAACTGTATTCAACAGAAGACTTATCTTTGAACTCAATTACAGTTTTTGTTCCTGCTTTATCAAGTTCAGGAGGAGTTTCCTGTTTCTTTTTCTTTCCGCCAACATTCAAAGCAATGAATACAATAAGGAAAATAACAAGAACGGCGGCAAGAATTACTCCAACAATGCTTGCCGTGTTTACTATCTTTGCTTCATTCTCTTCCTCTGGAGGAGCATATTCACTGTCATCCTCTTCCATGAGAAGATCAGAAGCTACCGCCTCTTCTTCGATAGGTGGTGTCACTGTTTCTTCTTCAATCAATCTAAAACCTCCTTTTCTGAAGGTTTTGTGATGCATTTTTCAATCTGTACCTTTTCTTTACCTAATCTCAAGGTTACTTTGTTGATTAAGCGAGGAATGATGAATACATTTCCTTTGACTGTATAGTTAATGATTTCATTTTTTTCATTAAACAATACAGGGAGCTGTTTTTGCAGGACAATTGAAGGAACCTGGATATAGGTACGCTGTCCATCGTCATAAACTCTTTCAGGTAAGAATTCAGGGGTCTTGAAAGTTGAATACTTTATTTTGTAGTCAAAAGAAAGCAGTTCAGGGTTAGTTGTTCTGATGTAATCATTCTCTATAGAGCGACCAGTTGTTTCATCTGCTTTTCTTGCCCATACATTCTTTTCGAGAGGGTAGGTGAACTTAACCATAGCCATGTGTGTGCTTGAGAAAGACTTTAATCTGAAATGATAAACTCGTTTGTCTGTAATGATGACCATTGTAGAATCCTGTTTTGAATATGCAGGTTTTACAAACAAGTGCTGAACATCTTTTCCTGTTTCAGGATCGCGACCTACACCTGCTGTAAGTTCCCAAACTGACTCATCTTCTGATAGAAGTGGTGTTCCAATTACAACTTCTCCAGGCTGGAGTGCAATATCTGTAAGATGATATGGCTGTGCGTAAATCTCATAGACAAAGTTCTCATCATACTGATAGAAAAAAGTTCCGCTTTTATAGTTTTCTGGTGTCTGAGTTGCAACTTTCTGACTTTCAGAAACAGCATCTACGCCAGTTTTGCGGACATAATCGTCTTTAGAAGCTTTTTCTTCAGGAATGTAAACAGGTCGTTCAACATAAACTACTGTTTCAGCAACATCCTGGACTTTTAATTCTTCCTGGATGAGATAGTTTCTTTCGTCGATTTCGTTGAGCTGTTCTTCTTCAATGGAATTTGCTATAGATTCCGATTCAAAATCATTAAGCATTCCAAGACTCTGCGTAGTAGAGCAGGACATGAACATCATGCCTGTTCCCAAAAACAAAAGTATTTTTTTCATGTAGTGATCCTCCTGTTGCTTTTACTTTTGGTTTAGTGCTTTTGTGTCGATTGGTTTCATATCGAAGGCGGTGATGTAAATCCCCAAAGGATTGTCCTTGATATCCTCTTCTGATGGTTGAAGTAACTTTACGCTTATTACAGCCCTAAATGTTTCATTACTCATTAACTGGCCGGAAAGTTGGCGTGTTACAACCTGATAGTCGATCTGATAAGTATCATTTGAGACTTTTAAAGGTTCTGTTTGGAATATTACTTCCTTGGTTCGTGAACCAAAGTCTTTGAACGGATTATCTTCTTTTACAAGCGTGTTGTATTTTGAGGCGGTTGTGGATGTAAGAAGATGATAGGTTCTGTTTACGGCTTTTTTCATTACAGTTTTGTCTGTGGAAAGCGTATTCATCAGATTTACGAATTCTTTTACCTGTGCTCTGATAGCAACTTCCGGCACGTTGTAATTCTGATAATTCTTTTTTGAAACAGGACCAATGTATTCTGTTTCTCCGAAGTCATTCATTGTAACTAGTACTGGAATTGAATCAGGTTGACTTACTGCGTAGATGCAAATCCCAACAGATAAAAAGAAAGACAGCACAGCTCCTATGACAACGAATTTTAAAATACGGTTTTCGTGCATCACTTGACCGCAAATAAAATCGAAGTGTTGAAGCTGTGGGTTAAATGGTGTGTCGTTAGTTCCTTTTGGATTATAGCTTTTGGAACTCAAATTTGTACCTCCACCTGGGCGGGCAAGATACTGATTCCAATATAGCTAAATGCTTTTTTTTAGTCAATATTTATAAGAATACATTTAATAAAATAGAATGTATTATCTTTCAATATTTGGCTTTTTTGGACCATTTCGTTGAATTTTAATTTCTTTGTCAGCGATTTTCTTCATGGTATCAAAGTAAGGCATTTCAATATGGACAATTCTTCCTTCGAGATTATCTTTTTGAAGATTGTAAACAGGAGCATATACTTTCCCGTTGGATGTTCTAACGATAATGGCATCGTTCCAGCTTTCGTCCTTATCAAAGGTAATTGTCTTTTCTACTGTTCCTTCAAGAAGTCCACCTTGATAAAGTCTGATATTTCCGTTCTCTCTGAGATATTCTGACATGTAAGTATTGTATCTTCCGAATGACTGGAGCTTCTCTTTCCAGTCTGGTTTTAAAGTATAGAGTGCTCCGTTCTTGTCGGCCAGATTTATCTGCTGCAAATAGTGGAGTCTTTGTTGTAAACTAACATCAAGGACGTTTGGATATAATTGGCCTGTATATTGAGCAAGCCTGCCATCAAGTTTTGTCCAGCGTGGTGAAAGGGGAAGTCTATCTTCTTCAGCTTTGATTTCTTCATAGGTCCGTTCTCCCACCATATTTGTGGCTGCATCAGAGAGAATGGTTCTCATCTTTTCTTTTATCATTTCCCTGGTGAATCTGACTTTCTGACCGTTTTTATCAACACCATTTATTGCAAGATGAGTATGGGGATGTTCTGTGTTTTTATGGATGGCTGCTTCCCAATAAAGATTGTAGCCGGTTAGTTCTTCCAGTTCCTTGATGAAATGACGGGTAAGAACTTCCAAATCAACATTTTGGTTTTCAGGAGAAATGATGAGCTTAAAATGGTTTGCTGTCATGTGTTGTTTGTATTCATCTAAGTCTGAACCAAAAAGAACAGGTTTTTCTTCTATTTCCGGCTTATCTATTTGGCACATGTATTTTTCAAGATATTTTTTGTGGGCTGCCAGTTTATAACCAATGGACATTTTTGAAATAACTCTTTGTTTTCGATTTGATTCAAATCCTTCAGATTTTACAAAGTGATTGAAAGCTGTGTCATTGTCTTCCTGTTTGCGAGAGTCTCTTTTCGAACGGCTAAGTTTTTTTAAAAGACGATTAAGTTGGCCTACATCATCTTTGTGGTAAGATGGCTTCTTCCATACATATAATCGAGGATCTTCTTCACGGTCATTGTTTCGTGGGTGATTAAAAAGTGAATTGATTTTGTCCATATAAAAACTCCTTGCATTTTGATGTGCAACGTTGCGCATCAGGTTATGCTTTTTATATGGGCGGACTTCTATGTGGGCAAAACAAATATAGCAGATTCAAATTTGAAAGTCAATTTCAGGCATTATATTTAAGCAACCTTAGTGTCACAAAAAACTTTACATTAAAAACAAAACTTTACGTGAAAAGTTCGATGGCGATTGGCTTTTTTGAGGGGTGCATTACACCCTTTTATCTTGTGCCCAATCGCCTATGTAGGAGCGGCGATTTTGCACGCAATTGTTCTTCTTCCGATGTGCAACGTTGCACTCCAAATTTGTAAAGCTTTATATTTATAAAAGTGTTGAATAAGAAAATAGAATGTATTATTATGAATATTAGCAAATACTTCCGCCCGCCCAGGTGAGGAGACAATTTGTTAATACTTACCGAAAAACCGAGTGTCGCAAAAGACTTTGCTAAGGCTCTTGGTTGCAGTTATTCTTCGACGGATAAAAACTATAAGTCTGCTGATGGAAAAACTGTCATCACCAATTGTGTAGGTCATCTCTTTAATTTAGATGAACCTGCTGCTTATGATCCCAAATTTAAAAGCTGGAAGAACCTTCCGATTATACCCAATGAATTTTCTTATTCTGTAAATCCAACTGTTAAAGATGTCCAGAAGACAGTTGTATCACTTCTTAAGAAACATAAAAATGATCAGATATTGATAGCAACTGATGCTGACCGGGAAGGGGAGATTATTGCCAGGGAATGTTTGAACTTCAGTGGAATTCAGAACTCCAACAATCTGAAACGGTTCTGGGTATCGCAGGCTCTTATTCCTTCTGTTATCAGAGATGGGATTTCAAATGCTACACCATTGAAGAATTATGATTTTCTGGCATCTCAGGGATTTGCAAGACAGAAGGCAGACTGGCTCATTGGAATGAACGCCACCAGATTTGTAACAAACAAGTCTGGAACCTTGTATCCGATTGGAAGAGTTCAGACAGCAATTCTCTCAGCGATATATGATCGCTGTAATGAAGTTAAAAATTTCAAGAAGGAAAAATTTTATAACTACCAAGGGACTTTTGACGTAAAGGGTGTAAAATCAGGAATCACGGGAATCTATTCTGAAAATGGGAAAATTAGATTTTCTGATACATCAAAACTTTCATATCTTCGCTCGCTTTGTGGAACTGCTGCAAAATGTATTGATGTGAAACGAAGTCAGAAGTCTATAAATCCGCCTTTGCTTTATAATCTTAATGATCTGCAGAAGGATGCATTTAATTTTTATGGTTATTCTGCAGAAAGAACCCTTTCAATTGTTCAGTCCCTTTATGAAAAACATAAATGTGTTTCCTATCCACGAACACCATCAAGAGTTATGGGTGAAAACAATGTACAGCTATGCCATGATTTGTTTTACAGATTTATCAGTGAATGTCCTGAATATTTTCAACTTCATACATTAGGAGTTGTTGATGGTAACAATAGAAGAATTTTTAATGATTCAAAGCTTGAAGCCCACCATGCAATAATTCCACTCGACAAAATACCTTCAGGGGCTACTTCCGAAGAAGAAAATGTATTTTATCTGATTCTCGAACGGTTTATGTTGGCCTTTGCTCCTGTCTGTAAGCTTGAAACTATTGCAGCTACATTAGATGTGCAACGTTGCACATTTGAAATAAAAGGACACCATTATTTAGAAAAAGGATGGAAGGCATTTAGAAGAGTAACTGATAGAGCTGATACAGGTGAAGGGGAAGATGACCAGGAACTTATAGACCTGGATTGGAATAATCTGGTTCTCACCGAAGTCGAAGTTTTGGAAAAATTTACAAAACCACCCAAGCATTATAATGAAGCCTCAATTTTGAGTTTCATGGAAAATCCAAAGAATGAAGAAGGAAAGAAACTGACAGGACTTGGGACTCCGGCAACAAGACATACATTTATTCCAAAATTGATGAAATCAAAATTTATAAAGCTTGAAGGGAAAAATATTCTGATTACTGAAACTGGAGAGAAACTTCTTTCAGCTTTGGCTAAAACAGATTTTAAGGGGTTGGCGGATATCGGAGAAACGACAAGGTGGGAAGAAAGGCTTGCAGAAAATCCAGAGGCGTTTCTTGATGAAATAAAGGAATTTGTTAGAAACGGAGTAGGGGGAAATTAAGGATGCGTTCGACCACATTTCTCTTTGAGCGAAACGGATTCAAAGTGTACAAGTTAACCGTTTTGGGATATTCCTATTTCGTTGCTGAACGGATTGATAAGGATTCTGTTAAAAGGCATATCAGGAAATCTCTGCCAATTCTTGAAAAAATAGTAGATGCAGAATAAATAGGGTGGGCCGGTGGCCCACTCTATTTAGTTCATCAGGATTGGAGCGAATAGCTTTTCATAGGAATCTGTTATCCTGTATTTGCCTTTTCGATAACGGCTGACATGTTCATTCATGCATTGAGTAGAAAGGCGAGTGGAATAAGAACATAGATTCAGCAGATCTTTTAATTGTGATTGTGGAAACTTTGTGTTTTCATCAGTCCTCATTTCATGAAGCTTCAGAAGAAAGAATATAGTGCTGTTGTCGATATCTTTTGTATCATTTACCAGGTTTACTACATCCCAAGGATTTTCTCCTTTT
The DNA here is from genome assembly GCA_045642665.1 of Treponema sp. Taxonomy (GTDB): domain Bacteria; phylum Spirochaetota; class Spirochaetia; order Treponematales; family Treponemataceae; genus Treponema_D. The sequence goes on from JAZUJH010000018.1 coordinate 16,997, forward strand.
GTCATGCTGGAAACCATAGTTATCTTTACCTTCTGGACCATAGCAGTCAGTTTTTCGAAAATAACAGGGTCAGCGATATATGGCTCAAGTTGTTTTATTCGCACATTTGAAACTTTCTTTTCATAGTAATCAAGGAGTTTCTTGATATTGAAGAATTCGTCTTCTTGTAGAATAGACTCTTTAAGTCTGTTTGCCTCATCAAGAAGTTTTTTCAAATAGTTATCTACACTCTTATAGAACTTCATTTGTTTTGAGTTGATTGAATATAAGTCTTTTGGGTCCTTTTTCACTGACTCAGATTTTGTAAGTCCGCTTTGATAAAAATCGAACATGATGTACATGCTCATAGGGATTACAAAAACAGTCATCCCTTTTGGGTTGTTCAGGAAGCTGTCAGAAGTTACATAGTAAGAGAACTGATTTGATAAGTTAGTAATGAACAGGTTGATTATAAAAAAAAGACGGTTTTTCAAATCACTTAAATGCTTTGATACAATTTTTTTGTCTTTTGCTTCTTCTCCGAGAAAACTGATTTTCTTAAGTGCAATGTCAGGGAAAATGGCATCGATTTTTGAAGCATATTCGTCTGGCACATAGCAGATTGCAAAAGAGAGAAGAAGGGTGTCCCATATTTCTTTGACAAATGGTTTTATTCCAATACTGCTTTTGTCTGTTTCAAGTTCTGTTATAGAGACCTTTATATCTGAAAGAAGATCCAGAATGTTTTCGATTACCATTTTTGAGCGGCAGATGTCTTTTTCAGTTGCTGTATTGAACTTCTTTTCAGAAAGAATGCTTTCAATTTTCTTCTCTAGTTTGGTAATTTGTTTATCTATTGAGAAAATCAATTTGAGAACTTTTTGAAGATATTCTGTCACTGTAATAATCTGGTTTATCTTATAGAGCTTAAACTCCTTTGTTAGATACAGATTTGAGATGTCGCTGATTAAGAAAGAGGGAATGTTTTGATATTTTGACCGCAGTTCCTGGTTATAAAGTTCTGCACTGTTGAAATCCTTCTGAACTTTTTTGAATTCTGCAGGTTTGTTTTCTAGCATACGCTGTTCATATAGAGGAAGATCATTTTCAATATTTTTATATTCAACGATTGTGTCGGCAAAACCTTGATGTAAGATTTTGAAAGGTGTTTCAGTCAATATTTCCATAAAATCCTCCGTGAAAAAACAGTCAGTTTATATTATAACTAGCAGATGTGCCAAAGATTGGCACTCGAAAAATAAAAAAAATCTGCTGTTGAGACTGGCGAAGGATGCAGAAAAGTATGTAAATCTCTATAAACTGCTTGAATTACTTAATTATAGTATATATAATATTTATATTAAAGTATTAAAAATCAAGAAAATACTTAAAATTATATTTTTTATTTACACCTGTGGAGGGCTGCCGTGGAAGCCGAAGAATTTTGGGATAAAGTAAAAAAACTGATGATAGAGAAGGGTGTAAGACAAGATTGGCTTTCTGAAAAAACAGGAATGGCAATTCAATCAATCCGCAATCAGATTCATAATAAGCATTTTCCTTCACATCCAGATACTTTAGCAATCGCTAAGGCCTTTGATATGACATGGGATGAGTTTGAGGCTTATCCAGAAAAAGTGAAAACTAAAGCTCCAGACCTTCTGACTATACCAGTAGTTGATTTGCGTTTTTCTGCAGGTCGAGGAAATTTTGTTCCTGATTATGCTAATGTTGTTGATTATATTGTGGTGCCGAGTTCGCTTCGCCAGTATGAGGGTAGATTGACTGCTGCCTTTGTAACTGGAGATTCTATGGTTCCTACCATTTCGGACAAAGACGTGATTGTATTTGATAACGATGGTTATGATGGGACAGATGGAATTTATGCAATTTTGTATAAAGGTTCCGGCTATGTAAAAAGACTTCATCTTATTTCTGATGGTGTTGAAATTATTTCAGACAACAAATTCTATAAGCCAATGGTAGAGCGAAACGAAAATGAAGATTTTCGTGTTATCGGCAAAGTAAGATACCATGCCCATAATATCTAAGAGGTTTTAAATTGCCGATAGATACTTCTAAAGTTGCCGTTATTTATTGCTCAGTACATCATAAGAATACGAAGAAATTAATTGATGCTATTGCAGAAAAATATCCCGATATTCTTTTACTGAATGCTGCTTCAGTTGTTCTCAAAGATCTTCAGCGATATGAATTAATTGGTGTAGCTTCTGGTATATTTTATGGAAAAATGCA
>JAZUJH010000019.1:0-2202 GCA_045642665.1 Treponema sp.
TTTTACAACAAGACTTTTCTGTTCAGGCGTAAGTTCGGCAAAGACTTCTGTAGATTCAACCTTCTGCAAGATTTCATCATCATTAATATTCTGAAGGTCTGTCCCCGTAAGTATATTTTCCGTATTGAGCTTTAGACGGCGGCAAATTGACTGTGTAACATTTTTTTTATCTCCTGATAAAACCCGCACGCTTATGTTTTTTGCCTTGAGTCTTTCAATAGCACTTAATGCACTCTGCTTTGGAGCATCAAAGAAGGCAAGGAAACCCAGCAAAGTCAGATTGTTTTCATCGTCACTTGTGATTTCTGAAGCTGAGATTTTTTTGCAGGCAATGGCTACAATTTTCATTCCGTCACCAGCCATCTCCCCAGTCATTTCCAGGGCCTTTTTATAACAGTTGTCATCAAAAACAGAGACTTCATTTTTATATTCAAAACTGGAACATCTATTTAAGATTTCTTCTGCACCGCCTTTTACTATCAAGAGATTTTCTTCTGTTTCTGAAGCTGGCTGCACCAGGACTGTTGCAATCTTACGCTGATAATCAAAAGGGAGGGAATCGATTTTTTTGTATTCTGCTTCAAGCTTTTTATCATAAAAACTATCCCATTCTTTTACAGAAAGAATTCCCGAGTCCAAATGATTTTTTACACCAGAATGATATAGGCTGTTCAAATATGCATATTCAAGAACCCGTTTGTTTTCGTTTCCAAAAATGTCCATGTAATATTCAAGAAGGATTTTGTCTTCCGTAAGAGTTCCGGTTTTATCAACACAAAGAACATCAAGGCTTGCAAAACTCTGCATGGCATCAATATTTTTTACGATTGTCTGCTTTCTTCCCATAACAGCGGAGCCGTGAGCAAGACAGGCATTTACAACCATAGGAAGCATTTCTGGAATAAGGCCCACACCAACCGAAAGCGCAAACAAAAAGGAACGAAGCAGATCTCCCTTTGTACTAAAGCTGATTGCAAAAACAAGGGGAATCAAAATGACCGCAAACCGAAGAAGAACTTTTGCAATGGAAGAAGCCCCTCTGTCAAAGGATTGATTTTTATGAGCTGAAGTAAAAAGTTTTCTTTCTTCATTTTTTTGATTTTCAACAATTCCTTCACCTTTTCCGCCAACCACAATGGAACCTGCACGGCAAATATCTCCAGTAAGTTTTTCAAAAATATCACTTTCACCGGTAATGGCAGATTCAGAAATATAGAAATCTGATGCAGTGGCAAGTTTTACGCTGGAAGGAATTTTCGCTCCAGCTTCAAGAAGGATTTTGTCACCAGGTCTTAATTCAGTGCTGGAGGTCTGTCCCCATTGTCCGTCACGCCAGACAGTTACATCAGTTTCCACAAGAGCCGCTAGAAAATCCGCAGTCCGTTTTGACTTAAGCTCCTGCACAAGCCTAATCGCAGCCGAAACCAAATACATTGTCAAAAGAATTATGAACGTAGAAAAATTCCTTGAAAAATTGGAAGCAAACAAAACATCAGTAACAAATGAGATTGCCGCAAGGCTTATGAGAATTATAGAAAATGGATTTACAAATGATCTCCGCAGAATTGATTTTATTGTCATACAATAGATTATACCACGGATGAAAGCAGGAAAATATGGCTAAATTCTTGCGATTTTGGGAGGGGAAAACCTTGTCCTTGACATCGGTTTTAAAACTGTGTTATGGCTATTTTCTACGCGTACACATAAGTTTTTATTTCTTCAAGTTGAGGAGCAAGTTCTATTTTAGCGTTTCTTATATCAATATCATCCTGCAGAGACATAAAATATCCGTCAGATAATCCAAAAAATTTTGCCAGTCTCAATGATGTATCTACAGTTATTTTTCTGCGGTTATGAAGAATATCCTGAATACGTGAAGTTGGAACATTTATTTCCTGTGCCAGTTTATAAGCAGAAATTCCAAGTGGAATAAGAAACTCTTCGCTGAGGATTTCTCCGATTGTTGGTGTTTCAATAAAATCAGACATTGTTTTCTCCTATAATAACCCCGCGTTAGCGGCGAGCCACGGATGGCGAGAGTAATCAGTTTGAGAATGAAACGCATGAACAAACTGAAGTGATAAAAATTACACGGATGGAATTTTTATCACACTCCTAGTGGTAATCCACAATCTCAACATTATAATAATGCCCGTCTTTTTCCGTAAAACAGACACGCCATTGATCATTTATGCGGAT
>JAZUJH010000020.1:0-146521 GCA_045642665.1 Treponema sp.
AAAAAATTATATTTACACCTAAATACTCATAGGAATTTAAGATAATGTATGTTAAAATAAAGATGATATATTTTTTTATAAACAATTTCATGAACTCCAGAGGTGCTTTATGGATACAGCCAACTTTAAGAATCCTCCTAAATTAGAAGTCATAACCCTTTGGTTACTTTACTTATCACCTTCTCCTGTCTGCATTTATGCATCGACAATAAACCGCCTGTTCTCCGTCGCCCAGTTCTTTCAGCTAATCGTTTCCCCGGTTTTCATTATATACGTATTGGCATATATTTCGTTTCCTGCCCTTTACCACAGGTACTGCATTAATACAATAATGAGTTTTGACGGGACAGAAGAAAAGGAAATAAAGTGCAACAAAATCATAAACAGTTTCGGGTCAATAAATATAATGGTAGTAGTAGCGAATTCAATAATCATGCCGCTTCTCATTGGTCTTTCCTCAAAAACAAGGGGCCCGGAGAATTTTGAGACAGGTACTTTTATGATGATAAGCGTAGGCCATACATTCCTGCTAAGTCTTTTCTTCTACATCATCTGGATTGAATCCTTTGAAGGATGGGTCACATTCATACCCTTCAGGAAAAAATATCTTAAGATGGGACTCATGAAAAGAAATTTATATGTAGCGACGTTTGCATCCCTTGGCCTTCTGGCTATAATCATTGCACCTCTTTGCGCAAAATCAAATGCAGCAGCTCCTGTTTCAGTAACCCTTGCAAAAAAAATAATTCCTGCAGCACTATTCGGATTCATCATTGAAGTTTCAGATTTCATGTTCATGACAAGGGGAGTCGTTAGCAGACTTAATTTTTCAAATAATTTTGCTCGTTCACTTGCACAGGGTGACTACACTGTTGACCCCCTGAACGTAATAAGCCGCGAAGAATTTGGTGTCCTCACGAATTCCTTAAATGAATTTCACTGTGCAACCAGGACAATACTTTCGGAAGTTGATTCCTCGGTAACGAATACCCGCAACAATTCCACAGAACTTAAGCAGAGCATGAGCAAAGCAAATTCAAGGGTACTGGAAATTCTTAACAGAATAAGCACCGTAAAAAATGAAGTCAAGCAGCAAAGCAGAAGTGTTGAACAGACAAACGATGTCACAAAGGATATTCTTGTTTCCATAAAGGATCTCAACGAAAATGTGAACCTCCAGTATGACGAAATACAGGAAAGCTCTTCAGCTGTAAGACAGATGGTCGCAAACATTCAGAGCGTAACAAAAATCCTTGAGCACAACGGGGATACTGTTGAAAAACTTTCTGCGGCTTCAAACATTGGACAGAAACGTGTGGACGAAGCCGTAAGAATGTCTGAAAAAATTGCCACTGAATCATCAGGACTTATGGAAGCTTCAAACATAATCCAGAACATTGCGGAACAGACAAACCTTCTTGCCATGAACGCCGCCATTGAAGCAGCCCATGCAGGTGAATCAGGAAAAGGTTTCGCGGTTGTTGCAGACGAGATCCGTAAACTTGCAGAACAGTCAAACACTCAGGGCAAGAATATTACTGGAAGTCTTCAGAGTCTTACGGAAGTAATACATGATGTTTCAGAAAGTTCCAGGCTTCTGCAGAGCCAGTTCAGAGAAATTTTTGCTCTTACTCAGAGCGTAAAGGAACAGGAACTTGCAATCATGAATTCCATGAAGGAACAGAACGAAGGAAGCTCCCAGGTTCTTTCCGCAATGGAAAACCTTAACAGTTCTACCGCTGATGTAAAGGAAAGTGCAAAGAAGATGCTTGACGGCGGAAATCTCATTGTCGAAGAAATGTCAATGCTTGACGGAATAAGCAAAAACATTGACGAGTCAATGCAGATTATGGCAGACGGAACAACTCAGATTACAGCTTCAATTTCAGAGGCAAGCACAAATACTACACAGACAACGGAAGATATTCAGAAACTTTCTGAAGAAATGAAGCGATTTAACCTGAAATTTGAATAGTCTGCCATAAAATTGAACTTTTTATGATTATCCGATATAATTATCCTCCATACAAAAATTTGGAGGATTTTTTATGTCCGTTTTACAGGCACTTTTACTCGGTGTTCTACAGGGAATTGCAGAATTTCTGCCTATTTCTTCGTCAGGACATCTTCAGCTTGTGCAGAAACTCTTCGGTCTTGAAGACGTTCCGCTGCTTTACGATGTATTTCTGCATCTTGCAACTCTTCTTGCAGTTTTCATCTTCTTCCGAAAGAAAATATGGGAACTTCTCTGCTCTTTCTTCAGACTTATTTTCCGTCGCCCATGCCCGACATTCAGTAACTGCACACCTGAGCAGTCACTTGAAATTGAAAGGAATACACACAGATATATTCTTGGAGTAATTCTTGCAACAATTGTGACCGGTGTGATTGGAATTGTTACATCAAAACTTCTTGGAAGCCTCAGCATTAAATTTGTTTTCGCAGGATTCCTGTTCACTTCTCTGCTCCTGATCCTTTCTGCTGTCATTGAAAAAAGGACAAAGAAAAACCTTTGTGAAAATTCTGGGGAACAGGAAAAAGCTCCTTCATGGAAACAGTCACTTCTTATCGGTCTTGCACAGGGAATCGGTACTCTTCCTGGAGTTTCAAGAAGCGGCTCAACAATATCCGGTGCCCTGTTCTGCGGAGTAAACAGAAGTGTTGCAGGAGAATTTTCTTTCATAGCCTCAATTCCTGCTATTCTTGGAGCATTTATCCTTGAAGCAAAAGATCTTGGAGAAGTTTCTTCAAACATAGGTTTCCTTCCAGTTCTTGCAGGGTGTCTTGCATCTTTTGTTAGCGGATACTTTGCTTTGGCATGCCTCATGAAGATCATCAGGAAAGGCAAGCTGGAATGGTTTGCAGCTTACCTCATACCGCTTGGAATTATAGGACTTTGTTTCATCTGATTCCGGAACCTTATAGACAATCAACAAAAAAAACAGCCCGCAGAATTTTCATTCAACATGGGCTGCCTTTTTTTTGCAGAACATAAAACTGATGGAAAGTTAAAAAGAGAACCTCCAGGAAATACAATTTCTGGATGTAACTTTAAGAACTCGCAGTCATCCATAAAAAATATTTTTACAGATACCCAGAACACGGTTCATTAAGTTTCTGACCATCCTAGATGAGCTTTTCCTTCTTGACAGGTTCACAAGTATAATCTATTCCAAGCTTCTTGAGAATTTTTCTGTCAACTTCACTGAGCATTACGCTTGCATGAACCTGAGCGCCCTTAAGTTCAGGAAGCTTTTCCAAAGCCTTCTTTGCATTTTCATCTGAAACAGAGATCATTGAAAGAGCAACAAGAAGTTCATCGGTATGAAGACGAGGATTCTTTCCCAGAAGATAATTTACCTTCATGTTCTGGATAGGTTCAATTACAGTCTTCGGAATAATCTTCAAACCGTGATCAATTCCTGCAAGGTACTTGAGGGCATTCAGAAGTAGTGCAGCACAAGCCCCGAAAAGATCAGATGTGCATGAAGTAATAATTGTTCCGTCATTAAGTTCAATTGCAGCACAAGTCTGTTTTTCCTTCAGGAGACGTTCCTTTGCAGCGACAGTAACTTTTCTGTCATCAGTAGAAATCTTTGCCTGCTTCATGAGAAGCTCAAGCTTGCAGACTTCCTCCTCTGATGCCTTGCCCTCCGTCTGAAGGTTCAGGGTTGCATAGTAGCGGCGGATGATTTCCTGCTTTGAAGCATAACAGCATGCGTCATCATCAAAAATGCTGAGACCTGCCATATTTACGCCCATGTCCGTAGGAGACTTATAAGGGTTTTCTCCGTAGATGCCCTCAAAGATTGCATTAAGTACAGGGAAGATTTCAATGTCCCTGTTGTAGTTTACAGTTGTCTTTCCGTAAGCTTCAAGATGGAAAGGGTCAATCATGTTCACGTCGTTAAGATCAATTGTTGCAGCTTCATAGGCAAGGTTTACAGGATGCTTGAGGGGAAGATTCCAGATAGGGAAAGTCTCGTACTTAGCGTAGCCTGCCTTTATGCCCTTCTTGTTGTCATGATAAAGCTGGCTGAGACATGTTGCCATCTTACCGCTTCCAGGTCCCGGTGCTGTAATAACCACGAGAGGTCGTTCAGTTTCAATATAATCATTCTTTCCGAAACCTTCGTCACTGTTAATGAGCGCAACATTGCTAGGATACCCCTTGATCGGATAATGAAGATAAGTTCTGATGTTCATCTTTTCAAGCTTTGAACGAAATGTATCTGCGGAAGCCTGTCCTGCATAATGTGTAATTACAACGCTTCCTACCATGAGGCCACGCTTCGTGAATTCTTCACGGAGACGGATAACATCCATATCATAAGTGATGCCAAGATCTCCGCGAACCTTATTCTTTTCAATGTCCACGGCACTGATTACAATTACAATTTCCGCAAAATCTGCAAGCTGCATGAGCATTTTAAGTTTGCTGTCCGGCTCAAAGCCTGGAAGAACTCTGCTTGCATGGTAATCATCAAAAAGTTTTCCACCGAATTCAAGGTAAAGCTTGTTACCGAATTTCCCAATACGTTCCTTAATGTGTTCTGACTGAATCTTCAGATATTTATCGTTATCAAAGCCTGTTTTCATACATCATACTATATAAAATTCCATACAGATTTTCAATTAATATCCGGAAGAAATTTCATGACATTTAATGACCGGAATTCCAGAAAAATACTGTCATTAGAAACAACCCAACAACAGCAAAATCCGGAACCGGTGACCGGTAAAAAATTTCAGAGGAACATCGGCCAGCATCTTTCATAGCTTTTAAATGTTCCGTATATTCCTAAAAAACATAAAATCTGATATATTTCTTAAAACAAAAGGGAACCCTGATATTTATTTCAGAGGATACCTTACATCATGAAAAAGGAAGGAAATTTCCATGGGCGGCATTTTTGGAGTTGTAAGTAAGAACGATTGTTCTTTGGACCTGTTCTTTGGCGTTGACTATCATTCACATCTCGGAACAAGACGCGGAGGTCTCGTTGTAATTGATGATAACGGTAAGTTCAACCGTTCAATCCACAATATACAGAATTCACCATTCCGCACTAAGTTTGAAGATGACATCGAAGAGATGCACGGAAAAATTGGTATCGGATGTATTAGTGACTATGAACCTCAGCCTCTTTGGGTCAACAGTCATCTGGGAACTTATGCGATCACGACTGTCGGATTAATAACAAACAAAGATGAACTTGTTCAGGAAATACTTGCCGAAAACACCACGCACTTTCTTGAAATGTCCGGCGGTGAAATCAACCAGACGGAACTTGTTGCGACACTCATCAACAAGAAGAATTCCATCTGCGACGGTATAAAATATGTTCAGGAAAAAATAAAGGGAAGCATTACTCTTCTCATTATGACAAGGGACGGAATCTACGGTGCAAGAGACAAGCTCGGACGCACTCCTCTCCAGATCGGACACAAGGAAGGAGCCTACTGTCTCAGCTTTGAAAGTCACGCCTACATTAATCTCGGCTATTCAGATTACAAGGAACTTGGACCTGCGGAAATTGTTTTTGTAAACACAGACGGAGTAACTGTTCTTCAGGAACCGCAGAAAAAAATGAAGATCTGTACATTCCTTTGGATTTACTACGGATACCCTACAAGCTGCTACGAAGGTATCAACGTTGAAAAGATGCGATACAACTGCGGAAAATACCTTGCAATGCGCGACAAGGGAACAATTAATCCTGACTGTGTAGCAGGAGTTCCAGACAGCGGAACAGCTCATGCCGTAGGTTACGCAAACGAAAGCGGCATTCCTTTCACAAGACCTTTCATTAAATATACACCAACCTGGCCACGTTCTTTCATGCCAACAAACCAGGAACAGAGAAATCTTATAGCCCACATGAAACTTATTCCGGTACAGCAGCTCATAAAGGGAAAGAAAATTCTTCTCATTGATGATTCAATTGTTCGCGGTACACAGCTCAGAGAAACAACAGACTTCCTGTACCAGAGCGGTGCCCGTGAAGTTCATGTAAGACCGGCCTGTCCGCCAATTATGTTCGGATGCAAGTACCTTAACTTCAGCCGTTCAAAAAGTGAAATGGATCTTATTGCACGCCAGATCATAAAGCAGTTTGAAGGTGAAAATCCAGGCAGGGAAACTCTCAAGGAATATTGCGACCCTGATAATCCTAAATATGAAAAGATGCAGGAAGAAATCAGAAAGCAACTTCATTTTACAACTCTCCGCTATCACCGTCTTGATGATATGCTTGACAGTACAGGGCTTCCTCATGAATGTCTCTGCACTTACTGCTGGAACGGTGAAGAATAAATCACTGACATATAATGGAATCCCTGATAATTCCCGGAAATTCCATTAACCAAAGGGCTGTCCCAAGAATATAGCAGGAAATTCCGGAACAGATTCAGGATGCCAAACTTTTTGGACAGCCCCTTCTTATTTCAAATTACAGATTCATCATTAATTCCTCTTATCATTTCTCTAAATTCTCGATGCGATTAACGGAAATCAGGAAAACTAATATTACGAAAAAATTATAGTTATTAACCATCTACTAATTTTAAGAAATATTTAAGATTGCAAAAATAAGATTAAACATAAAAAATTTTCGAAAAAAATATTTTCGATTTTTTTGCGAGGGAGTAATCATGAAAAGTTTAAAACCGGCTCTGGTAATTTATATTACAATTCTGCTTTTTACATCCTGTGAAAATGCACTTCCACATAGATTCCAAAATACATCATCCTTTCCGCCAACTTTTCCGCTTCTCCAGGCCGCAACTGAAATACCTGATGACGACATATATCAGATAAATCTTCCTGTGGAAGAATTCTTCAGCGAACAAAAAAAACTACAGGACCAGCACCAATGGGTTTCACTTAAAATTAGAGGTCTGCTGACGGACAAACAAAAGGAAGGGCTGATCAGTATATTCAGTCACAATGAAAAAATAGTCTATGCGGACCTGTCAGAACTTTATAACCTGACGGAACTTCCCAACAGATTTTTCTGTTGCAGCATAAATTTAAGGTCAGTAAAACTTCCTGATACATTACAAAAAATTGGAAACTATGCTTTCGCAAACTGTGAATCACTGCAGACAATTAACATTCCTGAATCAGTATGTTCAATGGGAACCGGAACTTTTTTTCAGTGCAAGTCATTAAAAAGTATAAAACTTCCGGACACAGTAAGCCTCATAAATGATTTCACATTCCACCAATGTCATTCACTTGAGGAAGCTGAATTTTCAGAAACAATTTCATCTATCGGAGAGCATGCTTTTTACGAATGCAGTTCCCTTAAATCCGTGACAATTCCAAATTCAGTATTTAAAATCGGTAACGAAGCCTTTTTCCGCTGCAGGCTGCTTAAAATAATCACAATACCAGATTCTGTTATTTCCATCGGCAATGCAGTTTTCTATGAATGTGAAGGCTTAAAAGAAATTACACTTCCAAAATCCCTGACAAATATCGGATACAATACTTTCACGAACTGCATATCCCTTACATCCATCCGTATTCCCGAGACAGTTAAAGCAATCGGAAGATATGCCTTTTCCGGCTGCGAGAATCTGCAATCCATAAATCTCCCTGACGGAATCATCAGACTCAAGGAAGGAGCGTTCGTAAACTGCAAATCACTTGCAAATCTAAAACTCCCGAAATCACTGACAAAAATTGAACGCTTTACATTCCTCAACTGCCACTCCCTGGAAGAAATTGAAATACCGGAATCTGTTACCGAAATTTTAGGATACGCATTTATTTACTGTAACTCCCTCAAATCAGTAAGCATTCCGGAAACAGTTACATCCATTGGCGACAAGGCATTTTTCTTCTGCATATCGCTGGAAGAAGTGAACCTTCCAAAAAACATTACATCACTCAGTCCAGGATTATTCTATAATTGCGCATCACTGAAATCAATTACAATACCTGAATCTGTTATTTCTGTTGCAGACGATTCTTTCGCAGGCTGCACTTCATTAAAATCTGTTACCCTTCAATCAGATTTCCCGGACTTAATCAATCCCGGTTTCATGCAGAACTGCAGCAGCGAATTAAAAATTTTTGTTTCCGAAAATTCACTGAATTCATACAGGACCAATGATTTCTGGATTCCGTACAAGGATAAAATATTTAAAGACTGATAATTCCGTACAGAGTCTACAAAATAAAGGGAACACCTGAAAATTAAAATTTTTTGGAGACCCCTAAAAAATCAGCAGAATCTTTATTGCCTCCGCAACAGCTCGTTTCATGTCAGCATGAGACCTTTCACCATTTGACCGGATTTCAGAAAACGACATTCAGTAAACTGTGCAGAATGATACCAGATCTGCATCACCATAAGATTCTCCTGAATATAACATCACTGCAAGCCCTGAGGAATACTTTAATTTCTGCAAGGAAAACAAGTATCCTTAAAAAATATTAAAGAAATTTTAAAAATATTTAAGTTTCCGCTTAAATTCCATTGTACAAAAAATACCTATTAATTATCATGTAATTACATCTCCAAAATAAATTTTTAGAGGTTCTATTAAAAAAATAGGAGTTTTTATGAACACATTATTATTACTTGCAATCTGCATTGCAGTTCTTGCATGCGGTTACATTTTCTATGGCACATGGCTTAGCAGGCAGTGGGGAGTCGGAGAAAGCGATACACCTACTCCTGCACATGAACTTGAAGACGGAGTTGACTACGTTCCAGCAAAAGCACCTGTTCTTATGGGACATCACTTTTCTTCAATTGCCGGTGCGGGTCCTATTACAGGTCCCATAGGTGCTGCAATGTTCGGATGGGTTCCGGTAGTTCTATGGATTCTTGTAGGCGGTATTTTTTTTGGCGGTGTACACGATTACGGTGCACTTGTTGCCTCTGTTCGTCACAAGGGACAGTCCATCGGTGAAATTATCAACACCAACATGAGCAAAAGAGCTAAAAGACTTTTCATTATTTTCTCTTATCTTACCCTGATTCTTGTTGTCGCTGCATTCGCTTCAATTGTTGCAGGAACTTTCAAGGCAACATATACAGCTGACGGTGTCCTTGATAAAGCTGCCAGCGCTGCAAATTCCACAGTTGCAATGGTAAGCCTTCTCTTCATTGTAATTGCCATCATCTTCGGCCTTGCAGTAAACAGGACAAAGGCAAGAGACAACATGGTTCTTGCAAGCATCCTCGGAATTGCTGCCATTGTTTTATGCATGGTAATCGGCATGAACTTCCACCCCATCTACCTCAGCAACACAGCATGGATGATTATCGTTGGAATCTACATAGCAATAGCCTCCGTTGCACCTGTATGGATTCTTCTTCAGCCTCGTGATTTCTTGAGTTCATTCCTTCTCTACGCAATGCTCTTTATTGCAATCGTTGGTATAATATTCGCTCATCCGAATATTGATAAGCAGACATTCCCTGCATTCGCCGGATTTGCTGTAAACACACCTAACGGAAAACAGTTCATCTTCCCTATTCTCTTTACGACTGTTGCCTGCGGTGCAATATCAGGATTCCATTCACTTGTCAGTTCAGGTACAACTTCAAAGCAGCTTGACAAGGAAAAGCAGGCAAAGCCGATTGCTTACGGCGGTATGCTCCTTGAGTGTGTTCTCGCTATAATTACAATATGTGCAATTGCCTACGCCCGTCAGACTGGACACACAAAGGGTGCAACAGATATTTTTGCAGGCGGAATTGCAGCAATGGTTGCACTCATTCCAGGCTGTGCAGGAATTGAAAATATTGTTTACACACTTCTTGTTCTCACATACTCAGCATTCTGTCTTACGTCTCTTGATACAGCGACACGTCTTGCACGCTTCATGTTCCAGGAATTCTGGCTTGAACCTGGACAAACCGTCAAAGATGTTAAGAGCGGATGGAAAAAAGTTATGGTGAACCCTTACTTTGCTACAATCATTACTGTCGTACTTGGAATTGCTCTCGGTATGACGGGATGGAGCAAAATATGGGGACTCTTCGGTGCTTCAAACCAGCTTCTTGCAGGCATAGGACTTCTGGCAGTTGCTACCTGGCTCGGAAACATAGGAAAGAACAACAAAATGTTCCTCATTCCTATGGCCTTCATGATTGTCGTAACAATTTCTTCACTCGCAATTATCATTGTCAATCAGATAAAAATTATTGCAGCTGGAAGCGCAGACTGGGGTCCGTACGCACAGGTTCTTCTTGCAGCTTTCATGATTGTTCTTTCAGTCATTCTTTTAATTGAAGGAATTCAGACTCTTGCAAAGAAAAAGCTTAACAAATAGCAAGAATAAGAAATAAAGAAAAGAGACCGGAGCACTGGCTTTGTTCTCTTTTTCATTGGAATTAATCATCCTTCTTACGTTTAAAATTATCTTAAGTAGTGTTATAATAATTTACATGAACCGAAGAATTTTTAGTTTATCAGTTTTAATTTTCATTTTCTCAGCAAGCCTTGTATCCTGTTCAAGCACTTATGCCGCACTTGATGTGGACATTAAATCAGCGGATGGAAATGTAAGGGTTGAAAAAATTAAGGAAGGTTTTTTCATAGACGGTCCGGGAACAAGAGATGCACTTGTTTTTTATCCGGGAGCAAAAGTTGACTGCAAAGCCTATGTACCTTTGATGACAGAACTTTCAAGCAAAGGAATTGACTGTTTCATATTAAAAATGCCGATGGATCTCGCACTGTTCGGACAGAATAAATGTGAAAAAATTTTCAAAAAATATTCCTACAAAAATTATTTTCTAGGCGGACATTCTCTAGGAGGAGCCGTCAGCACTTTCTATGCAAACAGGAAACCTGAAAAGCTTCAGGGGCTGATGCTTTTTGCCGCATATCCTACAAAAAAAATCTCCGACAAGCTTTTTGTAATTTCCGTTTACGGAACAGATGACAAAGTTCTTAACATGGACAGAATCCTTGCAGGAAGAGAATACATGCCTGAACGTTATTTTGAATATTCCATTGGAGGCGGAAATCATGCAAACTTCGGCAACTACGGACACCAGAAAGGAGACGTAGAAGCTTCAATTCCTGCTAAGGAACAGCAGACTATAAGTGCTGACTACATAATAAATTGTCTTGAAAATTTAAAAAACAAATAAAATCAGACCTCAATAATTTACAGTGTCATCTTTTGTCCCCCTCCTCATTGTATAATTCATTTATGAACTGCAGCACAGGAGGGAACAATTGAAATCTTCAACAAAAAAAATGACGACTGCCGAAGTTGCAATGCTTCTTGGACTCAGTCCTGAAACTTGCAAAGCATGGGCCAGAAAAAATCATCTTGAAAAAAATTATACCTATTACTGGACAGAAAAAGATATAAAAAATTTCTGCAACAGAAAATCAAAAAAAAATTGTCCCCCGAACAAAGTTGAACAAATCAGAAAATTAATTGATGACGGAAAAACTTTTGTGCAGATTGCAAGCGAATGCAAAATAACAACTTCCTTTCTCACAAAAATTATTTTGAAGAACAAGATAATGAATGAAGAGGAATACAAGGAAAGAGCTTACAACAATATTTATGCAAAGGCCAGACAGGCATAGTACCTTCCTTATATATGTTAATACAGTTAAAAAAAATAATTTAAAAAAATTACAGTTACCTACAGAAAGTTCAATTTTTTGGAGGCAACTGTATTACGGAGCACCTTCAGCACTCATATTCCAAAGGTACTCCGTTTTTTTTATCAGCAGAATCAGTGTCTAAGAATTATGGGCATCTCTAAAAATTGCAATTTTTCGAGGTTCCATTATAAATTTTTATTGTTGAACCTGCAGAAGTTTTTGTAAGCTGAATCTGGCATGGAATTTCTGTCTTGAAACTTTCAACATGAGAAATAATTCCTACAGTCTTATTTTCCTTAAGCTCACGCAGAATCGGCATAACCTTTTCCCTGTTACCGCTGTCCAATGTACCGAAGCCTTCATCAATGAAGATTGATTCCAACTGATACTGAACTGAATCTGTAATCGCAAGTGCCAGACTTAACGAAGCTTCAAATCGTTCACCGCCGCTCAGACTCTTTACATCACGGGTTTCACCTGTATAGGAATCATAGACATAAAGGTCAAGGGCATTGTCAGAGTTTGCACGCCCCAAGGAATAATCTGTGTTCTGCATCAATGTGTAGCGGCCATTTGAAAACTGATTAAAGCGCTGGCTTGCAAAATTTACAATCTTCTTGTAATAAGCACCAAGGGCCCATGTATCAAGCTGTGTTCCGCGGACAAACTTCTGGTAAAGATAATCATAAAGCTTATAAGATTTTCCGGTCTTCTCTATTTCTTTTTCGCACTCATGAACTATCGTCAGAGCTCTATTATATTTACCAAGAAGCTGGTCAAGCTCGCTTAAAGAATTTCTTGCAGAAACAATATCTCTTTCAACCTGACCCTGTTTTTCAGAAAGTTCAGCAGACAGAACTGAAATTTTTTCAAGATCCTCCACTTCACCTATTGAATTAATTTCTGACTGAAGCCTGATTATTGTTTCATGATGATTTTTTATTTCCGATTCCATAACATAAATTTTTGGAACAAATTTCTGAGCCAGAAGGAAATCTTCCTCCGACACAAAATTATTTTCTGAAAGTTTCTTTGCAAAATTTTTCTCAGCAGAAGACTTTTCTTCTTCAAGCTTTTCTTTGAGCATCACAGAATTTTCAAAATTAACCTTCGCCTTTTCACTTTCAACTTTGCATTCCGAATAATGCTCTTCAATATCTTTTTCTTTTGATTCGCAATCAGAAAGTTCATTTTTCAGATTCCTAATTTTATTGGAAACCTCATCTGGTGAAGAAGTTTCACCTTCCAGAGACCTAGTAACCTCTTCGTAAAGAACCTTACTCTGATTCAAAGCAAATTCTGCCTCTCTCAAATTTTCTTCAAGTTTTTTTATGCATTCATCTGCGGACTGAAGTTTCTCTTTAAGTTCAGCGAACTGCGCCAATTCATCTTTCTTTTCAGAAAATTCTGTCTGGATTCCTGAAACCATGTTTTCCGCATCAGCAACAGAAACAGGATCAACAACTGATGAAATCCATTCATTCCTTGAATCAAGATTCGCCTGAACTTTTGTGAGTTCCGTAAAGTTTGCATTCTTTGATTTTTCTGTACAGGCAATTTCACTTTTCAAAGCAGATATAATTGCAGCAAAATTCTTTGATTCTTCAAATTTTGCAACATTCGGATGATGAGTAGAACCACATACCGGACAAGGCATATCAGCTTTTAACTGGCGGGCAATTTCCGCTGCACGGGCAGTAAGGTCAGCAAGCTCCTCCTCTTTTTCTGTACGTTCAAGCTCAGATTTCTTACCAGAAAGATCAGTTTCAAGTTCCGCATCCCTTTCCTTTAGTTTATTAACAGTTTCTTCAAGAGCTGTTCTTTCTTTTACTGCAGCTTCATATTTTTTTGCAGTATCCAGAACAGAATGACAATCAGAAAGCTTTCGTGCACAATCAGAAACAGCTTCCCTCAAGCTAAAAATCTTTTCATCAATATCTGTTTCAAGTGAGTAAGATGAAATCAGCGAATCCCTTTCTTTCTTTCTCAAATCAAGACTGTCAGAAATAGTTTTATGTACATTTCCGGCGGAAATATATCTGCCATATTTTTCAGACCTGTCCACAAGTTTTTTTAATACTTCCGTCATCTGAATAATTTCCTTCGGAAGTTTCCCGATTTTTTTCTTAAGTTCAGGAAGTTCTTTCCGCCGTTCTTCAGCAACAGAAAGATTATTCTTCTTTTCATTGTCCAGTAATTCCATACGCTGAACATTTCTTACTGAAGAATCAAATTCTCCTTTGACCTTTATCATATTTCTGTAAGACTCGCCGACGTCCGAAGCCCTTTTTGCGTTTTCAAGATTTCCAGAAACTTCATCAATATAAGATTTACGGGATTCTTCTTCCCTAAGTTTTTCCATGGCATTTTCTTTCTGAAGGGACTTTGCTTTCTTTTCCTTCAGCTCAGTAATTTTTGTTGTATAAGCTTTAAGAGTCTCTTCGCTTCCGGAAATCTTTTTTAAAAGTTCATCCTTCTGATTATTCAGTCCGTCACGGACACTTTCCATTTCGGAAGAAGATTTTCCGTCAATTGAATTCGTTGAAACTATTATCTGCTGTTCCTTAATGGATTTTTCATATTCCTTACGGCTGTCATCAATTTCTTTTACAATTCTTGAAAATTTTTCAACAGGAAAAATCTTCTTGAGGATTTCCCGTTTCTTGTCTGAACTGCTGTTCATGAACTCTTCAAACTTTCCCTGAGGCAGAAGAACAATCTGAGAAAATTCATCAAGCGAAAGATTCAGAATATCTGTGATGCGAAAATTAATTTTTGAAACCTGGTCTTCTACAACTTCATAATTTTTTCCGTCATCCACAGATTTTTCCAGCAAAGCTTTACGGGTCTTGGGTTTTGAATTTCTTATCGGATAACGTGTAACTCTGTAAAAAGTTTTTCCCACTCCAAAAACGAATTCAATTTTTGAATCCTCATTTCCCTTGTCCATGAAATTTGATGCAAGAAGTTCATCCTTATTTCCTACCCTTATTTCTCCGCGCATACCTTTTACACTTCCGTAAAGAGCATAGGTAATTGCATCAAAGATAAAAGTCTTGCCGGAACCTGTATCACCTGTAAGCAGGAAAAGATTATCTACCGAAGTAAAATCAATTACCTCATTCCTGAAGGGACCGAAATTCAAAAGCGAAAGTTCTATAAGTTTCATTTAGTTATCTCCGTTATCGTTTTCTATTCTGCGGGCAATTTCTATAAAAAGTTTTTTCGCATCTTCGTGAAGTTCCTTATCAGCAATATCATCTCCGAAAACATCTGAATAGAAAGTTTCAAAATATTTTTCAGGATCGTCAAAAGTTTTTTCTCTGGTCTCAAGGCTGGAAACATTTTCATTGTTCACAGTTTTTCTTTCCTTCTGCCTGAATGAAACTGCATTCGGAAAGAGGGACTTTAATTTTGCAATGCTGTTCACAGGAACAACTTCATCTTTATAAACGACTTCAATGAAATTATTTCTGTGCTCACTTAAAAAATCTTCAGAAGAATCAAGAATATTCTGGATATAATCTTCAATGCGTTCAACTTTATGAAGAGGCTTTATGTTTATATGTTCAACAACAGCTTTCTTATTTTTTTCAAGCACAACCTTCAGAAAACAATTTTCATTTTCCTTTGAGTCAAAATAATATTGCAGAGGAGATCCTGAATAATAAACTTCAGAATCGGCACTGCACTTCTGCATTTTATGAATATGACCGATAGCTGTATAATCAAATCCGCAGAAAACACTGCTTGAAATTTCATCAATGGTTCCTACAGAATTTTCATCATAATCTGATTTAATTGAATTGAAGGTTGTCAGATGAGCGGTCACAAGGCTCAGAGATTCTCCATAATTTTTGATGTGATTTTCCTTTATAAGTTCACAGGCACGTGCAACAATTTCAGACTGTGTATGAAGCCTTTCATTTTCTTCATCAAAATCAATTTTTGACATCTGGTTCAGATATGGCAGCATATAGACTGCCAAACTTTCGTTTCCCTTTTTCAGCACAACAGGTTCCGTAAAATTATCTGTATCAGCGCACAGATAAATTCCTTTTGCACTTAAAAATGTTTTATTAAATCCTATGCGGACAGAATCATGGTTTCCCTTTGAAATAAAAACCTTGAGGCCAGGGAAACGCTTTGTAACTTCAATGTAAAAATCATCAAGCATTTTCATTGAAGCGGACGAAGGATTTGCAGTATCATAAACATCTCCTGCAATGACAATTGCATCGTAAGGAAAATCTGTTCTGCTTTCCTTCTCAAGTTCGTCAAAAAGCTGCCCGATGAAACACTTCTGGTCATCTTCCAGAGAATGTTCATAAAAAATCTTTCCCAAATGCCAGTCTGCAGTATGCAAAATCTTGAAACTCATTTTTCCACCTTTCTAATCTGTGAACTTAATATCATAAAATTAAAATTTTATATGGAATCTCCAAAGAATACAATCCTTAAAGATAAAATCATAAATGCGAGAGGCCCCGAAATTACAGTTCCTGAGAGACTTCCTAAAAAGAACAATATTTTAAGTCATTGCATATCAAAAACTAAAAAAATGAACGATCTTTATGGAAATTTAATTTAGTATTTTCCGTACCTTCAATATATAATATAGCACCACATATAAAATGTTGACAAAGAATTTTTTTATAAAAATCTTTTCTTATTAAATATTTTTCATTACAATAACATTTAGTTACGTTGAATCTGATTTATATGGTGACAAAAATAAATATCAAAATAAAAGTTATAAGCTTGGAGTAGGATTATGGAATTTAATGCACAGAATCTAATATGTATCCAGAACTGTTCTATCAGGAGCAAAACAAAAACTGTTGTATCCCGTCTTGATTTTACCATGAAAACAGGAGAATGCTGGCTTGTTACAGGACCTAACGGCGGAGGAAAGGCGGATTTTTTAAAAGCTCTTGCAGGAGAATATGAATTTGTTCCGCATGAGGTATCTCTACACCAGCAGATGGAAGGTGAAAAACCATCCCTGTATTCTTCTGTCTTCAACAAAAGTGTTGCCATTGTTTCCCTTGAAGAAGCTGCAAAACTTATTGAGGAAGAACGCTCAAGAGATGAAAGTGAAATTCTGAACTACGAAGACCAGGGACGCACAGGAAGACAGTACATCTGTGAAGTTCTTGGAGGATCCAGCAGAAAGAATGCTCCTCTTCCTCCCATTGCTTCTCAGCTTGAATCAATTCCCCAGGTTAAACTCTGCGGAATTGAAAACATTCTTGACCGCGGCTTACGTTATATGAGTACAGGCGAAATCCGAAGAACACTTTTATGCCGTGCAATTCTTTCTAACTGCCAGCTCATTATTTTAAGTGACCCTTTTGCAGGACTTGATGCTTCTTCCCGTAAGATTCTGCTGGACTTTCTGGATTCGCTCGCACTCAGACAGCTTGTAAATAAAAAGGATTCAGACGAAGCAGTCACATTCCCCCGAATAATTTTAAGCATGGAACGCTTCAAGGAAATTCCTTCCAGCGTAAACAGGGTCATTGAATTTGCAGACAAAAAAATTTCTTTCTGCGGTGAAAAAACAGAATACGAATCCGTTCTTGAAGAACGAAATCTTGCAAGACAGAAGAAACGTGCAAAAGAAAAAGAAAATTTTCTTTCAGCGCTGGCAGATATCCGAAAAGATTCCAGGCTCCTTGAAGGCACCGACTTTTTTGAAAAGGAAGATGATGAAGAAACAAGCCTCATTAAACTGGAGGATGTAAACGTCGGATGGGATGACCATAAGGTTCTCGTAAACCTGAACTGGGAAGTCCTGAAAGGTGTTCACTGGCTTATACGAGGCCCAAACGGCAGCGGAAAGACAACGCTTCTTGAACTTATCACAGGCGACAACATGCAGGTTTTCAGGGAAAAGGTGTCGATTTTTGGTAAGCGCAGAGGCAGCGGAGAGACTATCTGGGACATAAAGAAACGTCTGGGAATTGTAAGCTACAGACTTCACGTAGAATACAGAATGGTAGGAAGCACAACTCTTATTAACACAATAATTTCAGGCTTCCATGACAGCATAGGTCTTTACGAACCGCCTACGGACTTTGAATGTGCAGTAGCAAAGCAGTGGCTCAAGCTTGCAGGTTTTGCAGGAAGAGAAAACGAAATGTTCGGATCCCTGAGCTACGGTGAACAGAGAGCTATCCTCATTCTGCGTGCAGCCGTAAAGACTCCTAAAGTTCTTATCCTTGATGAACCTTGCCACGGTCTTGACGAAAGTTTCAGGGACAAGATACTGGACCTGCTGGAAACTATAGGCAGCACAGGTACTACAACTCTTCTTCATGTTACCCACGACCCGGCTGAAGTTCTGGAATGCGAAAAGAACATACTGGAATTCCATCCGGGTGAAGACCCGATGTACAGGCTGATTGCAAAGGACTAGAGAAAGCTTTAATACTTGCAAAAGGGAAACTAAAACAGTATACTGATAAAATTATGAGTGATACAGTAAATTTGACAGACAAATGCCCTTGCGGCAGTGGAAAAACATACGGTGAATGCTGCGAACCTCTTCTCAGCGGAAAAACTAAGGCAGCAACAGCAGAAGCTCTTATGCGTGCTCGCTATACAGCATACGTTGTACACAACATTGACTTTATCATCAATACTTGTGAATCAGGCGAAAAAATTGCACAGATTGACCGCCAGGCAACAGAAGACTGGAGCAACAAGAGCATCTGGCACGGACTTAAAATTCTTCGCACAGAAAAAGGCGGAGCAAACGATGATGAAGGTATTGTTGAATTTGAAGCAACATACTCTCAGAAAGGAACACGCGATGTTCACCACGAAATTGGCGGTTTCAGAAAAGTTAACGGCGAATGGCTTTATTCGGAAGGTCTTCTCCGCCCTACAACAGTAGTTCGTGATACACCAAAGGTTGGAAGAAACGAACCTTGCCCTTGCGGAAGCGGCAAAAAATATAAGCAGTGCTGCGGTAAGAACAACTAATTTGTCATTCCGAGCTTGATTCGGAATCTAATTAAAAAAGGGATGCCCGATATTTTCAGCGGACATCCTTTTTTT
Organism: Treponema sp.; assembly: GCA_045642665.1. Classification (GTDB taxonomy): domain Bacteria; phylum Spirochaetota; class Spirochaetia; order Treponematales; family Treponemataceae; genus Treponema_D. The sequence goes on from JAZUJH010000020.1 coordinate 18,661, forward strand.
TATCTTCCGGCAAACCTTCTGTAACTAACGGTCACAGGAAGTTTTATAGAACAGCAGGCTGAATCCGAAATTTGAAATCCCGGAGGAAGCCTTAAAAGTAAAATGCTTAAGATGCACCGGTTCTGCGTCTTAAACTCGACTATGTACCGCAATAGCGGTGCCCGATATTTTATCTTTCCAATGGAGAATGATATGGCAACAAATTTATACACAGGTTTCCACGGAGTTGAAGAAAAAGTTCGCCGTGAATCTGAATCAAAAAACAGAAAACAGGATGAAAAAGCACAGCTTCACATTTACTACTCCAAGCCTGGTCCGAGAATCAGGAAGATACTTGGAATGGCAAAGGAAGCAAACATTGAATGCACGCAGCTTACAGACAAGGAACTTGATGAAATGTGCAAAGTTCTTCCTGAACAGTCAAGAGACCACAGAGGCATTGTTCTTTCAGCTGAAGGTGAAAAAGCACGGGCTGTAAACGATGTTGAACTTCAAGAGTGGCTCAAAACTGTAAAAGCAAAATCAACAGTAATTATTCTTGACGGAGTTACAGACCCTCATAACGTTGGTGCAATTCTTCGCTCCTGTGACCAGTTCGGTGCAGACCTTCTTGTTGTTCCCCAGCGCAACAGCCCGAAAGAAATCCAGGAAAACGAAATCATTGCAAGAACAAGCGCAGGTTCAAGTGCATGGGTAAGCCTTGCAGTGGTTACAAATCTTGTACGCGCAGTTGAACAGCTTAAGGAAGCTGGATTCTGGGTTTATGGAGCAGATGCAGGCGGTGAAAGTTTGCAGAAGAATACATTCGCGGAAAAGACTTGTATTATTATGGGAAGCGAAGGAAATGGAATGGGAAAACTTCTCTCACAGAAATGCGACTCAATTGTTTCTATTCCGACCTGCGGTAAAATTGACAGTCTCAACGTTTCTGTCGCAGCAGGAGTCCTTCTCTACGAACGTCACAGACAGGGTTTAATTAATAGCTGACCATAAACCTGATACCCAAAATTCTTTAACAGAAACCCTGTTCCGATTGCTTTTATATTACAGACGAAGCCGGGTTTCTGGTTCTTAAAAGAGGTTCTCATGAACTGATAAAATATCCAAAGAACTTTCATCCGTGTTATTTTTTTTGTGCCACATAATTTTTAGAGATGACCTTAATATTTCCCACAGCTTCAGTTTATAATGCCCGTCTATAATTTTATAAAACAACCGTGTACACAAGAAACAACTTTCATTCTATGCAGCACAGAAGTCTGTAAAGTAGAATTTTTTTATGAAATCAGATATCATATCGGTGGAGCCGGTGAAAATTTAAAGTCTGTCACAGAAAACATGCCTGATATTTTCGGCCGTTTCCTATACACATAAATGAGCATCTATAAAAATTACAATTTATACTGATGCCCAAATTACAGGAGCAGTAAATGAAAAACTGGAACCAGATAAAAGATATGCTCAAGAAGCAGTTTGAAATTTTTGATGATGACGATGATGTTGTAACAGTTGCAATCGCTTCGTCAAAAAATCAGATGCAGCCGGCCTACATTTATTTCTGTGAAAACGAATATGCTGATGCTACAAAAAATTATTTTATTGCCGTTGAAGCTGATGTAGGTACAATGGACCCTAAGAAGTCAAAGGATTTTATTGAATACGTTACAAACAATCTTCAGTATGTTGGAGTACACAAGGATGAAGACAATTTCTATTATCTTACAAATTCAATTCTTCTTTCAGACTTAACAGGCGATGAAGAAATTGTGCAGAACATAAACGTTCTCTGCAGCCTGGCAATTGCAGTAAAAGAACTTTTTAAGATTCATTAATCAATTATATCAAAAAAAAATTAGAAAATCTTTCCCGATAAAAAAACGGAACACAGACATCAGTCCATGCTCCGTTTTTTTTTATTTCGTCTTGTTAGCATTCAGATAAACTTTATTAAGTGCAACCGCATGGAAATCAATTCCGGTAACGTTTTTCCTAATTAAGTCACCATAACATCTTACGTAAAGAGGAAAAATTATTCCGTTCTCCGCAATAATACGTTCCGCATCTTTCATTGCATTCCATCGCTTTTCAGTATTAAGAGCCATGTCACCGTTTACGCAGGAAGCAATAATCGCATCATATTTGGCATCAGAATACCTACCGTTGTTCTGTGTGTTTCCTGTCATCCACATGGAAAGATATGTCATAGGGTCCGCATAATCAGGGCCCCAGTTCGTAAGACCTAGTTCAAACTCTCCGCGGGCCATGGTTCGTCTTCTCTCCTTAGACTCAACAAGCTCAAACTCAACCGTAAGTCCCTTCAGATTTTTTTCAAACTGCTCCTTAAGAACCTGTGAATGAGCTTTTGCCGATTCACTGTCAACTGTGAGAAGCTTTATCCTGAAAGAAGAAACATTAAGCTCCTTTTTTGCAATTTCAAATTCAGCAGCTGCTCTTGCAGGATCATATACAATGTCCTCAGGATATTTTACACCGTCAGGAGAAAAATCTTCTCCGCGGGAATTAAATGCATATCCGGAAGGAACCGGTGACCATGCAGCACTTGAACCGTCCGCCAGAAATTCAGCGAAGGCATTTCTGTCCAAAGCAAAATTAAGGGCACGCCTGAAATGTAAGTTCGAAAGATATTTGTTCTTCAGGTTCGGTACCAAATAATACATAAATCCGCTAGGCACCGAAACAAATTCGGGATCATTTTTGTAATCAGCGATATAATCTTTTGAAAGTTCTATAAGATCAAGTTCACCACGTTCATACATCTCATAGCTGTCCTTCATTTTCTCTACAAGAATATATCTGATTCCGGCTATCTTAACATCACTTGCTCCATAGAAATTCGGATTCTTCTCTAAATAAACACCGCCCTTCAAGGCTTCATATTCCTTAAGCACGAAAGGTCCGTTGCTTAAAAAATGTTCCGCATCGGCAGCATATTTATCTCCGCAGGCTTCAACAAACTTTTTGTTGGCAGGATAAAAAGTACAGAAATACATGAGCTCATCAAAGAACGGAACCGGTGCGATAAGCTCAACCTGGAGCGTATAATCATCCAGTGCCATTACTCCAAGCATATCCGGTGTCATGAGTCCGTAAATTACTGCCGAGGCATTTTTTATCTGAGCAATATCACTCATCATAAATGAATATTCAGAATTAAGTTTCGGATCCACAGCTCTCTGCCATGCATACACAAAATCATTTGCAGTAACCCTGTCACCATTTGACCAGTAGGCATCTTTTCTTAGATAATAAGTTCTCGTAAGACCGTCATCAGAAACCTTTGAATCTACAGCAAGATCAAGACCTGCTGACCCATCCTTATTAACTTTTGTAAGACCTCTCATCACGCTTCCAAGAATTTCAAAGGAGCTTGTATAAACTGAAGTCTGGGGATCAAGATTTTCTATTTCTGAAGAGAGCTCAACATTAATTACCTCTCCAGTAATTTTACTCTGAACCGGCTGTGAAGCATACTGCGAAGTTTCACCGCATGAAATAAGACATATGGAAAAAAAAGCAAGCAGCAGAAAATATTTTCCAAAAAATTTATTCATATAAAACCCCTTATGTCAGACAGTAAACAGATCAATCTGTGAACCGATTTTGTCAATACAGGCCTTAACTGTACCGGAAATTTCTTCAAGAGAATTTCCCGTACATTTAATTTCTTCCGCACTTGCAGAAATAAGATCCATATTACTGCGGATTCCTGTAGTCGCATTTCTAAGCTGGTCAACTTCTTTTAGAATCATCCTGTTTCCGTCAGTCATTTTCAGAGAAGCATCACGAACATTACTTGTAGTTTCATTCATCATCTTAAGTGCATCACTGATCTGCTGAGAACCTGTTTCCTGTTCCTCCATTGCTGCCTTTATCTGAATAACAAGTTCCTGAGTCTGATTTATGTTAGCAGAAACCTGGCTGAAAGATTCACCTGAAGACCGGGAAGCGGAAACAACTTCATTAATTGATTCCTGAATTTTTCTAAGTTCCTCGCGAATTCGCTTTGTCTGAGACGCTGAATTTTCAGAAAGCTTACGGATTTCATCAGCAACAACACTGAAACCTCTACCGGCAGCACCGGCATGGGCAGCTTCAATCGCCGCGTTCATGGCAAGCAGATTTGTCTGCTTAGAAATTGAAGAAATAACGGTATTAGCTTCCTGCAAAGCCTTAGACTGTTCATCAATCTTCAGTATTCGATTATTAACATCATTCTGTCGTCTGATTCCTTCCTCAGATTTATCTCTGAGATTAGTAAAGGAATCTGCCATATATCCGACGGAACTGTTTACACCACGGATATTTCCAATCATTTCTTCAACTGCAGCCGAAGCTTCCGTAACAGCAGAGGACTGGGAACTTATGAGACCGTCAAGAGACTGAATGCTCTGTGAAATATCGTTTACAGTTTCAGAAGTTTCAGAAACTGCATTATACTGTTCCTCAACTGCAATACCAATATTATTCAGATCACTTACGATTGTTCCGATGGAAGAACCGTTTTCACTGACCTTGTCTTCAAGTTCACCGCGCATTATTTCAAGGGCATTCTTGGATTCCTTTACATCGCTTACTATTGTGTGAAGCTTCTCAATGAAGTTATTAAAGTTGTCACCAAGTTCTTCAATTTCATTTCTCGTACTGATCTTGACTCTCTGTGTAAGATTCGCATCACCAGTTGCAATTGTTGCGATACTATTTTTAACAACGGTAAGAGGCCTTATGACTCTTATGAGCAGAACAATTACAACCAAAATAATTGCAACACCAATACCCATGCATATAAAAACAATCTGAAGTCTCAAACTGTTAGCAGAATCCTGGATGACAGCGACAGGAACAATGAACATTGCTGTCCAGGAAGTATTTTTTACAGGAGCGTATGCAACAAAGTTCTGAACATTCTTGTTGTCCGTAAAGAAACCCATTCCGCTTGGACTGGCTTTTGTTGCCCTGAACACTTCATCAAAACCTTTGTAACCTATCTTCGAAGTATAATTCAGGTCAAGATATGTAGTATAGCCTTCAGAAAGTGTAAGCATGATACCGTCACTTCCAACAAGCAGAGCACTTGCACCTGAACCCATATTAAGATCATTTACAAGAGCCGTAATTGCATCAAGACGAACTGAACCTGCGAAAACTCCTATAAGTTTTCTATTTTCATCATAGGCAGGACGTGCAATAAAATAACCTGCAGATCCGTCCGGCTGGAAAACAATATCAGATACAAAAAGTTCTTTCTTCCTGTTTACAATTTCCATGAAAAACTGGTTTGAAATTACGGTAACAGTATTTCCTTTGTCACTGAAACCTACTCCATCAAGAGTACAGAAGACTATGTAATTGAAATATTCATTCGTATGCCCGGAATGCTGCTGAAGATCTTTTATGATGGCATCAGTGTTGCCCGTCTTTACGATATCACTTTCAGAATAATGGCGGAGATCATTCAGGAGAATCATATTCCAGTTACTAATTTTCTCTGCATCTTCATCAATAATCTTTGTACAGAACTCTTCATAAGTCCTCATTGAAGTTTTTCGGACAATCTGAACAATAATTATTATCTGAAATAAAAACATCAGCACCAATGCACCCAGCAGGTACAATGAAAACTGTCTTACCAGGCTACCATATTTTTTTTCTTGCCCCATCAGAATCTCCATATGACATCTATTACTTTTCCAGAAGCTAGAATACCTAACAATATTTTAATTTAAAATGAATCTTTTATCTCCAATTTCATTAAAAAAATCATTACTAATTAAATTTTATATTTGCATATCGAAAAATACAATTCTTTGTTACTTCAGGCAGGATCCGGAAATTACACTTCTCTAAAATATTCTCAGCTATCTTACATTACGTTCCTTTACATAATAATCAGTGAAGCCTCTTTTTTCAAGACCTGACAGAACGGAATTTACTTTTACCGTTGGTACTGCACGTATTACGACTCTCGTAATGCCGTTGCTTTTCTGATAGGCCACATCATATCCATAGGACTTCAGCTTTCTTGCAAGGGCGGCAGCATTTTCCTGTTTGCTGAAAGCTCCCATCTGAATATCCCACAGCATATCCTCCGTATTTACGGAAGGAACCTTCCACTTTGCACCCGGAACACTGCCGTCAGGATTCTTTATGATCATCAGAGAAACCTTTGCGGTTCCGCTTTTTATCATACCGATTTTTGCGGCCGCCCCTTTCGAAAGATCTATTTCCCTGCCCTTAACAAAAGGTCCCCGGTCATTTATTCTGACAACAACGGACTTACCGTTAGAAAGATTTGTAACTCTGAGGACAGTGTTGAAAGGTAATGTCTTATGAGCAGCAGTCATTGCCCACATGTTGAACACTTCGCCGTTGGATGTTTTTCTTCCATGAAATTTGTCTGCATAATAGGAAGCCGTAACATTGCTTTTATAAAAAGAATCCGCAGAAACATGAACTGCGGAAAAAATCAGTACTGAAAACATAAAAGCAAAATATTTTGAACAAAAAATTCTATTCAAATCAAAATCCTAACAAAAAAACGCCGGACAAAACGTACGACGGCTCCGATTTTTACTTTTCAACAACAACGGAAGATACAGATGAAGCCAAAGTCCGTTTCCTGATAATAAAATCTTCAACGCCCTTTTCCTTCAGCTTTTCCGTAATCACAGAAACTTCCCCAACTGAAAGATCCCTAATGACAACACGTGTTATAGAACCAACCTGCTGGTATGCAATTCCTGAGAAACCGCTCTGAGAAAGTGCGCTCGCCATATCCTGCGCATATTCTTTATTTGAATAAGCGCCGACCTGAATGTCAAAGCGTTCATTCCTGTCATCAGCAGCTGTTTCGTTTTCACTTACAGCAACTGTTGCCCCTGCTACAGTGAACGGTGTCTCACTTGCCTTTGAAAAAGATTCCGACTTCTTTGAAGCCTTGGAAGGTGTTGTTCCAACAATTTCGATGGAAACATGGGCAAGACCTTCCTGAATCATACCAATCTCAATTGCCGCCTGCTTTGAAAGATCAATTTCCCTGTTACCGGCAAAAGGTCCCCGGTCATTGATTCTTACAACGACAGACTTGCCGTTAGCAAGATTTGTTACTTTTACAAGAGTATTAAAGGGCAAGGTCTTATGGGCTGCCGTAAGTTCATAGATGCTAAATGTTTCGCCGCTTGCTGTCTGGCTTCCATGGAATTTATCCCCGTAATAAGAAGCTTCGACATTAGTTTTATACATCTCTCCTGCAAAAACCGGTACACTTCCTAAACAAATAAAAAGCATTAAAATAAAAAATGGATATTTTCTCATGCTTTAAATATCGGAGCCGATTTCTTTTACTTAACAGATAGAATATAAATCTCTAACATTAGTAATAGAATTTTTTTTCCGAAAAAACTGCAGTTTATTGACATTTGGTTACATTCCTATTAATATTTTCCATCAGCCGAAGCAAAAACGAAATACACTTTTCAGGGAATCACAAGAAATTCCTCTTTTTTGTACAAACATTAGGGAAACGCCAAAAATTGCAGTTGTAGTTTATACCATTATAAATAATTGTTTTACCTGTATTCATGAGTTAAAATTTATTTCATAATGCCGTATAATAAGGTAAGCATTAACAGGACGATTCAAAAATCTGCAGGATTCCATTTCTTAAAGTTTAATTAACGGAACCGCAGGTCTCTGCATATCATGGATTAAAACTTCGAAGGAAGAATCTGAAATGCAATGTACTTTTTTTTGGACGCGACCTGTACAGTCATACAGACACAACTTTTTTCAGGAGTACATAACATGACAGATTCAGATAAAAACATTTCACCTTTAGGCTTACGGCAGAAAATTTTTTGTACATGCATTTATATTACCCCCCTCATCTATGCATACAGCCTCGCAATTGCTTACAAAGTCTTTTACTCATTTTCAGAAATGATAAAGGTAACAATGAATCCTAGGCCCTGTATTTATATACTTGCCTGTGCAATCATAGCTATAATTTTAAATAAAATAGCTACAAAAGAAATTGCAAAATATGACGGCAGCGAAGAGAGCAGACAAAATTCTGTCCGATGGTACAAAAGAATAATTTTCATAAATACGATCATCCCCACAGTCTCAGCTTTCATCTATCCTATGCTGTTAAAATCCGCTGCAAAATCTTCGGGCATAGTGTACGAGGACTGGCTGCAGGTTTACATTATCTTCAATGCAATATTCTTCTTTTCAAGCATCTTCCATTGCTTCTGGATGACTGAACTTTCCAGGTGGATGAAAAAAATTCCTCTGAAAAAAGAAGATGTAAAGCTCGGTGCCATAGGAAGAATCATTATCATAACAGTTTATTCCATAATCGGAATCTATGCAGGAGCCATGGCCTGTGAAGTAATTTCCTACAGACCAATTTCTCATCACGAAGTACAGCCCAGCGGTTACCAGTTTGCTATTACATTCGTAAAGAATCTTATTCCCCAGATGATTCTCGGAATAACTCTATTTATTATCAGCATCGGTGCACAGATGTCCGTTTTTATTAAGGCATTTGCAAAGCTTCAGCAGTTTACGGAAAAACTTGCCACCGGTGATTATACGGTTGAAAAATTTGATATAGAAAACCGCGACGAATGCGGAATCTTCATGACAAACATCAACGCCTTCTATGACTCAACAAAGAAAATGCTTTGTGACGTTGAAAGGAATGTAAAGATTTCACTTGACAGCGGAATTAATCTTGGAAGGGAAACAGAAAATACTTCTGACACTGTAAATGAAATAGCCTGTAACATTCATCAGGTCAATGACCAGATCATAAACCAGAACAAATATTTTGAAAAAGCGGGAGAAGCCAGCAAGGACATTATGGCAAGCCTGCAAATTCTGAATGAAAACATCATACAGCAGTCAAGCGGAGTCGAAGAAAGTTCTGCGGCCGTAAGAGAAATGGTTGCGAACATTGAAAGCGTTACGAATACTCTCCAAAAGAATTCTGAACAGGTTGATGAACTTGCCAAGTCTTCTGACATAGGACAGAAACGTGTTGAAGAGGCCGTCAAGATGTCCAATAGAATTCTTTCTGAAAGTTCTGGACTTATTGAAGCTTCCAGCGTAATACAGAACATCGCCGAGCAGACTAACCTTCTTGCCATGAACGCAGCTATTGAGGCAGCTCATGCAGGGGAAGCAGGCAAAGGTTTCGCAGTAGTTGCAGACGAAATACGAAAACTTGCGGAACAGTCAAACGCTCAGGGCAAAAACATTACCGAAAGCCTGAACAATCTTGAAACCATAATCAGAGAAATGGCGGAAAGTACAAGCAATGTTCAGGAACAATTCAGTTCGATACTGCAACTTACAAAGACAGTCAGTAACCAGGAAGAAGTTATAATGAATGCAATGCGTGAACAAAGTCAGGGAAGCGTTCAGGTTCTTGAAGCCATGAAAAGCATTGACGATTCCACATTCAGTCTTAGAACCAATACAAATACAGTTCTTTCAGGAGGGGACAAAGTAATTAAATACATGAACTCCCTCGGCCAGTCTTCGGAAATCATCGGTAAAAACATGGAAGAGATTTCAAAGGGCACAACAAAAATTCTTTCAGCCGTCAAGAATGTGGACAAAGAAAGTGCTACAAATAAGCAGCTTGTTACCCAGCTTTCTGATGAAATGAAAAAGTTTAAGCTCAAATAATCTTCCTCCAAAAAAAATCCCCGGACTTTTAACAGTTCAGGGATTTTTTTTCTGCTCTGAAAACCGGCTACAAATTTTTATTGGAACCTCCAAAAATTGCAACTTTATAGTCAACTTTGAAAACCGGATGTTTTAAGCCTTGTGATTTCAAGGACAAGAACCCGCCGGCCCGGTCAAAAACATTTTTTCACTTCACAGCAAGTGCATTAAATTCACCGTAATCATACCTTAAACTTTCCGAGCTCATTATTCAGTTCCTCAACCTGAGTCTTAGCGTTGTATGCCATGCCGCTAACATCGTTCACTGATTTCTCAAAGCCTTCAACACCAACTGCAATATTTTTTATGTTATCAGAAATACTATTGCTGATGGAAGTAAGCTTATGCATTTCGCCCTGAATATTCTGTGCCTTGCTAAGCATTTCCCTTGAACCGGATTTAACCATTTCTGCAGAACCTGCAATATCTGCAACGGCTTTTATAACCTGTTCCCCACCGGAGCTCTGTTCCTGCATAGCACTCATGATTACAGATTCCTGGCTCTTAACAGAAACGGTCAGCTGGAAGCTTTGCATAAAGTCATTCTCTGTCTTACGGGATTCCTGAGCAATCGTTTCAATCTTCTCTTTGAGTCCCTGAAGTACGTCTGTAATATTCTTACTCTGAGTACCTGATTCCTCAGCCAGCTTACGAATCTCATCAGCTACAACCGCAAAGCCTTTTCCGCTTTCACCGGCATGAGCAGCTTCTATGGCTGCATTCATTGCCAAAAGATTTGTCTGTTCCGCAATATTCTGGATAATGGAACTTGCCTCAAGCAGACTTTCAGATTCATTGCTTATTTCCTGCGTAAGCCGGCTTGAAGTTGTAATAGAATTCTTAACATCTTGACTCTTTGATTCCATCTGGTTAATAAGTTCCTGGTTCCTTGTAAGAATACTTGTCACCGATTCAATATTTTTTATCATCTGTTCAATGGCAGAACTTGAAGCGGAAATATTTTCAGACTGACTGAGAATAGCGTTATCAAGATTACCTATCGTATTTGCCATATATTCAACAGAACTTGCTGTTTCCGATATACCGTTGTTCTGGTCCTCAATTTCTGAATGGAGACCTGCAATAAGATTCTTGATGTTATTTACAGTACGCTCCTCCTCTTTAACACTGGAAGCAAGAGAATCACTTACATTTTCCAAAGTCCGTGAATTTTCGGAAACCTGTTTCAACGAATCATCAATTTTTTCAATTGTCTTATTGAAGTAGAAAGAAATTTCACCCATCTCATCAACACCGTCCTGTCTCAGACGCACAGTCAGATCACCTTCCCCAGCTGCAATTCCCTTCAAAGCATCAGCAGTTTTTTCCATGTTCCTGGCAATCCTTCTGACGAACAGCACAGCAACAAAAAGGGAAGCAAGAATAACAAGTATTGTAACAGGTATAACAATTTTCATGATGTCTGTTGAAAGTCTGTTAAAATAATATGAAGGAACAATAATTCCAAGGGTCCAGTTAGGAGAATTCGGAATCGGAAGATAAACCATATAATTTTCTTCTCCCTTATCGCTTCTGAATTTCCTGATATTCTGGACACCCTTTTTCATATCTTCGCCTATCAGTGACATTCCGCTGTATCCCTGCTGATCCATTTCACGGATATTAAGTTTCATAACCTTTTCCACATCAGGATGAGCAACAAATACACCTTCACTATCAACAATTACACCGTATCCGGCACCGCCTATATTAACTTTCCCGGCAATGCTGGAAATGGATTCACCGTCAACACCGGCAATCATAATTGAAGTATTCTTTGTACTTCCTTCCTGCCTTACACCGTGACCAATAATAATGAGAGGCTTACCGGTTGTTGCACCTATGAAGGGGTTGGTAATAAAGAAATCCCTGTTTTCCTTGATGATAGGAGGATAATAAGGAAGAGGTGTAGCATCAAGCCATGCACCCTTACTTGTCCAGCCCTTTCCGTCCTCCTGAACATAGGCAAGGAACAGATAACGGTTATCATTGATTCTGTCATACGCTTTCTTCAAAAGAGGCTGTACAATATCCCAGTCATCACTCTTGATTTCATCAGTCTCCGCATAGGCACGCAGCATACTGTTGGTACCGCCAAGCCAGGACCCAATTTCCTGAGCCTTTCCTTCTGCGATTATATTTATATTGTTGATTTCATTCTTGTTACTGAAACTTGTAACGGTAGCATCAGTCAGAATCAGAACGAGAATCGCTATAACAAGCATTGCGCATGCAATTATCACACCGATCCTAACTGATATAGGAAATTTCTTCCTGAATTCCAGTTTCTTATCTTCTGTATCCTTTTTTTGTAAGTCCATAGATAAAATAATAACTCCTAAAACCAAAAATATACCTACCTATATTCTATATCAAATAAAAAAAAAAACTTATTACAAAAGTTTTTTGACAAAGATTTTCAGGAAGCCATTATAAATCCGTATGAGATGCCTGCCGTACCTGGAACAACTGGACTGCCGCAAGATGAAATGTACAATTCCTAAGGTCAGATTACAATTACAGAAGATTCCGCTTAAAATAAAAAAAACCGTCCCAAAATGGAACGGTCATCGGCATCTCTAAAACAAGGGACCCTCTCAACTATAGAATCTGTCAGCCAAGATTTTCAATCTTTCTGTGAAGTTCAAGGACCCTGTTATGAATGTAATGGTCCACGGCAAACTTCTCAACTACACCCATGCACTTATCTTCACCGTCAATAATCGGAATGCATTCCACATCCTTTTCCGAGAACATCTTGTAAAGAGAAGGAAGATCTGTGCTTGGAGAACAAGTACACAAAGGTCTGTCCATAATATCAAGGGCAAGCATGCTTTCTGCAAAATCTCCAAGAAGAAGAGTTTCCTTCAGATGCTCCAAAGTAATGAGACCTATAAGCTTTTTTTCTTCATTGCAGACAGCGAAATACTGATAATGATTTGTCTCAAAGTTATCAAGAATCACATTGATTGTATCAAGCTCATTGACAATTGCTGTGCTTGAGGCTGAAGCAATGACTTCTGTTCCCCACTTTATGTCGCCGACCCTGGACTTCTTAAGAATATCCTCCTCAGAAATTGCAAGACCAACTTCACCGGCCTTAGTCACACCATGCTTAACACAGACAGGTCCGAGAAGCTGCACAATGAAAGTTGTTGCAGTAATGATAAGCATAATCTGAGGTCCTATAGATTCAGGGAAATCATTGCTTGCCGCAATACTCAAACCGATTGCAACACCTGCCTGACTTAAAAGACACCATGGAAGAAATCTGTAAACAGTTTCAGGAGCATGTGTAATTTTTGCACCAATTCTTGCACCTATTGTCTTTCCGAGGGAACGCCCTGCAACATAAACAACCGCGATAAGACCGAGCAAAGGTGTTACAACCCAGATATTGAGTTTTGCACCCACAAGAACAAAGAAGAGAACATAAATCGGAGGAGTCATTTTTTCTACCAGAACAAAAATATGCTTAGTCTTTGCGGGAGCGAAATTTACCATAAAGAAGCCAATGGAAAGTGCTGCAAGAATGTTATCAAGACCAAGAAGTTCGCACACACCTGTAGAAAGAAAAAGTCCTCCCAATGCAAATGTAAGGACACGGGCTTCTTCTTCCATAATATTCTGAATGATTCTGCTGATAATAAATCCGACAATGCTTCCCACAAAAATGGAACCCAAGATATCCTTTGCAATGTTAAGCATCTGCATTCCAAAAGAAACGCTTGCATCTCCGAGAATATTTCCTACAAGCGTTGAAGATATTGCATAGAGAACAAGAGCGACAGCATCATCCATTGCTACGATTCCAAGAATTGTAGTCGTCAAAGGTCCGCGGGTTCTGAATTCCTTTAAAACATCCGTAGTAGCGGCAGGAGCTGTTGCAGAACAGATTGCACCGAGAACAAGTCCCATTGAAATTGCCATAGGCAGGTCCCTGGTAAAAAGATAGTAAACACCAAAAACAAGCAGTCCTACAACAAAGAAAGGAGTAAACGACTCACCAATAAGAATACCAATGAACTGCTTTCCGTATTTCCTGATTACATCAAATTTCAGCTCAGCACCGACAAGGAATCCGATAAAGGAAAGGGCAATAGTGCTTACAGGATTCAAAGCCCTGATTGTATCTTCGCCGAGAACCTGGAATCCTGAAGAACCGATTATAATACCGATTACAATGTAACCTACAACCTGCGGAATCTTGAGCTTTTGGAAAAGCCTTCCGCCGATTGAACCAAAAAACATAATCAATCCTAAAAGGAAAACCAACTGAGTACCATGGAAATCTGCAAATTGCATAACCTCCGGCAAAATGTTTGCTAATGGGTCATTCATAAAATTTATCTACCTTGTAGGCAGAATTATGTCAAAATTTCATAATCTCTTCAATAACTTTTGAAGGACTTTGTCCATAATAAAGCAAAGCATATACACAGGCAGCTCCAGTTACACGTCTTCCGTATTCCCTGGTTTCATTGAACGGAACCGCTTCAAGGAACAAATCATTAGGCACTGTATCCCTTCCGAACACAGTCCTGACGCTTCTTCTCCATGAGCGGACACTTCCTGCTCCACCGTTATAAGCAAAGATTGCATAAAGAGGAACCTCATCAAGCCGTCTTATTAAGTCTGACAAATAATATGCACCGAATTCTATACTGGTTGCACTGTCCGTAAGATCATAATCCTCGTAACCAAGCTTCCTTGCAACTTCATCAGCCGTCTTCTTTATGAACTGGGTCAAACCTGATGCTGCCGCAGAACTGAATGCCCGTGTATTAAAAAAACTTTCACAGCGGATAAGACCATAAAGAAAATATTCATTAAGGGTATATTTTTCGCAACTGTTTGCAATCAAATCACCAAAGTTCTTCGGATAGGCAAGATGCAGAAGATCATCCGTACATTTTTCCTCTGTCCTGTTCAATTTCTTTGAAGCAACCCTGATACTTTTATAGTAATTAAAATCATCTTCCTTTGCCATTGTCATAAGACGCTCAGAAACTTTTGTCGCGCACTCCAGACTCAGATCATCCATATGTTCAAGCCACAGGGCATAAAGTTTATCATCAAAACCAAATTCCATGTAACCACGGACAAGTTTTTCAAGGTCCTCATTTTTTTCAAAGCTTTCGTTTCTGCGCAAAAGTTTAAGAGAATCTATAATTTCCGCATCAGTTCTATCAAGTTTGCGGGAAGCCATGAGCATATAATAGATATTTGTATCACAGTCCAGTGCCTTTGTGTAAAGCTCCCTGAGCCTGTCTTCAAGTAAAATTTTTCCGTCATCTTCCGTCTTTTCTTCTGAAGTTCTTACTACATCCTTCGGAGTAAAAAAATCTTCTTCCATAAGGCGGGCACATACATAGGAATATTTGGAAACCTGTTCCCTGCTTGCATAAGGTTCTATTATCCGGGCAACCTCATAATAACGTGACCAGAAATGCTTGGAAACAAGTCTCAGTGAAAGTGTATCAAGGAAATCATCATACCAATCCTTGTCGTGCCAGGTAGGAGCGTACTTTTCAAGTTCCGTGACGGCAACAGAAATTGACTCCTTCAGACATACGGTAAGATAATACCACAGCGCATTGTCATAAGATTTATCACTCTGCGCATGCTCGACCGCAGACTTATAGCACATCATGGCTTCAGCATTTTTATTTGCTTTTTCATATAATCTTCCTGCATAGAAGTATATGTAAAAAATATTTTCGGAAGTCATTCCCGGCATCAGGGTCTTTAGGAACTCTGCATTATCAACATATTTTTTAGAACCGTACAACAAAGCCTTTCCGCAGTCAGTCAAAAGTTCAGGAACACGGAAATCATTTTCCAGAAGAATATTATGTGCTTCCGTTACAGCTGAATAGTCACGGTAAAATATTTTATCCCTGAAAGTGTAAACGGAAATGCGTTTAAGATTGCAGTCCCTGAGAACTTCACTATGATATTTTGTCCAAGGCTTATTCAGTGCCCATTCCCTGAAGGTTTCTTCAAACAGAGGATTTGAATTTCTATAAAGACACAGGCATCTGTAAGCAGAAAGTTCGTCTGCACAAGTTCTGACATCAATATCTGATGTCAGTTTTATAAGTTCATCGTATTCGTATTCAAGAAATAAATTTCTTGCCGCAAAAAGAAGAGCATCTTCATCAGAAAAATTCTTGTAATATTCTTTTACGAATCTGATTCTGGTCTTCGCATCCTGAAACTGGTACAACTCTTCTGCAGAACGTCTGGAAAAATACGGAGAACCTTTTTTCTTTGTCTTCGCAAAAAGTTTTGCGACCTCCTTCTTGTCAGGAGAATCCTTCTTAAGTTCCTGCAGCCCTCTGAAATAGAAGGTATCATATCCGAAGGTCTCAAAAAGAGGATCCTTCTCCTTGCAGGAACACAAAGAAACTGTTACAGCAACAAAACATATTGCACACATAAACTTCATGATATTTTTTTTTAAATCAGACATTGTTTCTCCATATTTTTCATTTACGGGAAGAGCGAAAAATCACTCTTCAGGTTCCCGTTACACAACCTCATCATTCCCAAGGAATAAGAATTTCCTGTCCAGTAACAATGTAATTCGGATTTGAAATTCCATTGTATGTTGCAATCTCCAGATATCTCCACGGATTCTTGTAATAAGCATTGGCAATATCCCACAAAGTATCACCAGGAGCAATCTTATATTTTGTTGGAGCTGACGAAGCTGCTGTTTTCACCGGCGGCTGAGGAATGATTGCACCTGGAGTTGTCGCAATAACAATTGCATTTTCCTGTGCTTCAATAATTCTTCTTGCTTCCTTCTGGGCTTCCTCAATAATTCTCTTGGCCTCTTTCTGGGCTTCTTCGAGAGTTCTTGCAGCAGCTTCAGCGGCAGCAGCATTTGTTGCAGCAGAAATATCAGAAGAAAGATTCTTTGAGGAAGTTTCAATAAGCTTGTCAACATTTTTTGAAGCCTCCTTAATGGCCGCCTCATTTGCTTTCGACAGTGTATCAATTTCAACTGCATTATTCAATGCATCTGATGAAACAACAGTCACATCATTCCTAACTTTGTCTGCTTCACCATTATTTGTTGCAGCAGAATCAGCCGGTTTTGAAGCTTCTTTTTTTTCTGCGGCAGGAGCCTGAGCAATCTGAACTTCATCTTCCCTGTTATTAAGAAGATTAAGCCTTGAAGGAAGTATAAAGAATACAAGACCTGCAACAATCATACAGATAATCGCACAGAGAGAACAAACAATTACAGGTCCGCGGGTTGGAGTTGATTTTTCCTCTTCCTTATCTGCTTCAGCAGGATTATCATACAGCCCCGCAAACATGTCAGCCTTCGGATCGGCCCTGAAATCCTTTGCAGCGGAACCTGCAGCAATTGCACTGTCAAACACACTGTCAGCATCATCAAAGTCAAAGGAACTTGAGCTCCTGAAAGATGAGACCGGAGAATCTCCGTCAAAATCAGGTACAACGAAATCCGTATTTCCTGTTCCGGTAGAAAGAGAATTAAAAGGATCATCAAAATCAGGAAGATTATCCGTGTCATTTCCGAAAGAACCATTTGAATCGAAATCAGGAATATCATCCATCACGCTTTCAGTAACAGAAGAACCGTCAACTTCAGAAAGGGTTGTTCCGTCATCAAAATCTGCATCAAACTTATCGGATTCTTCTTCGGCCGAAATTGTATCAAAGTCCGGGAGAGCATCAAAATCCCTTCCAGAAACCGATGTGTCATCAAAGAAACTGTTTTCTTCCATTATATCTGTATCTGCAAAGTCCATGTCTGGTTCCTCTGAGGCAGTCTCTTCTTCGACAACAGTTTCATGACTATCTGAAAAGTCCGGGAAATCAAATTCCGGTACAGCGGAAGTCTGAGCCTCTGCGAAAGGATCTGAAATTTCTGCAGCCTCAATGACAGTTTCCTCTTCAGCAGGTACATCTTCCATACTGAACACAGGAAGGTCTATGTCAGAGGAATCTGAAGAAACGGGAACGTCTGCTTCATTCTCTTCAGCTTCCTCCATAATTTCATCAGCATCGGCAATAGTTTCATCTGATGAAGTTTCTTCTTCCGCAGGTTCCGTTAAACTTGTATCCTCAAACGTAAAAGCAGTTCCGTCTCTGTCGACTATTGTATCATCGCCAAGTTCATCAACATCTAAAGGTTCTTCCATAAGGGGCTCAGCTTCTTCTTCACCAGGAACTACAGGAAAATCTGTTTCCGGGCCGGCAGCAGAATCATCTGTCCCGTAAGTTCCTGAATCCACGAAAGGATCTTCAGGTTCTGCATCTTCATCAATGCCCATATCTTCAAAGCTAAAGGAAGTTCCGTCCTTGTCTATAATCTTTTCTCCAGCTTCCACAGCTTCTCCCGAATCAAAAGGTTCGTCAGCCAGAAGATTATCCGCAGAAACAATCTGAGAATTTTTCATAACCTCCGGCTGCTCATTTATTTCATCATAATTTTCAGAAAGTCCGTCCGATAAATCTTCATCAGTTTCTGCAGAATCAAGTCCTGCCATAAGTTCCTCATCGCTGACAGAAACCTCTTCAGGTTCTTCTTCAGATGGAATTTCCTCAGCAGCTTCTGTTTCCGTTTCAAAAGTGAAATCCTCTAAAAGCGCATCCGTATCAGGAAGTTCATCTTCAAAATCAGGAACAGAGAAATTGCTGGGCTCACTGCGCTCTTCTTCCGTACGGGAAACAAGAGTAACATTTGAAGAGGAACTGTTGCCGGTTTCCCTGTCCGTTACCTCTGCCTTGAGCTTGTTATTTTCATCAAGAGAAAGATCCAGGCTAAGCACGACTTCACCATTCTGATGAGGATTAAGGTCACTGATTTCAAGACTGTCTACATACTCCGCATCATCCATGGAATCTGTTTCAGAGCGATACAAATCAATGTGCACTTCAGTCTGGTTATCCTGTACCGTCATTACTTCAAGAGCTTTCCTTTTCTGTCCGTCTTCCGTCATTATTGGATAAAACGAACCGTCAGCCAATTTTATTCCTATGGATTTCATATCTTCCCCTTTCCGATTTTAACTTTTTATATTTAGGGCATCTCTAAAGACAGTCCTTCTTAGAAGTTCCTTGATGCATTCCGTTGATTATCGGAATAAAAGATCGGCTCCTAAAATTTCAGGCCGTCACTGAAAAGCTCAAGTCCGAGAGTCCCATACAATTATTTTTCAGCATTACCGAAATCAGATTCATCATAATAATATTCCTCCTCCGATTCCTCTGCAAAAAGATCTTCACTTTCCTGTTCCTCAATAAGTTCAGGCTCCGCAGCAGGTGCCGGAGCAGCTTTTTCAGTTTTTGCAGTCGTCCTGAATGCAGCAGAAGCTCCGCCGGAACTTCTTGAACCTGATGCCGCCTTGTACTTATAAGAGACAACAGTCTGAGTAAGAAGTTCCGTACAATTTTCCCCGAACTTGGTGGAAACTGTATAAACACTTATCATAATTGGATTTAGCTTTGCATCACAGGTATAGATTACACGTCCGCAAAGAGTTCCGTCGGCTTCATAAACCTGAATCTCCGCCAGGGCAGAAGTTCCACTGTCATAACGATACAGACAGTATCCGGTAAGTTTTTCCTGGGACTGAACAGGCTTGAAGAAATCCTTGCGGAATATTCTGCTGTCACGGTCATAAGAAACATTGCATTTCTTCAGCAGACTTCCGTCGGCATTATAATAACTTACCGAAACAGGCAAACCGTTTCCGTTGTTGACAATTATTGTCCTGGACTTCAGATAGCCTTCGCCTCCATAAACTGATTCAACGATTCTCTCTAAATTTGAACCTCCCTTTTCACCGTAAGTATAAATCGTTTTTCCGAGAAGCCCGTCTTCCTCTTCAAGAAAAGGATCAAAAACAGAAACTTCCTCCACCCTTGAATCAGCTGTATATTTTGTCACAAACTTTTTTACAAGCTTACCGTCTCCATCAGACACTGATTTTTCTGAAGAACCGCTTCTGTAAACGGACTTCTCCTTTGAAACGACTGCTCCGTCTTCATCATAGACAGCAAGTTCCGTTTCCCTGCCCACAGAATCAAGGACATGCACATTCTTCACAGGATTCCTTCTGTAAGTCTTGCCGAACCTTGCAACTGCTTCATAATCTGTTCTTGTATAAGATTCAACGCTGCCGTTTAAGCTTGTTATATCCGTAAGAAACGATTCTCCAACAATAGATTCCTCATCAACTTTATTTACCTGCGCAAAAAGAGCTGCGGAACAAACAAACAGAACAAACAGAACATTTATCTTCCTCATAAAATACATCTCCTGCCCAGAATTCATCTGGAATTAAATTTTTAAATTATCCCCTGTCTAACTATCGGCAATCCTTATTGACATGTAGAATATAAGTTTCCGCCATTCCAAACAAAAAACACACGGGATATAGCTATATTATATAGCATATTTCAAGAAAATCACTTAAAATATACAGGCCGCTTACTTTTTTTTAAGAAACAGGCATCTCAGATTGATTTTTTTTGCAGATACCGGAACATGTCCCGAAAAGATTACCGTCTTCGGGACTGTGATTATTGAGAGGATGAAAATGAAATATGATTTGATTCTTGTCGGTGCCGGACTTTTTTCAGGAGTCCTTGCAGATTACTATACAAACCAGGATAAAAAAGTTCTTGTACTTGAACGCAGAAACCACATTGCAGGTAACATCTGCACAGAAGAAAAAGACGGAATCCAGATACACAAATACGGAGCCCACATTTTCCATACAGATTCAAAAAAAATCTGGGACTATGTAAATTCTTTTGCAGAATTCAACCGCTACACAAACTGTCCTGTTGCAAAATGGCATAACTGTCTTTATAATCTTCCGTTCAACATGAACACCTTCAACAGAATCTGGCCTGACGTAATTACTCCTGCGCAGGCAAAGAAACGTATTGAAGAACAGGCTTCCGTTATGAAGGGAAAGACTCCTGCAAACCTTGAGGAGCAGGCTATTTCCCTTGTAGGGAAGGATATATACGAAAGGCTTATAAAAGGCTACACAGAAAAACAGTGGGGACGTCCCTGCACTGAACTTGGACCTGAAATCATCAGGCGTCTTCCTGTACGGCTTACATTTGACAACAACTACTTCAATGACCGCTACCAGGGCATTCCTGTTGGAGGCTATACCCGGATCATTGAAAAAATGCTGTCAAAGGCTGAAGTAAGAACAAATGTAGACTACCTTGATCATAAATCCGAATACGATGAACTTGCTCCTCTTGTTGTTTACACAGGCATGATTGACGAATACTTCGGATACAAGCTCGGAACCCTCGAATACAGGAGCCTCCGTTTTGAAACAGAACGCCTGGAAGAAGAAAACCATCAGGGGAATGCTGTCATCAACTACACTGAAGCAGATATTCCTTACACAAGAATCATAGAGCACAAGCATTTTGAAAATTCTGTTCCGGACAAGGCAGTTACTTATATTACAAGAGAATATCCTTCTGAATGGAACAAAGGTGACGAACCATACTACCCTGTGAACAACGAAAAGAATTCTTCACTTTATAAATCTTACACGGAACTTGCCGAAAAAGAAAACGCATCAGGCAGGACAAAAGTTCTCTTCGGAGGTCGTCTTGGACAGTACAGATACTACGATATGGACGACACAATTGATGCGGCATTCAAATTTATTGAAAAAATCTCGGCAGAATTGTAGAATAGGCATTGTTATGAAAAAAACATTATCAGCTTTACTTGCATTTGACAAAGTACGAGCCCTTGATTTTAAGGTAAGCGCTTCGTGCAAAGACGAAATTGCACTTGGAAAAGATGCAGAACTTATTGAAATAGAAAAACTCGCTTTCGACAGCAGAAATGTAACAGACAATACTCTGTTCTTCGCACTTCCGGGAACCCACACAACAGGCAACAAGTTCATTGCCCAGGCAATAAAAAACGGAGCCGCTGCGGTTGTTTATCAGGATGATATTTCTGATGCAGAACTTGAAGAAATTGAAAAGGCTCTTTGTGAGCGCAGGGACAAAAAAATTGCATTCCTTCACACAGAAGATTCCCGCTTCGCCATGTCACCTGTTTCCAGCTGCTTCTACGATGACCCCTCTTCAAAACTTGTAGTTTACGGCGTAACAGGAACGGAAGGAAAATCTTCAACAGTATCCTTCATCTGGCAGCTGCTAAGGCTAAGCGGCTTCAAGACAGGATTCATTTCCACGGTACAGTATTCTCTTGGCGGAGACGCTATCGCGAACCCGGAACATCAGACCACTCCTGAAGCTCCAATCGTACAGCGCCAACTTTACGAGATGCTTGAAAACGGCTGCACTCATGCGGTTGTTGAATCTTCCAGCCACGGTCTGAGCCCTAAAACAAACAGACTGGGGGACGTTAAGTTTGACTGCAGCGCATTCATGAATGTTACACTAGAACATCTTGAATTCCACGGAACCTACGAACAGTACAGAGATGACAAGGCAAATCTTTTCAGGGCACTTGATAAGCACGACCATGTAAAAATCATTAACGGAAATGAAACAAAAATAAATGCCTTCGGAATAGTAAACCTTGAGGACCCTGCAGCAGCTTACTTTACTTCCTGCACTTCAAAGAAGGTATTCGGTTTCACAACAGAAGGCAAAGCCGGAAAACAGGCAGCCGAATCAACAAATGCGACAGCTCTTCCTGCAGTTCCGGACAACATGGCCTATCTTTCTGCAAGAAACATTGCTTCAGCAAGATTCGGAATTTCCTTCAGCATCTACAGGTTTGAAGACCACGATTCACTTCAAAACGAAAACCGCATGATCCATGTAAAGGCACCGATTCCGGGAGCATTCAACGCATACAATATTATGGCAGCAATGACTGCCGTTCATGGCACAACAGGTATCTCTCTTGAAGACCTTGCAAAGTCAGCAGAAAAACTTGAAAGCGTGAAGGGCCGGATGACTGTAATTGACCGTGGCCAGCCTTTTGAAGTGATTGTTGACTATGCGCATACACCTTCAAGCTTTGAAACAATCTTCCCGCCTGTAAAGAAAAGGTGCACAGGAAAAATGATATGCATCTTCGGTTCAGGCGGTGAACGTGATATAACCAAGCGACCTCTCCAGGGGGAAATCGCATCACGGTTCTGCGATACAGTTATTCTGACAGACGAAGATCCTCGCGGAGAAGACAGCATGGCACTTCTTGAAGACATTGCAGCCGGTGCAAGGAAGGCCGGCAAAAAGGACAACGAAAATCTGTTCTTCATTCCGAACAGACCAGAAGCTATCCGCAAAGCATTTTCTCTTGCATCAGGAGATGACATTGTTCTCCTTCTGGGCAAGTCCCATGAGAACAGCATAATCTACAGGGACCATGTAATGGCCTATGACGAAATAAGTGAAGCTAAAAAAGCTTTGGAAGAAATGGGGTTTAATAAATGAATGTAGTTATCATGTACGGCGGACGTTCAGGTGAACATGAAATTTCACTGATGTCCAGCACAACAGTTTTTAAAAATATTTCCGGAAAACATAATGTGACTCTGATTTCTGTTGCAAAAGACGGAAAATGGTATCTTGAAGATAATTCGGTTCTGCCGTCACTCAGGGCTGATGCAAACCTTACACTCACAGTTCATGCTGACGAGACAAAACGTGTTCACGCAATTCCCGGAGGAGGAAAGGAAAACTCTTTCATGTGTGCAGGAAAATCCATTCCATGTGACGTTGTGTTCAGTGTAATGCACGGAACTTACAGTGAAGACGGAACTCTCCAGGGACTTCTTGAAATGGTTGGAGTTCCTTATGTAGGATGCGATACACTTTCATCAGCATGCACAATGGATAAGGAAACAACAAAGATTCTCTGGAAAAATGCAGGACTTCCTGTTGTTCCTTACAGATGTCTTACAAAGGCTCAGGTAAACGATTCTGCCCTCTACGATTCAATTGTGGATGAGGCAATTGAAAACCTCAAGTTTCCTCTCTTTGTCAAGCCTTGCTCCGCAGGTTCAAGCGACGGTGCATCGAAGGCTACAAACCGCAGGGAGCTTTCATTCGCACTTATGGAAGCCTTCAGCTGGGACAACAAAGTTCTTATTGAAAAATCAATAAATGCACGTGAAGTGGAATGCTCCGTTACAGGAAACTCCGTTACCGAAGATGCAAATATTCCTTGCTCGATTGTAAAGGCTTACGGACCTGGAGAAATTGTTCCTACACATACTTTCTATGACTACGACGCAAAGTACAATGACCCCAACGGTGCTGAAATTAAAATCCCTGCCCTCCTTGAAGAGGAAAAGCTTTCGTTCATCCGCGAAACTGCAAAGAAAGCATACAGAGCTGCAGGTGCAAGCGGATTGAGCCGTGTTGATTTTTTCATTGACCGTGACACAAATGAAATTTATCTCAATGAAATCAATACACTTCCCGGATTCACAAAGATCAGCATGTTCCCTATGATGTGCGACAACTTTGGTCTTAAGATTACGGATCTAATTGATTATCTTCTTGATGAAGCAGTCGCCGCTTACAACGCAAGAACAAGCCTCAGGACTTCAAGATAACAAGGGAACCTATGAAAACTTAAGGTGGCCGGAAGTCACCAATAAAATTCGGGCAGGAAAAATATTATGGAAAATTGGGAAGCTCATGTTTATCCAGAAGGCTGTGCCTTCAAATCTCTTTCTGACATAGCAGGTAAACGTGTTACAGTAATGGGTCTAGGTTTGAACGGAGGCGGAGAAGCTTCTGTTCGCTTCTTCTTGCATCACGGTGCCTACGTAACTGTTACGGACATGAAAACAGCTGAACAGCTTGCACCTACAATCAAATCTATTGCAGAAGATCCGACCCTGGACAAGAGCCGCCTTACTTATATTCTGGGTGAACACCGCGAAGAAGATTTTGCCGGTGCTGACTGTGTAATCAAAAATCCCGGAGTCAAGTTTGAAGGAAACAAATATCTTGCACTGGCAAAAGCAGTTGAAACAGACATCAGCATTTTCCTTTATTTTACGAAGGCTCCTATCATTGCAGTCACAGGAAGCAAGGGAAAGAGCAGTACCGTAAGTTCAATTGACTACGGTCTTAGAGGTGCAGGATTCAGAACATTCCTGGGCGGAAACATTACTGTAAGCCCCCTCAACTTTCTTGAAAAAACTGACGGCACAACACCGGTTGTCCTTGAACTTTCAAGCTGGCAGCTCCGTGACCTGAGAGGTCGTAAAGTTCTTAAGCCAAAGATTGCTGTCATAACAAAGATTGTTCCTGACCACCAGAACTGGTACGGCAGCATGGAAAAGTATATTGATGACAAAAAACTTATCTATGCGGACCAGGATGAAAAGGATTTTACGATTCTTGATTTTGATGAAGACGATTATCTCAAGGACTGTCTTGAGCCAAAGAAGTCGTGCAGATGCTGGGGAGACGTTTTCGCGGAAGAAACAAAAGGAACCGTTCTCCGCTACAGCAGGAACGCTCTTCCAAAAGATGTTTCAGGTGCATTCCAGGTAAAGGAAGGTAAAGAAATCTCCGGTTACACAAATGCAGGTGCAGACGGAACAGCCGCGGCTTCAGAAAAAATTATGGGTTCACTCAGAGTACCCGGTGAGCACATGAAGACAAACGTACTTAACGCTGCCCTTGTAATGAGACTCATGAACGTTGCACCGGAACAGATTGTAAATGTGCTTGGGGAATGGAAAGGAATAAGCCACAGACTTGAGCATTTCCACCTCTGGAAAAGCCCAGCAGGACTTCTCCAGGCAGCATTCTTCAATGACAGCTGCGCAACAGTTCCTGAAGCTGCCGCAGCCGCAAGCCAGTCATTCGGTAAGAGAGTGATTCTCATTACAGGCGGAACAGACAAGAACCTTTTCTTCTCTCCTCTGGCGAAAACACTTTCCGGAGAAGACGACTGCATCAGACCTCTGCAGACTTACCTTCTTGCAGGAACAGGCACGGACAAGCTCATCGACGAACTGAATCTGCTTAGCGTTCCATATCTCGGACCTTTTGATTCTCTTGAAGTTCTCCTCGGAGTGCTCAAGGCAAATCTTCTTACAGACAAGGCCGACAGAATCTACGGCTGCAGATGGGATGACGCTACAATTCCAATAGTATTTTCTCCTGGTGCAACAAGTTTCGGAATGTTTGCAAACGAATTTGACAGGGGAAACAAATTCAAGGATGCTGTAAAGAAAATGTTTTCCTGATATGCCAAACCATTCCGGGTCACATTGACTTCTGCTGGTGAATATACGTAAAACCCTGACGGCATGACGCATTCTGCACAAACAGTGCAATACATGAAGACGCCGTGCCTGGGGCAGGATTTTTTTACGCAAACATTTACAGATATCAAAATAATTTTGCTTTTACCTAAAGCGGAAAATTGTTCCTATAAAATTAGACCGCCGGTCCTAAAAAACCGGCGGTCTTTTTTTTTCTTCAGTGAAGATAACTGTTCTCTACAAGTCTCTTCAAAAGCTCATTCTGTTCTTTCAGTAAATCATTCCTAATCTTCAGGGTCTTAAGAATACTGGAAAGAGTTCCGTCAATAACACTCATTCCCTCATAAAGTTCGGATGCGCTACTCTGAATCGAATTGCCTACATATTCAGCATTTTCATCAGCCATAAAATACCTCCAAAAATAATTATAATGCAACAAAGTATGAAAAAAACACGATAAGAGGTTCATAAAAATAAAAACTTGAAGAAATTTTAAATCTCATGCAAAACAATCCGGAATAAAAAAAAAGAACCTCCCAAACAAAGGAGGTTCTGATATTTAAGAAAAAAAGTTAATCCTGAAAACCAGTTCCAGGATTAACTTCCCTTACTTATTTTTCCCAGGGATTCTTGCGGATGAAAGTTTCATCACGTTCATAACCTACAGAAACGATTGTAACTGGGGTACCTGTATAGTCTTCGATGAATTCAATGTAGTTACGGGCATTATCAGGAAGAGAATCATAAGACTTCTTTTCCTTGAGAGGTGTCTTCCAGCCCTTGAACTTTTCAAGGACAGGCTTTGCCTTGTTAAGAGCTTCTACATTTGCAGGGAAGTCTGTAACAATCTTTCCGTCAATGTCGTATGCAACACAAGCTTCAATCTGGTCCATGTCATCATAAATATCAAGATGAGTAAGAACAAGACCGTCAAGACTGTTTACGCGGCAGGCATAGCGGAGTGCAACAAGGTCAAGGTAACCGCAGCGGCGAGCACGTCCTGTTGTAACACCATATTCACGTCCTGTCTTGCGTACATATTCGCAAAGTTCACCTTCACTTTCATTGTTGAATTCACTTGGCATTGCTCCGTTTCCTACACGAGTTTCATAAGCCTTGAACACACCAAGAATTGTATCAAGATCGTGAGGTCCGATACCGCTGCCGACAGCAGCACCGGCTGCACATGAAGGACCTGAACTTACATAAGGATATGTACCTGAATCAATGTCAAGCATTGCTCCCTGTGCACCTTCAAAAAGAATATTGTCCTTACGCTTTGCCCACATTTCTGCTGTAAGATCAACACGCATTTCAAGAAGCCGGTCCTTGTATTTTGCTAGATATTCAGCATCTTCACCTGTATATTCGCTCATCTTTTCTGCCCAGTCAAGGTCAGCAAGACGAAGACCATCACGGTTAGCTTTTTCGCTGTATGTAATACCAATTCCACGTCCTGTTGTACCGATAGGACGTGGACGGGAAGCGTCACGGTCTTTATCCATCTGGCGGTACTTCGGAAGAATAATGTGTGCACGGTCAGAAATAAATACGCGTCCTTCCCAGTTGATTCCGTTATCCTTAAGCATCTGAAGTTCATTGAAAAGTGCTTCAGGATCAATAACCATTCCTGCTCCCAAATAAACCTGCTTGTTTGGATAGAGAATTCCGCTCGGAACCTGGTGCAGTGCATACTGTTTGCCGTCGACAACAATTGTGTGTCCGGCATTCGGTCCACCTGAGTAGCGAACAACGTACTTAGCATCTTCTGCAAGGTAATCTACAATCTTACCTTTTCCTTCATCACCCCACTGGGCACCGATAATTACAACTTTCATTTTTTCCTCCGAAAGCCTTTATATGCTTTTAGGACGGGACCAATTGCCCCGCATTATTTTATTAGGATTCCAAAAGTGCAAAAAAAATATGCACAAAAAAGGGAACCACTGTTTAAAATCCAATGATTCCCCCTCCAATTTATTTAATTGCTGATGTATTCCTTACTGTAACATCGTGAGCTGCACTTTCCTGAATAGTAATTGCAGATACTAGAGTAATCTTAGCCTTTTCCTGGAGTTCAGGAATAGAAAGAGCACCACAGTTACACATTGTATGGATTACCTTGCTTGTTGTAAGTGCAACACCGTCATGGAGAGCACCTGCGTAAGGTACGTAGCTGTCAACGCCTTCCTCAAAAGAAAGAGTTGCTTTTCCGCCAAGGTCATATCTCTGCCAGTTGCGGGCTCTGTTGGAGCCTTCGCCCCAGTATTCCTTAACATAATTCCCGTTAATGACAAGCTTGTTTGAAGGGGATTCATCAAAGCGTGCAAAGTAACGTCCAAGCATTACAAAGTCCGCACCCATTGCAAGGGCAAGAGTAATATGATAATCGTGCACAATGCCACCGTCAGAACAGATAGGAATATAGATACCCGTCTTTTCATAGTATTCATCACGAGCCTTAGCAACTTCAATAGTAGCTGTAGCCTGTCCGCGACCGATACCCTTCTGTTCACGGGTAATACAGATTGAACCGCCACCGATACCAATCTTAATGAAGTCTGCGCCCTGTTCCGCAAGATACATGAAACCTTCACGGTCAACAACGTTGCCTGCACCAACCTTTACATTCTTTCCAAACTTTTCGTGAATATCACGCAAAGCTCTTCCCTGCCATTCTGAATAACCTTCAGAAGAATCAAGACAAAGAACATCAACGCCGGCTTCAATGAGAACAGGAACTCTCTGCATATAGTCACGGGTATTAATACCTGCACCAACAATATAGCGGTGCTGCTTGTCCAAAAGTTCCTTAGGATATGAGCGGTGATTGTCAAAGTCCTTTCTGAATACAAGAGAAACAAGGCGGTTGTCCGCATCAATTATCGGAAGCTGATTAACCTTGTGTTCCCAGATAAGATCATTTGCTTCGCTAAGTGTAATTCCGTCCTTACCGGTAACAAGCTTTGCAAAAGGTGTCATGTAATCCTTAACCTTTGCTCCGTCTTCAACGTGTCCGATTCTGAAATCACGTTCAGTAATGATACCTTCAAGCTTTCCGTGAGCTGTACCATCATCAGTTACAGCAATTGTACTGTGACCTGTTCTCTTGATAAGCTGAACCATTTCTTCAAGAGTCTGGTCAGGACGGATGTTAGAATCTGAAGTTACAAAACCTGCCTTATATGACTTAACTCGGGCAACCATGGCAGCCTGATCTTCAATAGACTGTGAACCATAAATAAAACTGATTCCACCTTCCTTTGCAAGTGCTATTGCCATCTTGTCATCCGAAACAGACTGCATAACAGCACTGATCATTGGAATGTTCATGTAGAGATCCGACTCTTCCCCAGCTTTCTTGTTATATCTGGTGAGAGGAGTTCTCAGGGACACATTTTCTGGAATGCAGTTTGCAGAAGTAAATCCTGGAACAAGGAGATACTCACCAAATGTGTGGGATGGTTCTTCATAATAGTATGCCATATTACCCTCTTTTTGATAGATAAAAATGAAAATTTATGTAAAAAGTATACAAAAATTGCAACTTTATTTCAATATAAATACTAATTAAATAAAAAACCCGACGTACAAAATACATCGGGTAATTAACTATTCGTCTTTTTCAGCCTTAGGTTTTCTGCCTCTGCGCTTAGGCTTTTCTTCTTCCGAAGATTCATCTTCAGAAGCACCCTCCCTTCTTCTTGAAGCCGCAACCGCTTTTTCAGAAATCACAACGTCTTCCTGAATTTCAATTTCATTATTTCCAAGTTCAATCTGCGGTTCAGAAACTGAGTCCGCTTCACTTTCCTTTGCGATTGCCTCCAAAGTGTTGCAGTGATTTTCAGCCTTTATGATTTCAAGGAATTCCTTTCCGTCAATTGTTTCCTTCTCCATAAGATACTTACTGATATATTCAATAAGATTCTTGTGTTCAGAGAGAAGTCCGAGAACATATTCATACCGCTCGTTCATTATGCGGGCAATTTCTTCGTCGACAAAGTTCTGAGTTGCTTCAGAAAATTCACGGACAAGAGTAGGTTCTCCACCGGCATTTCCAAGAACACCCTTACCGAGTGTCATGTTCCTGAACTTTGAGCTCATACCGAAGTCAACAATCATGCGCTTAAGAATCTCTGTTGCACGGGCAATATCATTGGAAGCACCTGTTGAAATATCCCCAAGTATAATCTCTTCCGCCGCACGTCCGCCAAGACAGGTATCAACTTCGTTAAGCATATCCTTTCTTGTCTGAAAGTTCTTTTCCTCTTCCTCTCGGTACTGAGTGAATCCCCCTACACCGTGGCTTCTAGGAACCACAGTAATCTTGTTTACAGGAGGATAATCAGGAGTAAATGCTCCGACAAGTGCATGTCCTGTTTCATGGACGGCAACAAGTCTCATTTCCTTTTCATTTTCCTTGCGGGTCTTTTTCTTAAGACCAATGCTTACCTTATCAATGGCCTCGTTGAAATCATACATATTAACTTTCTTGTGACCGTTACGTACAGCAAGAAGAGCAGCTTCATTCACAACGTTTGCAAGATCAGCACCTGCAAATCCTGTTGTACCGTGCGCTATTGAATTAAAATCAACATCCTCATCAATCTTAACGTTCTTTGCATGGATACGCAGAATTGCTTCGCGTCCCTTGACATCAGGCTTTTCAACAGGAACATGACGGTCAAAGCGGCCGGGACGAAGAAGTGCCGGGTCAAGAATATCTGCACGGTTTGTCGCTGCAAGAATAATAAGCCCCTTCTCATTATCAAATCCGTCCATCTCTACAAGAAGCTGGTTCAATGTCTGTTCACGTTCATCATTTCCGCCCCCGAAACCATTTACACGGCTCTTACCGAGGGCATCAATTTCATCAATGAAGACAATACATGGAGCTTTTTCACGTGCCTGCTTAAACAGATCTCTCACACGGCTTGCACCTACACCGACAAACATTTCAACAAAGTCGGAACCGCTGATCCTGAAGAACGGAACCCCCGCTTCACCTGCAACAGCACGGGCGAGCAAAGTCTTACCCGTACCCGGAGGACCTACAAGAAGTACACCCTTAGGAATCTTACCACCTATGTCAGTATATTTCTTAGGCGACTTAAGGAAATCTACAACTTCCATAAGCTCTTCCTTGGCTTCGTCCACACCAGCAACATCTGCAAAACGGGTCTTAACCTTACCTTCCTCCACAGCCTTGCTCTTATTTCCGCCTGAACCGAAAATGCTTCCCATACCGTTCATTCCGCTTCCCATCTTGCGGAAAATGAAAATGTAAATGGCAATAAGAAGCAGAACAGGAATACAGTTAAGAAGCACCTGAAGAAGAATGCTGTTCTGTCTTGTAACAACCTGGTAAGTTACATCCTTAGCATCAAGAAGCTTAAGGAAATCATCTGTAAGCAAACCAACTGTCTTGTATACATTTTCCTGCTGCTGCACCTGCTTTCTTAGTCTTGCAATAGGATTAGCATCTGTTTCAATGCTAATATTTTCAGGACCGTAACCAATATAATAAGTATCGCCCAGCTCAACCTTTACAATCGTTCCGTTCGCAATATTCTTCTTGAAATCAGAAAAAGCTATGACATTTTCCGGACGTGAAGAAAAAATCATCTGAACCAGAAGGAAAATACCAACTACAATGAGTGCCACAGTCCAGAAAGGAAAATGAGGTTTGTTCCCCCTGTTCTTGTTCTTGTCATCCTTTTCCGGTTCAATTGACAGTTTGAAGAAGTTATATGGATCGTTGTTATCATCTCTGCGCTTATCGTCGTTATCGCTCATTCTTACCTCAAAAAGTTCATGTATTTTATCTGGGAAACTTCTAAAATTTTTAGCCATTGAAAGTTCCCGTCATTTACAGATATTTCATCCAAAGGATATATCATTATACAATATAAGTACAATTTTGTCTTTAGTCGAATAAAATTTTGTTAAAGTTATCTCTAAAAAATATTTTCCAGAGATTACCCTGAATCTATATTAAATTAGTCGGCATTTTTTACAAAAACCTGTTTTTTATTAAATATTTTATTAACATTATTTAAAAAGATTCCGAAACTCGACGTAGGGTTTTAGGCTGAACGCTCCCTTAAAAGAACTTGTTCAGTTGAATCAAATAAGGTGGGGAAAGTTATGGGTTATACAACTTATTCACAGAACGGATACAACACGTACCGCGAAATCGGGGTAAAAACCGCAAGCCAGGGCAAACTTGTTGTTATGCTCTATGACGGTGCGATTTCACATTTGAAGTCTGCCATAAACATGATTAATGAATCTTCCAAGATAAAGGCAGAGAACATCGAAAGTTTCGGAACTCATTTGCAGAAGACACAGGACATAATTACTGAGCTGGAAATGACTTTGAACATGGATAACGGCGGAGAGATTGCAAAAAATCTTATGGCCCTTTACATCTACTTCAACAAGGAAATTCTTAAAGCATCCATGAGCCATGACAGAAAAGCTCTTGAATCTGTCCAGGACTTTATGAGCAAACTCCGTGATTCCTGGGAAAGTGCTGCAAATACACAGGCTAACGGTACAGTCGGTGCCGGAATGCAGTCCATTGTAATTGACGGCTAAGAAAAAGGTATAGCTATGGCAGAAAACATCACTCAGGAAGAACTTGATGAAAGAGTTGCCGTACTGAAAAAATTCAGGGGTCTCCTTGAAAAACAGCGGGCAAAGTTTCAGGAATACCTGGTTCTGCTTGAAAAACAGGAAGGAAGCATCAGTTCAGAAGACGCGGATGCGCTTATCACGCATTCGAACCTTCAGAACCAAATCGTGGACAGCATAAGCTCTTTGCAGAAAGTAATTGTTCCCATGCAGGAACTTTACACAAAGGCTTCAAGCAGCTATCCTACTGATGCGGCTCCAATTGAAAAGATTAAGCAGGACCTCGATTCCCTTCAGGCAAAAGTTCTTGAACAGAACAAAAAGAATCAGGAAATGCTCAGGACACACATGAACGGTGTACGGACTCAGATTCTTAACCTGAACAATCCTTACAAGGGACGAAAATCAATTTACGCTGAAAAGCAGCAGAGCGGTTCACTTATCCAGATTGATGCGTAACAAAAAAAAGTAATAAAAAGAGGATATCCGTTGTCACAGAACAAAGGGACATCCTCTTTTTTTTATTTCATCATGCTAACTAAAGCCCTGGAAGTTTTTTCCGCAGTATAGGCAAGCTTCTTAAGCTGCTCAACCTGGGAAAGAAGTTCCTCATTGCTCTGATGAATTGAAACCGCATCCTCTTCTACAAGAGCGGAAACCTTCACGAGAGCTTTCATACCTTCCTGTACCTTCTCAGAATACTTCGACTGGGATTCTGCGGCACTCTTAATTTCCTTTGCACTGTTTGCGACGACCTTCGTTTCATCCGCAATCCTGAAACCTTCTCTCTGCTGGTCATGCATTTCCTGGGCTGAATTGTTCACCTGCCTGAAAGTAACACCCGATTCCTTCTGGATACTTGCAAGAGAAGCATTGACTTTGCGGCAAAGACACACTCCCTCTTCAATGGACTTTGTAACTTCATTGACAATTTCCGCAATCCTGGCAGACTGACGGCTGCTGGCAGATGCAAGACTCTTGATTTCATTTGCAACTACGGAGAATCCTCTGCCCGCTTCACCTGCATGAGCAGCTTCAATGGATGCGTTCATGGCAAGCAGATTAGTACGTTCCGCAAAATCGTCAAGAACATTTGTTATCTTAAGGATTTCAGCAGAATGCTGCTGGACTTTTTCCATGGAATCAGAAAGACTCTGCATGTTTGAAGCCCCGGAAGCAGTAATGCCGTTAAGCTGTTCCGCAAAACCTGCCGCACTGCTTATTCCCTTTGCAACAGAGTCAAATCCGTTAATCAGAGCGAAGGTATCATCCGCAGTATGCTTGATATTTTCTGAATCCATTTCAAGCTCATCTTTTGTAGAATTTATTGATTCAACAAGTGCAGAAATAATTTCCGTTGCATTTTCAAGTGTAACCTTCTGGTCATCAATTGCAGTTTTTATGCTCTGGGTATCATTCATAGTTTTAGAGGACGAAGCTGAAAGCCGGGCAACAGAAGCATTAAGGTTTACGGCCATATCGGAAGCATCCTTTGCAAGAACCTTTGCTTCTTCAAAAATACCGGAAAGCTTTTCATGCTGGTAAGAAGTCTCTTCAACAAGCTTTTCAAATTCTTTCTGATGTCTGGCAGTTCTCATGGCAATTGCAACAAAGATGCTCACGTCCATAATAAAAAAGGCATATCCCTGAAGCCATACAAAAGGAACAACCCCGACTACCTGGGCAACAATATCATGTATTGCAAGCGCAAATCCTACGGCATAGCCAACAAGAATGGGAAGTATCTCCTTCTCCTTTCTTCTCAGAGCCTTAACGAGAATGACTGTACTGTAAATCATGGAACCTACAACCTGTAAAAGACAGATGTTGAACATCATATCAGTCTTATGGTCATCCTTAATGCAAACGAGATACCCAAGAACTACTGCAGCTCCGATGACACATTCAACAATTGCACACCTTCTGGAAATTCTTCCATAAATATATGAAACTGCAAAGAGCATTACAAAGCCAAGAGACAAAGGAAGGCATATATGTGCAAATACGGTCATCGGTACGAAAGGCAAAAGTACAGCTTCTCCTCCCATGTTATAGAAGTAGATTGATATGAGCACACAGGAAATTGAGTACATCAAATAGAACTGAGTCTTCTTTGAGCTGCTGAGGAACTGGGAAAAGGCATAGAAGGCGATAAACAGACACAGGGCGGCAAAAACAATATACAGTTTCATGTTAAGAATATTCTTTACCACGCTAACGGAAAAAGAATCTTCCATGGATACAAACTGCGGTGCACTTATTTTACAAAAGGTCCTCGGACACCATATCCTGTACGCCAGCGTAATATATTCAACGTCCGTATATTCTCCGGGAACCGGAATTATCTTGCTCAGACCAGGTATGACATGACCGCCGGAACTGCCGTTGACAGGAATATTTCCCATTGAATCAATGTAAACACCGTTCACAAAAAAATCTACAGCAGCCTTGAACTGACCCGGATTATAATAGAGCGTTTTACCGCGGGAATTTTCAGGAACCTTTACCCTTCCCCTCAACCATAAATAATTCTCCCCCCCCATTTCTATGGAGCCAGACAGAGTAATATCATTCCATGCAGAGTCATTAAAATTTATTTCCTTCCATGACAGGTCATCACTTTTTGAGTATTTCCATGAACCTTCAGCAGGCGATACTGCAAAAGCACCGGCAGCAAACAAAAATAAAAATACCATCTTCAAAAAAAAGTCTCTTGATTTCATAAAATTTAATATAACACACAGATTTTTACCTGACCACGTTGAATATTTTTTCAGGTTCACAAAAACTTTTGGGAATCTCTAAAAATTGCAATTTCCAGAGATTTCCTTTACTTCCAACAAATTCCGATGTTTACTATTGGGAAAAATCTGAAAAAATGATAAAATCCATGACATGAGTGAAGAAAACAAAACTATACAAGACGAATCCTTTGAAGATTCAGTTTACATATTAGATTCATACGGATTAATTTACAGGGCATACTACGCGCTTCTTACACATCCTCTTACGAACAGGAACAAGGAAAACATAAGTGCAGTAGTTATTTTTTTCAGAAACCTTAAGGCACTTATAGATACACACAGACCTAAATACCTTGTGGCCGCATTCGACAGCCGCACTCCAACTTTCCGCCACGAAATATACAAGGAATACAAGGCCACAAGACAGAAGACTCCTGAAGACCTTCACGCACAGGTACCGTGGATTGAAAGTGCTCTCGAAGAATTCGGAATCAAGGTTCTAAGAAAAGACGGATATGAGGCTGATGATATAATTGCAACCGTAGCAAAAAAATGCAGAAACGAAAACAGGACATGCCGCATTCTCAGTGCAGACAAAGACCTTCTGCAGCTTGTAAACGAAACCTGTCAGGCCATGCAGCCGGACAAGGCGAACGGCGGATGGGAAATAAACAGAACTGAAGACGTAATTGAAAAATGGGGAGTAGGTCCTGAAAAGATTCTTGATTTCCTTTCACTTACAGGAGACAGTGCAGATAATGTTCCCGGCGTCAAAGGTGTCGGAGAAAAGACTGCACTCAAACTGATTAGCGAATACGGAAATCTTGACGGAATTTATGCCCACGCTGACGAAATAAAAGGTGCCCTGGGAAACAAGATCCGTGCTGACAAAGCGAACGCATATTTTTCACGTGACCTCATTACCTTGAAAGATGATGTAGAAATTCCTCTTAACTTTGAAGACTTCTCTACCGCCAGGCTGGACTACTTCAGGTGCGCAGAAAAGCTTATGTCCTTTGGTGCCTCCGCTGTTGCAAAAAGTTTTGCCTCCGCATGCGGAAAAAAACTTGAAGAACCGAAGGAATCAAAAAAATCGGATCCGCAGCCGGGACTTTTTGATTCTCCTGACACGGATATCTCCTCAGAACTGGCAGCGGAAATTACTGAAGTAAAGAAGAACACCGGAAAATATTCTCCCTGCACAAAGGAAGATGACCTTGCAAAAATAATTGACAATATTCTTGCCTCACAGGAAAAGACTGTCGCCTTTGATACGGAAACAGACGGACTGAATTCACTTTCAGCAAATCTTGTCGGATTCAGCCTGTGCTCAAGAAGCGGAGAAGCAGTTTATGTACCTGTAATTCTTCCGGGCGGAATGTTTGCAGAAAATACCATTGGAAAAGAAAAATGCATTGCACAGCTTTCAAGGCTTTTTGAATGCAGGGATGTGACACTTGTAATGCACAACGGAAAGTTTGACATGCAGGTTCTTGAAACAAACGGCTACAAGGGAAATTTCAGCTGCCGCATTGCAGACACAATGGTTGCCGCATGGCTTCTTGATTCAGACGCAACAGGAAAGTCTCCTTATTCACTTGAATATCTTGGAGAAACAAAGCTCGGTCTAAAAGGAATTGAATTTTCTGAAATAGTGCCTAAGGGAAAAACTTTTGCGGACGTTGAACTGACCGAAGCCTATCCGTACGGTGCTGAGGATGCGGACTTCACTTACCAGCTTTGGCAGAAGTTTGAAAAGGAATTAAGGAACCAGAATCTCACGGACCTTTTCTTCAACATGGAAATGAAGATTCTTCCAATACTCTGTGCAATGGAAACAAGAGGAATACATCTCGACAAGGAATCTCTGAAAACTTATTCCTCAGAACTTAAACAGCAGATCGGAAACATTGAAAAAGAAGTCTACGAACTTGCGGGACATGAATTCAACATATCAAGTACCAAGCAGCTTCAGACTGTACTCTTTGAAGAACAGGGCCTCACTCCTACAAAGAAAACTAAAACAGGATACAGCACAGACACAGCTGTCCTTGAAGAACTTTGTGAAAGAACAACAAATCCTGTGCCGAAGAAAATTCTTGAATACCGCTCGCTTACCAAACTTCTGAGCACCTATGTTGAGACCCTGCCTGAAATGACTGACAGTTACGGCAGAATACATACAAGCTTCATGCAGACAGGAACCGCAACGGGAAGACTTTCCAGCCGTGAGCCGAACCTTCAGAACATTCCCGTGAGAGATGAGAACGGAAGAAAGATCCGTTCAGCATTTACAGCCCAGAAAGGCACTGTGCTTATTTCCGCAGACTATTCACAGATTGAACTTGTAGTTCTTGCACACCTTAGCGGGGACAAAAATCTTTCGGGAGCATTCATTAGCGGAACAGACGTACACAAGTCCACGGCAGCATTAGTTTATTCCGTTAAACCTGAAGAAGTTACACCGGAGATGAGACGCGTCGCAAAGACTGTAAACTTCGGCGTAATGTACGGAATGAGCGCATTCAGACTTGCAAACGAACTTGGCATATCAAGGACACAGGCAAAGGAATTCATTGACCAGTACTTCATCACTTACAGCGACGTAAAGAAATTCATAAGCGATACAATTGCAGGTGCACAGGCAAGCGGAAGTTCACAGACAATTACCGGCCGAAGGAGAGTGATAAGGGGAATCAACAGCAAAAACAAACTTGAACAGCAGGGGGCCCAGCGCATTGCAATAAACACTCCAATCCAGGGAAGCGCAGCAGATATTGTAAAAAAAGCTATGGCTGACGTGAATGACGCCATAGAAAATTCAGAACTCAAGGGAAAACTTAAAATGCTTTTGCAGGTTCACGACGAACTTATATTCGAATGTTCCGATGATCCTGAAACTGTTGAAAAAGCCGTGAACCTGATCCGCAAAAAAATGGAGAATGCATACAAACTGAATGTCCCTCTCAGAGTGAGCATTGAAACCGGCAGCAACTGGGGGCAGTTCCATTGATTCTATGCGTAACAGGACCTATGGCAGCAGGTAAAAATGTTGCCTCGGAAATTCTTGAAGGACATGGATTCATCTCAACTGACGCTGACAAACTTGGTCATCTTGCACTTGAAGATTCCAAGGTCCTTGCAAAAATTTCCCAAACCTTTTCTGCACTTGCCGGGGAAAAGAACCTTGAACTTTTTGACCCTGACGGCCGACTCATAAGAAAAAGCCTTGGTGCCATAATCTTTGAGGACGCAGAGCTGGTTAAAAAGCACGAAGAAATAGTCTACCCTAGAATAATTGAACTCTTTGAAGACTTCTTCAAGGCAAATGAGGGTCACGATATAATACTGAATGCGGCAGTTCTCTATAAGATACCTGACCTGATGAAGAAGGTGGACCTTGTAATTTACGTTGACTGTCCCAAAATCATACGTTATTTCCGTACAAGGAAACGAGATAACTTACCCGGCAAACAGATACTCGACCGTTTTAAGATGCAGCGGAATCTTTTGTCTAAATATAAAAAATCTGGTGCCGATACTGTAAGAGTATGGAATATCAGTTCCCAGAAGGCGCTTGAAAGAAAACTCTTTCACATCATCAGGAACCGTCTAAAAAACAGATGAACTGTATTTTAGATTTGTCCGGCAGATTTTTAGCCGCTGATACAGTGAACCTGAAATCTTGCGTCCCTGCGGCAACCTCAGGGGACAGTTCATTGAAGGCCGGGATCTGATTTTATGGGGACCATATTCTAAAATTGGGTCGGGATAAAATATGGAACAGAAAAAGACACTTTGGATTTTAAGTGCCGCAGGTATTTTCCTGTGTGCAGTAATCGGTACGGCTGTATTCATGTACAGCAAAACTTCACCGAAAAATAGAACAGCAATAAGCATGAAGGATTCAGGAGAAATTCTCATCACACCTTTCTCCGGCAAAAGCGATTATTCGTCAGCATTTACAGATTACGGGGATTCTGATTATGAGGACCTTAGTTATGATGAACCTGAAACGACAGGAGAAAACACAACAAACTCAGGTTTCATTGACCTGAATAACATCAGTGACAATTCTTCAGACAATCTGGCGCTTCCACCTGAAAGCACAACTGATGCAGCAAATGCCGTCACAGAAAACAACGGTACTGCAAATTCCAGTATAACACTTCCCGCAGAAAATGTAACCGTAATTGCAAACGGTTCAACAAATGTTCTCCAACTTGGAGTCGAATCAACGACTATTGATCTTAACATGCTTAAGAACGGAAGCTACAGCAATTCGAATGTCCAGGCAACAAACAAAGCAGCGGAAGAAGCAATGGAAAAAGCATCAGCTTCGGCGAAGCCTGCGGAGACAGTTACAAACGTAAGCCCCAGGACAACTGTAACACCAGCAGAAAAAAAAGTTGAACCTGCACCAGGCTCTTCACCTAAGAGAGCCGCCGCAAAGACTACGGACAGTTCAGCAAAGGCAAATACTACAAAAACTTCTGCCCCTACAAGCACAAAGGCAACACAGAAAGAACCGGACAGATTCTGGATACAGGCAGGTTCCTATTCAAGCAAAAAACTTGCAGACGAAGCCCGTGCCGTTCTTGACCAGAACAAGATTGCCTGCGAAGTATTCACTCACACTGATCCCAGGACAAACAAACTTTATTACAGAGTCCGCGTTGGACCTTATTCTACAAAGGATGAGGCAACGTACTGGCAGAAACAGATCAACAAGATTGAACCTTTCGCGAAGGACAAAACTTTCATTGTAAATTCCAGTGCACCCGCAAAAAACTAGAATCATAAAGACAGACCTGCTGATAGGGACAATCCTTCAGAAAACTGTTTCCCTGTCAGCAGGCTGAATACCTTCACCTTTATGTTTCTAACCATTATTTTCCTGTTCCATATTTAATTTTTATTGATAAGTTTTCAAATTTACACTAAAGTTTTCTTGGTAATGATGACGCGAATTCTATCATCCGAGGATAAACGAAATGAAAAAAACTAATGCAATGCGTATTCTTGACGGCGCAAAAATAAAATATGAATGCTTTGAATATGAAGATGACACGGAACATAAACTTGAACACGGTGCAGCATCAAAAACTGCTGAAAAAATTGGAGCAGACCCTGCAAGCGTATTCAAGACTATAGTAATGAGAACTGATTCAAAGGAAGCCGTTGTTTTCTGCCAGAACGCACTCAGCGAAATAAATTTGAAGAAGGCAAGAAATGCCTGCGGTGCAAAGGAAGTTACCCCTGTAAAACAGGAAGAGCTTCTTTCACTTACAGGATATATCCGCGGGGGCTGTTCACCTATAGGCATGAAAAGAAAATTCCGTACATTCATTGACGAATCCGCATTGCTGCAGGATGTTATCCACGTAAGTGCCGGCGTAAGAGGAATGCAACTTGCACTTGCCCCTGAGGATTTAATAAAAATAACTGAGGCACAGGTTGTTGACCTTGTTCTGTAAAGAAAAGCCCGGACAGTTTAAGAAAAAGGCTGGCCGGTTAACTGGATTTACTGCAAACATTTAAATTCCCTTTAAACTGCAATAAAAAAGTGAACCCCTAAAAATTATAATTCTCAGGAATGACCTTAAAAATACGATAGTCCAGGCCTTGTAACTTAAAGGATTAAAACTCGCAGGCATCTCTGAAAAATATATTTTAAAGATTTAAAAATTATTATTTACACTCCCATAAAATCGTGATACAATACAACTACTTAAACGTTTTCGTAACTATTGGTTATTACCCCATCCGGTTCGCAAGCGTTTGGGTCATTCTAATATAATCAGGGGAAGATATGAAATTCGGACACTTTGACGACGAAAACAGGGAGTATGTTATCGAAACTCCACAGACTCCATATCCATGGATCAACTATCTGGGAAACCAGAAATTCTTTTCTTTAATCTCAAACACATCAGGAGGTTATGCATTCTATACAGACGCACGCCTTCGCCGTTTGACTCGTTACCGCTACAATGATATTCCGCTTGATACAAACGGACGTTATTTCTACATCACTGACGGAAACACAACCTGGAATCCCGGATTCAAGCCTTCAAAGACTCCTCTTGATTCTTATGAATGCCGCCACAGTTTCGGCTACACAAAGATCAGTTCATCCAAGAACAATCTTTCCTCAGAAGTTCTCTACATGGTTCCTAACGGTGAAAACTGTGAAGTCCAGATGATAACTTTGACAAACAGGTCTTCAGAAGAAAAGAAGATTTCTCTTGTCTCCTTTGTTGAATGGTGTCTCTACAATGCGCAGGACGACTGCACAAACTTCCAGAGAAACTTTTCCACAGGAGAGGTTGAAATTGAAGGAAGCGCCATATACCACAAGACAGAATACCGTGAACGCCGTGACCACTTCTCTTTCTACAGCGTAAACAAGAAGCTTGACGGTTTTGATACGGACAGGGAATCCTTCCTCGGTCTTTATAACGGTCTTGATACACCTGATTCAATTGCAAAGAACGCAAGCTCAAATTCTGTAGCAGACGGATGGTCTCCAATTGCAAGCCACAGACTTAATGTCACACTCAAAGCGGGCGAAAGCGAATCATTTGTATTTGTTCTCGGATACATTGAAAACGATGCTGAAAAGAAGTTCATTACAGCTGATGAGCAGAAGAAGACAGGTGAAATTCTTTACAGGACAAACACTGCAAGCGGAATCATCAACAAGGAAAAGGCCTACGCGCTTCAGGAAAAATTCAGCTCAAAGGAAAAAGTTCTCAAGGCTTTTGATGAGCTCAAGGTTTTCTGGAATGAAATCCTTAGCCACTTTACAATCAGCACCGGCGATGAAAAGCTTGACCGCATGGCTATGTGGAACCAGTACCAGTGTGTTGTAACTTATAACTTTGCGCGTTCAGCTTCTTATTTTGAAAGCGGAATTGGACGCGGAATAGGTTTCCGTGATACAAGCCAGGATATGCTTGGTGCAGTTCACCAGCTTCCTCAGAGCCGCATCCGTGAACGTCTTTATGATGTTGC
The DNA here is from genome assembly GCA_045642665.1 of Treponema sp. Classification (GTDB taxonomy): domain Bacteria; phylum Spirochaetota; class Spirochaetia; order Treponematales; family Treponemataceae; genus Treponema_D. Next base: position 61,058 of record JAZUJH010000020.1, read on the forward strand.
AGCAACACAATTTGAAGACGGAAGCGCCTACCACCAGTTCCAGCCTCTTACAAAACGCGGTAACGCAGACATCGGCGGTAACTTCAATGATGACCCGCTCTGGATTATTCTTGGAGTCGGCGGATATATCCGTGAAACAGGTGACACAGCATTCCTTAAGGAAATGGTTCCTTTTGACAACAACGAAAACAACAAGGCTACTCTATACGAACACCTCAAGAGAAGCTATCACTATATCATGAACCACAAGGGTCCTCACGGTCTTCCACTTATCGGCCGTGCAGACTGGAACGACTGTCTTAATCTTAACTGCTTCTCCACAGACCCTAACGATTCCTTCCAGACTTGTACAAGCAAGGACGGAAACAATGCTGAATCTGTAATGATTGCACAAATGTTTGTCTATGTTACTCCAGATTACGCAGCGATGGCCCGCCTTGAAGGTGATGAAGCTGAAGCTGCTGCCGCAGAAAGAGCAGCAAAGGAAATGGAAGAACAAATCTGCAAGACAGGATGGGACGGGGAATGGTATATCCGTGCCTACGATGATGCAGGCAACAAGGTCGGAAGCAGTGAATGCAAGGACGGAAAGATTTATATTGAGACACAGGGATTCGGTTCCATGGCACAGGTCGGAGCGGACAAAGGATACCCAGAAAAGGCTTTGGACAGCGTAAAGAAACATCTTGACACAAAATACGGTATCGTCATTCTGAGTCCTGCCTACCAGGATTATCATGTAGAACTTGGTGAAGTTTCATCTTATCCACCAGGATACAAGGAAAACGGCGGTATCTTCTGCCACAACAATCCTTGGGTCGTAATCGGAGAAGTCAAAACAAACAGACCGAATGATGCATGGGAACACTACAAAAAAATTGCTCCGGCATTCCTTGAAGACATAAGCGAAATTCACAGAACAGAACCCTATGTTTATTCACAGATGATTGCAGGAAAAGAAGCACGCCGCTTCGGTGAAGCAAAGAACTCCTGGCTTACAGGTACTGCGGCATGGAACTTTGTAGCACTCAGCCAGTTCATCTGCGGACTTGAACCAGCTTATGACGGCCTTAAAGTTCAGCCCCGTCTTCCTGCACACATAAAGGAAGCTGACCTCACAAGAAAATTCCGTGGTGTTACATACAACATCCATGTAATCAACAACAACAACGAAGGTACCGTAAAGATTGAACTCAGGGATGCTGATTCCGCAAAGGTTAACGGAACAACAGTTTGTGCGGCAGAAGGTGTGAAGGAAGTTAATCTCATAGCGACAGTCGAATAAAGCTCAAAAATAAGTTTCTTCTAAAGTGCATCTCTGAAAAAGTAATTTTTGGAGGTGCACTAAAACAAATGCGTAAAACTTTTGGTCAGAACAATCTTTGCCCATCATATTTTACGAATTTCTCCAGAGAACAGAACGCCCTGGACAGGTTCCATACGTTCAAATATTTTGACCGCCCGGTAACAGACGAATATCCCGGACGGTCATTTTTTTTCCATTCCTGCCTGAAAAATAAAAGGGAACCTCTGAAATATTTTTTGAGATGCCAAAAAATATTAACAGGTTCTTTTGTTATTTAAAAAAAAACAATTATAATTAACAAATAAGAGGTAATACATAATGGAAAAAACTAATTCCAAAATACAAATTCCAAGTCCGCCTCATCGGATTTTCATATTTTCGATGCTAATAAACCTTCTTCCAATTCCATACACATTAAACTATTCACACTCTGCCCACGGAATCAAGGGACAACTAGGAAAGATTATTACACAGCCGCTTCCTATAATCTATGTTATCTTCTTTTTAGGATTGACACTCTTTATAGCAAACTATTTCGTGATCCAGATAAAAAAATATGACGGCACGGAAGAAAGTGCACTCAGATGTAATAAACTTGTTGCCTTTGCGGAAGTACTTCAGCTGATAGTTCCGGTTCTAGGAATTTTCGGCTACACATTTTGCATTGGAATGGCAGCAAAAAAGTTGCAAGTCAATTTACCGGTACTGTCATTCGGAGCAATGTATGCAGGAGCCTCTTTTACAATAAGCCTTCTGATTTATATATTCTGGATTGAAATACTTGAACAGTGGATTACATTTATTCCGTTCAGCCGAAAAGACATGGGTCTTTCTTTACAAAAAAGATGCACGCTGGTAGCAATGTTCGGAACTATAGGACTCGTATGTCTTTCCATTGCACCAACACTGGTACCTGCAAACGATAACGTTCCGCTGATACAATTACTTCTAAAACGCATGCTGCCACAACTTCTGACGGGAGTTGTCTATACAACACTTGATTTCTTTCTCATGACAAAAAGCATAACAAAAAGAATAAAGCAGGCTAGTAATTTTACAAACGCTCTCTCCGAATGTAATTATACCAATGAGCCGCTGAAAGTAATCAGCCGTGATGAACTTGGAATCCTGGTAAACGACATGAATTCATTCCAGAATGCAACCAGAGAACTTCTTGTCAGGCTGGACAAAACTGTAAACAGATCAAACCAGGCTGCAGAAGATACAGAAGGTTCGATGACAGAAATTTCAACTACAGTTGAACAGATAACAAACAACATCGGCAACGTAAAACTTCAGATGCAGAACCAGAACTCTAATGTTGACGGTGTTGCAGACGCTACGCAGGCTATTCTTCAGAACATCAGCCGCCTGAATACAGAAATTGAAAACCAGTCCGCAGGTGTTGAAGAAAGTTCAGCGGCCGTAAGGGAAATGGTTGCAAACATTCAGAGCGTTACAAACATTCTCAAGAAGAATGGAAGCGCAGTTGAAAAATTGAATTCCGAATCGGAGACAGGCCAGAAAAGAGTTCAGGAATCTGTTTCTCTTTCTGAAAAAATTCTTCACGAAAGTACAGGACTTATGGAAGCTTCCACTGTTGTACAGAACATTGCACAGCAGACAAACTTGCTTGCCATGAATGCCGCAATCGAAGCTGCCCATGCGGGTGAAGCGGGAAAAGGTTTCAGCGTTGTTGCAGATGAAATCAGAAAACTTGCGGAACAGAGCAACAGCCAGGGTAAAAAGATTTCATCAAGTCTTAAAGATCTTGACGAAATAATCAAACAGGTATCCGAAAGCACAAAAATTTTGCAGACTCAGTTCAATGTTATCTATGAACTTACACAGCTTGTACACCAGCAGGAAGATGTAGTCCTTAACGCAATGCAGGAGCAGGAACAGGGAAGCTCCCAGGTACTCGAAGCAATGAGAAATATTGATGAATCAACAAGTTCCGTGAAGCAGGGCTCAATTCAGATGCTTGAAAGCGGAGAACAGGTAAAATCTGAAATAGAACTTCTCGGCAAAGCTTCACAGTCAATTTTTGTTGCAGTAAACGAAATGACTTCAGGACTAAGCAACATCAGCTCGGCAGTAACAAAAGGAAACGATGCTACTGAAAGAAATACCAAGAGCATTGAAAAACTTACAAAAGAAATGAACAACTTCAAGTTATAAGAAACCAGGTATGCAAAGCTGAATTGAACTTTGCATGCCTGGTGCCGCTTATACTGAATTTTCATTAAAACGGAACCGCCTGCCGTTTATTTTTCTGTCAGTTAAAACCTACACGATTCTGTGCAATATTATAGATTCTCTTGCAGACTGCACGTCCGAATGCACCCGGTAAAGCGAATCCCATTCCCATAACTCTGCAGCGCATTTTACGATAAGTCTTAGGGTCTGTCTTCTTAAGATATTTCCACAGATTCTTTTTCTTCTGAAAATTTGCCTTGTCATTGGAAAGATAACACATAATCGAAGAAATCGACATAATAATTTCAAGGTAGCTGTACATATATTTTCTGCACCGCCTGTTTGACTTCAAAAGTTCTTCATCCTTCTTGAATTCATCAATCATAAGATAGTTAACTCTCAGCTGCTGGTCAATGCGCTTAATCATTACATCAACATTTACGCTCTGGTCATTACGGCCTATGAAATAATGATAGAAATCCACATTGAGATAATAAATTTTCTTTGCATAAGGAAAAGGATTGAATGCAAAAATATTGTCCACATAGAAAGTATGTTCAGGTAGCTGGAGTTTTGATTCACGAAGAATTTCTGTACGATAAATAATTGCATGCATGAGAATATAAACACCAATAGGAAAGTGACCGCTATCATCCCAAGTAAACACTTTTTCCTGCGGAAAAATTTTCGTATACTCCATTACTTTCTTATGGTCAGCACCCTGCTTATCATAAATGAAATTAGAAATAAAAAGATCTACGCTTTCATTTTTTTCTTCAAATGATTTTAGGGTTGCAAGAATCTTTTTAAAGGCTTCTTCCCCTACCCAGTCATCACTGTCCACAACTTTATAGTATTTACCTGTCGCATTGGCAATACCAGCATTTACGGCACTTCCATGACCGCCGTTAGGTTTATCTACAACTTTGATTATTGTCGGATATTTTTCTTTCAAAGAATTTGCAATTCCAAGAGTCCTGTCCTTTGAACCGTCATTCACTATAATTATTTCAACATCCTCTCCGCCGACAAGCAATGTGTCTACACAATGTTCCATGTAATCCTGTGAATTATAACACGGTATAGCAACACTTAATAACTTCATATTCTGTCCCTCATTAAAAAAGGCCGTCACTTCGGACAGCCCTAAGATTATAACATAAAATTAATTTGATTTAAAGTTAATTACACTCAGTTTACAATGAATTATATGCATATCTAAGAATTGAAATTCTTAGAGTCTTCCTTATTTTTCTTGGCACTCTCAGGAAAAATAATTTTATTCACGAAGAAGAATACAATCATTGAAATTCCGCCGTTAATGAAAACTGTTCCAATATTATAAACTGCAGCAGGAACAAGAAGATCTGCAACTGCATTCCAGATACAGATAACGGAATTACAGATGAGAGTAATCACACAGAATGCAAGAACATACCATGCAATCTGCTTGTAAGGTTTTTCCCTGTTCCTGAAAACAAAATATTTCTGGACAGGAAAATTAATAGCTTCACCTATAATCATTGCAATCATATAAGCAGCAAAATATGCTGTACCGCCCGACTCTTCTCCGTAACCGAAAATGTTCCACGGAAAAGTCTTTCCGAACAAAGTAATTTCAATTCCGGGCCAGCCGAAAGATTTTGTTCCGAGAGATGCGAATGCAAGCGGAAGGAATGTAAGCAGAAGATATTTGAAAACTGTAATCAGATTACTTACAATTACAAAGAGTCCTCCCTCTCTGATCCACTTGGAAAGTTCTGGATGCCTTTCTTCAAATTTTCCCCATGTATTTTTAAGCCAAGCCATTGTATTTCCTCCATAAAAAATTTGCATCAATAATTAGGTCCGCTCTAAAACTTCATTTTTTTAGGGTCCCAATAATATTCCGCTTTGCAAAATGAAATGACGCTGCACAGAACTAACGCTTAAGTTCCTTATCACGTTTTGCCTTTGAACGTTTTGCTTTAATCAGCTGATGAAGACCTTTCCAGAAGTGTCCGTTCACAATAGTAAGTATTCCGTCAACCATTCCCCAATCAAATCCACCGCCTGCAAGACGAACGAATCCTCTGAACGGCAAATTAAAAAGTGACATCTCAAAATTATTTACCATTGCATCATTATGAGTTAGCTTACAGAATTTGTAGAAACCGTTCATGCAATGGAAACCAAATCTTGCGAAGCCTCCCTTTGCATAAGCCATCTGACTTAATGTATCGTTGTATCCCAGAGGTTTTGACTTATCCCACTTCGGATATGGAACAGATGCTCCGAGAAGCTGTTCAAATTCATTGAGATTAACATCAAGAACCTTTGCAGAATAATATGAAGGATACATTTCCTTTGTATAAGGAATTTCTGCTGCAGTTCCCTTCATTGAAAGTGATGCGGATAGAACAATATTTTCACTGCTTGCACCGATTTCAATGTCATAGATTCCGCCTTCAACTTCCCAGCTGTTTGTTGCTGTATTGAAATAACGGAAAGTGAATTCATCAAACGGAATTACAACTTCCTTTGTTTCTCCGGATTCAAGAGAGACCTTAGAAAAACCTTTAAGCTCTCTGCGCGCACGGAAAATCTTTGAATTCTTCAGTCCGACATAAAGCTGGCAGACTTCCTTTCCAAAAACGTTTCCTGTATTGGTAACTTTAAACTTCACCTGATTTTCTTCAACAGAAATATCAGAATACCCGAAACTTGTATAGCTTAATCCGAATCCGAAAGGGAACAGAACATTTTTGTTTGCAGTTGAAAAATATCTGTAGCCTACGTAGATTCCCTCACGGTATTCAACACTAACTTCCTTACCCGGAAAATGTGAAGCAGAAGGAATGTCCGTATATGCAAGGGGGAATGTTTCTGTAAGTTTTCCTGAAGGATTTACTTTTCCGAAGAGAACATCAAGAACTGCACTTGCACCGCCCTGTCCTGAAAGATAAGAATGAACAAGTGCTTTTGCATTTGCAATCCAAGGCATCTCAACTACGCATCCGCAGGAAAGAACAACCACTGTATTCGGATTAACTTTTGAAACAGCTTCAAGAAGATCTATCTGGTTCTGAGGAATCGAAAGTGTTTTTCTGTCAAGACCTTCAACTTCTGATTTTTCATCAAGTCCCAGATAAAGAACTACAGTTTCACATTCCTTTGCAGCTTTGCATGCCTCAGCAATAAGTTTCCTGTCTGCTTTTCCGAAGCGTTCATATCCCTGCGCATAAGTTACTGAACTGAATCCGTAATCCTTGAGACATTCATAAGTATTATCAAGTCTCGTAGGATTTACATTTGATGAACCTGCTCCCTGGTAACGGGGATTCTTAACAAAATCACCGATGAAAGCAAGCCTGGATTTTTCTGCGAGAGGAAGAAGATTACCTTCATTCTTCAAAAGAACTACAGATTCAGCAGCAGCTTTTCTTGCAATATTATGATGTGCCTCAACATCAAAAGGTTTTACATTTTCCTGTCTTGTTGATTCACCAAGTTCAAGAATACGTGCAACACATTCATTCAAAACTTCCTCAGAAATTTTTCCTGAATTAATTGCATCAATAATTTCATGAACAGCAACTGTACCGGATGTAGGCATTTCAAGATCATTACCGCATTTCAAGCCTTCAACACGGTCATTATCTCCGCCCCAGTCAGTTACAACTACGCCTTTATAATTCCATTCCCTTCTAAGAATTTCAAGAAGGATATGCTTATTTTCGTTTGCAAAACAACCATTTATTTTATTATAGGAAGACATGAGAGTCTTAGGTTCTGCATCCTTTATTGCAATTTCAAATGCAGTAAGATAAAGTTCACGGAGAGTGCGTTCGTCAACTATGGTATCAATTACCATGCGTCGCTCTTCCTGATTGTTTGCAGCAAAGTGCTTAATGCAGGCTGCAACTTTGTTGGACTGAATTCCCTTGATAAATGAACCTGCCATCTTTCCGGCAAGATACGGGTCTTCACTAAAATATTCAAAATTTCTTCCGCAGAGAGGATTCCTTTTTAGACAGGTTCCGGGTCCGAGAAGAACATTTACATTATTACTTTCAGCTTCCTCGCCAAGAGCCATGCCCACTTCATATTCAGTTTCAAGGTCCCAGGAATTAGCCATTGTTGCGGCAGAAGGGAAACATGTGGCAGGAACTGAAGCGTTCAAACCAATATGGTCAGCCTTTTCCGCCTGTTTACGTAATCCGTTTGGACCGTCAGACAAGAAAAGACTCTTAACACCAAGTCTATCAATATTATAAGTTTCCCAAAAATTTTTTCCTGTAGTCATGGAAGCCTTTTCTTCAAGAGTCATTGCTGAAATTAATTCTTTATTGTCCACAGTGATTACCTCATAAAAGCTGGTATCAAAAACATGGGGAAACAAAAAACTGACATGCCGTAAGAAAGATAAAGCTTGTTAGGAAGAAAATTTGCATCCCCATATTTTTCTTTTACAGTCTCCGGAAAATAAATCAACGAAGACTGCAACGATTCAAACATCAACAGATTATAAACTCTTATTCCCTGGAAGCCTTAGCTTCCTTTACTGTCCTAAGAGTATTAAGTGTACACCAGGCAGCAAGGCAGAGGCAAAGAATAATTGAAACAATCAAACGTACAAACTGCCATGTTGCCATCTTATATGATACTGTTGCACCCGGAACCATTTTGTTCACAGTTACAGAGTTTGCAGCTGTATAGCTCAGGCGGTGGGCAACTTTGCGGAAGTCATTGAGTGCTGTTGCTGAGCTCTTATCTTCAATGGACTTCATTGCTTCGAATGTAAGCATTACGTCTGTACCGTTATGGATGCCCTGGTTTGTATACATATAATCATAGAGGTTGAAGTCTGTAAGAACAAATCCTTCAAATCCCCATTCACCACGAAGAACTGTTTCCTGCACAGGCTTATATCCGCCTGACCATGTGCTTCCGATGCGGTTGAATGATGACATAACAGCAAGTGAAGCAGGCATTTCCTTAGATTCCTTTTCACCTTCAGAATTAAGCCATGTAAGAGTTGTCTTTGCTTCCTTTGTGACAATTTCAAATGGTCTCATATAAAGTTCACGAACAGCCTGTTCATTTGCCCAATGTGCGTTACCGTTGTTTACGCGGTTTGTTTCCTGGTCATTAAGAACGAAGTGCTTGATGAATGTTACACAACCCTTTTCCATGCTGCCTTCAACAACCTGTGCCGCAATCTTACCTGAAAGAAGGCCGTCTTCTGAATAATATTCAAAGTTACGTCCTGCAAATGGAGAGCGGTGACAGTTCATGGCCGGAGCATACCATCCCTGTATTCCTGAAGAAAGAACAAAGAATGCCTCATTACCAATCATTATACCCATTTCACGTGCAAGTTCAATATTCCAAGTAGAGGCGAGAACAACTTCTGACATGAAAGCCATACCGTGTGCACCTGTCATGAAATTTGTGAATCCTGCAGGACCGTCATAGTCAACACGAGGTGGAAGTGAAACTGATTTTGCTTCCGCTGTATTATAAGCACCGCTCAAGATAATGTGTACAATTTCATCAACCGTAAACTGATCAAGGAAATCTTCCCAAAGCGGATCATCAAAATCAACGCCGCGCATTGTAATCAAAGAAATGCCGTTGTCTTTTCCGAATGTTGGTTTCACAGCTTCAGAATCAAGATGTTCTGCAGCCTTGTATGCCTGCCATGCCTTAATGATTTCAGCAGTCGCTGTCTTGTCTGCATCTGTAGGACGTGTAGGGAATGTCCCTGCAAAGTCTGCACGGCTCATGTTAAGGGCCTTACCTGATGTGAATGTATCTGTAAACATTTCAGAAACATCATCCATCCGGTTCACTGCAGCAATCTTATCGCTGTTACGCTTATTGTTTTCATCAAACACTACATCACTCTTGACTGTATAAGTAAACGGTATACAACCGGCCTTTACAGTATGGCTGTCTGACTGAACTGTAATCTTATAGTCACCATGTTCAAGAACATAACATCTGTTGTTCTTGTAATCATAGGAAGCCATTTCCTCTACATCAAATGAAAGAGCCAGTGTCTGTGATTCACCAGGCTGCAAAAGATTTGTCTTTGCGAAAGCTGCAAGATTGACTGCAGACTTTTCAATTCCACCCTTATAATAAGGAGCAGAATAATAAAGTTCCACAACATCCTTACCTGCTACCTTACCGGTGTTAGTAACCTTTACGTCTACAGTAATTTTTCCGTCAACACCTTCTGTCTTCTTGTTAACAATCTGCCAGTCGAATGTTGTATAGCTGAGACCATAACCGAAAGGATAAACAACAGCTTCGTCATAGTTAATGAACCCTTCAACAGCTGCTGTTTCATAATATCTGTAACCAACGTAGATACCTTCCTCGTACTGAACGAAACAGGCATCACCGATTGCATTATCCTTATTGATGTTAATAAACTTATTGTCACCAAAGTTTACAAATGTCGGATCCCTTGTAAAGTCACGAGCATAAATATCAGGTGTCTTGCCGGACGGATTCACATCACCGTTAAGAACTTTTGGAACAGCATTGAAACCTGTCTGTCCTGGAGATCCGATCCATACAATAGCGTCAACCCCGTTGTCATCATTAAGTTCTCCAAGCTCCATCTGTGTAGAAGCATTGATCAGAACAATAACCTTGTCAAAGTTTGCCTTTGCAAGTTCAATCATATCTTTTTCATCTTTGTTAAGTTCAAGCTGATGCTGGCCTTCAACATAATTGTCATCCCACCCCTTAAGGTCCTGGCAGAGATCTCCGCCTTCACCACCGGCACGACCAATCATGACAATTGCAGCGTCCCTGTACTGAGCAAATGAAGACTTAGCCGGTTCATATTCGCTTGCAGGAAGTTCACCAATATAGAATACAGATTCTGCTGGCTTATCCATTACGATGTTTGTCTTAGGATGCTTATATTCATTTACAGAACCGAGCATACCTGGCTTTGTTTCACATACGCTATAATCTTCAAGAATCTTAAACACTTCAGGATTGATAACAAATCCGTTTGATTCCATACCGGACTTAAATGTTACAGCCGTGGAAGGATCTACACCACCTGAACCTGAACCACCGTAAACAGGATCCGCAGCATCTCGTCCGAACACAGTTACTTTATTTTCTGATTTTGACAAAGGAAGTGTACCGTTGTTTTTCAGAAGAACAATACCTTCTGATTCAATTCTTTCTACGAGATCAGCTGCAGCTTTTTCTGTTTCAGCAAGATTCTTGTAATCTGCCTTATAATATTCTGCGTCCCAGTCTTCAGAACCTTCCACCTGATTAATAACAGCCTTAGGTCCTCCAAGATAAAGGTTTCCGTAACCTTCAAAAATATTTATCGCAACCTGAACTGCAACAAATACAACAAGAACAATAGCAAATGCAATCCATCTGCCTTTCTTGATTTTTGAGTTTGCCATATAAATCCTCCTGTCAAAACTCACAAAACTCAGAACAGTCTTTTTTCCTAGTCTGAGTTTAAGCATCGGAAATGAGTATACAACAAAAAAAATTGAACGGATTATCTGTGTCACAAACTGCACAAATTTTGTCACAAATTGAATTCCATAAAAAAAAGGACCCCAAGATTTTTTTCTTCTGAAGGTTTCAATAAATTATACTGGCAATCATTGGGAAGCAATAGGAATGAGAATCTGTATCCTGAACCAATTATCATCAGTGCTCAGTATGAAATTCCCCTTGTACTTTTTTACAGTATACTTCATGCTCTTAACTCCGAAGCCGTGCTTAGTGAAAGCGGAACCGGAATTAGGTTTACTTGTAAGCGGAATTCCTTCATGCATTTTAATTCTATGGGTATAATAGTTTTCGCACTGTATAAACAAAAATGATTTTTTTTCAGAAACTTCAAGATTGATGACACGCTTATCCTTTTCCGGAATAATCACGGCAGCCTCAATCGCATTGTCCAGCAGATTTGAAAAAAGATTGCAGACATCATTGTCATACATCATTCTAAGAGGCGCACCGTTTACCATGAACGTTATACTTACATCATGCTTTCTGCACTGAAGCTCCTTTGTAGAAAGAATTGTATCAAGAACATGATTACCTGTATCAAAGTTTATGTTGTAAAGTTCAAGCTCCTTTTCAAGAGAATCAATCCATGCAGCCTTTTTTACAGGATCCTCTTCCCTTCTTAAAGAATGAATCTGATGCTTAAGGTCATGATACTTTATATTCACAACATCAATACTTTCCTGCCAGCTCAAAAAATTTTGATACTGGTTATCAAGAATTGTCTGCATATTATTCAGCTCAGACTTAAGAAGAAGTTCCGCCATTCGGTTCTGATAAGCATAGAGAACACTTATTCCCACAAGATCTATCAATGTTCTTATAGTAAAAATTTCCTGCCTGTATGAAGAAGTAAAAGGCAGACGGGTATTTATGAAACTAAGATTGCTCAAAGCAAAAGCCGCCACAGAAATCAGTACTACAAAAAATATTTCGCGGATATTAATATCATATTCAATGTCATTCAAAATATTTTTTGAGATCAAATAATATATTGTAAAAACAATTCCGTACATCATAACAAAGAGAACATACCCCGCGTAAACAGAAAGACCTATGTCACCTACAAGATAACAATGAATCTGCCACTCAAGGGACGCGACAAGTTCTGCCTGCAAAAATGCAAGACATGTAAGATAAATTGAAAATCCGATTGGCGTCCTGCAGCAGAGCCTTATGTAAACATACATAACAAAAACTGCTGCTATCATAACAGGAAGCCACAAATTTATTTTCACGGAAGATGTAAGAACCAGAAGAAGAGTCTGCACTACAAAGAAAATTACAGTACAAACGGAAACATAAATTTTCCTCTTCTTCTGCGGAAAGATAAAAAGAAGCACAGCACATGCGATACATTCTGCAGCTGCTGTACAGAAACGTGGAATATCCGTGTAAACTGAATTCATAACTTTCCTGTACCCATATATTTTGTAAGCTCATCCATGAAAGCTTTCTTCTTGTTTCTGCTAATCACAAGACGCTCACCGTTTACAATGCAGCAATTATCATCAACTCCAGAAACATGATTCATATTAACAATATAACCTTTGTTGCTGCGAAAAAAATTTGATCCGGCAAGTTTTTCTTCGATTGAATCAATTTTATCTCTGATGGAAAAATCTTCGCTCCTTGTATGAAATATCTGCATGTGCCCCTGGGACTCAACAAAATAAATATCACTCACATTAAATTTCTTGATCATATTTTTATAGGAGAGAGTAATAAATTTATTTTTGCCCTGCTTTATTCTTGAAACAGCCTTTTCAAGTTTCTTTGAAAATGAAAAATAGGTTACAGGCTTGAGAATATAATCAAGGGCATCAACCGCATAACCGCGGATAGCATACTGAGTTGAATTTGTAATGAACATTATAACAACTTCTTTATCAACAGTCCTTATCTTTTCCGCAGTAGTCATGCCGTCAAGGAACTTCATCATTATGTCCATGAGAATTATAGAAAATTTTCCGTCGTACTCATCAAGAAGTTCCATGCCGTCATGAAAGACTGTAAGATTAATTTCCTCACCATTCTCCGTCATGTACTGTTCAATCATCTTCCTAATGGAACTGATATAAATCTCTTCATCTTCAACCAGAGCTATCTCTATCATAACAATTATTATAATACACCAAAAAAGGTTTTCAAAATGCCTTTACCAGTTCTTTGTCGTGAAATGTTATTCTTTTGACGTAAAATGTAATTTGCGGATACAAAAAACATGCTAATATTTTACGAAGAGAACACAATATAGGGCCCATGAAAATTTTCCGGGCTACCGTTTTTTTTGTCGTTCGGAGGAAAAATAAATGAACAAAAAAATACTAACTGCAACCGTAGCAGCGTCAGTTCTTGCAGCAGCAGTTTCTGCAGCACCAAAAACAGCTAACAAAGTTCAGCCTGCAGACAATCAGTATGTAATGGTAATCCATGCATACGATGAAGCTCCTGCAGTGGACAGACTTATCATTAATACAGGAAAAAAAGTTTCAGCAAAGGAAGTTAATGCCGCTGATTTTACGGTGGAAACAAATTCAGTGGGATTTGACTGGTCAACATTCAGGACAGGACCTGTTTCAGGAAAACGCACTGTCATGAACGTATTTCTTTCTGATGCGAACGGAAACAAAACCGGCGGCAAAAGCAGCTTCATTACGCTGGACTTGGGAAGATATCCTGACGACGGTTTATCAAATCCTTTTCTCTTCGGCAAAGACATGATGAACCACTGGAACAATGAGACCTACGAAAATGTAATTAAAAATGAAAAGCTCGGTATAAACATCTCTGAATGCACAGGAAGAATTTGTCCGTTGGCAGACCAATTTACAACTGGAAAGGGAACTTATGACGGAATTGAACTTAACTATGCTTCCTTTGAACCTGCAAAGCACGGAAACAAGGTGCCTCTTATCATCTGGCTTCACGGAATGGGAGAAGGCGGTGCGGATCCCTATATTGCACTTCTGGGAAACAAAGTAGAAAATCTTGCGGCACCGGCAATCCAGAAATGCTTCGGAAAAAACGGAGCTTATGTTCTCGTTCCTCAGGCAAACGGATTCTGGCTCCAGACATCAGACCAGCCTTTCTTTACAAGCGGAGCACAGCTTCCTGACACACCTTCAGTTTCATACTATACGAAAGCTCTCAAGGAACTCATTGATGAATACGTTGCAGCCAATCCTTCTGTTGATGCAAACCGAATTTATATTGGCGGATGCTCAAACGGCGGATACATGACAATGAACATGATCATTGAATATCCTGAATACTTTGCAGCCGCATTCCCGACCTGCGAAGCTTATCCTGACTCAAAAATCGACGATGAAAAACTTTCCAGGATTGCAGAGCAGAATATATGGTTCACATGGGCATGCACAGATACAACAGTTTCTCCGGATGAATACGAACGTCCTACAAGGGCACGTCTTGAGGCAGCAGGAGCAAAAGACTGCGTGTTCTCAGAATTTGCGGATGTACATGACACAACAGGTCTTTACATGAAGGACGGAAAACCTTACGAATACAACGGCCACTACTCATGGATTTACGTACTCAACAACGAATGCAAGGAAAACGACGTTACAATCATGCAGTGGCTTGCTTCCAGACACAAATAAAAAGCATTCGGGCTTTCTTTTATATAAGGACTTCCCCGGAAACTGATTTTTTTGGAAGCCTCTGTCTCCTTTTCATATGCCGCAAGCTGAATTCTCCTGTTATCAAGTTGCGGCTTTCTTTTTATTCTGATAAAATAAATTCATGGATTTTTCTGAACTTGATGCCTTCGTGCATCTCAGTAACAACCTTCACTTTGCAAAGACAGCACAGGAAGTGAACCTGAGTCCTTCAGCCTTAAGCAGACTGATTCTCCGCCTGGAAACAGAAGCCGGAGTTCCTCTTCTTGAACGCAACAACAGGGAAGTAATGCTCACTGATGAAGGAAAAGAATTTGCTGCCTTCGCAAAGAAATGTCTCTCAGAAAAAAACAGCATACTTGAAAATTTTTCCCAGAAAACTGATGAAGTGCGCGGAACTTTGCATGTATACGCTTCGGTTACCGCCTGCTACACGATTATGCCTCCCTTCATTAAGCAGCTGAAAGAAAAGTATCCTCTCATACAGCTTAACATAGAAACAGGAGACCCAGCATTTGCCCTTCACAATGTAAAAGACGGATCCGCTGAACTTGCAGTAGCCGCAATACCGGAATCCAGAATAGATAACATTGACTTCATTCCTGTAAGAACCAGCCCGCTGGTATTCGCCGCAAACAGTACAGGTCCATACGTTGAAGTTTCAGGAAGTCCCCAGGACATTGTTTCATCAGTTCCGCTTATTCTTCCTAAGGCGGGGCTTGCACGCACAAGATTTGATGTCTGGGTAAAAAGCCGCAACGTTAAACCTGTAATCGCTGCAGAAAGTGAAGGAAATGAAGCTGTAATGGCATTAGCAGCGCTCGGAATAGGAATAGGCCTGGTTCCCCAGATCGTACTTGAGAACGGCCCCTACAGAGAAGGCTTCGTATGTCACAGTGCAGGAAATGCTTTGGGATATTACAACATCGGGTTCATCCAGAAAAAACAGGTAAGCGGCACAGACTCAGTAAAAAGAATCCATGCCGCCGTAAGCGATATTCTGCATAACAGCAGACTTTAATTTATTTTCGGTAATTATTTTCTAAAGAAGTTTGACACCGTCAGATCCGTCCTGAATACGGATAATCGTTGACGCCTCTTTATCTGTTACACCTCCAGCAGTGTTTTCCTCCTCTTTGCGCTCCTTTGCAACAGCTGAAATTCTATTCTGTTTTTCCTTATCATCCTTTGACTTATCAAAAAGAACCTTCAGAATACTTTTTGTATTGCCGGTTACCATCTGATACAGTTTCTGTCTGAGTCTTCTGTTAATTTCAGAATCCAAACCAAGAGCGCCGCCTTTTTTGGTGAACAGAAAAATATAGAGAAGTCCGTTTTCAGTTTCACGCTGCATTATGAGAACCGCATCAGTATGAAAACTTATGCCGTTTATCTGCATCTGTATGTTCTCAATCTTTTCATACAAAGGAATCTCCTTGGGCGACTCCCCTACAACACATGAAAAATGATTCAAACTTACGTCCTGGATTTTACCCTTATAACGTTCACCGTAAAGATCAAAACGCAGATTACTGTTTTCATCACAGGGAGCTCGTATGAGTTTACGCCTTCCGCTTGCCTGGTTCGCATACATCACCCTGTCTATAAGTTCAAAATTCTTTGAATGCTGATATTCCAGGGCAACACAGCCGCACGGAAGACCAAGTTCATAAAGATAATATCTCTCCATAAGCCCCTTAATCTCATCATTAGGTCTCTTGGAATAAAGAACGCCCATAAGAACTTTGTCGCCATGCTCTTCATGAATCTGCTTAATATAAGTAGGCCATTCAATTGAATCAATATTTGAATCTACATAAAAGAAAATAATGGAATCCACAAAAGTTGAAACAATGGCATCAACTTTATCGGCAAGAGGACAATCCTTTGTGTTCGCAATTATATACGTCTCGTATCCGTGAACCAAATAATCTTCAAGATATGATTCAGGCAGAAGTGAAACATCGGGAGCAATGAAAAATGTTTTCCGTCCCAGGTAGTTGTCTTCCATTATTTTAAGTTACCCCTTACTATTCTGTTCCTTAATCATGTCCTCCAGCCTAATTTCAATAAGCTGTCTGGTCTTAGAAGTTACAATCTGATAAATCTTATGCACAAGCCTGTTCTCCAGTTCAGGATTCACACCCTGACTTCCGTCCTGCCTTATGAAGACATAAATATACAAGGTTCCGTTAACGGACGGACGCTGCATCATAAGGGTTCCGCTTGCAACAAAATGCATTCCGTTAAGAAGAAGGAATATTTTGTCCACACGCTCAAACATCTGCATATCAACAGGATGATCAAAGATACATGAAAAATGATTAAGACTTATATCCTTAAGACGTGCCGAATAACTTTTTCCGTTATGATCAAATTTAACTTCACTTGTAGAATCACACATTGCACGGACATTCTTACGTCTTCCGCAAGCCTGGTTCGCATAAAGAACCTGGGCAATCCGTGAAAAATTTTTGGGCCTCTGATATTCCATTGCAATGCATCCGCACTGAACGCCCACGTCAAAGAGGTAATAACGTTCAAGAGCAGCTTTCTCTGCTTCATGAGGCCGCTTCATGTAAAGCACACCTATGAGCACAGAATTTCCGTACTTGCACTGCAAATCCTTTATGAAAACAGGCCATTCTATTCCTTCAAATTTTGAATCAATATAAAAGAAAATAATTGCGTCTTTAAACAAGGACAAAATTATATCAATTTTTTGTTTTAGAGAATATTTGTAATCTTCAGTTATGACGTAGCATTCATAACCTTTCACAAGATAGTCTTCCAGAAATGAATCTGGAAAAAGAGTAACATCAGCTCCAATGAAAAATGTTTTTCTTCCGAAGACAATCTCGTTCGTTTCTTCCGTCGATAATCTGTCCATATACAATTATTCTAGTCAATAAAACAGAAGTTTTCAAGTTTCAAATCTGAATTCACAAATTTATTAAAGAATTATAAAAATGACACATATTTAACAATTTTCCCGACCACAAATATACAAGTGCGTCAATTTTACACACAAAAATAGCTTGCATCGGCTATCCGGTATCAAAATTTACTGATCCTGATGTTCATTTCAGAATTTCCGGAAACAAAGCCCCGGACTCACTGACCAGGCATCACTTCTAAAAAAAAATATCATAAAAAAATACATTCCGGAATGATGATTTCAAGTACAGAATAGAGAAAAAAAGGAAAAAAATCAGAAAAAATGAAAACATTATAAGCAAAAAATATTTTTTTGATAAAATTAAAAAAGTTGGCACGATAGTTGCTCTATATCTTAATGTAAGGATATGAATCCTGCAGACAAAACTACATTAAACCAATTTTTGGAGGACATAATTATGAACGAACTTTTGAACGCACTTTTCGGAGATGACTTGGGAACAGACTCTTGCACACACGCAAGAAACAGCTACGCACCTAAGGCTGATGTTGTTGAAACAAAAGAATCGTACATTCTTGAAATGGATCTTCCTGGTTACACCGAAGACTCAATCGACATTGATATAAAGGACAGAGTGCTTACAGTTTCAAAGATTGAAGAAGCAAGGCAGTCAGAAGAAAAAGCAGAAGAAAAGGATGAAAAATCTGAAGCTTCTGAAAAAGAACAGCCTGTATTCCTTTTGAAGGAGCGTACAGACTGCAGCTTCAAGAGAAGCTTCAAACTTCCACAGGACGCCGACGAAGAAAATATTTCCGCAAGACTCAAGAACGGAGTGCTTGCCGTAACAGTCAGAAAGCGTCCTGCAGTACAGCCAAAGAAAATTACAATCTTTGCCGCTTAGTTAGCTTAGTTAATTGATGCGAATGCACGGTATGCGTTGTATGCTTCCTGGATGTCAGCTTTTGAGGTGATTTCCCAAGGAGCATGCATGCTGAGCACAGAAACACCGGCATCAAGTACATACATTCCGTATTTTGCTGCAAGGTAAGCAATTGTTCCGCCGCCGCCCTGGTCAACCTTGCCAAGTTCAGCCATCTGATATTTTACATTTGCGTTGTCCAAAGCGTTTCTGAGCATAGCAATAAATTCCGGACTTGCATCGCTTGCGCTATACTTGCCGCGGCTTCCTGTATACTTGTTGAATACGATTCCGCCGTTAAGGAAAGATGTGTTGTCCTTGTCAAAAAGATCTGCGTTCAGAGGATCAAATGCTGCGTTCACATCACTTGAAAGCATATACGAATTATTAAGGCAACGACGAACAGCAAGTTCTGAATAAGGCATGAGACGGGCAACAAGTTCTGAAACTGCATTTTCAAAGAAATGTGAACCCATACCTGTTGCGCCTACAGAACCAATCTCTTCCTTGTCTACGCAAAGACAACAGAGAGTTCTCTTTTCGTTTGTGCTGTCAAAAAGTGCTCGTGCAGAAGTATAAGCACAAGAGCGGTCATCCTGTCCGTAAGCAAGAATAAGTGAACGGTCAAGACCAAGGTCACGGGATTTTCCTGCCGGAACAATTTCAAGTTCTGCTGAGCCAAAATCATCTTCATCAAATCCGTACTTGTCTTTAAGCATTGCAAGGATGGCCTTCTTAGCCTTATCCTTTTCCGCCTTCTCTTCCTTTTCCGAATCATTCTTTGAAGCAGGAACTTCGCTTCCCATGATAAGATCAAGGCTTTCTCCGGGAATAAATTCTGCTGCACTGTCCTTCATCTGCTTCTGTGCAAGGTGCGGAAGAATATCAGAAATACAGAATACCGGATCATTTTCATCTTCACCGATGCAGACTTTTACAGTCGTCCCGTCCTTCTTGCAAACTACACCGTGAATTGCCAAAGGAATTGTTACCCACTGATACTTCTTGATTCCGCCGTAATAATGTGTATTAAGATAAACAAGGAATGTATTTTCATAGAGAGGGTTCTGCTTAACATCAAGACGAGGAGAGTCAATATGAGCTCCAAGAATGTTCATACCCTTTTCAATATTTTCTGAACCGATCCTGAAAAGTGCTATAGCCTTTCCGAATTTTGTTGTATAAACTTTGTCTCCAGCCTTAAGCGTTTCAACTGAATCAATATTCCTGAAACCGTTCTTTTCTGCTTCAGCAACAAGAGAATCAACGCATTCACGCTCTGTCTTTCCCTGATCAAGGAAGTTCTTGTAACCGCTGATCAAGGCTTCATCAATCTTTTTATCCATTACAGACCCCAAAAAAAAGTAATTAATTTTTCTGCAGCACTGATGCCAACAAAATATTTTTTTGCCAGCAAAATCACAGAAAAATGATGGTGATTATACCATAAAATAAATGAATTCACAACATATAAAAAGGTCTCTTCCTGGTATGAAGCTGAATAATACAATGGGGAATCTCCAAAAATTTATCAGGGGAACCTCTGAAAAATATTTTCAAGGAATGCCCATTATTAATACTGCAGGTCCAACAGCAATCAGGTCCAAGTGAAATAACAATTTAATAATCCGCCGGAGATTCTCTTTTATTGAAATCCATCAATACTGTGTTAGAATATTGATAGGGATTCTCAAAGGAGCAACAAGTTTACATGAAAAAATATTTACTGTACTTCGATATGGCTGCAACAGTTATAAGTGTTCTTACCCTGTGCCTGATTCACAATAAAAAAGACATAGTCAGACTTCAGAACACAATATTCGTAATAATTGTACTGGATGAACTCTGTTCCTCGATTTTTGATATGATAAGCACTGTCCTGATTGAATCTCTCGACAGTCATCCGGAATTTCTTATTGCCGCAAACATTACGAATTACCTGTATTATTTGTTCCACTCAACCCTTGCGCCTCTCATTGCAACCTACGTGATTTCAGTAACAAGGATCATAAAAAAACGGGGAACAAATTTCTACCTGATTTACTATGCTCCGTACCTCATAATGATTCTGAGTATTCTTTTGAATCCTTTCTTCAAGTGGATATTCTATATTGATTCTGACCTTATCTATAAAAGAAGCTGGTTTCTCCAGGTAATTTATGCGATCTCCTTCTTCTATATAGTTTCAACAATCTTTTATCTTATACGAAACAGATATACCATGCCTTCCTCCAGAATGAGAATGCTTATTGCATTTTTCCTGGTAGGATTACTTTCTGTGGGAATACAGTTCTGCTTCCCTACAATAATGATTGAAATGTTCATGCAGTCCGTAATGACACTCGGGATTCTTATTACCATTGAAAATCCTGCGGAAGTTTACAACCTGAATTCAGGATTGCTGAATTACAGAAAGTTTAAGCTGGAAAACATATCATATTTCAGAAACAATATCGAATATGAAGTCATTTACATAAAACTTACGGACATGGACAACAACATAAAAATTATTGGCCGTGACCAGATTCATAAAGTTGAAAGCCTCATTGCAAAATATCTTGTTTCTATTAGTGACGAGGATTTTGTTTACGACTGCGACAATAAAAATGATTTTGCAATTATCATCAGCGGAAATCTTAGTGGAAAAAGCGATGAAATTATTGAGCAAATAAAAAATCGCTTCGAAAAATCCTGGCAGGTTGACCAGATAAACTTGTACTTCAGAGCAGAACTTATTTTAATAAAAGTCCCTGAAGACATTAGCTCCTATGCGGATCTTGAAATAATCATTAATTCCTCGGAACATGTTTCCAATGACCAGGTTACAGTTATACGTGACAAGGAACTAAACAAGCTTAGACGAGTGCATGATGTTGAACTGGCGATAAAACGTGCCATTGATCCCAGTGATCCTTCCGCCTATTTTGAAGTTCACTATCAGCCCATATGGGATGCCCATACAAATAAAATACGTTCCGCGGAAGCTCTCCTCAGAATGAAAGATGAAAAGCTTGGTCCTATTTTCCCGGATGAATTTATTCCTCTTGCCGAAAAGACAGGACTTATTACAACCATCGGACAGTTTGTATTTGAAGAGGTGTGCCACAACTATATTGCAGACAAATTTGAAAATCTTGGACTGGATTACATCGAGGTTAATCTTTCGCCGGTTCAGTGCATGAGAAAGGAACTTCCAGGAAGCTTTAAGCTTACTCTTGACCACTTCGGACTTTCCGCAAAGAAAATAAATCTTGAAATAACAGAAAGCGCCGCCATAAGCGGTCAGGAAACTTTCCATCAGGTTTTCCAGGACCTTCTTAACAACGGCTTCACCTTCTCACTTGATGACTACGGAACAGGTTATTCACAGCAGTCTTATATCTTCCAGATGGATTTCAAGATAATCAAGATAGACAAAAGCATTCTCTGGGATGCAGATAAAAATGTAATCGGAAAAATTATTTTACAGAACACAATCCGCATGATAAAGGAAATGAATCTTAAAGTTCTTGTGGAAGGCGTTGAAACAGAAGAACACAAGAACCTGTTATCAAAACTTGGCTGCGACTTCTGCCAGGGATATTTCTTTTCTAAGCCTTTGCCGAAAGACAAATTCATTGAATACTGCAAGAAGTTTAACTATTCGGAAATATAATTCATTAATCCCGAAGTTTTGCTCCGGGATTTTTTATTTAAGGTCATCCTTAATAATTCTATATAAATTATCTGCCGAATCCAGGACCTCTGAACTGTCATCATATTTCAAGGTCCATTGACCGGACAGCTGAAGAAGCAAACAAAATAATGGACCATAAATAATGGGGCCCCACTAAAAAGTATTTTCCGTAGATGAAAAATATCACTTCCGCAATCATCTAAGCAGATTGCAAATTTATTTCCTTGCTGGTCATAGACGCATAAGATAATTTTTCTTCCACAATTCTGTAATCAATTCAAAATAAAAAGAACGCCTAAAAATATAGGTTGCATATTTCTTAGGCGTTCCGGAAATTTAAATTCAGAAAAAGCAAACTAATTTCTGACAATCCTAAAACCTGTTGTCCTGTCAGCAGCAGACCTGACGCTTCTTGCAAATACTTTCAGTGCTTCTTCATCAGATGCAAAACTTCCTCCGCGAAGATAATATCCGTTGCACGAAGAATTCCAGCACCACTCGGAAACATTTCCGCTCATGTCATAAAGACCGTAAGCGTTTGCCAAAAGTTTTGCACATTCATGCAAAGTGCCAGAAGAATTCAGGCGGCTCCATGCAGCCTTTGTACTTTTCTTGTTACCGGCAAAAGGAAAATTTTCCTGTTTCTTTCCTCCGCGGGCAGCATATTCCCATTCACTTTCAAAAGGAAGCCTGTAACCGTTGGCACCAGAAATCAGATGAACATTTTCTCCTTCAATTCTATAAGAACACTCAAGACCGCTCATCTCGCTCAAAGTATTGCAGAACACTACCGCATCAAACCATGAAACATTTGTGACAGGGAAATTCTCGCCTACTATTTCAGACGGATTTTGTTTCATTACTGCTTCATACATTCTCTGTGTAACTTCGGTCCTTAAAATACTGAAGGAAGAAACATTCTCTCTCGCAGAATTTTTAGTACGTACATACAAAGGAGTTCCTTCTGCATCAGATTCAGTAAATTCAATCAGAGGCACTGACCCTGATGGAAGTTCAACAAAACTTGAATCAAGTTCCGAAAATACAGCCTGTCGCAATGCATCTAATCTCTTTTCTTCTGCGATACGCCTTGCCTCTTCCTCTTCACGACGCTTTTTTTCTGCAATGCGGTGCTCTTCCTCTTCCTTTTCCTTCTGTCTGCGCTGAACAAGATTTTTGTAAACACAGTTACGGGACTGTTCAATTTTTTCAGTACCGGCAGGCATAGAAAGATTATTTACACGGAGATCAAGTCTTGTCATTCTGCTGATTCTTGTAACTGCACTGTTTGTACTTCCTGCAGTATCATAAATTTTTCCGTACCAGTAAGTGTATGTATAAGGATAAACTCTTGCCCGTCCGCGATCAATTGTTCTCGCATTCTCTGAGCTTACATTGAAACTATAAAGACAGAAATTTCCGTAGCCTACGCTTTCTTCAAGAACCTGTTCCAGTACATTATTTGAGGCATCAAGAATATTAAAGGAAACTGTCAGAGGTCTGTAAAGTGTTTCATCATTTTCCCCAAAGCCTTCCTGCAAAATATATTTCGAACGAGAAACTGCAAACAAGTATGCGGGCATATATTTTGTACCTGTATAAGGTTCATAATAACCGTCAGAAAGTTCAACATCCGTGGGATAAGCTACAAGCGGAATATTATGTTTAAGAGCAGAACCAAGTGAAGTATGTACAGAAAAATATGGCCAGTTACGAGGAATGTCATTGCACCAGGAATCCTTGTAAACCTTAGAAAGACCTGACTTAAGTGCATCCGTTACAAGCAGATATTTCTGGTTAAGTTCAGCACTGAATCCGACTGTATAGCTGTTATTCCTGGAAGGATTTTTTCTGATGTCATCGCAGGTAAAATTCAGCGGAACATTTTCACCAAAATAATTTTCTGTCTGTACAAGAAGACTTTTCCAGAGGGACTTAAGTTCTTCCTCACCAGAAGCCGCCTCAAAAATTTCTGCGCTGCTGATTTTACTGATTATATCTTCAAAACGAACAAAAGCTTCATCAGAGGTATTTGCTGAAGATTCATTAAATTCAAGCGCATCAAAATAATTGCCCAAAGCATAAGCATAATCCTCCTGAGATTCATAGGATTTTGCCTTGTTCAAGGACTGCATATATTTTGTACTCTGAGCAAAAACAGCAGAAGGCAAAACTGTAATCAGTAAAATAAAAAATACATTCAAGATTCTCTTATTCATATAAAACACCCTGAACGTATTTTATTATTTTTTTCATGCTTTTTCAATAACACTCATAAACCTAAGAGGAATAAGGCTTTGGACAATTTTTAACCTAAGGGGCATCTAATTATTTTCCAACACAGAAATGACTGAAAATACTTCCGAGAACATCATCAGGAGTTACATCACCTGTAACTTCTCCTAAACTGTCAAGAGAATCTTCAAGATCCTGAACAACTGCATCAAGTGTATAATTATCTCTCACGGCTTCAAGAGAATGCTCCACTCTTTCAAGGGCTTCCTCGACAGCCTTTTTCTGTCTTGCAGACCCCAGGCCTGCCTGTTCACGGGAATCTTCCGTACCGCCAAGAAGTTTTTTGACTTTAAGGGTCAGCTCATCAATACCAGCACCGGACTTTGCGGAAACATAAACAATATTTGAAGAATCGAAAGCTTCTGGGAGCACAGACAAATCTTCTGCAAACCCTTCTGCTTTTTTTTCGCACTTATTTGCAACCAGCACAAGAGGAATATTTTCTGCAGCAGAAAGCTTGTCCTCAATGAACTCAGCATCCTCTTTTGAAAGACCGGCTGAAGAGTCAACAAGATACAATATTACATCAGCATCTCTGCTCAGATCATTTGCACGCTCAACACCGACAGCTTCAATCACGTCATCTGTTTTACGAAGACCCGCCGTGTCAAAGAGTCTAACCGGTACACCATCAAAGCTTGCCCAGCTTTCAAGATAATCTCTTGTCGTACCTTCAATGTCACTTACAATTGCTCTCTCTTCTTTCAAGAGAACATTAAAAAGGCTTGATTTTCCTGCATTAGTTTTTCCGCAGAGAACAACTCTTGCACCGTCCTGATAAAGTTTTTCACACTTCCAGGAATCAACAAGAACTTTCAGTCTGTCACGAGCACAAATCAGGTCCGACTCATTAAAAGTTTCACTGATTGTTTCCTCGTCTTCAGGATACTCAATTTCAACTTCAATGGCAGCAAGAGTATCTATTATCAATTTTTTTATGGAATCAATTTCTGAATAAAGGGAACCGGATAACCGGCCTGCCGCTCTTGAACGGGAAACATCAGTCTTGCTGTCAATTATTTCCTTAATTGCTTCAGCCTTTGTTAAGTCCGACTTTCCATTGATGTATGCCCTGAATGTATATTCACCTCTCTCTGCCTGACGGAAACCATTTTTCAGTAGAAGTGAATGTATGCCGGTTACAACAGAAACTCCTCCGTGACAGAAGATTTCAACCATGTCTTCACCGGTAAAAGATTTAGGTCCGCGGTAAATTCCCAGCATGACCTCATCAATTTTTTCTTTTGTTTCAGGATTTATAATCCATCCGTAGACCATTGTATTTCCGGGAGCTTCCTGCAAAGCCTTTGGTCTGGAAAACATGGCCGATATTTTTTTTATGCAGTCCGTACCGCTTGTGCGGACAATACCAATTGCACCAGGAGCCAAAGCTGTAGCAATGGCAGCGACAGGTTCTTCAGGTGTGTATCCTAAATTCGTCAAATTCTATACCAATCCTAATTTTACCAGCAGAAAGTTAAGACCGAACTTACTCTTTTCTTCAACTTCCATTGCCAGAATATCATCAAGTATTTTTACCATATTTTTTGACGAAAGTAAATTCTCCGAACGCAAAGAACTTGTTCCAGGCGAAATATTTTCTATGTCCAAAGAAATTTCATCCGAAGAATAATCATCTGTACTGAAAGCAGGAAGACGTATCTGAAGGTCAGATTCATTTGCTCTCCAAGGAGATTTCACATCATCTGCCGGATCGGGACTTACATCCTCATAATTTCTTCCGCTGTTATTCCAGTACATATATCCGCGGTCAACACTATCACGCACACCAAAAATTTCTCGCCTTACATAATTCTTGTCATAATAGACTCTGTCATAACGTACACCCATATAGAAAGCCTGAACCCAGGGACGTACAATAATTCTGTTACGGCCCATCACTGTGTTGCGGTAGGTTCCGTAGAAATATATTCTGTACGGACGTTCCTCAAGAGGCTTGTACTCTAGGAATGACTGCTCAAAATGAGACGGATAGAACATAGGACAAATTACATCTACATAATCGCTCATTAGTTCAACATCCTGGCCTGTACGTGTACTTGAACGGTACCATCCGTTTGCACCATAAATATCAACTCCAACAGGAGCATCAATATTTTTGCGCACATATGAAAGGAATGAAACCAAAGCACTTTCCTTGTCCATTCCCTTATCTTTCCAGCGGTATGATGCACTTGAAAGATTTTTTCCGTCAGTCGGGAAGCGGATATAATCAAACTGAACTTCATCGAATCCACGGTCAATTAGTTCCTTGGCAATTTCTACATTATATTCCCAGACTTCCTCGCTGTAAGGATCAACCCAGTTCTCATCATAATAATAAGTCCTGTAGCCTGTTACGTTTCCCTCTTCATCCTTCACTTCTTCAGTACCTTTAGTACCAATCCACGGACGCTTGGTATTGTAATTCCATACCGCATA
Source organism: Treponema sp. (assembly GCA_045642665.1). Classification (GTDB taxonomy): domain Bacteria; phylum Spirochaetota; class Spirochaetia; order Treponematales; family Treponemataceae; genus Treponema_D. The sequence continues at coordinate 87,983 of JAZUJH010000020.1, forward strand.
CTTTCCGCCTGCATACTCGGAAAGATGTTTGTCCTTGAAAACAACAATACGTGCAACAAGATAAATATTATCCTGCTTCATTTCCTCCACAAGTTTTTCAACATCAACCTTATACTGCGTAACATAGCCCTTTTCCTTCAGCAGAGAACTGTTAGGCTTAAAACGAAGAAGACCGTAGTCATCCTTCATATCGATTACAAGTGAATTAAGATTATATTTCTTTACAAGATTCTTGTACTTTGTAATTCCGTTCATATTCTGGAGCTGATAAACCGAAGCGTACAAAGCCTTCTTATCCGTGGCCCGGTCATGATATTTGCTCAAAGAATTGTTAGGTTTAAGAAGCCACAGCTCACTTAACTGTAAAGGCTGATTATATCCTGTCTCGGAAGGCGGAATATGGGCTGCATTAACTGAATATGGGGAGGAAAGAAGTTTTCTTTTCCAGGAAGAATAAGAACTGTCCAAAGAAATTTGTTTACCGTCAACCAAAGAAATACTTGATACCTGACCGACACTTGTAAAAAGAAGCTTATCCTCTACCTGACAAAGGCCGTCAATTGTTTCCAGCTGGACAGGATCCCTATAAATTTTTACGGCCTTCTTGTTTCGCCAGTCAAACTTATAAATATTAGGAAGATATGTCTGGGCACAATAAATTTCAACTGAGTAGTTGCCTTCAGCGTCCTGGCAGAGAACAGGTATAATATCACTAACCTCGTCTACCTGTTTAAGAGTCGGCATCTGTGCGAAACCGGAAATTACATCATTCCATTTTATCAAGCTTGCATCCTTATAATTATCAGGATAACAATATGAGAATCCGTAGATAGAATGGGACATGAAAACAACAAGCTGTTCTCCGGCAGCGGCACCGCTCTTGTCAAATTTAGGCATGTGCGCTACTGCAACCGCCTTGATTCCAGCTGTATATTGACTTGTTGAACCTATAGAAGTCCATGAATCACCACCGTCACGGGAAAGATATACATTATCCTTTGTTGCGGTTACCATAAAATTCGGGTACAGAGGGTCAACACAAAGATCCTTCAGGAGAGTTACTTTCTGAACCAAAGACTTCTGCTTGTTCTCATACTGCTTGATGGTAAGAAAAGGAAGGCCATTATTACATTCCCTGAAGTCAATAAGATTTGAGGAAGTAAGTATTCCGCTTGCTGAACTGAAATACCACCTGGACTGAACCTCACCGCTTTCGGATTTTGATTCAGTACGGATAATCTGAGTTACCTTGCCTTTTGTCCAAAGAGGTTCCATCTTTGAAGAGGAATTTAATCTATATAACCCGCTGTCAGTTCCAAGAAGAAATTCCTGGGCAGGAGAAGATGCTTGAGTTGTTACGGCTTTCTTGTTCGGAAGTTCGTACAAAGGGTTCGTCTGTGCAAAACACATTGCCCCCATTGTCAGCAAAGCCAATTTTACCTTAAATTTACGCATATCGCAATTTTCGGCAAAAAGTTTACATATTTTTAAATTTTTTTTCAGGAATTTACATTGGCCTGCTGCAAGTTCTAATTTTAATCCGCAGGGATTTGTAACCAAATATAAACCCGCTAAACAGGAAATTCAGCCCGCCGACAGTAGTGCACATCCCGAGAGAGCACGGTACAATGCAGATCTGACGGATTCAGACCACAAGAATCCCGGACTTCACGGAAAATATCTTCCGGAAACCTACATAATATCCATAACGGAAAAGAACTGCTGAAAGCCTGGCGAAAGCAAAAAAGAAGACAGGACAGCTGAACTCATGCAGGACTTCCGGCAGAGAAACTGCAAAAACATAAAGGAATCATTCCTAAGAACATGGGAACCTGTTTCAGGGAAACACAGGAGAAAAAAGAAAGCATGAGTCAGATCAGGCAGGACATTGAAAACGGGGCATGCAGAAGAGCCGAAGCGAATGTGAACTTTCTGATAAGATTGAGGCAGACAGGAAAATGATGTCACTTAAGATATCTATTGTCCATGCAAACAAAAATCCCCCGACAAAAAAATTATAATTCCTTGCCGAGGGATACATAGTCAGATATTTAAATTCATTGAAATTTTAATCAGCCTATTTTTCTGATTTCAAGAATGAAACATCAAATCTTGTAGACTGGTATGCAACGACGGAAGTTACAGTATTCATTACTACACTATCCTCTGTTACAGACCATCTACCGTTGTTGGCTTCACAACTAATAAGGTTTTCTCCTACAGGATTATATCCTTCCGTTACAGGTACAACCATTACATCCCAGACATCCGAAGAAGTTTTATCTTCAAGCGCAAGAGATTTTCTTATAGCGTACTTAATACCAGTATCACTTTCTTCTGCATTCAAATATGCAGCGGCAGGTTGAGTTCCGTTAATCAGCGACAATGTTCCGTAAGTACCAGTTGTATTATCATCAATAATTTCAGGAGCACTGAATGTAAATCCGCTTGTCACAGAACCAGTTCCTTTTATATAGGCAAGCTGATTTTTATTGTCACGGTAGATAATATGAATATTTCCTCTTGCATCTACTTTCAAAGAACAGTGAGAACCTCCCTTAGCGAACTGAGACTTATTATTGGAATCAGTATACTGAACATCTTTACGAATCCAGTTATTCGTTGCAATTGGTACAGAACTTGTTGCATAAGCAATTCTGAGACGAGTATTTTTTCCGTCATAATAAGCAACAACCGGAATACCTGATGAAGTTAAATCCAGAGAAGCAAATTTTCCGGCATTTGTACTTTGTGCAGAAGACCCTCTACCATCTGCCACAGATTTAGCACCTGTATAAACAGTGACTGAATCAGGTTTTGTAGTACCTTTTTCATAAGTTTCATTAAAACTCAATGTAACATCTGTTCCTTTCCATCTAACACCAGTCACATCGTAACATACAATCTTATTTATATTATTGTATGTATAAGCCAAGGCAACGCTAATATCTGCACCAGATTTTATTCTGTCCCCCCAACCGGCAGCAGGAATTGTCACAGAGTTTTTGGTACTTGAACCCGGAGTTCTCCCAACTAAATCTTTCGAAGCTGCTTCTGAAGTTTTATCGTGGAATCTGTCATAACCTGAATTATTTCCATCAAGAATAATCCAGCTTTCTGTTGTAAAGTTTCCATTTCTTCCGTACGAACTTGCAGAAGAAACTGATTTTACATATGTATATCTCAAAGTCTGGTTCTTTGAGTTGTAATATACATAGTGCATATCATCACCATGCCGTGCAGTTCTTGGAGTTGAGAACTTGCCAGAATCTCTGAGCATTGCATAGCTTGAAAGAGAATATCCGGATGTTGACCAGTTGCTGTCCAAAACTGTAAATGGATTATTCGCAATTCTCGGACTTTGTTTACCTGCATTTGCAGTTGTGTCTGTCTGATTTACAGTCAAGGCATTATCAATAGAAATACCGAATGCACCACCACAGTTAGAGACAGCAGAAAATCCATTCGTAGACATCACACCACCATCACCAACGTTTTCATTGATTACAAGTGATGAAATTGCACCCCCGCTCTTAGATTTATCAATACCGATTGCACTATATTCATTTGGCTGGTCGTAGTGCTGCATTACACGAACACTTGACTTTCCGAGTCCCTTTTCAATCTGCTGCTGACCTGCACCCATCAATGTCCATGCCGCAAAAAGATTTCCGTCGTAATCAGATGTCATAACAGGTTTATGAGCATTGTCATCTGCACTTACAAATTTATGGCCCCTGTCCCATACATAAATGTACCTGTTATCAAGATAATCAAATCCGCCGTCCGTTGTTGCATTTTCATCATCAGATTTTGATTCGTGGTTGTAATCAGACTTGTTATTGTTCAAGTCGTTAAGAGAACGTATGCCATTGACAGTTACATACAACTGACCAGAATATTCAGGCACATGGAAGCTGAATGTTGAATAATTATCAGTTGTTTCTGGTTCTACAGTTTGATTTGTCCCAACATTTACAGTCGGAAATTCTGAAGAAGAACCAAGATTGTAACCTTCAACTTTAATTGTATCACCTTTTGATACTGAATAGTTTCCGTGCATTGACCTGTAATATGCATTTTCAGACGAAATCTTTGTAATATAAGGCACAACATCCATCTGCCATGAAGATTTCTTTCCGTCAGTTCCGTCTGTGAGATTTGCATTTGTTCCGTCATTTGCTGAAACAGCCAGCACAATGTCTTTTCCGGCAACGGAAGAAAGTTTTGCAGTATCAATTGTAAGTTTCCAAGCCACTTTGTGTCCGCCGGAAACAGAGAACTGGTCTGCAGCAGCTGTCGTAATTTCAAAAGTTGCGCCGCTTACAGATTCAGACATTGAATTGCCGCTTGTTCCCGCATACAAAGACCCATTTGCAAAATGAGCTACCTGTGTATTTGGTGCAACAATTGTTTCAGTTCCATTTGTTACACCGATACTTATTTTGTTGATTTTCTTTTCATCCTGAACAACACCTTCAAATACGATTGTTCCTGAAACTTTATCATTACTGTCGTATTGAGTACCTGTTGTCTTTCCATCATAAGAGGAAACAAGTTTCCAGTCATCACAATAGTCAATATGTCCGGCTCCGTCAGAAGCATAAAGGGAATCAATATGCGATGTAGGTTTCTTGTCATCCTTCAGGTCCACATACAGAGGCACATTTACAACTGTCCACTGGGAACCGAATTCTGTAATTTTTCCGTTGTCATCAAATTCATCACCGGTTCCGGCTGATGTTCCTTTAGTTGAATCCCAAAGCGTAATTCCAATGTTACTGAGTTCATGAGTATTTGGATCAGCGTCAATCCATTCCGTGAATCCTGAAATTTCTGTTGCCTTAAGTTCAAAACCTTTCAGGTTAGACGAAATAATGCCAGCCGTTACAGAACTTGCTGTGTCATCATATTTTGCCCTGCCCAGGGCAGTAATTATTCCCTTCGTTCCTTTTACAGGAGCAGAAAGAGAATCCGGACCTACAGAAACCTGATACTTGATATCTCCATTACCGGCACCGCAGCCTTCAATACCGCTTACAAATTCAAATGCAAAACAAAGATTATTTCGCATTGTAAGACCTGTTGTTTTAGAGTCAGCTGCATTTTCAAGAGTAACAATTTCCTGAACTTTACCGGAAGTGCCATTTGTAAGTGCACTGAAATATTTCTGATCAGATTTGTCATTCTTCATCACAGACCCGACAAGTTCTGTATCAGAATATTTTCCGTCACCATTCAAATCAGTTGCAAGGAATACTTTTGCAAGACGGGGAGTATTGTTTGCAATCATAAATTTACATTCGTCTTTCCTGTACTTTCCTGCATTGTCAAATGTTACGTAAACAAGTGTCACTTCACCGTCCTGAAGCTCATCAGAGAATAAACTTGCTTCCCAAGTCCAGCTTGAACCGGACTTTATAACTTCCTCTACAATTCCGTCACCGTCATCTCTTGAAATAAAACAGCTGCCGTTAGTCCATGACGGAGTTTCACTTGAAGTATTGTCAACAATAATTGCGGCGGGGAAGAATGCATAAACTTCTGACTTGCCGGCCTCACCTTCAAAAGTTACAGCCGGACCATCAACCTTTATAATCTTATGATACAGTGCACCTATCTTAATCAGTCCGCCTGCACGAATAAATTTATTTGAACTTACATCAGAAACAGAAGAAGCTGTAAAAGTATTCCTGTCATAAATACCAGGTATTTTCTTTCCGTAAAGTCCATCCTGCTCCGTCAAAGCAGATTTATCACCAGCATAAGCGGAACCTGAATCAGAAATCCATGCAGCGTTATCGTTTTTTGGAAGAGGAAGTTCAATTTTATTATCCGTACTGCGCATAAAATAAAGTGCTGTACGTGCAAAACCGGAGCCTTCGTCCTGTGCCGTTGATTTTATTGTAACAACTCGGTTATTATTTGAAACCTTGGTCATTGCAATTTCATTTCCGCTTGTATCCTTCAGAGCCGAAGTAACAGGAGCATCGTTGTCATAGTTCACTGAATACGTAAAGTTATTTTTATTTTTATCTCCGTCTTCAAGAGTAAATTTTATGTTCCTTGAACCTGTATTCTGTTCTTCAGAAATCGGATAGCGCAAAACAATATTCTTTGTCTCCAAAGGAATTCTTCCGTTGTCCAGGGAAACATTAATATAGTTTGATATATCAGAAACATTGGATCCGCCGTCCTGAATTGAAATAGCTGTAATTGCTGTATCATCTACAAGCTTTGCTTCAACATACCATTTTCCGCTGACATACATATCAGCAGTATAAGCCTGAGAAGCAGAAACCGTGCGGTCAGACAGTTTTTCATTATTTCCGGAAAGCTGAACGAGACTGTAAGATTCCACATAAGGTGCTGTTGTATCAATCTTAAATGAATGAGGCTCGGACCATGCACCTCGTTTATTGTTTTCATCAACTGCACAGGCACGAACTCTTACATGACTGACAGTACGTTTATCATTTTCATTTTCCGGCTTATAATTTAATTCCCCTTTTGTGTTAATGTCAAAACTCCAGTTAGATGTTCCTTCAACAGGAATTCCCCACCAGGATTCGTTTCTGTTAATTTTATTTGCATAAACTGCAGCATAAGCAGAATCACCAACTTTAGTCTTAAAATCATCCGCAGACCAGGAGTTGTTCCAGGTAATTACACCATTACCTTTTCCATCATCAGACCCTCCTGATACTTTTCCTTCTGAACCAAAGTCAAACTGAAGATAAACTTTGCTTACGGCAGTATTATCTTTTGCAGAACCGCTTACAGAAATTTTTCCGCCTACAACACTGCCTTCTTCTGGAATTGAAACTGATGCGGAAGGCCTGTCAGCATCAGGATTGAAGCGAATCTTATAATCCCTGTAAATCGATTTGTTACCAAGAGAGTCCGTTCCGCGGATATAAATTGGAATAAGCCAGACACCGGAACCATTCTGAGTCTGTACCGCAAAACCTTCATCCGCAAAATCATTCAGCTCAGCATTATCTATTCCGTTAAAATTAAACTGCCAGGAAGAAACTGTTGAACTTCTTTCACGACTGTCATGCCATGTCTCATCATGAAGAAGCGAATCAGATTTTTTCTGCTGTTCAACAGTCGGAATAAGATATTCAATAGCCGTAACATCAGACTTACCGTCCATTGCAGACCCAGAAAGTTCTGTATGACCAGTCTTTTCTTCTTCAGACTTAGGACGTATACCTGAAATTACAGGGCCTTCGTTATCAAGAACAAAAGTTCTTTCATAGGAGTCGCTGTTACCAGCAGGATCATATATTACAATTGACGCTGTAATGTTTCCTGAAGCAGACTTAAAGTCATCAGAACTGAAACTGATTTCAGGAAGTGTCATTGTTTTTGAGGCAGCATCAAAAAAGGCTTCCCTATATGCGGTATCTGTACTGATACCAGCACTTGCATATTTAGAAATCACTTTTTCTCCCGACTTAAATTCTACTGTCATACCGAGAATACCATTTTCATCTTTTGCAGAAATCCTGAAAACAGCATTCTGACGTTCAGTACCGCCAAGTATAAGTGACTGGTCAACAGCAACGGATTCCTTGTTATTAAATTTTACAGATTCATTTTTACTGTTCTTTACGATTGCAACAAAAGAATCCAGCACAGGTTTTTTAGTGTCAACCTGAATAACATATTCCGCACTCTCTGATCTATTTCCGACAGAATCTTCAAGGGTGAACTTTATTTTATTGATTCCATCTCCGAATGTGACAACAGATTCAAAAGGTGTTAATCCACTTTCATAACTTGTATCATCATTTGAAATGGTAAATGTTTTTCTAACTTCAGTTCCGTTTTCAAGTATCGTTGTAACAAAAACTTTTTCTGCAAAAGAATTTGAAGCAACTCCGCTTCCGAATTTTGAATCAAAATTAAATCTTGTAAATTCCCTGACACTTCCTCTTACAGGAACTGTTTTACCGAACCAATGACTCTTCATTGAGTCAACGTCAATAGATTTTCCGTCAGTAACAAATTTATTTTTTTCTTCACCAATTTCAAGTTCCGAAATTATCGGTGCCGTTCCGTCTGCATAAAAATGAAAAATCGAGTCACCGCTTTCCTCAGAATTTGTAGCCGTAAACTTAAGTTCAAAGTCAAGATACTCAGCTTCAATGGTATTATCAGCCCTTATTGTAAAAACAAAGTTCTCATCATCAGGAACTTCTGTTAAAATTTTTGATTTGTAAATAAAATTATTTACACCAACATCCTTTCCTTCCTCATCAGTTACACGAACAATTGAAACTGTAAGCGGATCCTTGCGTTCATCATAGGCTGCCGCAGAACTTATTCTTCCTGTAAATGAACAACCATTTTTCAAGTCGGCAAGACTAACATATTTTTCACTGGAATCAAAAGACACAGCAGGAGGCACTGAAGAACTGATTACAGTAAACGCATAAAAACTGTCAGCAGGAGGATTCGCATTAAGGTCAAGACCGTTTATATCTTCACCTGTCACCACAACTTCACAGCAGAGCCCCTTCCTTAACAAAGGCGGCGAAACTGTATAAGAAGCACTGTCCGTAGGAGAAAGTTTATCAACTGAAACATTGTTTCCGTCAAAAATAAAAAGTCCGTCAGCAGATTCTTCCTTTCCGTCCGCATACTTAAAATATTTTGAACCTTCAAATTTATAAAGAGGCTTTTCTGATTTTCTCTCACCTTTTTCATCCAGTTCAAAAAAAAGAACCTTCATTGTTTTAGGGTCAATATTTGTTCCGTCAGCACCGGCATTTACTGTAATAGTAAATGAAGAACCGCTTGCATATGAAACATAAGATATTTTTCCATCAGCATTCTTACTTGTCCTGGATTTTAATCCCACCTGATAAGTAGGATTAGATTTTGTACTCATACTTGCAACAAGAGTTTTTTCTGGTGAAGAGAAATCTGTTTTTGAAACAGCATTTTCATTAACAATTTTCTGAAGTTCAGAAAGATTTGCAGAAGATGAAACATAAGCGTATGTACCGTTAATGATATTCTTTATGTCACTTGATTCAACTGTCGCATCAGCTCCAAGTTTTTTCTTGAGAACCTGAACAAGATCATCCTTAATATACGAACAGTCACTTCTGTTTCCTGCAATATCTTCAAGCTCTATTGTGACATAGTTACAGGAAGTTTCTGTTATTACTCCGTTTCCAAAAAGTTTCAGATAATTGTCATACAAAATTTTTGAACGTCCCTCAGCGGGTACATCATTAAGATACTGTGCGACAACAAAATTTGTGCTGGTCTTGTCAACAGAATCAATTGTAACTGATTTTTTTTCACCGATTTTCTTTTCACTGTCCACTGCATAAAAATTAACTGTCATTGATTTGATGTTATGATCATCAACCACATCACCTTTAATTGAAACTGTCCTACCGAAAGCACTTGGTGCATCAATATTTACTGTATTAGGTTTTGAGACAGCAAGAACAGGTGCAGTGTTATCTATATCAAAACTTCTCTGGGCTGAAGGGGACTCTTTTCCGCTAGAATCAGTGGCCACTGCTGAAAGCAGATACTTTGCATCAGTATATGCTCTGGTATCAAATTCAAAAGTCCAGGACTGTTTGTCTTCAGAAATTTTTACTTTTTTTTCAGAAGATGTAAGCTCTCCGCAATCAATGTTTGCGTCAGAATTACGCAGAGTAAGTCTTATTATTTCAACACTCTTATCGTCATCGCATGTACCGCTTATAGTTATAACTCCACTTTTTACATCAGCGGCGACAGGCGTTTCAATAGAAACAACAGGCCTGGATGTATCAACCGATTCTCCAAGTCCGACCTGGCAGGACACTAACAATGTAACGCCTACTGCAACAAAAACACTTGCCAAAGAAAACAATTTTTTTAAAATGTTCCTTACATCCATAAATTTCTTCCTTTTTTTAAACTCTCTTTTCTTCTATGGAATCTCTACCCGGGCATAAAACTGAAACCGGTTCAAAATGATATAGACATCTGCGACATGTTTTTTTCGGTACTCTTTCCTAAAGATACCATAGAAAAAAAGGACCCCAAAAACTTAAGCCTCCGGGGTCAACAGTAACAGGTGATTCCTTAGGATTTCACTTCCAAAGAATCACCCCAATACGAGAAGCTGTTTAGAATACGTTGGCCCTAAGACCAATTGAGAAGGTTGGTACCATTGTACTTACGTTTTCGTTTGCAACGTCAGACGGAATGAACCATACCTGAGGCTCAATGTAAAAGGCCCATGTCTTGAACAACGGATTCTCTGCAAAGGTAACTCTAGGGAATTCAATCTGAGCAAGTGCTGCAGAAAGGATCTGAGCCTTTGTAGAACCTGCAAGCTGTCTGGCACCAGAATCACTGAAGTATGCAAAGTGTGCACCTACTGATGCTGTTGCACTAAGCCAGTCAAAGTCATGACCAAGGAAGAAATTGAACGGCAGATATGCAAGCTGTGCAATAATCTTTGCACCCATAACTGTGCTACCACCATAGCGAAGATTAGTCTGTTCAAGACCAAGAAGTCCGCTAACAAAGTCTCGCTGATTCTGTGTGAACTGGCCGTAGTCAACCTGAATCTTAACAGCGTTATCAAATGCAGTAAGACCTACGCCAACATCCCAAAGTGTTGCACCCCAGAACGATACATCGAAGTAGAGTCCCTGAATGAATCCCGGAACTTCATAACTTGCCTTGTCGCCTTTACGGAGAACAAGATTAACATTTGTCAGACCAATGTCATCACTTGAAAGACCTTCAAATGTAAGCTGCTGGTTATAATGTCCGCTTTCACCAGGAGAAATAAGTTTAACAGTCGGAAGTGTACGGTCAATGTTTACAATGAGTCTTGTAATCGCATTTTCACCGTTCTTCATTTCAGCCTTGACCAAAAGGAAATGTGTTCCTTCTGCAATATCCTGATTTTCAATGCGGTATTCCCAGTCACCCTTTCCGTCCTTGGAAACAGGAACATAAGTTCGTCCGTTATTGAAGCTAAGGTAAACTCTCTTTACAGATTTTGCTTCAAGCAGAGCTCTGTCTTCAGAAAGTGTTTCCTTGGACTTCTTTGCATCCTTTTCATCACGAGTAAGATTATATCCGGCCTTACCCTTAAGAAGCGGTCGGTTAACTGCAAAGTCACCGTAAGTAAAATCAGTATCAAGTGTTACCCACGGACCGTAAGCGTTGTAAACAATATCCTGCACATTAGAATAAATTGTCTTTCCGCTTGCAGTTGTTGCAACAACCTGATATGTATGGTATCCAGGTTCAAGCACATAAATGTTTTTCTGGATAGCTGCATATTCACCTATTGAACTGGAAGCAAGAATCGTAACATCCGATTCTTCTTCCATATTTTCTGCAGATGCTTCACCTTCAGAGCCTCCCGAAGTTTCAGCAGGTTTATCTGAAGCTGCAGCACTTTTATCTGCTGAAAGGCTCTTAAGAAGTTTCTTGTCCAGCTTATTTTCATTTGCAAGACGGAACCTGAAATATCCGCTCTTAGAAACCTGAGTTTCCATTGCAGGAATAACTTTGCCGTCAATAAGAATGTTCAGCTTTGTGATTTCATCATTTTCACTTACTGCGGAACCGTAGATATTGAATTCTCCGTTAACATGTTCGCTTGTAAGAGGATAAAGTAATGAAACACGTGCAAGCTCTGCATTCTTCCTGAGTGCAATGTTGCGGCTAACGTTCGTGACATTGCCTGCATTATCCTTACCCGTAAGCTCAATGTTATAGTGCCCGTCTTCAAGTGAAGAAATATCAATTACATTTGTAATAATCGTTTCAGGCTCAAGAACAATCTTCTGGAGTGCTGTAGGAATCACTTTTCCTTCAAGACTGCGGACAGTAATATAAAGTTCCGTAAGTCCAATATTATCTGTTGTCTGACCGCTGAACACAAGGTTCTTTGCAACAGTGCTGTCATCCATAGGAAGCTCAAGCTTAAGAGTCGGAGCAGTATTGTCAACATTTACAAGTGAAGTATAAAGACTCTGGATTCCATACTTATCCCAGATTCGGATGAACACAACATGTGTACCGTCCTGGATGACTCTTGTATCAAATGCATAAGACCAGTTTGCCTTGTCCTCTCTTGTTGCTCCTTCCTTAAGGACAGCATCATTATAAGTTGCACCGTTATCAACAGAAATCTGGATTCTGCCGATTCCGTTCTTATCCTGTGCCCAACCTTCAATTGAAACCAGATCTTTTACAGTCTGATTCATTGCAGGTTTTGTAACATCACCGCGAGGTTCATCCAGGGAGACTCTGAAGTTTCTTGTAACTTCCCTACCCCTGATTCCGTTCATGTCTTCCGCATAAACTGTTACAACATGTTCATTATCTGTAAGAACTGTAATCGGATCTACTACAATTTCAAAACTTGAGAGACCGTCCGGATTTGGTATTTCCTGGTAAGCGCTGTTGTCCACCTTGAAGAATACTTTACACATTCTCTGGTCATCACTGGATTTCATTCCGTCATCATCATAAATGACACCAGAAATTGTAAATCCTGTCGTAAGAACAGCATTTTCTGCAGGAGTATGAATTTCTACAACCGGAAGATCACTTTCAGGGTCAACGGTAAAATCAAATGAACTGACTGAAGTTGTATTTCCTGCCCTATCCCTAACAGAGAAAGCCATTGTATTATCAATAGGAAGCTCAGGCATACCAAGATGAGTAACAGGCAGAGACCAGCTCATTGAATTGTTTTCATCAACAACACTTCCTACTACAAATTCCTTTGAAATTTTCTTGTCAGGACTTGTATAGGTAACCGTTTCTACAACACCTGCATCTTTCAGGCTGAATACAAAAAGATTTTCACCGTTAATCTTTGCACCTGCTTCAGGTACAATGATCTTCACTTCAGGAGCAACAGTATCCTTATAAACAATTCCACTGTAATAAGAAACCCTGCCGCTGTTATCATAAGCACGAATATCCAGAGGAACAGCACCGTCTTCTCTTTCTTTTACGTCAATCTTTACGGAGAAGCTTCCGTCACGGGAAAGTTTAATTTCCTTCCATTCAGCGGGAATTACGTGAGTTTCTTCTGTAACAATTTCTTCACCTGCTTCATTTACCGTTGTTGTCTGGACAACTTCAACCCTGTCTTCATCTGTCCTGTATTCAACAAGACGTATTCCGTTTCCGTCTTTTACAGTTCCGGCAACATTAAAGCTATTCTGAACGAACGCCATATTCTCAAAACCTGAAACAGCAAGCACAGGCTTTTCTTTATCAGCAATAAGGTTTACAGCAGAAGAAGTCCATGATCCGCCGGCTTCATTTGCAGCTTTTACAGAAATACCGGAATAAACTCCGTCTTCCTTGGCACTTACATAAATTACATTATCTTCAACTGCAACTTCCAGAGAAGCATTTGCTTTGGCAAGTTCAGCAGAAATTGTGCCCACTGCATTTGCATAACCTACAAGTCTTGCCCCGTCAGGCAACACATAACGGTTTTCTGCAGATTCAAAATATGCACCGCCTTCGCATCCCCAGAAAATACCTTCCGCAGAATTAACAGGTACATGACTTCTTACAATACCAACATGACCTTTGAGAGTTGCAACATTATTTACAATTGCATCAACTTCCGTCATGCCTGCAGAAAGTCCTGAAAGACAAACATCTGCTTCATATTTTCTGCCCTCTTCAATTACACGTAGTTCTCCAAGAGGAGCAGCAGTTTTTCCGGCAATCCTAAATGATACGCTGTCAACTACAACATTGCTTTCAATCACAAATGTTGCTACATGAGGATCGGTATCAATTGTTCCATTCCTGTCAACGACAATTTCCATACCGCTCATGTACGGCTTTTCATCAACAACTGTAATGCGACCTGTAATTTCAATGTCATTCTTGTTTACTTCTACAGTTGCACCCTTAAAGTCAAGCGTTGATTTTCCAAGAGGAAGCTCAGCAAAGCTCTTGTACATTAAAGTTTCGCCGCCTTCTCCCTGATAAAGGCAGACACCATAATAATCCATCTTATCACCGTCGCCGTGGAGCCAGTAATAAGCAGGAGCCGCAGGAGTAACATCAACACCTTCGCCTGCAAGTTCAGGACTTACAGCGCTTGTAATCTTACGGATACCTGCAGACCTGACTGTACGCTTTCCGCTTGCACTTGTGGCAATAATTTCCACAATGGATACACCGTCAGGAATATCCGCTTCAGTAAACGAAAGAGCATAGGTTCCGCGTCTTGCATCAACTCTTACATCCTTAGCATCTGCAAGAGCCGGTTCCGGAACCTTCCGGCTTGAACGGACAGTACCGTTTTCATCGTAATTAACAGTTGCACTTAAAACACGGTACCTGAGACTTGACTGTCCGCTTACTGTACCGGAGAGTGTAATTGTATTGCTGACATTAAAATTATTGAGAACCCCTGTTGAAAGACTTTCATCCTGCAATGTAAGAACAGGAGCATTATCAATGACAGGGAAATACATTGCCTTCTTTGAATCATAACGTGCACCGGAAGTTGTAGTCACACGTACAATAAATGGTACTGTACCTGCTGCTGATGTAAGTGTAATGCAGTTTCCTGAAGCGGTTGCACTAAGACCTCTTATTGCAGGAACAGTCTGGACACTTGCAATTGTTCCGCCGGCAAAATAACCGCTTACGCTGGATGCTGAATCTGATGTGATTCTACCGTCTTCGGCAATGACTGAATCGTCAAAATAAACACCTGCTTCTTCTACATTAATCTTTGTAAGGTCCGTAATATTCAGAACATACGATGAGGTTGACTTGCGGTCAAAAATATCAGTCGCAGTAATCATAAGTCTGCTGATTCCCCAAGGAAGTTCTCTGTCATAAAGAGGAATCCTGACTTTTGCTTTCTTTGCATTCTCTGAAATTTCTACATCGCTTTCAATTTTGCCGTCCCTTCCCCATTCTATTGTATATGAAAGAGACTTGAGGCCTGAAGTTGTTGTAACTGTTGCTTCAAAATCACCGTCAGCTTCCGGATTTATTCTCATTCCGTTCACAAAGGCTTCACCCTTGTACTTTGCTTCAGCAATCTGAGGAACATTTCCCTTAGCATTGAAATTCAGTGACCGGACATTACCTTTTACACCATACTTGTCTACAGCATAATATGTAAGCTTATGTTTTCCGTATGCAAGTTCCCCTGCAACTTTTGAATAGAAAACACCTGTTGCTTCAATGCAAACTTCCTCGCCGTTATCTATCTTATAAAAAACTTTTGCAACACCGTCATCATCCTTTGCAATGCCGCGTATATAAAGATCACCGTCCTTGCTTTCAACGTCCCCCTTAGGATACATTATTTCAACGACAGGCTTGTCTGATTCCTGGTTTATGAACGTGGAGTGCGGATTCTTCTTTGCATCTCCGCCAACCCGGAATGACCGGGAAACAGAAACAACGTTACCCATTGTATCTGTTGCAGTAACTTCAAAAAGTGATTCACGGAAAACGTCACGGGTATCAACTTCAATGGACCAGTAAGGATTTCCTTCCGTAATTGTAAATTCCCCGCTCTTGTTTCCCCATTTATATCTGAGATTCTTAATCTGGATTGTATCACGGGCAATACCGGAAACTGTTACAATTCCATTAACCTCTTCACTTTCTTCAGGAGTAAGAATCTTTACTTCAGGAGGAGTATTATCTACAAGATAAAGGAATGCTGACTTACCAACGGACCCTGCCTTATCAATAGCCTTGAACCAGCAAAGTGTAGGTCCGTCCTTCATTTTAAGAGTATCAAGAGGAAGAGAGAAGGTAACATAACTTGTAAGGCCTTCTTCATCAGGTTCCTTAAGCTTTACTTCTTTAATTTTAACAGGACTGTATCGTACACCGCCGTCAGTAGAATATTCAAGAGAAGCAATTCCGTTACCGTCCCTGACTTCTCCTTCGAGAACCATTTTTCCGCTGACAAGTTCACCTATTACCTTGTTTGTAATCTTTGTAACAGGAGCTCGGCGGTCAAGCTGCCATGTAACACTTACAGAATGTCCTGTCTTCGGAATAACCTTTGAGGCATCAACAGTTCCGTCTTCCAGGATATATGCATCAGGATTTCCGTCATCTATGCCATAAACTTCAATTGTATGAGGACCTTCCTTAAGCTCTGATGTATCAAGATAATATGACCAGAAATCAGTTCCCGTCGCAAGAATAGGATTTTCCTTGTTACCGTCGAGAATAATATAAACTGATGCAACCTTATCATCATCAACACAGGTACCAACTATGTTAAGATTACCTGCGACCCTCATATTCTGAACAGGGTTCGTAATGGCCGCAACAGGCAGATCCGACTCCGCATCAATAAAAATATTGAAAGGACCTGCAATTCCCTGG
Organism: Treponema sp.; assembly: GCA_045642665.1. Lineage (GTDB taxonomy): Bacteria > Spirochaetota > Spirochaetia > Treponematales > Treponemataceae > Treponema_D. The sequence goes on from JAZUJH010000020.1 coordinate 104,378, forward strand.
TTACCGGCAGCATCTTCTGCTGTTACATAAACATTGTACTTTCCGCTTTTGTCATTAATGTCAAAAGTTTCCTGCCAACTGTTTTCGGCACCCACAGATTTTTCACCCTTTTCTTTTGGTGCTGCACTTAAAAACGTACAGACCAGGGGCATCATAATTAGAACTGATAAAATTTTTCTGTTCATTTTAACTTCCTTCTAGACCCTTAATAAAAAATGCCTGGGGACGGCACTTTCCTGTCTTATCATTTTATCAAATATAGACTATATCATTAAACTATAGTAAATGTCAAATTTCTCTAATTTTTTTTTAAAAGAAATCTAAATAATACAATAAAATACTTGATATAGAAACATTTTTACAATAAAATCAATGACCTATGACTATAAAAGATGTACTTACCGCAATAATTGGAAATTCTGATAAAAACGAAAACAAACAGCCAACACTTGTTGAAGGAATTTATAATGCAATGCAGCTGCTAGTTCAAAAATGCGATACACTGAACGATTCCTGGCATACAGAAAAACAGATTCTGCAGGAACTCGAAGAAGAAGTAAAAAGTATTTCCACAAAAAATGAGATTCTGAGTGCAAAATTTGAACAGGATATTCTGGGACAGATAACAGCCGTCAGTGCATCCTGTGACAGAGCTCTCTTTGACAAAGAAAACTCTGATTTTTCTTCACAGGTGAAAAGCCTTCAGACTCTGGTCAAACAAAGGAAAGCCATGGAAGATGAAGCCTAAAAACTTTTGGCGTCACTGTCAGATCTTAATCTTGCCAAGAACCTCACCTATGCTCTGATGAATAAGCAGGTCCGCCATTTCATCGTTGCTGGTGGGGCTTTTGTTTATAAGAACAATATGATTTCCCATGAATGCCCTTACAAAACCTGCAGCAGGATAAACTGTCAGCGAAGTACCTCCAATTATAAGCAGGTCGGCTTCCTGTATATGCCTTATTGCACGTTCAACAATATCATCATCAAGTTCTTCGCCGTAAAGCACTACATCAGGTTTTATTATTCCGCCGCACCCATCCTTTGAACAGCAGCAGATTCCATCATTCCCCTTGCTTGCAGTCACATAGGAACCGTCATAAAAAGCATTGCATTTTACACAGTGATTTCTGAGCACACTTCCATGAAGTTCCAGAACATTCTTGCTGCCCGCCTTCTGGTGCAGACCGTCAATATTCTGCGTAATCACAGCCTTGAGCTTACCTTTCTGTTCCATTTCGGCAAGCCTGTAATGAGCTTTATTAGGTTCTATTCCTTCAAGCAAAATCTTTTCCCTGTAGAATCTGTAAAATTCCTTAGGATTGCTGTAGAAAAAATTTCGGCTGAGAATATCTTCAGGCGGATAAGCCCATTTCTGATTATACAAACCATCAACGCTTCTGAAATCAGGAATGCCGCTTTCCGTAGAAACTCCTGCCCCGCCAAAGAATACTATACTTTCACTTTCATCAACAAATTTCTGGAGAAGCTTAAGTTCTTCTGAATCTTCCAAAATGTCCACGAAACCCTCCTTATGCCTATATTTTAAAGCATAAATCAAAATAATCAATTCACAGGATCACTAAAAGTTTTAATTCCTGGACAACGGATTTAACTTCTGAAAATTTTCTGCGCCCCGGAATTATATGGCACCTCTATTAACCCTAATTGAGGTGCACCGTCAAGTTTAAAACTGCTGAATTGGCACGGTTTTAAACATCGCATTTCTAAAGTTACCTCTAAAAAACTGAAGCTTTTAAAGGTTCCCTATAAAACGGAACCAACGGAAGACTCTTAATGCTTCATGCCATAAACCTGGACAGCAATTATTTTCTAATTGTAAATTACGCAAATCTATTCTATAATGTTTCCCCATGAACAGCATAGAATTTAATGACGTATCTTTTACATATCCGATTGTTGAAGGAGACCTTGATGAAAACGGAAAACAGATCATCCCTTCCCCTATATTCGATCACTTCACCGGCGGAATTCCTCAGGACAAGGAAGGAGGTCTCATCAGTCTTATGGGCCCCAACGGCTGCGGAAAAACCACATTCCTTATGATTGCAGCCGGAAGACTTATCCCGCAGAACGGAAAATGCTCTCTCTTCGGACAGGACATTGCTGCCCTTGACGAGGAAGCCAAAAACCTTCTGGCATCTGTAATTTATCAGAACATGGAATTTGAAACGGAAGACAAAGTCCAGGATCTTTTGAATTACGTTTACGCTCACGGAAATCTTAAAAAATCCTCAAAAGGAGTTGATGCAGAAGATCTTCTCCAGGAACTTACTGCAACTTTTGAACTTGAAAAGGTTCTTGAACATCCTCTTGCAAACCTCAGCAAAGGTGAACTACAGCGAGTACTTCTTGCATTCAGCATACTTTACGGAAGTCCTGCAATTTTTATGGACGAACCTCTGTTCGCAATGGAAGACGGCCAGAAGCACAGGGCCCTTGAATACCTTAAAAAATATTCCCGCAAAACAGGGACTCAGATTTTCATATCAATCCATGAGCTTGAACTTACAAGAAAATATGCAGACAAAGTGATTCTCTTCTACCCCAACAGGGACATGGACTTCGGTACGCCGGAAGAAGTAATGACGACAGAAGACCTTGAAAGAGCTTACGGAGTTCCTGCCGCAATGCTGAAGGACCAGGAGTCAATGAACAGGGAAACACTCGTCCAGACTTCCGAAGCAATCCTTTATGCGCAGAAAGTAAACAGAAAATAAAGGGAACCACAGAAAATTGCATTTTTTGGAGATATCCTTAAAGACTCGCAGGCATCTCTGAACGGCAATTTTTAGGGATGCCCTAATTCCTGAAGACAATATTAAAAAGGACCCCCAGAAACTATGTTCCTGAAGGTCCTTATTTTTTTAGTCCGAATGAAATCTACTGTTGTTCAGCATTCCGCATATTCAAAAACCAGGAAAGTGTTGTCGTAGTAAACTCCCTTCACCATTATGTTCCTGTTCCTAAGTTTTAGGAACTCATTTCTTTTTGACCTGTCAATGTAAAGGCTGACTTCATTCAGCTTATTGTTTTCCGAATCAACAGCATTTTCCAAAATAAAAATTTTTGTCCCGAAACCTTTTACCTTAAATGTTCCCGTAAGTTCTACAGCATGAGCAGCAACATAATCCTTGCAGACCTCATCATATATTCCGGAACTTATCTCTTCGCTGAGAGGCAGATTTCCGGCACCACTTCCGCCCCCTTCACCATAGTTTGCCGTATTAATAAGCTGCAGACGGTTCGTAAGAGGCTCATCACTGAATGAAGGCCCCGCAAAAACTGAAACAGCAATAAGTGTAAGCAAAAAACGTATTCTCTTCATACTAAATCTTCAGATCCCCCTTGTCTAAAAGAGTAAATTCGGATCCGTCTTCATAGGTTACAACAATCGTAGGATTTCTTACCAGACCGTCAAAATGAATTAAAGCAGGAGCATCTCCATCATAGTTCTGTCCGATTGCAAAATGACAGGTCCTGAAGGCCTTTTCATCTTCAAGCATTACGCCTGTAATATTTGCTTCCGGATTAAGACCTATTCCAAGTTCACCAATATTTCGTGCGTTGCGGCTATAAACTGCGCCCATACCTTTCGGCAGCTTTCCTGAGTTTTCAAGAGCAAGCGCCTCTTTTTCTGCAGCCTGAATGTCCTTGAGAAGTCTTGACGCCTCTTCTCCTCCTGTGATTTCAGTCACAAAGCCTGCTTCAACTTTAGCACGGACAGGCTCCTTAATGAGAAGAGTTCCTGAACCAACAGCAATGCTGCCGTCAAACACAATAAGGCCCTCACATCCGGAAGTCTCCTGTGCCATAGATTTTTCATTCCCTCCGCAATTCTGGTCATCACCTTTACCGACAATAGTTCCCGAAACCTTTTCAACTGCTCCTGCCACAATTTCAGCTATATTAGCCTTTGCCCCTGTTCCGGAACCTACAACAGGACTGATGAATACTTCGCCGGAAGGTATGTTGCCTCCGCTACCAGGCTGACTGAAATCGCCGTTATCCACAAGAGGTTTTCTGCCTTTGACAGGAACCTTTATATCCGTACCGTTTGAACTTGTCACATGAAGGCTCACAGCATTTTCAAAGCGGGCACACATTTTTTTGCAGCGCTCACCGAGCAGCTTATAATCAATGTTCACTGTCCTGTCATACATATCAGTCGTAATGCCGGGAGTCCACACTGCACGGGTACATTTCTTGCCATCAAGAAGATAGTCAAAGATATTATCAAAAGATCGTCCGTCTTCAGTCCTATAAGGCTCCGCAATTCCAGCTGAATCCTTGCCAAGCTTTCCTGCGGAAACCGAAAAAATGACATCAGGTTCAGACTTCATTGCCCCGATTACAGATTTTTCAGCGGAATCAAGCAATGTCTTCTTCTGCTGAAAAATGAGACTAGGGTTTGCGCCTACATCAACAGATGCTGAAAAAAGTTCCTGGGCTATTACATTAGTCTCAGGGTTCGCAATAATCAGCACATTTTCACCTTTCTTCACCTTGCATACAGACTCGATCATTGTCTGAGCAGGAGTAAGTTCCTTTTTCTTACCGAACAATCCCATACTTTTTTCCTTTAACAAAATTCCCTAAAACTATAGGGCATCTATTATAATTCCGGATAAGAGACCTCCGGAAATTTCAAGTCCTGAATGTCCCTTTAAAATATCGCAGAACAAAACTGAAAATACAATTTTTTTACGATATTTCCCTTATTGCTGCTGAGTTTTAACTGCAGCCGTATCTTTTTCAGTAGATTTCCTTGCATCCTGAATGCAGATCATAACTTTCTCACCTGAATTACGTGGTGCAACATAAACTGTCACTTCATCAGAAGCTGCTGTTCCATGACCATAAACAATGAATCCCTGGGAACGAATATTATAATTTGAAGTAGGAATAAAATTTACAGGCCCGTAATTATAAAGAGAAGGATTGTCCTTGTTCAGCTGATATTTATAGTCCTCACCGAACAAGTTAATGCCCTTCAGGGATGTTGTCTTAGTTCCGTAACTAATATTCGTTGACTTAGCAGGAGCCTTGTTGAATGTAGGAAGACCCTTTCCGCTGGCAAAAGAATCTCTGAATACGCTGGCCTTTACAACCTCGTCAACAAGCTGGTCAAAAGTATAGTTTGTATTGTTTATTTTATTCACAGCATTTACAATACTTTCAGCACCGTAGCATCTGTTTGTGCTTATTTCGTGAACAAGTCCTGCACCGCCATAATTTCTTGCAAGATAAGCTCCCAGTGCATAGGCTGTAGAATAAGAAACAACAGCATAATCATCATTTCTATATTCAGCAAGTCCAGAAAGGAAGTAGTAATTGTTGTACCCCCTGAGACGGGAAACATCAACTTTTTCCTCCGAAGAAATTCCTAACGACTCTCCCATAAGGTCCTCGGAAAGCATTGAAAGCATTTCATTATACCATGTGTCCGTATTAGTAACCTGAACCCCTTTCAAGTTCTTTTGGGCAAAATTAATCATGTGCTGGAACTCATGGAACAGAGTACTGATTACAGTTTCGCTGGCTTTTCCTGTTCCCTTGTATTCATATCCGCTTTTACTGACCCCTGAAAGATTTGCAAAGGGAGTATCAATATAAAAAAATTTTCCTTCATTGGAACATCTGCTCAAGTCAGACAGCAATCCGCTTTTCACATCCTCATAACTAGTAGAAGGATTCATGATATAGTCCTTGCTATAAAAATATCCCACGACACCGCAAGGTTTGTCAGAATTATAGTCAACACCTATATCATACAGAACTATATTCACATAATCGCCGCTCTTTCCCGTAGACATATTAACAAGAGAAGCTTCCTTACTATTGGATGAATACATCTCGCTGGAAATATCTCCAAAAATTTTCTGCTCAAACTTATAGTTCTTAGAAAACTTTTCAGCTATGTCCCTGCAGACATTAGCATCAACCTTGTTTCCGGCAGAGGATGTGCCCCAATACTCATCCACAACCCAAACAAGACAATCTATTTTACTCTCATCCACGCTATCACAGGAATCTGAAGTAACCTTGTTGCCGCCATCATAGCCAATTGCACGCAATGTAGCCATTTTAGGCTTGAACCTGCTGATATTAGAATCGTTGTCAACGTAAACATAACGGCGCTGTCCGACCTTTGGAGCATTTTTTTCATAAGTTTCTTCCGTAAGATTCAATGAACGGGAAGAAGAGGCCGGTTCTATTTCAATTTCAGTCGGAGGTACAAATTCCCTTATGAATCCCAGGCCGGAAGACAAAGTTTCATCATCCGTGCATTCAAATATGTCAGTACCTTTTCCAGAAGCATCTGCAGTACGGGATGAATTTTCTATGCCCGATACATAAGTGCGTGCCAATGATGTTGCAGGAATTTCATTTGTTCCATGATTAACATTCACAGCCTGCACAGACTTACCTTTTACGCCGCTGATTTTTATAACGCTTTCGTTTCCTACTTCAATGCAGGCATTCGATCCGTTACTGTATGATACAGGCCTTACATTACCAGAAGAAGGAGTACCCTTCGCTGACACTTCATTAACTCGTGTAGAAACGGTAAAGGAATATTCATAGCCGTTCTTCAGTCCCGTAAAAACATATGCATTCTCCTTATTGGAGAAAGTCTTCCTGACATTTATAGTATCGCAGGAAACAGTCACAGTACAGTCAGTCAGATCACCGGATTCCCAGTAAACACAAATTTCCTTGTCACCTGCAATTGCGTATACATTACCTATCTCACCGTTATCAAGCTGTGACATATTGGAATTACCGCCCAGAAGTGCAAGCAAGACACCCAAAAGTAAATCACATCCTGTAAACACAAACAAAACAGCCGGCAGGAAAATAAAATACCAGTGTTTCTTTATAAAAGATTTCATTTTGTGCTCCCTCTAAAAAGAATATTAAGCTTCAGACAGAATCTGCTGTCAAATAATTTCATCGTATAACTACGTGTACGGGGGACCTCTAATTTTTTTAGAGATGCCCTGTATATTATATACCATCCGGACGCCAAAAAGTAACAGCCAACCTTGAATTTTGCACTTTTATCTGATAAAATCTTGAAAACAATGAACATTTGTCTTTTCACGAAGAAAGAAATTTCCAAGCCGCTGGACATTCGGGACCCTCGTGCCCAGCATATCATTAAAATTCTGCACAAAAACGTAAACGACTCATTCTCAGCAGGCATAATTGACGGTGAAGCAGGAACTGCAACTATTACTGCAATTGATACCCATGAGGAACAGGTTTCCGACGGAAGAAAGACTTATACGGCAGGCACAATTTCCTTCAGCTTTGAACCTAAAAGCAATGGAAAACCTTTGTATCCTCTGAAAATGATTATCGGGTTCCCGCGTCCCATACAACTGAAAAGGCTTCTGCGAGATCTTTCAGGTCTTGGCACAGAGGAAATACATCTTGTAATTACCGAACTGGGAGAAAAATCTTACCTTAAATCAGATCTTGCTACCGGTGAAGCAGGTTACCAGATGCTTCTTGAAGGAACGGAACAGGCTGCCAGCACCCATATTCCGAAACTTCACATGCACAGCTCCCTCAAGGAATGTTTTGATTCCATGAAAATAAATGACGGAACCATAAAGATGTGCCTTGATAACGTGAACGCAAAAGACAGTTTATTTAATTTTTTACAGAACAAAGATTTAACTAACACACCCCATTTGGATGCAGTTGCAGCGATCGGAAGTGAAAGAGGCTGGACCCAGAATGAGCGCAGAATGTTGGAAGAAGCAGGGTTTACAAGACTTTCCATGGGGTGTAGAATTTTGAGAACGGAAAGTGCCGCAACAGTTGCAGCAAGTCTGATTCTTGGCAGCATGGGATTTCTAAACTAGGGGAGCTCCTGAAGAAGATTCCGGAAACACAGTCCGTCAGTTTCTTGGAAGCCCGCTTTTATTCAGCGAATGAATCTGCCGAAACAGAATTGCCTCAGCAGTAAACTTAAATCCGAAAAACAAAGGAGAATATATTATGGATAATGAAAAGCTTAAGGAAATGCTTCTTGATATTCAGGAATCTGAACTCGAATTCACTGTTACAATGACAGGAAAGGAAAGTAAGAGAGTGAACGGTCTTTACAAGCCTGATTCCCGTGAGATTCTTTTGCACAACAAAAATTTCCAGACAGAAAATGAACTTATCTACACTGCAATTCATGAATATACTCATCATCTCTGCAATGAAGAAGATATTAAGGCCGCAGGCGGAAGAGAACCTCCTCACAAGGCACGCTGCCATACAAACTACTTCTGGGCAAAGTTCCACTCTCTTCTTGATGTTGCAGAGCAGAAAGGCTACTACAGAATTGACCTTTCAGTTTCTCCTGACCTTGAAAAACTCACACAGCAGCTTAAGCAGAAATATATTGAGCCTAACGGAAGGCTCATGCAGGAATTCGGAAAAGAACTCCAGAAGGCTCACCAGCTTTGCGAAGAGGCAAACATCCGCTACGAAGATTATCTTGACCGCATTCTCCAGATGCCCCGCACAACAGCACAGTCCATTACAAAAGTCGGTCTCCTTCCCAAGGAAGATGCAGCCATGGGCTTTGACAACATGAAAATTGTGGCTTCCCTAAAAAAACCTGAAGAAAGAGCGAAGGCCCAGGACGCAATCAAAAGCGGAAAAAGTCCTGACACGGTTATATCAATGATGAGAAGGAAGGCAGTGAATTCTGATCCCAAGGAAAAACTTGAAAAAGAACGTGAACGCCTTACAAAGACAATAAATGAACTTACTCACCGTCTTGAATTTGTGGAGGAAAGCCTTGCAAGTCTCTAAAAAATTTTTCAGCATCACCGCAGCCGTATTTTCACTTGCACTGAACGCAAACACTCAGACAATACCACAGCCTTCAATGCCTACAATAACATCCCCTACAATAGGCAACGGTTTCTACATGCCGGGCAACAGCAAGAACCGGGCCTATACGGGGGAAAGCAGTAAACCTGAAACAATTTCTGAAACTGAACCAAAGGAAGACAATGAATCTTCAAACGCTTCACCGGACACGGAAGCTGATGCAAGGAAAGCAGTTTCAGGTTTAACCGCAAGCGACATCCAGAACCTGAATAATGAAGGTCTTCTTGATAAGATTCTGGAACTTAGCGACTCCGGCTCTTCACAGCACAGTCTTTCACTTACAGATTCCCCGGAACTTGGACTCTACAGCGCCCAAATCAACACAACTTCAGGACTTCTTCTCAGAAACCTTCTCACGCAGCTTCAGAATTCCCAGAAAACTGTACACGCTTCATCAGGAACAGAAATTTCAAGTGAAGCAGCTCCAGAGAAAGTTTCTGCAGCAAAATCCGCAGAACAGGAAAACACATCCAGACCTCATTTAATCCGCTTCTCCGTAAACGGCTATGATATTCTCAGGACCTGCCAGAAAATTTATATTTCTTCAGTACAGAATGACGGAACCTTCCTTGTGACAGGGGACAGGAAATATCTTAGCGACGGAGAAAACCGTTCAGAAACATTCCATATTCTCTTTACAAGACTTGAGGCGGAATCGGGATTAAAGAACTACACGGCAGCGGCAGCTGTTACACAGGACAGGCTCAATGTTTACTCTTTCCTGTACCAGCTTTCCCAGAGAGAAAATCTTAAGGCAACACGCACAGGAAATCTTGTTACAATGAGAACAACAGATTCTGACTGGAAACTTGAACTTTTAATTGACCTTGGAGAATAGAAAGAATGACACAGAAACTTTACGAAGGCATTGAGAAACTTGGAATCTCATTAAATGAAGCCCAGAAAAATCAGCTGGAGACATATATATCAGCGGTAATGGAATTCAATAAGACCTACAACCTTATGAAGGCTGATTCCGCAGATGACCTTGCCGTAAACCATGTGCTTGATTCTCTTGCGGCATATCATCACCTGGATTCACTGCTTAAGGAACTTGACGCCGAAGGAAGAACTGATATTCGCATAGGAGATATAGGTTCTGGAGGCGGGTGTCCCGGAATTCCGTTGGCAGCAGCTTTCCCTGAAAGAAATTTTACTCTTGTTGAACGCATGGAAAAGAGATGCGTGTTCCTTGAAAGCGCCATAAAGAAGATGGGACTCAGGAATGTCAAGGTACTGTGTCTTCAGGCGGATAAGGTGGAAAAGGAATCCTTTGACCTTGAAGTTTTCAGAGCCTTCCATCCCTTTGACACAAAGATTACAAAACTTCTGATGGGAATGCTTAAGAAAGGCGGATACCTTGCAGCTTACAAGGCAAGAAGCGAAAAGATTATTGCAGAAATGGAAACTGTTTCAATGATGATAGACGGATATAAAAAAATCCCTCTCACGGTACCTTTTCTGGAGGACCATGAAAGGAATCTTGTTGTAATCAGAAAAAACTAAACTGGACATCCGCTTTCAAGATATCCGCTGAGCGCCTGAAAGTTTTTCCTCTTCACAGAGAGAAAATGTCATTTGCACACTGTGTATCTTCATGTAGTCCTGATAATACCACATGTTTTCTTTGGCACCAGCAGAAACAGGAAAATATAAGGCCTGCCCACTGACGGGACGCAGAATTTTTCCTTATGCAAGAGAAGTTTTGGGAGATGCAGGATTTGCAGGCACAGGAGTTATTCCGCGTAACGCTACAAATGAAAGTAAACTAAGTACCATCAGAAATGTCTTTTTTCTTTCCTGTAATGGAAATAATCAAAACTAGCAATGAGCAAGCCGGTGTTCTTCAGAATTCATGTATTCTTCGTGCCTGTGAATATGTTCCTCTGAACCTGAAAAATGATTATGATTATGAGAATGTGTAATGACATGAGTATGAACTGTTCCATTATGACTGTGAGTAATAACATGTGTATGTTCATGTGCATGATGTTTTATAATCGTATCAGCAACAACAAAAACAGTTCCTGCAAGCATTATTCCAAATGAAATAAAATACATGGCATTCAGATTTTCTCCATTTACAACCACTGCAAGTATGGATTCCGTAAAAGGAGAAAATGCATAATAAGCACTTGTTTTTGCTGCTCCCAGATTTCTCTGAGCCCGGACATACATAAAAATACTTAAACCGTGTGCAACAAAACCCATTCCCATTGCCATAACTGCATAAGAGAACGCAGAAATCTTTTCGCCCAGAACCGACGAAATAATGATGGAACCAGTTCCTGAGAAAATACCTTTTAGCATTACAATCTGATAAGTGCTTTTATCGGAAATCTTTCCTGTACAGTTGTTTTCCAGTCCCCGGCAGCAGGTAGTTAAAATTACAAACAGAGAGCCTGTAGAAAAATTAAAGCTGTCTGTGCCTTCAAAGGAAAGCAAAATGCTTGATAAAGTTATTAATCCGATGGGCGGCCCATAATTTCCCGGAAACTTCTTCTTTGAATATAACCAATGCAATTATTGTGGTTGCAACTATTTAAAAATTTCCCAGCAAAGATGCATTTGATGCTGAGCCTAAATTAATTCCAATCAGCAGATAAATGGGAGCTGCAATATCAAGCAGAATCATACCAATGGTGCATGGTAAATTCAGTCTGGTAAGCCGTTCGGTTTAATCTTCATTTTTAATATGAAATAAATAGATAATCCCGATTCCTATTCCTGCTCCAAGATACAAAAGTCCTGCAAGAAAAGTCGGTGCAATGTTTTTCAATAAGATTTTTGAAAACGGACTATTTACCGCATAAAACAATGCAGCAGGAATTGCAAAAATGGAAGCATACAAATTTGAAAAGCTGGTCCGTTCCTTCATGTTATCTCAAGCACATCATAAATCAGGAACATATTCTACTCTTTTCCGTACAAAAATCCGCCGGCTGATAAGCATATCCGTAATATTCAGCGCACCGTTTTAAATCATCAAAAATAGTAGAATCCAATTCTACTTCACCCTTGGAATTTTCTTTATCAGCCATTTTTCCGGCACCGGTATCCGTATAAAAAAATCATACATTAACCATCTTAAGGATCTTTGTAAGCTGAGGCTTCTCTATTAAGTCAATGGGACGGCCTTCAATATATCTGTGAGCCTCCTCAGAAAAAGTTCCCGCACAAACACATATTCCCTTGTCAGCTTTTACATCCTTTAAATGGCCGTGAAGTTCTCGAACATAAATCTCACCTGTTGAACCTGTAGAGCGGAAGAACCTGAAAACCTCCACCGCCTGCCATTTCGGGGTATCAACTTCAGCATTGATATCCGTATAGGAAACACCAACATCAATGTCCATGATCTTAACATGATTACCCTTGTACATTGCGGCTATAAATCTTCGGCACAAGGAAACAAAATCCCCTGAACCGGACGAAAGATAAACCTGCAGGTTCGTATTCTGACTGAGTTCCTGGTAACGGGCAATAAGTGCACTAACATCCTTGTAGTTAGGATTCACAAGGCGGATACTGTTTAGCAATTCAAGACCTTTTCCGAACTGGTTCTTAGAAAACCAGCAGCGGGCCATGTTATATTCAAGTTCAATGAGAACATCCTGAGAAGTGTTCTCATGTTTAAGTCCGATTTCAAAATCCTGGACTGCAGTTGCAAAGTCTCCGAGATTCATATGATAGACGCCTGCCCTCAGACAAGATTTTGCACCGTATACAGGATCCGGCCTGAGGTGAGTAAATACTTTGATGGCCTTATCTGCATGACCTTCCTGGGCCATTGCATCTGCCATACAGAAAAGTGCTTCCTTGTTTGAAGGATCCTCCGTGAGGGTACTCTTGAAGCACGGGATGCTGTCGTGATAATGCCTGGAAGAATAATATGCCTGTCCCAGCATAAGCTGAATGCCTTCTGCCTCAGGATTAATGATGAGAGCCTTCTTCAGGCATGGAATAACTTTCTCATAGTCCTTGTTCTTGAACAAAAGCTTGCCCATATAATAATTGACATCAAAATTCTGTCCGTCAATTTTATAGGCCATAATAAGATTCGCATTTGCTTCAGGAAGCTTGTCAAGATTGAGGGCACAGATTCCGCACCGGAGAACTGCTGTAAAAGCATCTACACCGTTATTCTTTCCGGCAATCTTTGCGAGAGTATCATAGATAGGATAAGCCTTGTCCCATACCTTGTTTGAAAAATACAAATTTCCTAAATCCAGCAAACCTTCCGGGTCATTAGGATTTCTTGCAAGACGCTTGTTCGCTTCCTTTATAATCTGGGCCTGGGTTCTGGATTTATTGGACTTTTTTCCAACGGAGCCCTTCTTCCCTGCGACAACAATGAAAAGCACTGCAAGAGAAAGAACTACTACACCGGCAATAAGATAAGGAAAAATATATTCCATAAGTACACCTTTTACAGCAAAAAGTTAATGGAGCTCCTGAAAAAATTTAATTTTCGGGAACAGTTTTCAAAATGCGATATTAAAATATCACCTTTTCAGAATTTTAAGACCGCAGACATCTCAATGATATTTCCAGAAATATCCTGAATTTCAAAAACAAAAGACAGAATCCGTAAAAAAAATTACAGACCCTGTCCTTATTATAATACTTTTTTATGATGCTTAACAAGTATGATGAAATATTTAAAGTGTTTTAATGAAAGTATTCATTCTGTCAAGCGCAGTCTTTATCTTATCAAGGGATGTGGCGTAGCAGCATCTGATATGGCCTTCCCCGCCTTCACCGAATACGCTTCCAGGAACTACAGCAACATTATATTCCTTGAAGAATCTTGTTGCAAACTCCTCACTGGAAATTCCAAACTTCTTGATGCTTGGGAACATGTAGAATGCACCGGAAGGTTCAGGAACTTCAAACCCCATGTCACAGAAAGCCTTGTACATAAGGTTACGTCGCTGCTGATAGCTTACGCGCATCTTTTCAACTTCAGACCAGCCGTTGCGCAAACCTTCCGCCGCTGCATACTGACTGAAAATTGGTGCACAGATTGTATTGTAACCGTGAAGCTTCACAATCTGATTCAGAAGATCTCCGGGAGCTGCAATGTAACCGATTCTCCATCCCGTCATGGCAAAGGACTTTGAAAAACCGTTGAGGATTATTGTATAGTCCTTCATTCCTGGAAAGGAGCCGATTGAAACATGTTCAGCTCCATCGTATGCAAGCTCACAATAGATTTCATCGCTTATGCACCAGAGCTGATGCTTCTTGACAACTTCCGCAATCTTTTCCAGTTCATCCTTAGGAATCATTGTTCCCGTAGGATTATTAGGAGAACATATCATCACTGCCTTCGTCCTTGAAGTAACAGCTGATTCAATCTGCTGTGCTGTGGGATAAAATCCGTTCACGCTTGTATCAACAGGTATAACCTTTGCATGACAAAGCTCTGCAAGAGGCACGTAGTTTACGTAGCAAGGCTGGCAGACAATTATCTCGTCCCCTTCATTCAGAATTGCACGGAGAACAGCATCGACACCTTCACTAGCACCAACAGTAACAAGTATTTCCTTCTGAGGATTGTAATGCATGTCGTACTTCTGCATATACTTTGCAACTTCTTCACGCAGTTCAGGAAGCCCCCAGTTGCCTGTATAACTTGTGTGACCTTTTTCCAGATGATAGAAAGCCTCTTCCCTCATGCACCATGGAGTCGGAAAGTCCGGTTCCCCGACTGAAAGAGAAATAACATCATCATGTCCGATGAGCATTTCAAAGAACTTACGTATTCCGCTAGGCGGTATATTCTTCATTGATTCACTGAATCTGTCTTCTCTTGTATTCATTATGCCATTGCCCCTTCACGACTGTCCGAATTTTCTTCTATGTAGACGATGTCATTTTCCTTGTACGTCTTCAAGAAGAAGTGTGTCTTTGTAGAACGAACCCCCTGTAATGTGGAAAGTTTGCGTGCCACAAAAAGGGCCACATCCTGCAGAGTGTCACCTTCAATTACGACCTTAAGGTCATATCCGCCGCTCATAAGATAAACTGATTTTACCTGCGGGAATCTGTAAATTCTGTCTGCAATACCGTCAAATCCGTGCTCACGTTCAGGAGCTACCTGAATTTCAATTTCCGCACGAACTTTCTGTTTTGTTCCTATATCTTTTTCAGGATTGATAATGGCCGCGTACTTCATAATAACACCGTCGTTTTCAAACTGACGGATTATGGCGTTGACTTCTTCAACACTTTTCTTTGTCATGGCAGAAATATCTTCCACCGAAATACGCGCGTTGTCCCGTAATAAATTCAAAATTTCTTCAGAACTGTCCATCTTATCCTCCCAAAAATCTATGGGGCCAAAATTTCAAGGCCCTCCTTAAACTATTACACCTTTCGTAGAAGGTATTTCCCCGTTACGCCTCGGATCTATTTCAACTGCAGCTCTCATTGCACGGGCAGCAGCTTTGAACAAACCTTCCATCTTATGATGATCACTTCTTCCCCGGATTGTATCAAGATGCAGATTACATTTTGCTCCGTTCACGAAGCCCTGCCAGAAATCATCAAAGCAGTCCGTCTGGAAACTTGACTGCAAACCGTCAGGGCTGATTGAAACCAAAGGAATATTTGTAAGCTGTGCATTGCATACACAGAACGATCTTCCACCGAAATCTACGCTTGCCTGCAGAAGACTTTCATCCATAGGATAAATAAAAAATCCGCTTCTATAAATACCGGCGCAGTTTCCAAGGGCCCTAAAAAAACATAGACCGAGTGTAATTCCCGTATCTTCTATAAGATGATGCTGGTCTACATGCAGGTCACCTTTTATAGTTCCTTCAAGGTCAAACATTCCGTGCTTGCAGAAGGCTCTCAGCATGTGGTCAAAAAATCCCAGCGGATTGTGGACATTACATTTTCCGCTCCCGTCAAGATTAAGCGTAAGAGTTATCTGTGTTTCAGATGTATTTCTTTCTACTGTTACAATGCGGCTCATATTTACTTCCAAAATAATCCAGGGCATCTCCAAAAATATTTTTCAGAAATGCCTTCGAGTTTTAATTCCTGAAACTACAAGGCTTAAAGCATCGCTTTTTTTTGAGTTACCTCTATCAGATCATTACCTTGCGGAGTTCATACTCAACAATGTCCGTTGCTCCAAGAGACTGGAGTCTGGGCAGAAGTGTAGGAACTTCGCTTTTCTTTACAGCAATCTTAACTGCATAACCGTTGCCTTCAAAAAGAGGGCTCACAGTTGGTGAACGCATTGAAGGAAGCCCCTTGACAAGATCATCAAACTTGTCCTGAGCAACATTCATTTCAAGCATAACTCTTGAACGAGCATTGAGAACTGTCTCAAAGAGCATCTTGAGTTCCATGATCTTCTGCTTCTTTTCAGGGTCCTGAAGAGCTTTCTTTGAAGCATAAAGTCTTGTGGATGATTCCATAAGAGTATCCACAATCTTCAGATGGTTTGCATGAAGCGATGAACCTGTGCTTGTATTGTCAATAAGAATCTGGGCTATGGAATCTTCATTGTCCTGAACAAAACCTTCGCTTGTTCCCCATGTCCTGAAGACTGTTCCCGAAATCTTTTTATCTTCCACCCACTTTCTGCTCAGGTTCTGGTACTCCGTTGCAATTGTTACAGGAGCTGAAATGATTTCATCAAAATTCTGGCTTTCCTGAACCGCTGCCACAATACGGACAGGATCGAATCCAAGGTCCATAATTTCTTCAACAGAATCCTGCACACCGTTCTCATAAACCCAGTCCTTACCCGAAAAAGCAATGTCAGCTTTTTCTGAAGCCAGTAATGCGCTTGCAATCTGGGGCTTCACAACTTGAAATGCCAGATCCTTCTGATTTGTTATAGGGAAATATGTTCTGTCCGGTAAGTACAGTGAAATTCCAACATCACTGAGCAATTTATAAACCGATTCGTAAATTCTTCCCTTGGCCAATAAAATTTTAAGCTGTTCCATAGTGCATAAATATACAATACTTTTAAATATTTATCAAGGTTATAGAATAAACCGAAAAATATGCTGAAGTGAGCGGCCTTCCTGAAAACTAATTCAGTCCCCATAAATCAAGTTTAGATTTTATTAACCCCGTAACTTCCTTTCCCAGATCCTCTGCTCCCATTCCTATTAAAACCTGAACCATCTTATCCCACTCAGAATCAAAGTTCTCGGGAGCACATACTATTGAATTTACAAGGGCATTATGAACGTAGTCATCGGCATCACTGATTTTTTCTGCAAGTTCACGTGAAAGCTGATACTGCCAAAGCTGACCGTACACAGGTTTGTAAAGTTCATCCGCACCCGGAAAAAGTTCGTGCCACATTTTTACGCCGTAAGCGTTCAAAGTTTTACGTTCCTCCGGCAGATAATTTTTTATTATACTTTCACGGGAATGGGGAGTTATCCAGTCACCGGCAGAATCCTTGGCACCTTCTCCCATTTGCGGGAATGGATAGCACCATAAGCCTATTCCGGTTTTCCTTGAATAAAGTGCATCAGTTTCAGAAAAAAATCTTTCCTCTTCACTGACATAGCGTATACCGTTTTCAACATAATAATTCACATTCTCAATTCCCCAGTTCGTTAAAACCTGGGCCTCTTCTGAACACATCCAGTCAATGAATTTGAATGCAAGGATTATATTTCTGCAGCTCCTTGAAATACTTATCCCCCAGCCGCCTGAATACCCGTAGTCAGTTAAAGACGGATTCTTATGTTTTGTTTCATCAGCTACAACAGGAAGAGCGGCATAGGTCCTCTCACCCATTCCGGAAGCTATAAGATTTTTTCTTGCGTCATCATACTCCCACTTGGGACTGACGATTCCAAGAACTCTTCCCGAAGAAATTTTTTCTTTCCATGTATTTTCATCCTGAGTAAAACTGTCCGGATCCAGTGTGCCGTCATTGTAAAGTTCGTTAAGAAATTTATAGTAGCATTTGATTTCAGGATCAAGAAATTTATATTTGGCCTCAAGAGTTTCCCTGTCAACCAGCCACTGACCGTCATCCGCATAACCTATTATATAATTCGCCATGTTTGACAAATTAATGTACCAGTGCCAGGAAGTTGTCAAAAGTGAAAGACCTATTGTTTCATTTCCGCCGATGGTCGGATATTTTTTTTTGTAAGCGCGGATTGCGTCTGCATACTGCTGAATATTTTTTATTTCAGGATACCCAAGCTCATCAAGAACAGCGAACTGAAGCCGAAAAGTTGCATCAGGCTCAAGGTTCTGCCTATGAACTTCAAAGGTTCCGAAGGAATAAATATGTCCGTCAGTGTGCCTCAGTTTTGTAAGTTCCTTTCCGTAAAGCTTCCTGAAATTTTCTCCGTACTCCTCAATTAAATTTATATGGTTACCGTTTTCATCAACATAGTCATCCAGTGCCACAACGGATTTTTCATCAATCAGATGAGTTATATCATTTTTTGCATAAATAAAATCTGTATAATTTCCTGAAGAAATCATGAGCGGAATATCCTGTTCATTAAAATAGGGATGCACATCAAGAGTAACTCCGGTCCTCTTTATAATTTCCTTTGCAACAGGATCATTAAAAGAAATATTGCAAACCTGGTCTTCACTATAAAAACTAAATGTAACAGGATTATAATATGACAGATCGTTTTCACCTACCTGTTTGACACAGGAAGAAAATGCAATGTGAAAAAAAATTGAAAACAAAAAAAACTTTCTCTTATACATTTTAATTTCCGCTGCTCACTCATCAATGAACATCCCAAAGAATTTTACTTCCCGAGGATGTCATAATTTTATTCATCATCACCCACAAACGTTCCGCCTGACTTCTGAAATTCTTTCGGAGTCATGTTCGTGTGCTTCTTGAACTTCAGATAAAAATAATCTGTGTTGCTGTAGCCCACAAGCTTTGAAATCTCATAAATCTTCAGCTCCGACTTCAAAATCATTTCCTTCGCCTGGTCTATGCGGATAATGTCCATGTAAGTGTTAAAGGCAACGCCCGTATATTCCTTGAATTTTTTCCCCAGGTATGCGCTGTTGCAGTTAAACAAATTGCCGAGCATTTCAAGCTTCAGATCCGTATTATAATTTGAGCGCACATACTGAATGACTTTCATTATAGTGGAGCTGGAAGAATTCTGCGTAAAATTTTCAGCGATGCCGAAAATAAAATCATGAACAATGCAAATCACATCAGAAAAATAATTCTGCGTATAAATAAGATTCACAAGGTCAAGAGCCGAAACAGTATCAAGTTCTTTTTCTGGATGCTTTGAATGGATTGCATTCTGGGTATCGACTATGAAAGCCATGCACAGTTTCTTCATCTGCTCGACAGTGATTTTAGTTGAATGAAGCCACTGCTCCTGTTCATGTAGAATTTCTTCGATTTTCTGGAGATCATAAATTTCAATGTACTGAACAAGTTCTCCGATGCAGTCAAAAAATTTATTCATATTGATTTTTATGTTTGACTTATCAAGGCGGTACATTGAATCCCTATCATTTTCAACATCATTCATTGTGATGAAATATTTTTCCGTAAAAAAGAAAAGCTGAGAAAACACAGTGCGTGCTTCAAGATAACTTTCCAGAGCCCCCTGCAGACCTGAAGCAGTTTTCCCTAAGGCAGCAACGGAACCTGTCTTTTCTTTGTGCATGCGATTGCAGAAACGTTCCATATGACGCTGAACAGATTCTTCGCTTTCGTTCTTGAATACAATCACATAATAAGGCTCCATGGAAAAAGCCATGAAGTCCATGAACTTAAAGAATTCATTGACGGCGTTCTTGAGCATCTGATACTGACCTGCACAACCGCAAAGTTCAGGCGAAATTATTGCAACCTTGTATCTGTCCGGTGTATCCTCTTCGGGAACAAAAGCATCATCAACTGACCCGAACAAAAACATCTGGGAGAACTGTCTGGAAAGTTTTTCCTCCAGTGCTGTTGAACGCAAAAAAATATCCTCATCTTCTATATGGATTTCTGCAACAAGAGTTCTGATTTTTTCTTCAAGAAGATCCTCGTCAACAGGTTTTACAAGATAACCTTTGGCCCCATAATTTATTGCCTTCTGCGCATACTCAAAATCACTGTACCCCGAAAGGATTACAAATTTCGGGGTGACCTGATATTTCTTATGATCATGATTGACTTCCGCAAGCAGATCTATTCCTGTCATGCCCGGCATGTTAATATCAAGCATCACAATGGAAGGCATGAGAGAACTGATTTTTTCCAGGGCCTCTTCTGCAGTTGAGGCTTCGTAGCAAACTGTACAACCAAGAGATTCCCAATCAATAATATTTTTCAACCCTCTGCGAACAATCTCTTCGTCATCTACTATCAGAACTTTCAACAAACCCCTGCTCATCTAATACCTCCGCATGAATATAAACTTTGGGAACCGTAAGAATCATAGTCGTTCCGCTTCCCTGGACACTTTCTATTTCAAGACCGTACTGTTTTCCGTAAAACAATTTTATTCGCTGGTTCACATTCACCATACCGATTGAACTGCTTATTTTCTCAACGTCATCAGTCTCAAGACGTTTACGGATATCCTCAAGCTTTTCCGTGGACATTCCGCACCCGTTGTCACTGATCTTTATTTTCAGATTACCGTCATCATCTGAATAAATAATTATGCTGATTAACCCTCCGGGCTCTCTTTTTGCAAGTCCGTGGGAAAAAGAATTCTCAACTATCGGCTGAATGAGAAGAGGAAGTATTCCTATTCCCGCAACGGGGCACAAAAATTTTATTTCGTATGAAACCTGGTCCTGGAATCTCAGATGCTGTATATCAAGATAATTTCCCACCGCCTCAATTTCCCGTTCAATAAGAACAGGACGGTCAGACACATCAAGATTATGACGCAGAATTTTTGCAAGAAGTTTTATTGTCTTCGCAGCATCACGGCTTCCATCTGCCAAAGCAAGCATACGAATTGTTTCAAGCGTATTAAAAAGAAAATGAGGATTTATCTGATTTGCAAGCATCTTGAAACGTATGTCGTTCTGTCGCGCAATAAGTTTTTCCTGCTCAATTTTATTCTGGTACACTTCTGAAATCAAAGTCCTTATGCTGCTTGTCGTAAATTCCAAAGCCCTATGGACATCTGTAAATTCGTCATCACCCTCAAGACCTTCACCAAGTTCAAAATCATTTTGAATGACCTTGTCTATTTCTTTTTTAAGATGATAAATTCTCGTATCAAAATATCTTCCGAATGTCTGAATGATTACGGCAGAAAGCATTGCACCTGAAACAATGATAATCAGAAAAACAAAAATTCCTCCGAAGACCGCCTTGAAAATTTGTGAACGGGAAATGAACTGGGCAAGAGCAAGAGAATGTCCGTTCTGCATTCTGAGAGTCCTCATGAGAACACTGTACCTGCTTTTATTCCACTTTGTCTTTACAACAGAAACTCCTTCCCTTCCAAGACTTTCCTGCATAGTGTCATTCAGTTCAAGATTTTCAGGCTCCATGTCAGACCAGAAGGCAATCTCCCCGTCAACAAGAAAAAAAAGCTGTTGATTATATTTGCTTTTCCCTTCAGTGAAAAGCATACGTCGGATTATATCCGAATCCAAAGTTATGCACAGAATTCCAAGATAGGATCCGTCATTTGTGGAACGTACAGGACGTGCCATTGTAAGAATATTCTGCTGTGTGATTTTATCCTTCTGGACCATCCAAAAAATATTTCCCCTTGACTCCTTGACGGTATTGTACCACAAGGAATTCAAAAGTTCAGGAGAAACCTGACTGAAGTATGCGTTATTTAGAAGAGTTTTGTTTTCAGTATAATATTTGAACGAACTTAGATTGTTTCCGCTTCTCAGAAAGTCATCGAGAAAGTCAAGCTCAAGAAAACGGTCATAAACTTCCTTCCGGTCAAGGAATTCTGTTGCAAGAGTTTCCTGCACTCTCTTGTTAATATAAAGACTGTCGCTCAGACTTTCCGTTCCCTCAATAATTTTCTCATACATCATCGCCGTATGTTCAAGAAAAGTTTCCGCCTGAACAATCTGCCACCGCTCAAGAGTTCTGTAAAGCCATAAAAAAAGGAGCACAGTAACAAGCAGTATCGGAAAAAGAAATCCAACGGTATACAGGATGAGCAGTTTTTTTCCCATCTTGGAATTATTCATAAGTGAATTGACTTTATTTATGAAATTTAAATTCATGTAACTGCAGCATCCTTTTTAAAATTACGCCCACGTATTATAACATTTATACCAGGTTTCTACAATAAAATTCTTTTTTTGCCATTCACCGAATTTTTTTTGTTGCATTTATTCCAAATCATCTTTAAACTGTAGGCATAAAGGGTATCCCTAAAAATATTTCTTAAAGATGCCTGCAAGTTTTGACCCGTAAAGTTACGGGACTTAAAACATCGCATTCATAAAGTTATCGCTAATAATTGCAATTCTTAGAGATTCCCACAAAAAATAACCTCCAGGACTATAATGTCTGAAGGTTTCCGCATAATATTTGGAGACAATCTATGAACCGCTTATGGTACAAAAAACCTGCTGAAAACTGGAACGAAGCCCTGCCTCTCGGAAACGGACGCCTGGGCGCTATGGTTTACGGTGGCATTGACAGCGAAGTTATACAGCTTAACGAAGAATCAGTTTGGTCAGGAACCTTCAGGGACAGAAACAACAGGTCCTGCAAAAGTTCTCTAAGGACAATCAGGTCCATGCTTGCGGCATCCCAGATTCAGGAAGCCCAGGACCTCGCTTTCAGAACAATGACAGGATGTCCGAGCCAGCAGACAGTTTACCAGACTGCAGGTGAATTTCATATTGATTTCTTTACGCCGGAAAACAAAAGAGTCAAGGGGCCCCTGCCATGTGACCGCAAGGTGTTCAAGAATGTATCTGTTTACAAACGTGAACTTGATCTTGAGAACGCAATATTCCAGACATCCTTCTGCACGGATTCAGAAACGCCAAGCACTGCATATCTTTCAAAGAATACCCGCGGAAGTTCAATAACTTATACAAGAGAAGTTTTTGTCTCCGCACTTCTTGATGTAATCGTCATTCATCTTTCCGCTTCAACTCCCAAGAGCATAAATTTCAGGGCCTACTTTGACAGAGGAAACTTTGCAGGAAAGGTTGTGAATTTTGAGGACGACACAATTGCCATGCAAAGTACAACAGGAATTCCTTTCTGCGCAATGGCAAATGCAAACATTTCAGGCGGAAGCATAAGCGTCCAGGGAAACTGCCTTGTTGCAGAAAACTGTGACGATGTTACAATCTACATTGACATCCAGACAGCATACAGAAAAGCTTCATACCGCAAACGTGGCGGAAACATTCACAGAAGCCAGCAGGGACTTGCAACCTGGTGCACGGATGAGGCGTTAAAGAAAATTTGTTTTGCTTCAAGCGGAACCTATGATGACACCAGGAAGCTTCACGTCTACGAATATTCCCAGCTTTACAGGAGAATCTCCCTGGAACTTGAAAAGGAACATCATGAGGACGCAGAAAAATTTTATGCGGAACTTCCGACTGATGAACTACTTTCCAGGCACACAAAGGATCCTGCCCTTGCAGAACTTTACTGGAACTACGGACGTTATCTTCTTCTCTCTTCAAGCCGCAAACCAGGTACACTTCCTGCAAATCTTCAGGGGCTGTGGAACTGTCACATGGATCCTCCCTGGGGAAGCAAATATACAATCAACATAAACACTGAAATGAATTACTGGCCTGCCCAGATGTGCTGCATGGAAGAAACTTCCGAAGCTCTTTTCAATCTCATCAGAAGAGCTTACAAAAACGGTAAAAGGACAGCCATTTCCATGTACGGGTGCGGAGGTTACCTTTTCCATCACAACCTGGATATATGGGGCGACAGTGCACCGCAGGACCAGTGGATTCCGGGAACCTACTGGGTGACAGGAGCAGCTTGGCTTGCAACTCATATACGCGAACAATTTGAATATACACAGGACATGAAATTCCTCAAAAAAAATTTCTATCTTCTCAAGGAAGCCTGCGATTTCTTTTCTGAATACATGGTCACATCTATTTCCAACCCTAAGTATTCAGTTGTTGCACCTTCAGTATCTCCTGAAAACACCTACCGTCTTCCTAACGGAGAGGAAGGTTCCTTCAGCTACGGAACTGACATGGACAACCGCATCATTGAGCATCTTCTGAAAGCTACAATCGAATCAGCAAAGGATCTGGGCATAAGTGACACGGACAGCGATGTTCTAAAATACAGAAACCTTCTTTCCAAAATAGAAGGCGTTGCTGTCACAAAGGAAGGAACAATCCGTGAATGGCCTTTCGAATATGAAGAAACAGAACCGGGCCACAGACATATAAGCCAGCTGTACGGACTTTTCCCGGGATGCAGCATAAATTATGAAAGGAACAGAGAACTAGCAGAGGCCTGCCGCAGGACTATTGAAAAACGTCTGAAAAACGGAGGAGGTCATACAGGATGGTCACAGGCATGGATCATGAACTTCTGGGCAAGTCTTCATGACGGGGAAAAATGTTACGAATCCCTTAATTCGCTTCTTAAAAATTCAACTCTGCCTAACCTTTTTGACAATCATCCTCCATTCCAGATTGACGGAAACTTCGGAGCCCTGACTGCAATTACAAGAATGATTGTCCAGAGCGAATATTACTGCGGCTACGTTTACATAAATCTTCTGCCTTCAGTTCCGCCGGAATGGAAAAACGGTAAGCTGAACGGTGTAAACATCAAGGGAAACCTTAAAATGAACATTGAATGGCAGGACGGAAAACTCAAATCAGCAAACATTTACGTTGTACAGGGAACAAGATATCTTAAAAAGATTAAGGTTGTCTTTGAAGGCAAGGAATATGACGCACCTTTAACAGACGGCTGCCTTGATATTCTGAACATCCTTCCTGCAACTATACAATAGGACATATCTAAGAAATCTTTTTAGAGACTCCCGATAATTTTTGTACCGCAGTATACGGAAATTAAACTTAGACACATTGACAAAAAATGTCAAAGTGATTTACAATTTAGTACCTATTTTTTAATGAAGAACCTCCAAAAATTATGTTTCCGGAGGTTCCTTTACTAAAGCTATATATTAAGTCGTTGTATATTAACAACTTAAAATTTACAGGACAAAATCTAAAAGCACAGTTGACAAAGTTTTTAGAGATTACAAAATTTATTTCAAGGAGTGTATAGATTATGGTTATCAAACCAATGATTCGCAGCAATATCTGTATCAACGCTCACCCTATCGGATGTGCAAAGGAAACAGCAAACCAGATTCAGTATGTAAAGAGCCAGAAAACAAAGAGAGGAATCAAGTCCTGTTCTGAAGGCGGAAACGGTCCTAAGACAGTTCTGGTTCTCGGATGTTCTACAGGTTACGGTCTTGCAAGCCGCATCAGTGCAGCATTTGAATACGGTGCAGACACAATGGGCGTTTCTTTTGAAAAGGTTGCAACAGAAAAGAAATTCGGAACTCCAGGATATTACAACAACCTCCAGTTCGACAAGGAAGCAGAAGCTGCAGGTCTCAGGACTCTTACACTTAACGCAGATGCTTTCAGTGATGAAACCCGTGCAGAAGTTATCAGGAATGCAAAGGAATGGGGAAAGAAATTTGACCTTGTTGTTTACAGCCTCGCAAGCCCTGTCCGCACAGACCCGGATACAAAGGTAATGTACAGAAGCGTTATCAAACCTATCAACCAGGTTTACGCAGGTGCAGCCCTTGATATGATGACAGGAAAAATTACACAGGCTTCAACAGATCCTGCAACAGGCGATGAAATTCCAAACACTGTAAAGGTTATGGGCGGTGAAGACTGGGAAAGATGGATCAAGCAGCTTTCTGAAGCCGGTGTTCTTGCACAAGGATGCCGCACAGTTGCTTATTCATACATAGGACCTCAGCTCAGCCACGCAATTTACCGTGACGGAACAATCGGTGAAGCAAAGAAGGATCTTGAAAAACGTGCACACAGCATTGACAAGGTACTCAAAGAATCTTTGGGCGGTGCTGCATTTGTAAGCGTAAACAAGGGTCTCGTAACTCGTTCAAGCGCAGTCATCCCTATCATTTCTCTATACCTTGGTGTTCTCTTCAAGGTCATGAAGGCTAAGGGAACTCATGAAGGCTGTATTGAGCAGATGGAACGTCTCTTTGCAGAACGTCTCTACACAGGTGATAACTTTGCAGCAGGTACTGTTCCTGTTGACGAAGAAAACAGAATCCGTGTTGACGACTGGGAACTTGATCCTTCCGTACAGGCAGAAATCGACAAGATTATGCCACAGGTTACAGAAGCAAATGTTGAGGAACTTACAGACCTTGCAGGTCTTCGCCACGACTTCCTTGCTATCAACGGTTTTGATGTTGACGGTGTTGATTACGAAGCTGATGTTGAAGATATGACAAAGATCTGCTAATTTTCAGAAACAAAACCTGGAACACGATATTCAGTGCAGCAAAGATTCAGCAGTTCTGAATTCGGCAGGCATCTGACAATTAAACCGGAAGCCCGGAAACTCAGCTCTTTAAGTTTTCTGACCTTCCTTTAATCCCTGGGTCCGTCCCGGGGATATTTTATTTTAAGAGTAACCTCTAAAAAGTAATTTTTAGAGATGCCATAAAACATATTGTCTGCATTCTCTAACATTGACAAACAATAAAAAAAAGAATAAAACAGTAAAATAAATTTAACAGCCGGAGTTATTATGAAGAGCATAAAAAAACTCATTGCCGCAGCAGCAATAAGCATTACAGCAGTTTTCAGTGCATGGGCTTTTGATAAAGATTATAGCGACGCAAACTATCTGGGCAATTTCAGTTACAATGAATATTATGAAACCGAAGAAGATTTCAATGCAGACTTTGTTAATGAATATCTTTCATCGCAGCTTGATATTTCTTTAAGTGAAGATAACTTTGAAATTCTTACAGTCGATAATTTTGATGCCTATGCAGAAGAGACAGCCGAATGGATTGACGCATACATCATGGACCTCTACGACATAGAAACAGGAGACTGCTTCTATGGAATTCTTATTGACCTTTTTGATGAGGACAACTCCTGCGTCACATTTTTTTCAGTCCGGTATGACGTTGAAAATTCTTACAAGCTTATAAGATTCAACGCAAACTCTTCAATGTTCTGATCAAAAAAACAAGGGAACGTCTAAAACCAATCTTCCTTAGTTCTAGGCGTTCCCTTTATACGGATGTAAAAATTAGCTGCTGACTCCAAGATCACCAGGTCCAAAGCCCTGAGGCAAAAGTTCATCAAGAGTAAACACTCTGTATTCATCTACCGATTTTGCCAGAACAACCGGAAAATCATTTGAACAGAATTCCTTCATAACCTGACGGCAGATTCCGCAAGGCGGACAATAGTCTGTAACTTTACCTTCAGCACCACCAACTATAGCGATTGCCTTGAAGTGTTTCTTTCCTTCGCTGACAGCCTTGAAAATGGCGGTACGTTCAGCACAGTTTGTTGCCCCGTAGGAGGCACTCTCTATGTTGCAGCCAGTATATAATTCATCATCAGTTGTCAGAAGAGCAGCGCCTACATGAAAATGCGAATACGGAACATAAGAAAAATTAAGCATGTTCAAAGCATTTTCAATAAGCATTTTTATTGTTTTTTCTTCTAAGTTTTTTTCCATTTTTCCTCCCTGATGATTCCATTATAACATAATTTCACAACAGAAAACAGAATATTTTATGGAATATAGGGAATCTCTAAAAATTGCAATATTTAGAGATGACTTTGAAAATGCGATGTTTTAAGCCAAGGAATTTCAAGGATTAAAACTCGCAGGCATCTTTGAAAAGTATTTTTTAGAGATGCCCTATACAAAAATCGCAATTTCCGGAGATACTTAGAAATGCAGCTTTCAAAATTATCAGTGATGCCTCTACAAAAACTTTCAGCCCAAAACAAAAGCAGTCATCAGTCCTGAACCAGATATTTCTTTAAGCAATCAGCAAGCTGTTTTCCGCAACGCATCTGAGTTTTTACAGTCGGATGGAATCCTGAACCGTAGCCCTCCTCTTTTTTCTGTACGCCAAAATGCAGGTATCTTATTTTTGTGTCCCCAGTTTCTTCCCTGTACATTCTGCAGGCCTTTTCAACATAAGGTGCCATAGGTTCACCCTGCATCATTATGCCTACGGAGGCAATGAACATGGATTCAGGATTCAGTTTTCGTAGGTACTTTAAAAACTCGACATAAGCTTGTGCGAACGCTTCCTTACGTTCTTCAGTTCCTGCCCAGCTGATGTCATTTGTTCCAAGATTAATTACGACAGCATCTTTTTTATACGATGCAGGATTCCATGTCTCGTTTTCAAACATCCTGTGATTCCAGTTGAAGCCAAGCTTTTCATAGAACTTCGGAAGAAGACCGGTATCATTTATTTCACCAGTTTCCGTCCATCCGGAAATCACGCCGAATCCGCTGTAAGAACAGCATTCAATTTCCGCATCAAGTTCTTTTGCAGCATACCAGCCATAAGATTTAAGTGCATTCTCAGTTCCGGTAGTAAAAACATCATTTTCACTTTGGGTTTCAACAGCATATCCGCAGGTAATACTGTCACCTACAAATTCAATCCTGAATTTCTTTTCCGCAGGAAGCTCCACCCTTGCATCTTGGTCAACCAAAATTTCAGCGATTCCAAGATAAGACTGGTGAGCTTCCGTAAGCTTATAAATTTCTATAAGATGAAGTTCTTTTTCTGTACCAACATTAATTGTTTCGCTTTTTGAATTTTCCAAAGGACTTCCCGTAAGAATAAGTTTTCCGTCAACAAAAATACTGTAGCGGCTGGCGGCAACTGCAGATGTACCGTCACCTAAAAATCTGACAACAAATTTTGTTGTATCACTTAAAAAAGAAATACCACAGGCTGAATGAATCAGATAAAGGACATCATCCTTGAATATGTGCCGGCCATGAATCTTAACATTTTTTGAATCCAAATCAACTGTTTGCATTAAGGCATTCTATTACGCAGAACAATTTGCTGTCAATTAAAAAATTAGTAACA
Source organism: Treponema sp. (assembly GCA_045642665.1). GTDB lineage: Bacteria > Spirochaetota > Spirochaetia > Treponematales > Treponemataceae > Treponema_D. Next base: position 133,390 of record JAZUJH010000020.1, read on the forward strand.
AACACTATAAAAAAAAGCATTCACAGATAATCAGAACCGAAAATAAAAATCATAGCAGGAATTAGAATCTTAGGAATTTGAATCTCCAGAACAGAACCGGAAAAACTCATTCCGTATTATTAATGATGCAAAAATAAATCTTCCGCATTTTATTTTTATGACCCCACATTTCCGCAAAGCAAAAGTGTCATTGATCATGAAAAGACATTTATTTTGCCAGCAGAAATTCAAATCGGCGTATCCAAAATTTTAAGTTTCCCGGGAATCCGTTGTTCACCGGAAGATACAAAGTTAAGAATAACAATTATTGTATAAATATACACTAATTGCATAAAATCTCCATATTCAGTACAATAGACAGAATCAACGCATTTTAGAGGATACTATGATTTTTTCACCAGTAGAAATTGAAGAAACAGTTAATATGTTCATGAGGCAGAAACTTGATGTCCGCTGCATTACAATGGGCATTTCACTTCTGGACTGTGCCGACAGCGACGCCAGGAAAGCAAACCAGAAGATTTACGACAAAATCATGCGCTACGCATCAAATCTTGTACGCGTAGGTCAGGACATAGAAAAAGAATACGGAGTGCCGATCATCAATAAACGCATTTCCGTTACTCCAATTTCCCTGGTTGCAGGTGCTTCTGGTGAAAAATCTTACGTGCAGTACTGCAAAACCCTTGACAAATGTGCCCGGGAACTTGGCGTAAACTTCATCGGAGGTTTCTCCGCTCTCGTACAGAAGGGAATCACTCCTGCAGACAGAATCCTTATTGATTCAATTCCTGAAGCACTTGCAACAACAAACTACGTATGTTCAAGTGTAAACGTAGGTTCCACGAAGAGCGGCATAAACATGGACGCCGTTAAGCTCATGGGTGAAACTATAAAAAAGACTGCAGAAGCTTCAAAGGACTGCGAATGTAACGGATGCGCAAAGCTTGTTGTATTCTGCAACGCACCGGAAGATAATCCGTTCATGGCAGGAGCTTTCCACGGACCTGGAGAAGGGGACGCTGTTATTAACGTAGGAGTTTCAGGACCTGGTGTTATTCTTGCTGCGGCCCGTGAATATAAGGGACGTCCTATCAATGAACTTGCGGACGGCATCAAGAAGATGGCTTTCAAGATTACACGCATGGGACAGATGGTAGGTACGGAAGCAGCCCGTCGCCTTGGCGTGAACTTCGGTATCCTTGACCTTTCACTTGCACCTACTCCGGAAGTCGGGGATTCAGTTGCAAGAATCCTTGAAGAAATCGGTATTGACGGATGCGGTGCTCCAGGAACAACAGCAGCACTTGCTATGCTTACTGACATGGTAAAAAAAGGCGGCGTCATGGCTTCCACAAACGTCGGAGGTCTCAGCGGTGCATTCATTCCTGTTTCAGAAGACGAAGGCATGATCAACGCAGTCAAGCAGAATTCTATCTGCCTTGAAAAACTTGAAGCAATGACAACAGTTTGTTCAGTAGGTCTTGACATGATTGCCATTCCAGGTGACACTCCTGCTACAACAATCAGCGGTATCATGGCTGACGAGTTTGCAATCGGTATGGTAAATTCAAAGACGACAGCCGTAAGAATTATCCCTGCACCGGGTAAGAAGGAAGGCGAATGGGTTGAATTCGGCGGACTTTTGGGCGGAATGCCTTGCATGAAGGTCAGCAGCTTCGGATGTGCTGACTTCATCAACAGAGGCGGAAGAATTCCGGCTCCTATCCACTCTTTCAGAAACTAGACTGATGATAAACATTCCGAACATAAGCGGCAGTTCCTTTCACGAAGATTCCTCTGAAATTATTTCTGCTGAAAACTGCTGCATTGTTCGTGCAAAGAATGACACGGCACTTTTTGCAGAGGCACTAGACTTTTTGGTTCCCTACGAAAAGTTCTGCTGCTCCCTTGCCGAAGAAATCATAAAAAAAAGTGACGGTCTTTATATAATTCTGTCGGATGACCAGATAAGCGGGGCCTTTTCAATATCCCCCGGAGGCACTTTACTTTTATGCCTTCCGCAAAAGAACAAGGACATCAGAAATACTCTCTGTGACTTCCTCCGGACAAAAAAAATCAGCTGCATAAATGCAGAAAAATCTCAGGCAGAATTTGTTGCAGACCTCATTCAGAACAATCCAACCTGCAAAGAAGATTATTATCTGTTCCATTACAGCAAGAAAACATACATCAGTCCCAATTCTGCACACAACAGCAATATTATAATCTGCCAGCCCAGTGACGCACAAAACCTTATGCCCCTTCAGCTTGAATACATAAAAGAAGAAGTCCTTCCCCAGGGCATCTCGTCTCCTGGACAACTGAATCCTGCTGCAGTAAGGCTTGGTCTGGACAGGCTAATAAAAAATTCCCGGATACTTGCCTGCACCATTGCAGACTCCCGGGACAGGTTCCACAATTCTCAGTTCTGTGCAAAGCTTCACTTCACTGCAGAGGGAATGAATTTCATGCAGATAGGCGGAGTCTATACAAAACCAGAATTCCGTCAGAAACATATTGCAGAATCATTAATGGAAGAGGCAAAAAAAATTGCTTCAGTAAAAGAAAAAAATCTTGTGCTCTACGTCAAAAAAAATAATCTCGGAGCACTTAACCTTTACCGTTCCAGCGGCTTTGAACTGACAGGCGAATATTCAACAGTCTACTTCCGTCAGACCTGAGGTTAAAATAAGGGCACCTCTTTAGACCCTAATTGAGGAGCACCGTCGAGTTTAAAACCGCTGGATTGGCGCAGTTTTAAACATCGCATTTCTAAAGTTACCTCTAAAAAACTGAAGTTTTTAGAAGTTCCCATAAGGTTATCCCTAAAAGATAATTCTTATGTATGCACAATATTTTTCCGGAACCGTAATCATAAATCGTCCTGCCAAAAAACTTAACATGAAATTGTTTATGAAAAAATTCGCTATATAATTAGAAGTAGCGGGTAAATTTTATGGAAGAAATGCGTAAGAGAATTGGTTTACAGATCAGCACCATTGATAACGGACTTAGCACTGATATTCTGAATGCTGTAGAGGAGCGCTGTGCAGAACGTAACATGGACCTCATCGTCTTTCCGGGCGGAGGAGAAATTAACGAAAGTGCAACAAACGAACAGGCTTCCATTTACACTCACATCACTCCAAAAAATCTGGACGGCCTCATAATAACTTCTGATTTTTTTGACAAGGAAAGAAACAGATATCTGCGTGCACAGGAAAAAAAATACGGTGCGGTTCCGAAAATCAGTTTGCAGGGAATCAACAACGAGGACGACGAATATTTAAGCAACTTCCAGGATGTTTACGGACAGCTAATCGGTCACATGATTACTGAGCATCACTGCAGAATTTTTAATATCATAGCAGGATCAAAGGGGCACCAGATTAATATGATGCGCCTGAAAATATGTCTCCAGGTTTTAAGCGAAAACGGAATACGTATTGAAGAGGAACGAATTTTCTACGGAACTTTGGGAGAACACTCCGGTTACGGAGCAATGATTTATTTTTATCAGAAACAGCTTATGCCCGCTGACTGCATCATTGCTTTGAATGATGACATGGCAATAGGAGTAACAAACTTCGTGACAAGCCACAACCTTAGTATTCCCCGTGACTTCAGGCTCATAGGCTGTGACAATATTCTCCGCGCAAGGTTCAACAGGATTCCGCTTTCAACAGTTGATGTACAGTCCGCAAGAATCTGCAGAAGCACTGTTGATTACCTTGAAAACTATTCGGAGGAAACCTCCGCAAACTTTATGATTGCCTCCCACTGTACACTGAATCTGCGTCACTCCTGCGGATGCATTCCTGCTGAGGACAAAACTACGGACTACATAGACGATGAAGGTAATACAGTCAACTACGGTGAAAACGACCTTAAGACTTTGAGTTCCGACTACTTTACACTGGAACATGAAGTTCTTCTGATGCGTGAATTCTTTAACAGCGCAAACGAAACTACCAGCATCAGAAGTGCCTTATCGAACCTTCAGCATGCATTCCCTTCACTGCATATCCGTTCCTGCGCGGTAATACTATTTGAACGCCAGATAAATACCCAGGAGAACACGGAATTTGAACTTCCAGCAAGAGCACAGATAATGATGTGCTATGACGAACTTACTTTCAAAGGAGGAAGCGACCAGAACGAAAGCAGTAACAAGCTTATAAATTTCAATCCCCAGGAAGAGCTGCTCCCAAAAGGAATATTCAGTAACCGGCGCAGAGTTCTCTTTGTAAAAGCCCTTGCCTACGGGAATTCAGTTTTCGGTTATGTAATTTACGAACCGGGTGACCTGCACCGGGCACTTTACGATACAGCTTTCTCCATGGTTTCAAGTACCCTCAGCTCTGCTATTCTCTTCACACAGAAGACGGCAACTGAACAGCATCAGCGTGTAATGCTCAAGCAGCTTGAACATTCAAACAATGAGCTTACCCACACCAGTCTCTCCGACGAACTTACAGGTCTTTATAACAGGCGCGGAGTTGTAAGCTTCGGACAGCAGACCATTGACCTTGCTGTTGAAATGGAACAGACAGGACTTGTATTCTATGCGGACATGGACGGTCTCAAAGGAATTAACGATACCTACGGACATGAGTGCGGTGATATTGCTATCAAAACAATGTCCAGCATTCTCAGACAGACATTCAGAAACCAGGATGTTCTTGGAAGAATGGGCGGTGATGAATTTGTTATTGTTGCAGTCGGCATCACTGAACAGTTCCTGCCAAGAATCCGTGAAAGGATTAAAAATGCTGAAGCAAAATGGTATGCCGAAGAGAAGCCTCCGTTCCACATAGGCATAAGCTTTGGGGCTGTCCCGTTTGATGACAAGAAATTTGATCTTGAACAGCTTATGGAAGATGCGGACAAACTTCTGTACGAAGAAAAGGTTAAAAAACATTCTCGTTCATCAATAAAAGAGGCGGCTATAAATTACGAAAACGAATGAAGTAATGGACAAAAAAAATGAATAAATAACCGTTTCTACGTGCCACTTGAAACATTTTCTGTAAATATTTACAATATCGTTTATGAGAAACGAATTAATTAAACAGTTTGTAGACGACAGTTCCTTCAATGCAATGAACACTTTATTGGAATCAGAAGCAGAACAGGAAGTTATAAAAGCTGGAGTCCAGATTGCTCAGGCACTGGAATTGGGAAAAGGTTTTGAAAAAATAGCTGATTCTTCTACAGATTCAGAAGGAAAACTGATTTCAAGTTTCCATAACAATCTCGTTCTTCTCATCCAGAAAACCTGGGTAGAAAAAACTGATGAATCTCTTAAAGCTCAGGTCCTCTACCACATGGATGAATTCACTGCACAACTTGAAAAAAAATCTTACGCTTCTGCATATTCACTTTTCTTTGAAATCGTTGAAGATGTAGTTTATCTTATGTTCGGAAATCAGACAAAGACTAAAGATTTTGATGATTACGCACTCCATATTGACCCCGAATTCGGTATCTTCTGGTGGTACTTCAAGGAGCTGCCTCCCGATGCAAAATGGCCTGCAGAAAAAACAAGAATCGCTGTCCTTTTGGGAATGTATTTTCTTGCAAACTATTAGACCAGGCAATTTTTTTCACAAAACAAATTTAAATAATTCCCGAAAATAAAAATAAGAAATGTAAGTCGGAGGACCCCATGGATATTAATTCAGTCTGTGATGAATTAAGACTTGGAGCGGAAACTCTTGCCCTTCATACAGCGGCAAAAAAAAACTATGCCCTACGTTGTGTTGCAGAATCAATAAAGAAAAATAAAGACGTTATCCTTGCCGCAAACGGACGCGATGTAGCAAGGGCCCGTGCAAACGGAATGTCAGAAGCCCTTGTGGAACGTCTTGAACTTAATGAAAAAAAATTCATTTCCATTTTGACAGGACTCAAGACAATTATCAGCCAGACTGATCCTGTCGGAGAAGAAACTGCAGGCTGGACTACTCCTGACGGACTTCTCATCAGACAGGTACGCGTTCCTCTCGGTGTTGTCGGAATTATTTACGAAAGCCGTCCCAACGTAACAGTTGATGCATTTGCGCTTGCATACAAAAGCGGCAACGCAATTCTTCTAAGAGGTTCATCTTCTGCCCTTGAATCCAACAAAATTCTCACAGGCGCAATCAAGCTGGGACTCAAGGCAGCAGGAAGCAACGGTGTACCGGAAGCTGTTTATCTTTGTGAAAGCACTGACCATGAGGATGTGAATCTGATTCTTGAAGCAGTCGGAAAAATTGACGTTGTTCTTCCGCGCGGAGGAGCCAAGCTCATTAACGCAGTTGTTGAAAATGCAAAGGTTCCTGTAATCCAGACAGGAAGCGGCGTATGTCATCTTTATGTAGACTCATCAGCAGATCTTCACATGGCATGCGAAATTGCAAAGAACGCAAAGATGCAGAGACCGGGCGCATGTAATGCAATTGAAACTATTCTCGTAAACAAGCACATTGCCGGGGAATATCTTCCGCTTCTTGCAAAAGCCTTCGACAACAAAGTCCAGATAAAGGCAGATGATATTTCTTATTCAATTCTGAGCAACAGCGTCAAACCTTCAGATCTTTGGGACGACAAGCCAAGCATCCTGAGTCATGCAACTCCTGAAGACTTCGGCTATGAGTTCCTTGACAATATTGTTGCCATAAAAGTTGTAGCTTCCGTTGAAGAAGCAATCAAGTTCATTAACAGCCATAACACTAAGCACAGTGAAGCGATTGTCACAAACGATATTACACATGCAAAAATGTTCCAGAACAAGATTGACGCTGCATGTGTTTATGTAAATGCAAGCACACGTTTTACGGACGGCGGAGAGTTTGGCTTCGGTGCGGAACTTGGAATCAGTACACAGAAACTTCACGCAAGAGGACCTATGGGCATAAAGGCTCTTACCACTACAAAGTATCTCATTGACGGGGAAGGTCACATAAGATGATCCGGGATGTAATTCAGAACGCAAAGAAAATCGTTTTAAAATTCGGAAGCAACTCTCTTGCAAAGGAAGACGGTACAATCAATACAGAATTCATGGATTCCCTTGCAGAAGAATGTTCCAGCTTAATTGGACAGGGAAAGCAGATAATCATTGTTTCTTCAGGAGCACAGGTTGCAGGTCTTTCTGCAATAAGCGGCTGGGCACACAAACGTGATATGCACTACAAGCAGGCCCTGTGTGCCATAGGACAGGTAGAGCTTATGGACAACTGGAGAACCTCCTTCAAGAAAATGAATCTTCATGTTGCCCAGCTCCTGTTCACAAAGGAAGACTTTGAAGACTATCACCACACTCTGAACATGCGCAACACTCTGTTTACACTTGTAGACGAAGGCGTTGTTCCAGTTATAAATGAAAACGACTCTGTTTCGTTTGAGGAATACAAGATTGGAGACAACGATAATCTTTCAGCCCTTACGGCAAATCTCTGGACCGCAGACCTTCTGATTCTCTTCAGCGACATTGACGGAGTTTATACAGATAATCCTAAGACAAATCCTGATGCAAAGATCATTGAAACTGTTGAAAACATTCCCAAACTTTATGAGACAATAAAAATCGGAAACACAAACAGTTTCGGCACAGGCGGAATCAGAACAAAAATTCAGGCAGCAGAAAAAGTAACTTCAAACGGAATTCCGATGATTCTTGCCAACAGCAAAAATAATAATCCATTGGGAAGTTTAATTGAAGGCAAAACAAAGTGCACACTTTTTATTGCCAACGATAACTTCTAGTCTTGCATTTCAAAGTTACTTATGGGAACCTCAAAAAATTGCAATTTTTGAAGGTAACCTTAAAAATTCGATGTTTCAAGCCTTGTAATTTCAAAGATCAAAACTCGTCGGCATCTCTAAAAAGTATTTTTTTGGGATGCCATCATTACAATGATTCATATAAGGGCGGCTTAAGTTATAGGGCCACCTTTTTTATAGGATAAAAATAATGGACATTAATTCAATTAAAATAGGGTGCATCGGTGCCGGAATTATGGGCGGTGCCATTATGGAAGCAATTGCTAAAACTTTCGGAGGACAGAACCTGGTAATTTCTGCCAGACATTACGAAAAAACCCAGGCCTTTGCTTCCAGAATCGGAGGTACGGCTGCTAAAACTAACAGCCAGGTCATTGAACAGTGCAAAATTATTTTCATTGCAGTAAAGCCTGCCTTAGTAAAGGATGTACTTCAGGAAACAGAGAAATCATTTACGGAAGAAAAAATCCTTGTCTCCATGGCAGCAGGTATTTCACTTAAAACTTTGCATGAGTCATTGGACTCAAAACTCTCTGCAAGTTCCGAAGGTTTCGTTAAACCTCACGTTATCCGCATTATGCCTAATCTTCCTGCAGTCTTCGGCCAGGGAATGACAGCCATGAGTCCTGATTCCTTTACCTCTGAAGAGGAATATGAAACTGTAAAAAAACTTCTTGAGACAAGCGGAAAAGTTGAAACAGTCCCTGAAAAATTAATGGACGGTGTTACGGCTATAAGCGGAAGCGGTCCCGCATACGGATTCATTTTTATAGAAGCCCTGGCTGATGCCGCCGTAAGATTCGGAATACCACGCAAACAGGCTTACATTTATGCAGCCCAGACTCTCAAAGGCGCTGCAGCAATGGCCCTTGAAGATTCACGATCAATCTCCGAACTGAAGGATGCCGTGTGCTCCCCTTCAGGAACAACAATTGAAGCAGTCGCTTCATTGGAGCGTCACAACTTCCGCGGAACAATAATAGAAGCCGCAACTGCTGCCTACAATAAATCAATGGACTTAGGACGAAAATAGGTTACAAAAAAAGCTGCTGGATATTTTTGCTGACAGCGACCTTGCTTAAAACATGTTATCTCCAAAGACTGAAGTTTTTATGGATAACTGTGAAAACACAATGCCTTAGGACCTGTAATGTCAGGGATTAAAACTCTCAGGCATCTCTGAAAAATATTTCTCCGGGATGCCCAATATTTTCTGCGGCCCCCGGAAACTAAGGTCTTCGGACAAGACGTATTCCTTCATAGGTCTTACCGGCACTTCCATATCCTGTCAAAGCAGGTTCAGAAAGACGCTGCCACAAACTTGATTCACCTGCCGAAGCAGCATACGTTCCCCCACGCATAACATGATTATCATATTCCCCTTTTCCAAGAACAGGATCAGTAACAGATCCTATATGTGCAACTGTATTTCCATGACTGTAGTCTTTGTTTTCTGTTACACTCCTGTACCAGTCCAGACACCATTCACTAACATTTCCGCTCATGTCATAAATTTCAAGTACGTTAGGTCTTTTTATCCCTACCTCATGAAATCTGCACCTGTCATCATAATCAGAATATCCAGAAGAAGTAAGAACAGTCCATGCTACCATTTTTGAATTATCTGAGCCTGAATACTTGAATTTCCAGTCAGCAGAAGATTTTCCGCCTCCTCTCGCAGCAAATTCCCATTCCGCTTCAGTAGGAAGCCTGAAACCATTTTTAGTTAAATCCCATGAAACTTTTGCAGAATATACATACTCGCCAGGCTTTCCCTTGTTACTTTTTACTATGTTCCTAATTTCAAACACCTCATCATAACCGCAGAGTCTGCTAAGCTCATTGCAGAAAATAACAGCCTCATACCAGTTTACTCCCCCTACAGGACGCAGACGCTGAATCTCTGAACCGTACTTGTTTTCAGCATCAGGATACGGATTTTTTCCTGTCACAAACTCATAAAGTTCCTGTGTCACTTCATATTTACTCATCACAAAACCGTTCAAGGTAATTTCACGGCTGGTATTGAAGACATCAGAAAAATGTTCATAGTTATCAGAATCTGTCACCCTGCAGGTATCTTTTGAAATAACAGCGGTGCCACCTTTTTTTATGACAGTTACGAATCCTGTCTTTGCAAAAATTCTTTCCGTGCCATTAACCATAAGCCTCAGGTCATCTCGCCTTATACATTCATTATAAGCAGCCGTTTCTCTGGCCGAATCATCACCGTTGCAGGCAGAAAAAATAAATACTGCAGCCACAAGACCAAACATTATTTTCTTCATAATGCACTCCAAAAAATGATTTTAGCTTGTTTAGCTGAATTTATTCTAATACAAAATTTTAAAACAAAAAAGCCGCCAGCTATTTTTCCACCGGCAGCTACAAAAACTATTCTGACAATCTTAAGATTCTCTGGTTTCTTGACCCCCTGAATGTCAAGGAAATATCCTTCTGCTCTTCAATAAAAGGACCGTCAACAAGAACGTCTATGCACTTGAGCATTTCATCCGTATGCTTAAAATGTCTCTTTCCGCTTTCAGGAAGAATGTCCCTGTCATAAATATACCCCGAATAACACCATATTGTCTTTTCAGGGTATATTGATTTTACTCTCTGCATAAAAGGTGCAAGAACCTTCTGATTACATTCCTCAAAAGGTTCGCCCCCCAGAACAGTAAGGCCGGAAATAAAATCCTTACTAAGTGCATCAAGAATTTCTTCTTCCGTTTCAACTGTAAATTTTTTGCCGTAATCAAAATCCCATGTCACGGAATTGAAGCAGCCTTTGCAGTGAATATTACAGCCGCTAACAAAAAGAGAAACACGAACTCCCTCTCCGTTAGCAATATCAGTTTTCTTTATTTCACCGTAGTTCATAAACCGCCTTACAAATGCAGAACTCTGTCCTTAATTTCCTGAGTACGTCCCTGATTCCAATACTGAGTACCAATGTAACCGCAAGTACGACGAGCAACATTCATTGTAGCCTGGTCAAGGTTTCCGCAGTTAGGGCATTTCCATATAAGCTTCTTGTCCGCATCAGTTCCGATCTGAATTTCCCCGGTGTAACCGCATTTCTGACAGTAATCGCTCTTTGTATTAAGTTCAGCATACATGATATTATGATAAATATGCTTCAGAAGAGCCATGACAGCAGGAATATTGTTTTCCATGTTCGGAACTTCAACATACGAAACAGCTCCTCCAGGAGAAAGTTCCTGGAATTCTGATTCAAACGAAAGCTTAGTAAACGCATCAATCTTTTCAGAAACATTTACATGATAGCTATTGGTAATATAATTCTTGTCCGTAACACCTTCAATCGTTCCCCAACGCTTTTTAAGACACTTTGCGAACTTATAAGTCGTACTTTCAAGGGGTGTTCCGTAAACTGAATAATCAATGTGCTCTTCAGCCTTCCATTTCTGGCAGCTGTCATTAAGCTTCTTCATTACTGCAAGTGCAAAATCCTTACCTTCGGAAGATGTATGAGAAGCACCTGTCATATACTTTACGCACTCATAAAGCCCTGCGTATCCAAGGCTGATTGTGGAATATCCGTTGAACAGAAGCTTATCAATTGTCTCACCTTTCTTAAGACGAGCCAGAGCACCGTTCTGCCAGAGAATAGGAGCCGCATCACTCTTTGTACCCATAAGGCGGTTGTGACGAATCTGAAGTGCCTTGTGACAAAGATTTAGACGTTCGTTCATAATATCCCAGAATTTATCCATGTCACGGAATGAAGAGCATGCAACGTCTACAAGATTAAGAGTTACAACACCCTGGTTAAATCTTCCGTAAAATTTAGGCTTACCAGTTTCAGGGTCCCTGTAAACAGTAAGGAACGAACGGCAACCCATGCACGGATAGCAGTTTCCGTCCTTAAGTTCAAGCATCTTTTTTTCAGAAATATAGTCAGGAACCATGCGCTTTGCCGTACACTTTGCGGCAAGCTCCGTAAGATAATAATATTTTGAGGTTTCATCAATGTTATCAGGTTCAAGAACATAAATGAGCTTAGGGAAAGCCGGTGTAATCCATGCACCCTGTTCATTTTTTACACCCTTTGTACGCTGGATGAGAACTTCTTCAATAATAATTGCAAGGTCAGCCTTTTCCTGCTCAGACTTTGCTTCATTAAGGTACATGAACACCGTAACAAAAGGAGCCTGCCCATTTGTTGTCATAAGTGTAATAACCTGATACTGAATTGTCTGAACACCCTTTGTAATTTCACTTCTGAGACGGCGCTCAACCATATACTTGAACTGCTGTTCATCAAGTTCTATACCAGTTTCATCAATCGTGTCACGAATATCTTTTTCAATCTTCTTGCGGCTTACATCAACAAAAGGTGCAAGGTGTGCAAGGGAAATACTCTGTCCTCCGTACTGGCAGCTGGCAACCTGAGCAATAATCTGTGTAGCAATGTTACATGCCGTAGAGAAAGAATGAGGACGGTCAATGCGTGTCCCGCTGATTACAGTACCGTTCTGAAGCATGTCCTCGAGATTTACAAGGTCACAGTTATGCATGTGCTGTGCAAAATAATCTGCATCGTGGAAATGTATAATACCTTCATCATGAGCCTGTGCGATTTCCTGGTCAAGGAAGAAACGGCGCGTAATATCCTTAGAAACTTCGCCGGCCATATAATCTCTCTGAACCGACACAACTGTAGGATTCTTGTTAGAATTTTCCTGCTTAACTTCTTCATTATTTTCTTCAAGAAGCGAAAGAATCTGGGCATCAGTTGTATTGCTTGTACGCATAAGCTCATGCTGATAACGGTAAGTAATATAAAGCTTTGCAACCTTATAGGCACCGTTTTCCATAATGAGAGTTTCAACAAGATCCTGAATATCCTCTACATTAAGGGCATGATCCTGTTTATGACATTCGATTTCTATATCATCAACTATGGAGTCTATCTGATTTTCTGACAGGCGATCTCCCTCAGGAGCCTGCAGGTTGGCCTTCGAAACGGCAACCCGGATTTTATTTCTATCAAAAACAACTTCAGCACCACTGCGTTTGATGATTTTCATCTATGTAACCTCTTAAAAAAAATATTCTATGGCAATTTAATTTTACCATATCAATGTATAGGAGTTATGGATATTCACAAGTTTTTCCACAACATATTTTTATGTATTATCATTAAATAAATAACTTATACACAAACACTATATATAGTGTACCTATATATAATATTCTACTACATATAGTGTTTTTGGTCAATAATTAGACCCAAAGACCTACTATAAAATTCGGAAGTTCCAAAGCCCTTTATAAGATTGATTTAAGGTCAAACCAGCAAAAAAAAGATGCAGCAAACAAGATAACTGCA